>CABUIY010000004.1 GCA_902491765.1 uncultured Collinsella sp. | reverse complement strand
GAAAGAAGCTGCGCCGCGGGGGAGGCGACCCAAATGGCTTTCTCATATCGTCTTGTTAAGAATCAATAAAGTAAGCAACGAAGAATCAACGGCTTTATTAATCGATACTTTCGCTTAACAAAAACTTGTACGTCATCCTCCAAAAACGACAATTTATGACATGTTTGGAGGCTGACGTACACAAAAACGGCACATTCACGTTGCGACAGCGCCCTCCACATGTCTGGACTCTCTATGGCTGCGCTGGATAGACATCGCCGGAACGGGTATAGTATCGAAAGTTTAGTCGTTAACCAGCGGGGGAGTCCTGTGGGCATCAAAAAGAAGATCAAAAAGGAGCTTATCGGCACTTCCGATTACCCGTCGAATAAGATCTTTACGATCTCCAATTTCATCACCTTTACGCGGCTGATCCTCACCCTGGTATTTCTGTACCTGTTTGTGACGGATAACAACCGCGTCATCGCCATCGTTATCTACGCCGTTGCCGCCTCCACTGACTGGATGGACGGTCAGATCGCCCGCATGACTAAGACGGTCTCATGGCTCGGCAAGGTCATGGATCCCATTTGCGACCGCGCGCTGCTGTTCACCGGCGTACTTGGCCTGGTGGTCCGCGGAGAGCTGCCCGTCTGGGTCTGCGTGCTCATTATTGGCCGCGACATCTATCTGGGCATCGGCACGCTTATCGTTCGTCATTATCACCGTCGCCCCATCGATGTCGTCTTCCCGGGAAAGATTGCCACAGCGCTGCTCATGACTGGTTTCTCGCTCATGCTGCTCGGTTTCCCCGTTATTGACGGCCTGCATCTTTTACCTTCATCCCTTACGGCCTTCCCGGGCCTCAACGGAAGCTCGGTGCCCCTCGGCATCTTCTTTGTGTACGGCGGCGTGATCTTCTCCATGCTCACGGCTGTCATCTACTCCATTAAGGGCGGAGCGGCCATTAAACAGGCTCTCGCGCATCCCGAGGACGAGGACATCGACTTTCTGAACCCTGAAATCGAAGACTGATTCGTTGGGGTATGATTACGTACGGTTCATTATTTGCGGCAGGTCCGCGATAAGTTAGGGGTTGTCATGGACAACATGGTTAACAATATGCCTCAGAATGATAAGACCGCGGACGCTACCTGCGTATTCCGCGTTCCTTCAAGCGACGTCACCGTTCCCGACCTCATGGCCAACGTGCGCATCACCGCCCCCGTTCTGTCCATCGTCAAGGGTCCGCAGACTGGTGCCGCTTTTGAACTCGAGGACGACGTGACCACCATCGGCCGCGATCCTGCGAACGGCATCTTCCTCAATGACATGACCGTTTCGCGCAGCCACGCGCGCATTATTCGCGAGGGCCTCGGCGCTCGCATCGAGGACTTGGGCTCGCTCAATGGCACCTGGGTCGACGGTGCCATCGTCAATGCAGCCCCGCTGCACGACGGTTCTTCCGTCCAGATCGGTACGTTTACGCTCATCTACCACGAGAGCACGCCGGAGCGCATCGAAACCGGTGAGTAGGGCATGGCCGAACGCAACTATCTGAGTATCGGCCAAGTCGTCAACCTACTTCGAGGCGCATACCCCGATCTTTCGAACTCAAAAATTAGATTTCTAGAGGATGAGGGGCTCATTACCCCTCATCGTACGCCAAAGGGATACCGTCAGTACTCCAAGGAGGACGTTGATCGCCTGGAGGTCATTCTGCACCTGCAGAAGACCCGCTATATGCCACTCAACGTGATTAAGCAGCGCTTGGAAAACGCCACGGACCTGTCAACGCTCGCCTACGAGGTGGGCTTGCTGTCCGATGTTCCGCTCAAGACGGAGCCCAAGGAGACTAAGCAAAAGCTGCATCCCATCGAGACCATTCCCGATATGCTGGGCGTCGAGATTTCGTTTATCCGCTCGCTCGCCGAAAACGACCTCATTCGCATCATCAAAAGCCCGCAGAACCGCGAGCTCGTCGATGGTCGCGATTTTCCGATCATCCGTTACTGCTCCGAGCTGTCGCGCTTCCATATCGAGCCACGCAACCTGCGTCAGTACGTGTCTTCCGCTAACCGCGAGTCCTCGATGTTTGAGCAGGTGCTCGTGAGCATGCTCGGAATGGATACCTCCGATGACGAGCGCGACGCCAAGCTCGAGCGTGCGTTTAAGAAGCTTCACGACCTGACGGAGGGCGTGCACACCGCGCTGCTCAAGAACCGCGTTTTTGAGTCGCTCAACGCCGTGGTCGAGGACGCCGACATCGATGCACTCGATGAGGAAATCACGCGTTCCGAGTCCACCAAGGCCAAAAACGAAGAGCCAGCCGCGCCGGTTTCGCACGAGGATTCTCTCGTAAAGCCGCTCAAAGTCGTCGCCCCTTCGCAATCCGGCGCCGCCACCGCGGGCAAATAACCGCTGCTGAAATTTCGGCAACCCATTGAAAGGTCATGCAATGTACGACTTCGAATCTCAAATCGTCGACATCCCCGACTATCCCGAGCCCGGAGTCATCTTTAAAGACATCACGCCGCTCTTTGGCAATCCCGAGGCGCTCAAAGCCATGACCGATGCCCTCGCCGAGCACTTTGCCGGCATGGGAATCACCAAGGTCGTGGGTCCCGAGGCTCGCGGCTTTATGGTTGGCGTACCGGTGGCTGTAGCCCTTGGCGCCGGCTTTGTTCCCGCACGTAAACCTGGCAAGCTACCGCGCGAGACCGTAAGTCAGAGCTACGAGCTCGAGTACGGCACCGATTCAATTGAAATCCATGCCGACGCTACCAGCTCTAAAGATACCGTGTTGATTCTGGACGACTTGGTCGCGACGGGCGGAACCGTCGAGGCAACAGGTAAACTGGTGCGAGATATGGGCGCAAAGCTTGTCGGTTACGGTTGTATCCTTGGGCTTGCGTTTCTCAACCCGCGCGAGAAGCTCACACCGTCTAATGACGATGTGGAGCTCTTTAGCCTGGTGACGGTGGACTAGCCGTTACCCTTAGTTACTGGAAAGGAAGCTACATGCGCACAGCAAACACGCACAAAAACATGGCACGCTGCGCTGCTACGGCAACCCTCGCTTGTGTTTTGGGCTTGGGCCTCGCGGCTCCTGCCTACGCCGATACCGCATCCGACCTTGCCTGCGCTCGTACGAAGCTCGAGCAGATCGGTACCCAAACTCAGCAGATTTACGATGAGCTCGCCACGCAGACACAGGCGCTCGATCAGACTGCCGGCGAGATCACGCAAAAGCAGCAGGAGATCGCCGATGGTCAGGCTAAGCTCTCGACCTATGTCGCCGGCGAGTATAAGACCGGCGGTCTGAGCCTGCTTCAGGTTCTGACGGGTGTCGATGACCTGAGCGATATGCTCAACCGTCTGTTCTACTACGGCAAAGTTTCCGATAAGCAAGCTCAGACCATTCAAGAGGTCAAGGAGCTTAAGCAGCAGCTCACCAATAAGCAGTCCGAGCAGGAAAAGAACGTCGCCGCCACGCAAAAGAAGGTCGACGAGCTTAACGCCCAGCAGGCTGAAGCCCAGAACGTCGTAAACTCCCTGGATTCGCAGCTGCAGGCCGAGCTTGCCTCCGAGGCCGAGGCCAACGCCGCGCTGCAGGCCGGCATCAACGCCAGCACCGCCGAGAAGGCCACGGTGAGCAACGAGACTGCCGGTACGACCGAGAACACCAACAACGGTGGCCAGACCAGCAATAACAACAACCAGGGCGGCAACACTCCGGCTCCTACGCCGGCACCTGCTCCGACGCCGCAGCCCTTCACGCCTGCTCCGGCTCCGACGCCTTCTGCTCCGAGCCAGTCCGTCGATGGCGGTTCTGTTGTCTCGCGTGCATACAGCAAGCTTGGTTGCGCCTATTCCTGGGGCGGAATTGGCCCGAACAGCTTCGACTGCTCTGGTTTTGTAAGCTATTGCCTTACTGGTCGCTATTGCCGCCTGGGCACCACGGGCACCTTTATGGGCTGGACGCGTGTGTCCGATCCGCAGCCCGGTGACGTTGTAGTCAACTCGTACCACACCGGCATTTACATCGGTGGTGGTCAGATGATTCATGCTTCCGACTACAACACGGGTGTTATCATCAGCTCCGTTGCCGCCGGCATGAACAATAACTATATCTTCGTGCGTTACTAAGTCATCTTACACAGCGTGTGAATGTGGACCTCGTGGCTTTAAGTCGCGAGGTCCATTCGTTTTTCTCTAATATTGTGCGGCTATCTAGTATTCAAAACTAGATAGCTGCACATTCAGTTTGCAAGATGGCTATAATTGTTGAGGAACAATTAGAAAGGACCCTCTATGAGCTGGGCACTTATCTCCGATTCAAGCTGTAACCTCCGCGATTGGCAACCGACTGCGCCCCATACCACCTTTGCATTTGCGCCCCTCAAAATTCGAGTGGGGGAGCGTGAATTCGTCGATGACCTTTCACTCGATGTTCATGAACTCAACTGCGCTGTTCAGGCGGAGACGAACGCTTCTTCGAGCGCTTGTCCCAGCGTAGGGGAGTGGGCCGAGCTCTTCAAATTGGCAGACAAGACCATCTGCATGCCGATCTCTGAGGGCGTGTCGGGCAGCTACAACGCAGCAGCCACGGCTCGCGATATGGTTCTTGCCGAGGAGCCCGACCGGCAGATTCATCTAGTCAATTCGCGCGCAGCTGGCGGCAAAATGGACCTCATTTTCTTGCTGTTCGACCGCTATCTTGCAAGCAATCCGGATGTCTCATTCGAGGACGCTTGCGCATACTTCGATAGCCTTGAGCAGAACAGCAAAATCCTCTTCAGCTTGTGCAATTACGAAAACCTGGCCAAAGCCGGACGTATCCCTAAGGCAGCCGGCGTCATTGCCAACAAGCTCAATATCCGCATTTTGGGCACGGCGAGCGAGGCCGGTAAAATCGAACTCGTCGGGCACACGCGTGGCGAAAAGAAGATGCTCAACAAGATCATCGACACCATGGAAGCCGAGGGTTTTACGGGCGGCGAGGTCATCATCGATCACGTTGAGAACGAATCTGGAGCCCAGGCGCTTACTGATCGCATAGTCGAACATTGGCCCGGCTCCAAGACCATCATCATGCCCTGCAACGGCCTGGATTCCTATTACGCCGAGATGCACGGCCTCATCATCGGCTACGGCATGGGCGTAGCTTCAGGCAAATAAAGTCCAACCAAGCAAAATACGGGCGGGACAAAGCGACAGATGGCTCTTTGTCCCGCCCGTTTTATACGTCGGCTAGCTATTAAACCCGTTGAACTTGAGATAGCTCATCAAGTAAGCCTTCGAAACAAAGGATGAAACCGCACTGCGCACAAGCAGCGACTCACGCGTTACCTGATGCGCCGTATCGGGAACCGGCGTCTGCTCGACGGAAAACGCCGAACGAATCGATGCCTCGAGCTGATCGACCACATAATCAAAGGCCGTCGGAGCATCGTAGCTCAAACGCTGAATGTTAAAGAGAGCCTGCACCGCAGCAATAGGTAGCACCTGCTTAAAGATGCAGATAGCGATCAGGCGGGCAATCTGCTCGCGGCCATATTGCTTTTTGACCGGAGCGGGCACCAGGCCGACCTTCACATAATTATTGATCATCGATGGCGTAATGACAGGCTGCTCAACGCAAATGGATAGCGGCTCCATCCACAGCGCAACATACTCAATGACCTGGTCGCGGTAGAGCGTCACATTGGGCAACTGGTCATAGCGCGGCAGACTCAACGTATTGAGTTTGCGAACGATATCGGACTGAATAAATGCATCGGGCAGCACAGTGGGCTGAATATCCTCAGGCTTAATGCTGACCGACGAATCAGACATCGGAATAACGTGTTTAACGTGGTTCATAAAGGTCCTCCGTTCATTTTCTATATTGTATTCTAGGTTATCTAGTTTTGCATACCACATAGCCGGCAAGAAAATGGCGGGACAGTGCACTGATACATCGTCCCGCCATTTAGTTAATTGATAGCAACCTTACATAAGATATATTATCGTACTTATCCACGGAGAAACGCGTATACGCTCGTTGCCGCTATGGCTCCATCAGAAACGGCAGTCACAACCTGGCGTAAACGCTTGGAACGGATGTCGCCAGCGGCAAATAGACCTGGCGTGCGGGTCGCCATGGAATCATCAGTAACAATACCGCCGTCCGGCGCCAGATCGACTAGATGCTCAACGAGCTCGGAATGGGGCTGCGTTCCGGTAAAGACAAAGATACCAAACGAGCCAGGGACAAATGACTCGGTGTGAGTTTCCCCGGATGCATTGTCCTTAAAGGTAATCGTCGTTGGCATGGCTTCGCCCGAGAGCTCGACAATACTAGTTTGGTACCTAACTGAAATATTATCTTTTGCAAGAACTTTTTGAACCACACCATCGGGGGCACGGAACTGATCGCGGCGCAAAACGATGGTCACGCTGCTGGCGATTTCTGACAAGAACAGAGCTTCCTCGCAGGCAGCATTGCCGCCGCCGATGACAAAAACCTGCTTGCCGCGAAAGAACATGCCGTCGCACGTCGCGCAATACGAAACGCCGCGACCGCGATACGCATCCTCGCCAACAAAACCAGCAGATCGCGGCGTGGCACCCATGCAAGCGATAACGCTCGAGGCCGACGTATCGCCCAAATCGTGATGCACCGTAAACAGCGCTGCATCGGCATCGTAATCGATACCCGTAACCATGCTCCATGTAACCTGTGCTCCCAGGCCCTCTGCATGCTGCTGAAAACGCTCACCGAGTTCGGCGCCACTCAAGAGCGGAATGCCCGGATAGTTCTCGACTTCATTGGTCGTGGCGATCTGCCCTCCCGACATGCCCTGTTCAATCACGGTCGTCGTTAGGTTGGAGCGCGCCGCATAAATGGCCGCAGCATAGCCCGCAGGGCCGCCACCGATAATCGCAACATCGATCGGCTGATGGGTAGTCATGAAGAGACCTCCTGTCGAAAGATTGGCGTTCTTTGCGCTCATACCCAAATTTACGTGAACATGACACTCATGCACTACAATGATAAAACGCGTAACAAAGCTGAAGGGGAGTTATCGATGGATCAAACGCAGATGAGCAATAGCGCTCCCCTGCCCATGCAAGCCACTCCCCAACCGGAGCAAATGACCGTTTCACCTGCACAAAAACCCCTAGTAACCATTGTGCACGCATCGGTTGGATCGGGCCACAAAGCCGCCGCCAACGCGATTGCACAAGCATTTGATCTTATCCGCGGCACCAAGGGAATCCCTGAGGATATTGAAATTGAAGTGCTCGATATCCTTGATTTTGGACGTATTAAATTCGACGGCAATAAGACCGCGGCTTCTTTTACGGGAGCCACACGCCCCATTTACGACCTGACCTGGCGATATACGCTTACGGGACATCTTCTCTGGGGTGGCGGCACGGCATGGTCGCGTATTATGTTCCCCGCCTTCAACGAATATATTCGTCGCCGCAGGCCTATAGCCGTGGTCGCAACGCACATCACAGCAGCCAATGTTGCCGTGGGCGCCCGCGTAATTACGGGTATCGATTACCCGGTCATCTGTGTGCCGACCGATTACGAAGTCGAAGGCTTTTGGCCCCACAAGGACACCGACCTATTCTGTGTAGCCAACGAGTTTATGGCCGAAACGCTGCGCCCGCGCAAGGTTCCCGAGTCAAAGATCCGCATAACGGGCATCCCCATCCGAGCCGGTTTCGATTCAGATTACAAACGCGAAGATGAGCTCAGCAAGTTCAATCTCCCCATAGACAAAACCGTCGTATTGGTGATGGCCGGCGCCAGTTTGCCCCAACCATACGTGCGTTTCCGCGCCGCGATGGACCACACGCTCCCCTTCTTACGCGGCTTTGAGGACATGCACTTTGTCTTTTTGCCCGGTAAAGACGTGGAGTATGCCACCCGGCTGAAGACGCTCTTCGTCGCCATGAAGCTCGAAAACGTCACAGTTCTGGACTACGTGGATGACATGGCGGCCCTCATGCACGGCTGCGACCTGGCAATCCTCAAGTCGGGCGGGCTCACCGTCACCGAGTGCCTATGCGCACATCTGCCGATGATCCTGCTGGGCAAGTCCTATGGCCAGGAAAAGGCCAACACCACGATGCTCACCGGCATGGGCGCCAGCATGCATGTCACCACCGCACGAGAGCTCATCGTTACCCTACGTCACCTGCACGACCATCCCGAATCACTCAAAGCCCTACTCATCAATGGCGAAGTACTACGCCGCCCCCACGCAGCCGAAGACATAGCCATCGCAACCATGGAGCTAGTAGGCAAGCCCCAAAAGCGCAAACGAGCCTTCTGCCGCTTCTATTGGGGCGGAAAACCCGCGCATATCCGCTAGTCGAATGTCCGCCGCTCTGTCGGAGCCGCCCTTATATCATTCCATGCTCAAACATTCTCACTTCGCTGCGAAACTGCGCGTGGAACGATATAAGGGCGGCTCCGGCAGAGCGGCTGCGTTTACTTACTAGCAGCTACTTCAGAATCCCCTCCATTAGAACCTGCAAAGGTAAAACAGGAAAATAAAAATACAGTAAGCCGATGCGACAAAGGGACAGCCCCTTTGTCGCATCGGCTTACTAGAAAAGTAAATATTGTTTCAAGCGAGTAGCCGCCCGCCCGGGGCTTACCTATATCGTTCCACGCGCAGTTTCGCAGCGAGCGAAGCGACGCGAGAATGTTTGAGCATGGAATGATATAGGTAAGCCCCGGGCGGGAGGGATACGAGCGCCCTAGGCGACGCCGCTGGAGCCGAAGCCTCCGTTGCCTCGGTCGGTTTTGTCTAGTTCTTCTACTTCCATGAGGTTGACCGTGGGGACTTCTTGGATGACGAGTTGGGCTATGCGGTCGCCTTTGTTGATTTTGATGTTGTTGGAGGGATCCAGGTTGATGAGGATAACCTTGAGTTCTCCTCGGTAGTGGGCGTCGATGAGGCCCGGCGTATTGACTATAGACAGGCCCTGCTTGATGGCCAAGCCGCTGCGGGGCTGGACGAAGCCGGCGTAACCGTCGGGCAGGGCGATGGCCAGCCCAGTAGAGACCAGACGACGTTCGAAGGGCCTCAGGACGCAGTCCTCGTTGGAGCGCAGATCCAAACCGGCATCGGTGGGATGGGCGTATTTGGGAAGCTCGACGGTGGGGTCGAGACGCTTTATGTTGACGGTAATGTTGGACATGGAATCACCTTAGCTTGTCAAGCTCTTGCAGAAACTCATCGACGTCTTTGAAATCGCGGTAGACCGAGGCAAAGCGGATGTACGCCACCTTGTCGATCTTGGCCAAGCGCTTGAGCACCATGTCACCCAACTCATGGGACGTGACGGCCGTCAGCGTACGAGAACGCAGCTCGACCTCGATATCGTCGATAATCTCATTGAGCTTCTTAGTGTCGATATCACGCTTGATGGTGGCGCGCATCAAGCCGACGAGCAGCTTATTGCGATCGAACCGCTGCTTGGTTCCGTCCGACTTAATGACCTCAATTGGGTCTTCGCATCGCTCGAACGTTGTAAAGCGGTAGTTACACGAGCAACATTCGCGACGGCGCTTAATGGTGTTATTTGACTCCTGCATACGGGAATCAACGACGCGGGTATGTGCCTTGCCGCATTTGGGACAGCGCATGGTACCTCCTCTTAAACGATAACAAGGGTACCATGTGCAGCGCGATAATGATTACGAACGAGCAGGAACCTTAAGATGCGCACCGGCGGCGAGCGAACCATGCTCCAGATGATTGACGTTACGGATCATGTCGGAAGTCTCTTGCGTGGAAAGGCCTTCGATTGGATATTCCTCGGCAAGCGACCAAAGAGAATCACCAGGCTGAACGCGAATGGTCTCGTAGGTAACGTTGGAAACGGACTCGGCATACGCGGCGTGACGAGCGCTAAAGACCGACGTAGCGAGGACAAAGAAGAGCGTAAGCGCAACGGCAACGGCGACAATCGTCGGAACCTTCAGGGCAACGCGGGCCGGCACAACTGCAGCCTGCTGATTGCGAGCAGGCTTTACGGTCAAAGGCTGAAAGCCGGAGCGGCCACCCTGAACAACCGTAAAAGTGGGTTCAGCAGGCGTCACGAGCTTAAGGGCGAGGTTTCCCTGGACCATATTCGTTGCGTTCATCATGTTCTCCTCTCGCATGTTTTGCTGAGAACAGTTTTATCAAGCCGCGCGGACAAAAATATCTGGCGCGAGAACGAATGTTCGGTTATTATTATCTTCGAACAGTTGTTCCTGTCAAGCAAAATTCGAACATTTGTTTGACACGGGTAGAGAGGATGCCCTGATGGCTCGCAAAATTACCAAGCGTCAGCAGCAAATTTACGACTTCATCAAGGAATATCAGCAGGAGAAGGGTTATCCGCCCAGCGTGCGCGAGATGGCTTCTGCCGTGGGCCTTTCCTCCCCCAGCACCGTGCACGCCCATCTATCTGCTCTGGAGGCGCGCGGGCTACTCAAGCGCGATGCCACCAAACCGCGCGCCCTGGAACTCTTTAACGAGGACGGTTCCTCTGTCTCAATTTCTAAATCTGACGAGCCCACCGCACCTCGCGGAACGGTCTCGCTACCGCTCGTTGGTCGCGTCGCGGCTGGGATTCCCATTCTGGCCGAGCAGAATATCGAAGACACTTTTACTATCCCGACCGAAATCGCCACTGATCAGGGTTCCTTTATCCTTGAGGTGCATGGGAGCTCAATGATCAATGTCGGCATCTTCAATGGCGATTACATCATCGTCCGTGAACAAAAGAGTGCCATGAACGGCGAAATTGTCGTGGCCATGATTGATGGTTCAGCGACCGTCAAGACGTTCTACAAGGAGCAGGGACGCGTACGCCTGCAGCCCGAGAATGACACCATGGAGCCTATCTATGCAACGAATCCCGTTATCTTGGGCAAAGTCGTCGGCTTGATGCGCCGGTTCTCGTAATGCAAAAACGCATCACTATCTTTGATACCGTCCGCGGGTTTACGATGATTTCAATGGCAGGTTTTCACGCTTGCTACGATCTCGCCTACCTGTACGGTTGGGATATGCCCTGGTTTACCCAGACCGTCTTTCAAGACATCTGGCGCGCCAGCATCAGCTGGGTATTCTTGTTTATCGCGGGTTGGATGTGCACTCTTTCGCGCAACAATATCAAACGTGCCGCCAAATACGCCTTAGCAGCACTCGTCGTCTGGTTGGCAACAACACTTGTCTCAGTCGACGATTCGGTTAATTTTGGCATCATCTACTGTATGGCCGCATGTACCGGCATCGTAGCGTTGACCAATCCCGTCCTTAAGAAGATTTCGGCGAGATGGGGCGTGTCCCTATGCCTTGTGTTGTTCGCCCTCACCTGGAGCATCCCCAAAACGACCTACCCTGTCCCATACCTGGCGTGGCTGGGATTTCCGAGCCCTGGGTTTGTTTCAGGTGATTACTACCCCATCATCCCGTTTATCATTATGTATCTTGCAGGATACTTCGCCGCACATATAGCGCAGGGAATCGATAAGACCGTCCCTAGCTGGGCCTGCGCCAACCCCCTACCGGCGCTCGCCAGCCTTGGACGTCATGCACTCCCCTTTTATCTGCTGCATCAGCCCATCATACTGGGCATTTTGGAGCTCGCCTACTCGGTGCGATAACGCTCAAGCCGAGGTGCAATACGAGCCGGCAGTTTCGCCACAATACGAACGCCATCCTCAAGATATTCCTCGTGCAAAAGGGTCCCCTGCTCATGCACGAGCGTGATGAGCGCACCTTCACGATATGGAATGTCAGCTGAAAGCAGTACATCGGTGGCAGCTGCCTCGCGAGCAATGCGATCGACGAGATCGTCAAGTCCCTCGCCCGTTTGGGCCGAGAACAGCACAGCCTCGGAATAGCGACGAAGGAAACTTAATCGATCAACGCTATTGAGAAGATCGATTTTATTGAATACGGTCAGCGTTAGGCGCTCTCCGGCGCCGATCTCATCAAGCACGCGGTCGACAGCCTCCAGCTGCCGCTCATAGTCCTCGTCAGACGCATCTACGACTTTGAGAATTAGATCGGCACCCAAAACCTCGGACAGCGTCGATTTAAAGGCATCGATAAGACCATGCGGCAGCTTTTGAATAAAGCCGACGGTATCGGTAATCGTCATTCCGCGACCGCCGGGCAGGCGATACGAACGCGTCGTCGGGTCGAGCGTAGCAAACAGCTTGTCCTGCGAAAGTACCGTAGAGCCGGTAAGACGATTGAGCAACGTCGATTTACCGGCATTGGTATAACCGGCTAACGCGACGCGAAACGCCGGTGACTCAATGCGGCTCTTGGATTGAACATCGCGACGCTGTTCAACCTGCTTGAGCTCACGACGAAGCGCAGCGATCTTATTACGAATAAGGCGACGGTCGACCTCGAGCTGACTTTCGCCCTGACCAAAGCGCGAGCCGATGCCGCCGCGCGTCTGTTCCTTGGCGAGATGACTCCACATGCCACGCAGACGAGGCAACAAATATTGAAGCTGTGCCAGCTGTACCTGTAGGCGTCCCTCACGCGTCTGAGCATGAAGGCCAAAGATATCCAAGATCAGTGCCGTACGATCGATAATCTTTACCGGCTCGCCCACGGCTTTCTCCAAATAGGATTGCTGCGAGGGTGTCAGGTCGTCGTCAAAAATAACGACATCGGCATCCATGCGATGCACCAGGCCGCACAGCTCTTCAACCTTACCGGAACCGATAAACGATTTAGGATACGGCTTTACCAAACGCTGAGACAAGCGAGCCACGCACTGTGCACCAGCCGTGTGGGCAAGGCGCTCCAGCTCATCGAGCGATCGATCGAGTGGCCATGCATTGTCGCGCCACTCAACACCAACCAAAATGGCACGTTCGGGCTCGGGTGCCGTGGGAACAAGGGGGAAACGAGCCATTAGGCAGCCTCAATACGATGCAGGATGTCCTCAATGACCTCATCGATCGTAAACTCGTCCATATCAAACCACACGATACGGTCATCGCGCTTAAACCACGAAAGCTGACGTTTGGCATAGCGACGCGAACGCATCTTGATGAGTTCGCGAGCCTCATCCATAGAAATCACGCCATTGAAAGCATCAATGATCTCTTTATAGCCAATTGCCTGCATCGACGTCAGGGCATCTCCCAGCCCCTGGTCCATAAGACCGCGAACCTCATCAACAAGACCCTGTTCAAACATCAGATCGACGCGCAGGTTAATGCGCTCGTAGAGCACCTCGCGATTACGCGTCAGACCAAACCATAGAGCATGATAATGCTCGCGCGGAACACTAAACTGCGACTTTTGCTGCGCGTAGGACACTCCATCATCGTGCATTTCGAGAGCGCGAATCACGCGGCGAACATTATGGGGGTGGATGACTGCAGCGGACTCGGGGTCGCGCTCGGCAAGCAGGGCATGCAGTCCCTCCTCGCCAATACGCTCGGCAAGCTCCTGATAGCCCGCACGGCGATCGTCCTCAAGTTCACCCGAGGGAAAGTCCATCTCATCGAGGGCGGCCTTGAGATACAGCCCCGTACCCCCGCAAAACACCGGCAGGCGGCCCTCGCCAAGCAAGCGCTCAACATGCGCGCGAGCGTCAGCCTGATAAAGCGCAGCAGAATATGCCACACCCGGCTCTACAATGTCGACGAGACGCAGCGGCGCCGTACACCCATCGGGCGCCATCTTTGCGGTACCGATATCCATGCCGCGATAGATTTGCATCGCATCGCACGACAGCACTTCGGACGAAAGACGAGCTGCCAAACGATCGGCAACATCGCTCTTACCAACCGCCGTCGGACCGACGATCGCAACGGCGGAAAGACCTGCCCCAGGAGCAACCATTAGCGCGGCTCGCCCACAACGGAGCCAGACAAATACCAGGTCTTGGCAACGTCAACGTCAACATCAACGATCTTGCCAACAAGCTGGTCGATGCTGTAACCCTCTGGGATAGGCGCATGCACGGTCTGATTCTTGGGACTCTTGCCCAGCAGGACCGCGTCGTTCTTTTTACTCGTTCCCTCAATGAGCGCCGGCACCACAGCATGAAGCTCACCCTGGTTATACTCGTGTGCCGTGGTCTCGATAACCTTAACCAGGCGGTTGAAACGCTCGAGAATAACCTCATGCGGCGTGGGATCGTCAATCTCGGCGGCCGGAGTACCGGCGCGCTTGGAATAGATGAAGGTATAGGCTTGGGCATAGCGGACCGTCTCGGCAAGTGAGAGCGTCTGCTCAAAGTCTTCTTCAGTCTCGCCCGGGAAGCCAACGATAATGTCGGTCGAGAGCGCGATATCGGGCATACGGTTGCGAATGCGATCGACCAGGCCCAAATAATCCTCGCGTGTATAACGGCGATTCATCTCTTTGAGGATCCGCGTCGAACCTGACTGGACGGCCAAGTGCAGCTGCGGCATAACGGCAGGCGTCTCGGCCATGGCGTCGATGGTCTCGGGCAACAGGTCCTTGGGATGCGAAGACGTAAAGAAGATGCGCTCCACGCCCGTATCGCCCACGGCACGCAGCAGATCAGCAAAACGCGGCTTGCCAAACAGATCGCGACCATATGAGTTAACGTTTTGGCCTAGCAGCGTAATCTCACGCACACCCTGGCGCACCAAACCGGTCACCTCGTCGACAATCTCCTCGAAGGGACGGCTCTTTTCGCGACCGCGCACGTACGGCACGATGCAATAGGTGCAGAAATTATTGCAGCCCGTCATGATGGGCACCCAGGCGTGATACTGGGTCTCGCGATGCCACGGCATGCTCATGGCATCCGTATCCTCATGCTCATTGGTGCGGATATGACGCTTGCCGTCAAGGAACGCCTCGGCAATGAGCTCGGCCACATGTGCAATAGAATGCGTGCCAAAGATGACATTGACGTTATCGACGTTGGTGAGCAGGCCCTCGCCATCACGCTGCGCAATGCAGCCGCCCACGGCAACCACACGCTTGCCCGAAGGCGAAGGCGGCAGGCTTTTGCAGGAATTGCACTGACCGTACAGGCGAGTATCGGCGGCCTCACGCACACAGCATGTCATGAAGACAACGATATCGGCATGCTCGGGATCGAGCGCCATGAGGCAACCATACGAATCGAGCAGACCGCTCACGCGCTCGGAATCGTGCTGATTCATCTGGCAGCCAAAGGTGCGGATAAAGTAGGTTTTACCGGCAAGAATATCGCGTACGGAACGCTGGTCCATGTGCATAAGTCCTAACGATGGGGAGCGAAACAAGGCAAGCAGAAGCTATGCCACAGGCTTAACATCATCCATGACGACGTTATCCATAGCAGCTCGATTGATCTGGTGAACGTAGATAGAAAGGCGGATGGCCGTGCGCGACTCCCCGTTAATGAGGATGTCGGAGAACACGGGCGCGCAGGAAATATCAAAACCGGTTGGAATCAAAAAACCGCGCGCGATAGCCACGGCCTTAATGGCCTGGTTGACAGCACCAGCGCCGACACACTGGATGTTGACGGGTACACCATCCTTGACCATGCCGGCGATGGCGCCGGCAACGGACGCGGGCGATGATTTGCTTGATACCTTCAGGCAATCCATGAAGAAACTCCTGCGTTTAAAAGTACGTTTTAACTGCAATAACTGTATCGTACCGAGTGGACTCGGTAAAGGCACTATTCCTCTTTGGCAAGATCGAAGGTCACAGTAATTCGATCACGCGAAACACGAATCTTTGGGTCGCCGCAAAGGTTGAGATAGTATCGTGCGGCAAGGTCATTAAAGTCGCGCTCCACAGCACGCGAAAACTGTGCCATGTCATCCTTGGCAATACGTAGCCCGCGACGATCCTTCGCAAGATCGACAGGAGCCGGCGCATGCGAGGACGAATCACGCTCGCGCAGCAGACGCGCGGTCACACCGCGAACGGGCTTAATCTGCCCTGCCAAAATGCGATGGGCCGTGCGCTCGGACATCTCTAGACCCAAACCCGAACAGATACGGATAAAGTCCTCGGCATCAGAGGCAAGGCCTAAACGGTCGACAACCGGAAGCTCGCTCTCGTCATCAATGAACAGGAGACGCGACGTATCAAGCCGACTTGACGCCTGAGCATAAAGGGTCGCGGCAATCTCAGACGGAGAACCAAGATAGACATCGCAACCACGCAACTCCTCGAGCGCAAACTCACAAGCAGAGCGAATAATATTATGCGGACCGCGAGCACAGACATAACGTCCGTCCTCATCCTTGACGGCCTGGGGCCAGCTGGACTGATCGGCACGCTCACTAAGGCGGTCCGCCGCAACGCTCACCTTAAAGGCTGAACCAAGATCGACGCCGGACGTGACCACACGGGCCTCGTCGGTGTTCTGCTTGATCGAAAACAATGCCATGCCACGACCGTGAACGCCCCAACGGTCCATCTTCATGCTCTCGAGCTTTGAGGTAACGCGGGCATCGAAGATTCGCTCTTGCATATCCTGCGGAACACCCGAGCCGTTATCCAGAAAGACAAGCGTGCGGACGCCATCTTCCTTGGTCGTAGCGAGATAGACCTTGTCGGCGCCGGCATCGCGAGCATTACGGAGCATTTCGATGACGATATCCTCGACATGCTGAATGTCGTGCTTTGCCTGGCGCCGCTCGGCCTCCGAAACGCGGAGGCGGACATACCCCTCGCCAAGGTTCTCCTCGACGCGAAGGTTGCCCTCCCCCGACATCGACGCGATAAATGAGATGAGTTCGTTCGCGTCGCTCATGTTATTTAGCGATATCGACAGCGCGGCTCTCGCGAATCACGACGACGCGCACCTGACCGGGATACTCCATCTCTTCCTCGATCTGATGGGCGATATCGTGAGCCAGGACCGTGGACTGGGCATCGGAGATCTTGTCCGGCTGAACCATGACGTGGACCTCGCGACCAGCCTGCATGGCATAGGTACGCTCGACGCCTTCATGGGAGTTGGCAATCTCCTCGAGCTTCTCAAGACGCTTGATGTAGTTCTCGGCAGACTCGCGACGGGCACCGGGGCGAGAGGCGGAGACGGCATCGGCGGCCTGTACCAGGACATCGAGCACCGTGTTGGGGTCGACATCGGCATGGTGAGCCTCGATAGCGTGAACGATAACGGGCTTCTCGCCATAACGGCGGGCAAGCTCGGCGCCGATGACGGCATGCGGGCCCTCGACGTCGTGGTCGATTGCCTTGCCCAGGTCGTGCAGCAGGCCGGCGCGCTTAGCGGTCACAACGTCCAGGCCAAGCTCGGAAGCCATCACGCCGCACAGATCGGAAACCTCGAGGGAGTGCTGAAGCACATTCTGACCAAACGAGGTACGGTAGCGCAGGGCACCAAGGGTCTTGACGATCTCGGGGTGCAGGTCGTGGATACCGGTATCAAAGGCAGCCTGCTCGCCAGCCTCGCGCACGCGCTGCTGAACCAGGTCGGCAGCCTTGTGATACATCTCCTCAATGCGGGCGGGGTGAATGCGGCCGTCGGCGATGAGGTTCTCGAGGGCAACACGGGCGGTCTCACGACGGACCGGGTCGAAGCTCGAAAGAACGACGGTCTCAGGCGTGTCGTCGATCACGAGGTTGACGCCGGAAACCTGCTCGAAGGTCCGGATGTTGCGACCCTCGCGACCGATGATACGGCCCTTGAGGTCATCAGAGGGAATGTGCACGGAGGTAACGGTGACCTCGGCTGTGTGGTCGGCAGCGCAGCGCTGAATCGCCAGGGACAGAATCTCCTGGGCGGTCTTGTGGCACTCGGCGCGAACCTGCTGCTCGGACTCGCGAATGATCGTGGCAGCCTCGTGGGTGACCTCGCCGCGGACCTTATCGAGGAGCTCCTTGTGGGCGTCCTCACGGGTCAGGTCGGCGATACGCTCGAGCTCGGAGGTCTGCTTGGCGCAGAGCTCCTCAAGCTCGCGGGAGCGCTTCTCGACCTGACCGGCCTGACTGGACAGCTGATGCTCGCGCTTGTCGAGAGCGTCGTTGCGGCGATCGAGGGATTCCTCGCGCTGCATCACGCGGTTCTCGAGCGTACGAATCTCGCTCTTACGCTGCTTGTCCTCGGCCTCGGCGGCCTGCTTGTTCTTGATGATCTCCTCTTTAGCCTCGAGCAGAGCCTCTTTTTTGAGGGTCTCGGCCTGACGCTTTGCATCACCGATCAGGGACTCAGCCTGTGCGTGTGCCGACTGGATCTTTTCGTCGGCCTCGTGAAGACTACCCTGCTTGGCGGTGCGCATGTAGGCAATGGCGGCGATGGCACCCAAAACGATGCCAACGAGCGCTGCAATGATAGGCATGCTCACTCCTTTTTATGGATTCGTTACACAACAAAGCGAACCGTCCTTATGAACGGCTCGCGACATTTGAGTAATATGGGCGCAGCTTATGCGGGTCGGATACAGATAAACATATAAACAAACTCATCACAGATGAGCACATATCACAAAGCAAATGACAGTGTTTATCGTACGTTGAACCACAACAACTGTCAAATAAATGGCCCCAGTACGGCGGCTAAAACGCGGTGAACGGCGGGGCCACAAAACGCATACGCCTAAAGCGCACATCCCTCGCATTCGGCATCGAGACGTGCCTTAACGGCATCGGCGGCGATGTGATACGAGAAGCCCTTGCCCATCAAAAACCGAACCAGTTTTTCGAATCTGCACGTCTCTGGAACACGCCGCTTGGCGAGCAGGGCTGACGCACGCGCCAAATCGTCTTCGACGGCAAAATAATCCTCGGGATAACCGGGAATGTCATCGAGCACGACATGACGGCGCTTAAGTTCGGTCTCGATTTTGCGCTGACCCCAACCGCGCCGCTTGCGTTCCTCGATAAAGTACGAGCAAAAGCGGTTCTCGTCTAAAAAGTGATACTCGGTGGCGCGCTCGACGGCGAAATCGATCGCGGGCTGGCGGAAGCCGTAGCAAGCCAGCTTGTCACGGACCTCACCCGTCGCATGGTCACGGCGTGATAACATCTCGGTCACCATGGTAAGTGCACATTTACGCTCGATGAGCTGCACAGCCTCACGAAAGTTATCCCAATCACAGGGAAAATCGGGGCGGTTTTTGAGATACAGCCGCGCAACCCGCACGGGAATCCAAATGGACCGTTCAAAACCGCCCTCAAGCTCACAATCGATATGCGCGCAGGGCTTTTTAGACGCATACCCGCTCGAGAACGAGGAGGCCGCCTTCTTATCGGGAAAGACGACCGTAGCCTCGGTCACCGTATACGACATGAGCGTAACCGCTACTCGTCGTCATCATCGAGCATGGCGGAACCATCGATGGCGTAAAGCTCGTCAAACTCCTCAGGCGCAGGCTGATCGGTCAGCTCGACCTCGGACGGAGCATCGTCATCAAACTCAAGCCCGCAGGCAAGGCGGACCTTATGCTCAATCTCGTCAGCGCAATCGGGGTGTTCGCGCAGGAACGCCTTGGCGGCCTCGCGACCGTTGCCGAGCTTGTCCTCGCCATAGGCAAACCAGGAGCCCATCTTCTTGCAGATGCCGCACTCGACAGCCATGTCCAAGATCGAGCCCTCCTTAGAGATGCCCGTACCATACATGATGTCGAACTCAGCAGAACGGAACGGAGCTGCCACCTTGTTCTTAACGACCTTGGCGCGCACGCGGTTACCGATAACCTCGTCCTTAAGCTTAATGCTGTCGATGCGGCGAATGTCGATACGCACCGAAGAGAAGAACTTAAGGGCGCGGCCGCCCGTCGTGGTCTCGGGATTGCCGAACATGACGCCGATCTTCTCACGCAGCTGGTTAATGAAGATGCACGTCGTGTTGGACTTGGACAGCGAGCCGGCGAGCTTGCGGAGCGCCTGGCTCATCAGGCGAGCCTGAAGACCGACCGTAGTGTCGCCGATTTCTCCCTCGATCTCGGCACGCGGGGTCAGCGCGGCGACGGAGTCGACGACGATAGCATCGATGGCGCCGGAACGCACGAGCATGTCAACAATCTCGAGCGCCTGCTCACCCGTATCGGGCTGGGAAATGAGGACTTCATCGATGTCCACGCCGATACGCGCGGCATACGTGGGATCGAGCGCGTGCTCGGCATCAATAAATGCCACGACGCCGCCCATAGCCTGGGCCTCTGCCAAAATCTCGAGCGAAAGCGTTGTCTTACCGGAGGACTCGGGGCCGTAAATCTCGACGATACGTCCGCGCGGCACGCCGCCGATGCCCAGCGCGGCATCGAGGGCCAGGGCGCCCGTGGGAATGGCCTCGACCTCGAGCTCGGGACCACCGTCGCCGTACCTCATGATGGAACCCTGGCCGAATTTCTTCTCGATCTCGGCCTTGGTGGTGGCGATCATCTCATCGCGCTCTTTACCCGTCGTGCGAGCATGAACGGTACGTACGGGACCTGAATTCTTGGCCATGAATAGCCCTCCTCTTAACAACCTGCATCGATAATAAACGAACGGCTGTTCGTGGTCAACCGTTCAGATAAATCATATGCAGCCGACCTTTCCAAAACCCAACCAAAAGCCGACCAAACACTGACCAAAAACTTGACCGCAGGCGAACCAAGCAACGCATGACGAGCAAGATTACGATAACTACCTGCACAAAGATCAAATTCGCCAGAGGTCCCTATCTCCACAATTAAGGGGCCCGGAGGCCCCTTAAAACACGTCTATTCCATAGAATCGAGCACGTAGACAAAGCGACCCAGTGCCTCAGCGACCGCATGGGCACGGACGCATGAACGATCGCCCTCATAGTGACAACGAATGGAGTCCACGACCGGCGCTCCCCCATTGGCCGAGCGATACGCCCAGCCAATATAAAAGGTTCCAGCCGGATCGTCCTCGGTGCCTCCACCGGGGCCGGCATAGCCCGTCGCGCTCATGGCAATATCGCTCTGGTACAGCTCCAGCGAACCGGCAGCCATCTCCCGCGCCGTCTGGTACGACACCGCGGTATAGCGGTCGAGCGTCTCTTGCTCAACGCCGAGCACGCAATGCTTAATCTCGTCGCAGTACGTCACCGCACCGCCGCGCAGCACCGCCGAGGCACCGGGGATATCGGCGATCGTCGAGGCGATCATGCCCGCTGTTAGAGATTCAGCCGTCGAAACCGTCACACCACGAACGCTTGCACGCTCGACAATATCGCGTGCGAGCTCTTCGTTATGCGCGGCAATCTGCTCATATGATTCCGTCATGCCTACCAGGACCTAGACCGAAAAGACGATCTTGCGGCAGTTCCAGAAGTACTGAGCGCCCGAGATAACGGTCAGGATAACGGCCACGGCGTACAGGAAGCGTGAGACGCCATAGAGACCGAGCAACAGCTCCGCAGGCCCCAACTGGAGGCCGGTCATCGCAAAGACGCACAGGTAGCCGCAGATGGAGACCATCGTAGTCGCCGTCTTGTACTTGCCAAGCTTATCGGCGGCAACGACAACACCGGCCGCGCTCGCGACCATGCGCAGGGCGCTCACCAGCAGCTCGCGGAACAGGATGATGAACACCGACCACACAGTAACGGCACCAAAGTCCAAGAACAGCAGCAGGGCCGAGAACACGAGCAACTTATCGGCGATGGGATCCAGGAACTTGCCGAAGTCGGTGATCTCGTTGCGCGAACGAGCCAGGTAGCCATCAACCTTATCGGTGCACGACAGGATGACGTACAGAATAAAGGCGCCAGCGGCGAGCGGACCGTCGAAGGTGCTCCAATCCGTACCGGCAACGCTTGTGTGAGACAGCGCCGACACAATCATGAACACCGGAATGAAGACGATGCGCACGCACGTCACGATGTTGGCGGGCGTCCAAACACTCGTCAGTTCCTTATTGCTCTCGTTAGCCACGACGCTCTCCTACTCCACAACATGACCGATAAGCTCGTAGCAGAAGCTATCGGTAAACTCGACCGTCAGAATATCGCCCACAGATGCCTCGCTGGCATCCAGATGCACCGCACCATCGGAATCGGGCGCCTGGAACCAGGCATGTCCGATGAGCTCGGCACCGTCCTCGGTCTCCTCGATGCCGTCGACGATCACCTGGGCGCGCTCGCCCACATGGGCCGCCGTGGCGGCAAAACCGAGCGACTCGGCCAGATCCATGGCCTCCTGGGCGCGCTCGAGCTTAACCTCTTCGTTAACCTGACCTTCCATCTTGGCGGCCAGGCTGCCCTCCTCACGCGAGTAGGCAAAGACGCTCGTGTAATCAAAGCCGACGGTGTCCATAAAGTCAATAAGATCGCGGAACTCGTCCTCGGTCTCGGTCGGAAAGCCGACCATGGCCGTAGAGCGAATCACGATACCGGGGATACGCTCGCGCAGGTCACGGAACAGGTCCTCGAGCTCCTGACGCGAACCGGATCGACGCATGGCCTTGAGGATGCGCGCGTCGCAGTGCTGCACGGGGATATCGATATAGGGCAGCACCTCGGGCGTATCGCGGATGGTCTCGATAAGCTCGTCGGTCATGCCCTCGGGCTGCAGGTAGAGTACGCGGACCCACACGTTATGAGGACGCACCGCCTCAGCAACGGCCTGCAACAGCTGCGCCAGATTGCGCGGCGAGCCCTCGGCGAGGTCCTCGTCGGCAAAGTCGGTACCCCAGATGCCCGTGTCCTGACCGATCAAAACGATCTCGCGCACGCCACCGGCGACCAGGTCGCGCACCTCGGAGATAATGCTCTCGGCATTGCGCGAGTGATAACGACCGCGGATATACGGGATCATGCAGAAGCTACAGAAGCGGTTGCAGCCATCGGAGATCTTGACATAGGCGACAGCGCCCTCGACGGTGCGCTTGACCTGCGGAATATAGGCGGCAATCTCGCGCTCCACGCCCAGCACATCATCGATGACCGCCACGATGCCGTCTTCCTCGTCGGCCTTCACAAAGGCCGCAACCTCGGGCAGCTCGTCGGGCAGGTCGTCGCCGTAGCGTGACGGCACGCACCCGCACATGACAATCGGGCAGGAACGAACGCCGTCCTGCACCTCATTGGCAAGCTCGAGCGTGGTCTCGATGCTCTCGGACGTTGCAGAGGCAAGGAACGAGCACGTATTGACGATGGCGATATCGGCATCCTGCGGATCGAATGCCTCCTCGTAGCCCGCGGCGGTCAGCAGCGAACGCATACGGTCGGTATCGACCTCGTTCTTGGCGCACCCGAGGGTGATATAGAGTACGGAGCCCAACGGAGTATCCATGTTGGAGAGCGGTCCTTTCGAATGAATTAGCGGTAGTTGGTGAACTGCAGCGGCTGACCGTAGTCCTGTTCGCGCAGGAACTGAATCACGGTCTGCAACGCATCCTTGGAAGCAGAGGAAACACGCAGTTTGTCGGCCTCAATCGTCACCTTGACCTTGAGCTTCTGATCCTTGATGTCCTTATTAATCTTCTTGGCAGTCGTCTGGTCGATACCCTCGACGATGTGACCGAGCACGCGCACGGTACCACCCGATGCAGCCTGAGGAGCATCCCAGGACACGGCCTTAAGATCGATGCCGCGCTTGATGAGCTTGGAGCTCAGGACGTCGATGATCTGCTTGGAGACAAAGTCGGCCGGGGCGTTGATCGTAAAGAGCTTGTCGCCCTTCGAAAGCTCGATGGTGGCGCCGGAATCCTTAAGGTCATAGCGCTGGGAAATCTCGCGCGTGGTCTGCTGGAAGGCATTGTCGACCTCCTGCATATTGACCTCGGACACGACGTCGAAGCTGGAATCTTTAGCCATGGTTAATCCTTTCGCTTACGAGCGGCTTAGTAGCTGTCGTACGAATAGTCGTCTGAATAGGGCGTAGTCTGCCCGTCGGTGACGGCATCGGTGCCGTCCGTGGACTGGGCATCGGTTCCAACAGTTCCGTCGGTACTTTCGGTGCCATCGGTGTCGTCAGTGCTCTCGCCGTCCTTGGACTCGGTCGTCTCCTTCTTGGGAACAGTGATCGTCACGCGTGCCACGCCCGACGTCTTAGTGTCGTAGCGGACCTTTTCGCCGTTCTTGGTAACGGTGACATCGGAAGGCTTTGACGTGGTGATCTCGATCGAGGACTCGGGCGTATATTCCTGCTCAAAGGGGCCGGTCGCCTGGGCGCCATAGACCGACTTGCCATCAACCTTGACCTCAATCCAAGCAGTCTTGCCCTTGGCAACGGAGATCTTGACCTTTGTGACCTCGTTCTCCTCCTTCTTGGCCGTCGTCTTGGCGGCGTCCGAATCGGTGGACTCGTCCGTCGTCTCATCGGTATCTTCGTCCTCATCGACGGATTCGGTCTTCTTGGAAGACTTCTTTGTCGTTGTCTTGGTGGCAACGGGTGTCTCGGGCGTCGACTCGGGCGCCGAGGAGCCACAGCCACGCAGGAGCACCACGATGAGCACGATCAGAAGCAGCGCCACGGCGCCGATACCGGCGTAAACGATACGAGGATCGAGACCGTTGTTCTGGGGAGCGCGCCCACCGCCGCGTCCACGATTGGAACCACCGCGACCGGTGCCTTGGGGCATACGACCGCGGTTATTGTCGGAACGTCCGCGATAACTACCCTGGCGCTGCATATTGCGCTGGCCTGAGCGGGGGGCGAGCTCGCCGCGACCCTGGTAGTTGCGCTGGCCCGAACGAGGCGCTGAGGAGCGCTGGCTATAAGGCTGTGACTGAGATCGAAGGCGAGGCGTCACCTGCGTAGTATCGGCGTCTGCATAGCCGCCGCGCGGACGGCCGGAAGAAACGCCACGGTACCCGCGATCGGAATAACCACCATCGCCGTAGCCGGCACGAGGGTCTCGTGCGACACCGCGGGCAGCGGGGAGTGCGCGCTCCTCGGGCGCCGGCGTGCTGCGAAAACGATCGCGCTGGGAACGAATCTCCTCGCTCGAGCCCGTCTCGGTAACATAACCAGCCTGTTGAGGGCGCTGGCCGTAACGCGTCGAACGCCCGCCCTGAACCATCAGGAAACGGCCGTTGTCGACCGAGGATCGCGAATTGACGTAGCCGGCGGCGTCCTGAAAACGACCGCCCTGCTGCGACGTCTCGCGCTCATATGCCATCAGATCGTCAAAATAAGCGTTGACGACCTCCCGCGGATTGAGGCCCAAAAAGCGCGCATAGCTCGAAATCATGCCCTGCGCATAGCCGCGCGGAGGCATCGATGCAAAATTGCCATTCTCGAAAAACTCGATGATCTGCGGCCTGATTTTGATGGTGTTGGCGACCTGCTGAATGGAAAGGCCCATTCGGCGACGCTGCTCGAGCAGCATGTCACCAAAGCGTGCAGCCATCAGAATCCTCCAAACTCACGATCTTCACGTGCCATCTCGGCATCGACGGATTCCAGCGCGGCAAGGCCTTCTTCATCCAGCAGGACCTCGCGCGGCTTGGAACCGTCGGGCGGTCCGACGACACCCTTCTCTTCCAGCATGTCCATAATACGCCCGGCGCGTGCATAGCCAACCTTCAGGCGGCGTTGCAGGCCAGATGTGGAGCCCAGCTGCGATTCCACCACAATATGAGCGGCTTCCCAGATAAGCGGATCGTCGTCCTGAGGCTCGGCAACGCCGGTGCGCACGATGCCGCCGCCACCTGCCATGGACATGGAGGCAGGTGCCACAGCCGACAGGATCTCCTCATGGTAGTCGGGCTCGCTTTGCGACTTGACGAACTCGACAATCTCGTTGATCTCGTCATCCGAAACAAAGCAGCCCTGGATACGGCGGGGCTTGCCCCAGTCGACCTTTGAGAACAGCATGTCACCCAAGCCGGTGAGCTTTTCAGCACCCATCTGGTCAATGATGACGCGGGAGTCGATGCCCGTTGCGACGTTGAAGGCGATACGATTGGTAATGTTTGCCTTGATGAGACCCGTCACCACGTTAGAGCTCGGGCGCTGAGTCGCCACGATAAGGTGGATACCGGCGGCACGGCCCAGCTGGGCGATACGCACAATCGACGCCTCGACGTCCTTGCCGGCAACCATCATCAGGTCCGAAAGCTCGTCGATGATGATGACCAGATAGGGCATCTTTTGTGGCGGGTTATCGTAATGATCAAACTCGCCGGCGGCCTGCTTTTCGTTATAGGTCGAGATCTTGCGCACGTTCAGGCGCTCGAAGACCTTCAGGCGGCGCTCCATCTCGGACACCGCCCACTGCAAGGCACTCGCGGCCTGCTTGGGCTCGGTCACTACGGGTACGTAGAGATGCGGCAGGCCGTTATAGCCTGCGAGCTCGACGCGCTTGGGGTCGACCATGATCAGGCGAACGTCCTCGGGGAGCGCACGCATGAGCAGGGTTGTGATGATGGAGTTGATCATGACCGACTTACCGGAACCCGTGGTACCGGCGATCAGCAGGTGGGGCATCTTGGCGAGATCGGCGACTACCGGCGTGCCCTCGGCATCGCGGCCGATGGCAAACTCAAGCGGACCGCCCTTAACATAGGGCAGCACGTCGCCCAAGTTGACGTTCTGACGCTTGCGATTGGGGATCTCGATACCCACGAGCGAGGTGCCGGGAATCGGGGCAAAGATACGCACGGACTGAGCAGCAAGCGACAGCGCGATGTCGTCCTCAAGGCTCGAAATCTTGCTCACGCGCTCACCCTCGCCGGGCTGCAGCTTAAAGGTCGTCACCGTGGGACCGGCAATCCAGCCGACAACGCGAGCGCTACGGCCAAACTCAAGCAGCGTGGACTGCAACGACTCAGCGGTCTGTTCCAGCTCCTTGTCCGAAGACGCGGCAGAAGCGGACTGAGGGTTTGCATGCAGGATTTCGAGCGGAGGAAGCTTAAGGCCGTCCTCTTCTTCGCCCTCGTTATCCGCGGGGGCATTGTCCGCTCCCCCATCGTTCGAAGTAGACGCATCGGCAACCTTGGGATGCTTGAGGAAATCAGGAATTTGAGGGGCGGCCGAGACGGGATTCACTGCAAACGGCGGTTCGGACTCGTCAATCTTGGCCGGATCGTCCTCCATCGAAAGCTGGCCGGTCACCTGACCGCGCTTTGCCTGACGACGCGGCAGCAAGGTGGTTTTAGCAGTCTCGAGCGGGGACTCTTCGTCCTCGTCATCGCCCTCGGTAAGCTCAATCTCGCTCTCGGACCAAGACGGGTCGGGCTCGCTCGTATTGAGCTTGGGAGCCGTCTTACCTTTCTTAGCGTGACGGCGCGGGAGCAACGTCGTCTTGGCACGCTCGGCCTCCACGGCATCGGACACGTCGACAAACGGATCCTCGTCTTCGTCGTCATCGTCCAGAACCTGGTCCGCATCGTTGCCCATGACCGTGGTCACGGCCATATCGGAGCCCTTTTGACGAAGAATGCTCAGGTGCGGACGGGCAACGCCGGGCACCGACAGGGCTTCGTCGTCACCCCACGGACTCGCGTTGACATCGGCACGACAGCGCTCGGCAAAATCGGCCGCACGGTCGCGGGCAGAGCGCAAAACGCCACCCACCGAAAAGCCGATGATGACAAAGCCAACGACGGCCAGACCCAACAGGACCACCATCGCGATAGGCTTACCCAGGGCATTCTGCAGCGCACTCGCAATAAACGCACCGATGTAACCACCCGAGGCGGACAGGTTTTGCGGCATGAACATAAGGTCGCAAGAGTCGCTCGTACCAGGCACCATCAGCGAAAGAATGGAGACGACGGCGATAAAGACAACGGCGCCGCCCGCAACGGAGCGCACGTTGAGCGGCGAATCCTCGCCTAAGAAGAGCGTGGCGGCAAACAGCAAAATGACGATCGGCAGCACGTAGGCGCCCAGACCAAAGCCCAGGTGGTAGAAACCGGCAACCGCAGCCGTAACGGGTGCAGTCGCCGGCGAAATCACGGCAATGAAGGACGCAATCGCCAAAACGGCAATGACCACGCCGGCGATATCGCGGTTGGCCGAAGGCTCGACCAGGGGCTCAAAATCTTCGAACTCGGCCTCATGGCCCTTATTGGCACGAAGATGGGAACCGGCACCCTTAGCAGATGCCGGTTGGTTGTTGGCTTTATTGCCTTTGGCGTTTTGTGCAGATCCGCGCGCCAAACTAAACCTCCATGACGACCGGGATGATCATCGGACGAGTGCGCGTACGGCTCCAGATAAAGTTAGAGAGCGAGTCGCGCACAGCCTTGCGAATGGCATCGGAACCGCTGCTCGTAAAGCTGAACTTGCCCTTCTCGATCGTCTTCATGATGGACGCCGAGGCGTCCTCGGAGAACTGGTCGTCGATGGCAAAGGAGACGCCGCGGCCCGAGAACTCGATGGCCTCGATCTTCTTGTGCTTGAGCGAAACGATGGCGACGGCCGTGACCATACCGTCGTTGGCGAGCTTCTGACGATCGCGTAGAACGATGGGGTCGGTATCGCCGATGCGCAGTCCGTCGACGTAGACGACGCCAGACTCGACGGGCGTACCGCGCTTGACGATACCGCCACGCATCTCGAGCGTGTCTCCGTTGTCGAGGATAAAGATATGATCTTCCTTGAGGCCCATCTTGCGTGCAAGTTGAGCATGGGCGCGCAGATGCACGGCCTCGCCGTGGACCGGCATAAAGTAGGTGGGCTTGGCCATGGCCATCAGGAGCTTGAGCTCCTCCTGGCTACCGTGACCCGAGACGTGAACGAGGGCGCGGTTCTTATCCCACACGTCGCAGCCAAGCTTGGCGAGGCTGTTGACGACCTGCTGAACGGCCTTCTCGTTACCGGGGACCGGCGTTGCAGAGAGGATGACGGTATCGCCCTCGTGGATAGAGAGCGTCTTGTGCTCGCCGTTAGCCATGCGCGAAAGGGCCGACAGAGGCTCGCCCTGCGAACCGGTGCACATGACGACGATCTTGTCGTCGGGCAGGTTGTCAATATCGAAGGCATCGATGATATCGGCGTCATCGATGTTGAGATAACCGAGCTCGCGCGCCACGCGGGTGTTGGTGAGCATGGAACGACCGGTCACGACAACCTTACGGCCGCACTTGCGGGCGGCGTCGCAGATCTGCTGCAGACGATGGATGTGGCTCGAGAACGACGCGACGAACACGCGGCCCGGAGCATTCTTGATGGCATGCAGCAGATTGGGGCCAACCTCGGCCTCGGACTTGGTAAAGCCGGGGACCGTGGCGTTGGTGGAGTCGGACAGCAGCAGGTCGATGCCCTGCTTGGCAAAGCGGCTGATAGCGGCATAGTCGGGCGTGACGCCATCGATGGGCGTCTGGTCGAGCTTAAAGTCGCCGGTGTGCATAACGGTGCCCTGGTTGGTGCGGATGAACACGCCCAGAGCGCCCGGGATGGAGTGCGTCATCGAGAAGAAGTCGAGCGAGATGCCACCCAAATTGACGTGGCTGCCGCCCTTGACCTCACGGAACTTGGGCGCACGAATGCGGAACTCGGAGAGCTTACCCTCGATAAAGCCAAGCGTCAGCTTGCTCGAGAAGATGGGCACCTTGTTGTTGAGGTCCTGCAGCAGATACGGAAGCGAACCGGTGTGGTCCTCGTGGCCATGAGTGACGACGATGCCGCGGAGCTTTTCCTCGTTCTCCAGAACGTAGGTGTAATCCGGGAGTACCAGATCGATACCGGGCTGCGAGTCGTCGGGGAACATGAGGCCAGCGTCGACGAGCACCATGTCGTCGCCGCACTCGAAGACCGTCATGTTCTTGCCGATGCCATCAAGGCCGCCGAGCGGGATGATCTTCAAGGGAGATGATTTTTTAGCTGCCATAGGTTCGTGTGGTTTCCTTTCTTCGAAACGGGTCTGAAACAACCGACGGGGCGCTTCTGGCAAACCGACCGCCGGGCACGTACAACAATGCATCGCAGAGTCGATGCAATAACCACAGTATGATACCCATTTGCACAACAACAGACCACCCATGCATCAAAGCCCCATCTGAACTGGTCTATCCCGCCGGTCTGGGGCCATCGGGGGACAGGTTTATTTTGGTCGGTTTTAACTGGGGATATGCCAAGAGCACGGCTATCGACAATTCAGAAAAAAGAAAACTGAATAGACTGTCTGACAAAATCGAAACCCGCACCAACCAGCCCTTTTGCTATTCCCGGCGGGGTCCGCGGATAAAGTTTATCGCGAGTTCCGCACGAACAGGAGGCCACTTAATGTGGCCTCCGTCGTGAGCAGGACTGTAGAGCAGGAAACTTTATCCGCGGACCCCGCCGGGAATAGCAAAAGGGCGACCCCTGTCCGGAGTCGCCCTTGTTGAGCTGCTTATGTTTAGCTGTTACTCGGCGTCGTGGTGACGGCGGGGCTTGCGGCCTCCGTTGTCGCCGGGACGGCGCGGACGGTCGCTGCGCTCGGAGCGCTCGCGACGCGGACGCTCACGGCGCTGGAAGTGCTCGCCGTCGCCCTCGGAAGCACCCTCGGCGCGAGCCGGGGCCTCGGGCTTGTCAAGACGATCGAGCGAGATCTTGCCGCGATCGTCAACCTCGATGACGACGACCTTGACCTCGTCGCCCACGTTGAGGACGTCCTCGACCTTCTCCACGCGGCCCTTGGCGACGCGAGAGATGTGCAGCAGGCCGTCCTTACCGGGCAGCAGGTTGACGAAGGCGCCGAAGGGCTGGATGGAGACCACGCGACCGGTGTACTCCTCGCCCGGCTCGGGAACCTTGATGATGAGCTTGATGCGCTCGACAGCCTGGTCCACGGACTCGCCGGTGCCGCCGACAAAGACGGTGCCGTCCTCCTGGATGTCGACCGAAGCGCCGGTCTCATCCTGGATACCGCGGATGACCTTACCGCCGGAACCGATGACGTCGCGGATCTTGTCGGTCGGAACCTGGATGGAGACGATGCGCGGAGCGGTGCTGCGCGTGGTGTGGCGCGGCTCGGGGATCACATCGAGCATCTTCTGCAGGATGAAGGCGCGACCCTCCTTGGCCTGCTGCAGAGCGCGGGCCAGGATGTCGAAGGTGAGGCCGGTGGCCTTGTTGTCCATCTGCAGGGCGGTGATGCCCTCGGTGGTGCCGGTGACCTTAAAGTCCATGTCGCCCAGGAAGTCCTCGAGACCCTGGATGTCGGACAGGACCACGGTCTTGCCCTCCTCCTGGATCAGGCCCATGGCGATACCGGAGACCGGGCGCTTAATGGGCACGCCGCCGTCCATAAGGGCGAGCGTGGAGCCGCAGGTCGAAGCCATCGAAGAGGAGCCGTTGGACTCCATGACCTCGGAGACGACGCGGATGGCGTAGGGGAACTCGTTCTCGTCGGGAAGCACCGGAAGCAGAGCGCGCTCGGCCAGATTGCCATGGCCGATCTCGCGGCGCTTGGGGCTGCCCATGCGGCCGGTCTCGCCGGTGCAGAAAGGCGGGAAGTTGTAGTGGTGCATGTAGCGCTTGCCCTCGGTGGGCTCGATGGTATCCAGACGCTGGCCCTCGTTGAGCATGCCGAGCGACAGGACGGAGAGCACCTGGGTCTGGCCACGCTGGAACAGGCCGGAGCCGTGAACGAGCGGCAGGTAGTTGTCCTTCACCATGATGGGACGGATCTCGTCGGCGGCACGGCCGTCGACGCGCTCACCGGTCTCGACGACCATGGTGCGCATGGCCTTCTTCTCGAGCTTCTTGAGCGCCACGGGGATCTCGCGCTCCCAAGCGGCCTGCTCCTCCTCGGTAAACTCGGCACGGATGGACTCCTTCAGAGCCTCGACCTTGCCGATACGGGAGAGCTTGTCGGCGTCGCGAAGGGCGGCTGCCATCTCGTCGTAGTGGGCGAAGATGCGCTCCTGGACCTCCTCGACGGGCTGGTCGAGCGGGTACTCCTTCTTGACGATGGGGCCGTTGACCTGCTCCCACTCGGCAACGAACTCGTCCTGAGCCTGGCAGAAAGCAGCAAGGGCCTCCTGGCCAAACTTCATGGCGGCGAGCATGTCGTCCTCGGAGATCTCCTCGGCGCCGGCCTCGACCATCGAGATGAAGTCGGCAGAGCCGCCCAGCTCCAGGTCCAGATCGGAGTTCTCGCGCTCCTCGTAGGTGGGGTTGACGATAAACTCGCCGGTCTCCACGTTACGGCCGATGCGCACGCAGGCAAGCGGACCCTCGAAGGGCACGCCGCCGAGCGTCATGGCCAGAGAAGCACCCATGACGTTGATGACGTCGAAGGGGTTGACCTGGTCGGCGACGAGCGAGGTGGCGACGATGTGCACCTCGTTGCGGAAGCCATCCGGGAAGCTCGGGCGAATCGGACGGTCGATCATGCGCGCGGTGAGCGTAGCCTTCTCACTGGGACGGCCCTCACGCTTGAGGTAGCCACCCGGGATGCGGCCGGCGGCGTACATCTTCTCGTTGAAGTCGACGGTCAGCGGGAAGAAGTCGTAGTTCTTACGCTCCTTGGAGACGACCACGGTGTCGAGCATCGTGGTGTCACCCTGCTTGACCAGGCAGGCGCCGGTGGCCTGCTTGGCAAGCTCGCCCGACTCAAAGGTGTAGGTCTTGCCGTACAGCTCAAAGGTCTTGGATACGAGTGTCATTGTTCTCCTTTACCCCACAGGCCCCTTGCCTGCGGGCTTCTCATGTGACGCGGACCCCCTGCCCCCGCCACGCTTCAGAGCGTGATTGTTCGCGCCCTTACACAAAAAGAGCGCCCCGCTGCGCAGGACGCTCTTAGCATGTACAAATCCTACTGGATGTTGTCGCGGATGCCCAGAGCCTTGATGAGCTCACGGTACTCGACGATGTCGTTCTTCTTGATGTAGGAGAGAAGACGACGACGACGACCGACGAGCATGAGCAGACCACGACGGGTGTGGAAGTCCTTCTGGTGGGACTTCATGTGCTCGGTCAGCTCCTTGATGCGCTCGGACAGGATGGCGACCTGAACCTTGGGGTTGCCGGTGTCGACCGGGGTGTTACCGAACTGGGCAGTCAGCTCCGCCTTGCGCTCTTTGGAAACAGTCATTGTTTCACCTTTCGTTTTGCGTCGCCATCGGGCGACTCGATTCGCCTCGGACTGGGAAGCCGCCGGTGGAGCGAGCAACCAAGGTCGAGGTACCAACAGGTCGGTATGTTACCACAAGCAGCCCGCGCCTGCGCATCATCACCGACCCAACATGAATTCCATCGCACGGAGGCGCTGATCGGTGTGCGTCGCAGCCCAAACATGCGAAAGCCCCAGCAAAAAGGCTGCGGTATGCGGGTCGATTCGCTCGGCCAAAAGCGCATCGAAGGTCATGGACATGAGGGCGCGCAGCCATGCGGCCTCACCGGTCGACACCAGTTCGGCACCTGGAACGCTCGACGCGCACGACCCGCACATGAGGCCGCCCGCCTGGGGCGAAAAATACGACAGCATGGGGTCTCCGCACAGCACGCAGGCCGAAAAATCGGGTCGATAGCCAACGTGCGACAGCAGCTTAAAGACATATGCCGCCACAAGTAGGTCCATATGTGCCGTGTCAAGCCCGCTGCCCACCAGGGCAAGCGCTCGCTGCGTGATGGCAAAGGTAAACGGGTCCTCGGCGTCCTCGAACGAGCACACGCGCGCGACCTCGGCGATCGCGCTTGCGGCGCAGGTAGTCTCGTAATCGGGCGCAGCGCCGAGCGGCGCCTCCATAAGCTCGGCCTGGGAAACCACGTCGAGCGACCGTCCATGTGCGAGCAGCATATCGACCGTACAGAACAGCTCGCAGCGCGCAGCCAGGCGTCCGCCGGGTTTGCGGGCGCCCTTTGCCACGGCACGAACCTGCCGCCCCCGCTCGTCAAGCATCGTCAAGATCAGGTCGGTCTCTTTGAGCTTAGTCTTATCAAGCACGAGCACTTTCGTGCGATATGTCCGGGAGCCTGCCATGCGCGCCGCGCGTCCTTAGTCCTCGGCATTGTAGCCAAAGCGGCGAATCTGGGCCTCGTCGTCACGCCAGCCGGCCTTGACCTTCACGTCCAGCTCCAAAAAGACCTGCGTGCCAAAAATGCGTTCAAGATCGCGTCGGGCGTCGATACCGATATGCTTGATCATCTCGCCGCCCTTGCCGATGATGATGCCCTTTTGGCCCTCGCGCTCGACGTAAATGGTGGCGTGCACGCGCAGCACCTTCTTGGTCTGCTCGAGCGCATCGCAGATCACGCCAACGGAGTGCGGGATCTCATCACGGGTGCGGCGCAAGACCTTCTCGCGCACAAACTCGGCAACGAGTGTCTCGTCGGAAGCGTCGGTACCCATGTCCTCGGGGAACCAACGCGGGCCCTCGGGCAAAAAGTGCGCAACGGTCTCAATGAAGGCATCGACGTTGAAGTTCTTGACCGACGACGTCACGATCTCGTCGTCATAGTCCATGAGCTCGTGGGCGGCCTTAAGCTGCTCCATGACTTGTGCGGGGTCGGCCTCATCGGCCTTGGTGAGCACCAGGACCTTCTTGGAACGAGCGTTCTTGACACGCTCGGCAACCCAGGCGTCTCCCCTGCCGATGGGCTTGGTGGCATCAACCAAAAACGCGACGACGTCGACATCGTTCAACTCGAACAGTGCGCTCTTGTTGAGCTCGGACCCCAGGCCGTCCTTGGGCTTATGAATACCCGGGGTATCGACAAAGACCAGCTGGTAGCCGGGACGGTTGACGACGGCGCGCATGCGGCGGCGGGTCGTCTGAGCCACCGGCGAGGTGATGGCGACCTTTTTGCCATAGCAGGCATTAAGCAGCGTGGACTTGCCGGCGTTGGGGCGTCCGACCAGGGCCACAAAGCCGCTGCGGAAACCGGGTTCCACGTCACCAAAGCCCGCGAGGTTCTCATCCTCGTCGCACAGGGCGTCGAGCTCCTCATCGCTCATGCCCTCAAACGGGTCGAACTCCTCGACATCCTCGAGCCCCTCGGTATCCACCGCGTCCAAAGTCTCGTCATCCAAAATCTCATCGGTAGGCTGCATATTGTCGGACATGGGAATCCCTTTCTAAATAAAGCCGAGCGCGTGGGCAAATACCAGCACGCCCACAATCGCGGCAGTGATGGAAAGAACGTATACAGAGGCGGCGGCGATGTCCTTCGCACGCTTGGCCAGCGGATGGAGCTCCTGGGTCGCCAGGTCGACGATGGCCTCCATAGCGGTGTTGCACAGCTCGCCGTGAATCACCAAGCCACAACAGATGATAATCGTGGCCCATTCGGCAATGTCGAGGCCCACGATACAGCCGGCAATGACGGTGCACACGCCCGCAACGAGCATGACCTTAATGTTGCGCTCGGTCTTGACGGCGGTGACGAAGCCCTCCATGGCGTAGGAAAACGACTTAAAGAAGGACGGATGGTCCTTGTTCGATCCGGGAATCATAGACGGCTCCTAGTCGTGGGCGTGGTTGGTGATGGGGCCGACGTGGACTAGCTTAGGGTCCTCGCCGCGCTCGAGCGACAGATCGCGCAGGATGGCGTCCTCGCGGGCCTCCATGACCTCGGCCTCGTCGTCCTCGATGTGGTCATAGCCCAGCAGGTGCAGCATTCCGTGTACGAGCATCAGACGGCACTCGTCAGCGGGGCTATTGCCAAAACCGGGGCCCTGACGGGCAATAACCTGCGGGGCCAAGATGATATCGCCGAGCTCGAGCGTCTCATCGGCGGGAATGTCATCGTCAAAGGCCGAATCGCACTCAAACGAGAGCACATCGGTGGTGCGGTCGATACCGCGCCACTCGTGGTTGAGCTCGTGCATCTCGTCCTCGTCGACATACGAAAGGGAAATCTCGACTTCACGCTCAACGCCCTCGGCGGCAAGCACAACCTCGCAGATGTGCTCCACCTCCTGCGCGTCGAGCAGCGTATCGAGCTCGGCATCGTTGCTGATCAATACACTCAACGGGACTCCTTTCGGTCACGTACGCGCTTCTCGCGCACATCATCATAAGTATCGTATGCCTCGACGATACGTCCCACCAAGGCATGGCGCACCACGTCGGCACGCTCGAGGTGCGAAAATGCGACATCATCGACACGGCCCAAAATCTTCTCGACATCCGCCAAGCCACCACGACGACCCACCAGGTCGCGCTGGCTCAGGTCGCCGGTAATCACGAACTTGGAGTTGAAGCCCAGGCGCGTCAGGAACATCTTCATCTGCTCGGGCGTGGTATTTTGCGCCTCGTCGAGCACCACGAAGGCATCACTCAGCGTGCGGCCGCGCATGTAGGCAAGCGGGGCGATCTCAATCACGCCGCGCTCCATAAGCTCATCGGTGCGCTCGCGATCCATCATGTCAAAAAGAGCGTCGTAAAGCGGACGCATGTAGGGATCGATCTTTTCCTCGAGGGTGCCGGGCAAAAAGCCCAGATTCTCCCCCGCCTCGACAACCGGACGCGTCAAGATCAGACGGCCCACCTCGTGACGCTTGAGCGCGGCAACGGCGAGCGCCATGGCCAGATAGGTCTTACCGGTACCGGCAGGACCCAAGCCAAACGTGATGGTATGCGAGCGGATGGCATCCACATAGCGCTTTTGCCCGAGCGTCTTGGGGCGAATGACGCGGCCGCGATACGAAAGCAGCACGTCATCGCGAAGCGACGTAGCCTCGTGCTCACCGTCGCGCAAGACGGCCAGGCAGCGAGAGACATCGTCGGCAGACAGCGTGCGCCCGGCGGCCGCCTCGCGAAAAGCGTGCTCGAAAAAGCGCGCCACGAGTTCGACCTCGTCCGGGTCGCCGCTCACGGAGATGCTATCGCCACGGGCGACCACATGAGCGCGAACCAAGCTCTCGAGCGCACGAAGGACGCCGTCGCCGGCGCCCAAAACGCGCGAGGGATCAATCCCCTCGGGAACGGTAAGTCTAATCTTCGAGGCTTCCATGAACCTCCCTGCGTGCATGGACCAAGCCGGAATCATCGACTCCGATGATAGCAACATCGAGCAGGCACGGGGCTGTAAGTCCACAGGTATCGTCAAGACGGGCATGATGGAACGAGCCGAGCGTCAGGTTGTCGCCATACTCGAGCACGGCACGCTCGACCGTGCCCACGCGACGACGAGCGTCGGCAATAGCGAGCTCCTGTGCGGCGGCCCGCATACGGCGGCTGCGCTCGGCCATAACCTCGGGCGGAACCTGGTCGGGCATGTCGGCAGCAAGGGTACCGGGACGCTTGCTGTAGCGGAACACGTGCATACGCGAGAAACCCACACGGCGGCACAGCGCCAGCGACTCCTCGAACTCCTCGTCCGTCTCACCAGGGAAGCCGACAATAACGTCGCAAGAAAGTGACGCCTGCGGCAGATTGGCGCGAATCATACGCACCGTGTCCTCAAAGGCCTCCGCACTATAGGGACGGCCCATGCGATGCAGGGTCGCCGTGCAGCCGGACTGCACGGGCAGGTGCAAAAACGGGGCGATACGCTGCGGATAGCGCGCCATAACCTTAAGCAGGCGCTCAGAGATATCCATGGGCTCGACCGAGGAAATGCGCACATGCGGAATAGACGTGCGCTCCATGATGGCCTCGAGCAGCTCATCGATTTCGACGTGCTCGTCGGTCGCGCTCTTGCCATCGTAGGCACCCAGGTTCACACCGGTCAGCACCACCTCGGGCACGCCGGCCTCCTGGGCCTCGCGAACTTGCTCGAGCACGGACTCGACGGGCACGGAGCGCTCGGGGCCGCGTGCCTTCCACACAATGCAATAGGTGCAGCGATGGTTGCAGCCGTCCTGAATCTTCACGCCCAGGCGAGAGCGACCGAGCGCATCGACCACCTCGCCATCGCTGCAGGCGGGAACGGTATCGGATTCGACACCCAGCACCTCGCAGACGCGCTCGGCGACGTCAATCTTGGACGGCTCGGCGATCACGCGATCGGAGAGCTCCAGCAACTCCTCGGGATGCAGGTTGACGACGCAGCCGGTTACGACCACGTAAGGGTCGTTAGGATGGGCCAGCGCATGACGGACGGCCTTACGGGTCTTGGCCTCGGCCTCGCCCGTAACGGCACAGGTGTTAATGACGATCAGATCGGCATCCTGGGGATCCACAATAGCAAAGCCCAGGCGCATAAGATCGGCAGTGATACGGTCAGACTCAACCCGGTTGACGCGGCAGCCGAGGTTGACGACGGAAATATGGGGTGCGAGCACGCGGGCTCCTTAATCGAGGATATCGTCGAGGGCACTCTTGATACGGTCGGTCACCGACTTCTTACCGGAAGCGACGTCATCGCCCATCTCATCGGCAAAAGCACGGAGCAGCTCGTGTTGCTTATTGGAAAGATTGGTGGGAACGACCACGCGCAGTTGCACGATCAGGCGACCACGCGAACCGCCACCGCCAATGCGCGGCATGCCGTAATTATTGACGCTCACGGTGTCGCCGTACTGTGTACCAGCAGGGACCGTCACCTTGACGACCTCATCGGGCATAATGCCCTCGACCTCGATCTCGCAGCCGAGCGCTGCCTGCGCAATCGAAATATCGCTCACGAGGTACAGGTCGTCACCGTTGCGCTTAAAACGCTCGTGGTCGGCGACGCGCACGTTGACGATCAGGTCGCCCGAGGGCTCGCCGCGAAGGCCAGCCTCGCCAAAGCCGCTCACGCGCAGCTGGCGACCGGTCGAAACACCGGCGGGGATATCGATGTCGATCTTTTCATGCGAAGGCGTGCGGCCCTGACCGTCGCAGGTCTCGCAGGGATGATCGATGACCGTGCCCTCGCCGTGGCAGTCGGGACAAGGCGAAGAGGACTGAACCTGGCCCAGGAACGAACGCTGGACCGTCGTGACATAGCCCGTGCCGTGGCAGCGGCTGCACTGCTTTTCCTGCGCGCCCTCGGCCCTACCGGTGCCATTGCAATCCTCACAGGGAGCAAGGCGGTCATAGCTGATCGTCTTTTTGCACCCGAGTGCCGCCTCCTCGAGCGTCACCGAAAGCGAGATGGCCATGTCGCGGCCGCGACGACGCTCACGGCGATTTCGGGCGCCACCGCCGGCACCGCCGCCAAAGAACGACGAGAAGAGGTCGTCCATGCCCATGCCGCCAAAGATATCGTTGATATCGACGTAGCCCGAACCACCAGGGCCGTCGGCAATGCCGTAACGGTCGTAGTTAGCACGCTTCTGCTCATCGGAAAGAACGGAATATGCCTCGTTGAGCTCTTTGAACTTGGCCTCGGCCTCGGGGTCGTCCGAAACGTCCGGGTGTACGGTACGGGCCTTCTTTAGAAACGCGCGCTTAATCGTCCGCGCGTCGGCATCCTTGTCGACGCCAAGCACCTCGTAGTAATCCCTATTTTCCGACACGACCGAATCCTTCCGACTTTCATTATTGTCACAGTGCGTCCTATACCCAAGCTGGGCCGGCCGCAAACAGAGGGTTTGATGTTATTGCATTGCGTAGGGTGAAAGCATGGCACGTTGCGAGCAGCTCGCAAACCAAACCGACACGAGCGCAAACATAAATCCGTTGGCAAAACCGTTGGCAAACTGCATCGCGCCGCGCTTCCACCACAGCAGGCTGCGGTGCAGCACGCCGTCCGAGAGCACCATGAACAGGCCCATGGCAAACGGAATAAAGCACATCACGGCAAAGGCCGAGAACACGCCCGAGATGGCCGATAGCACCAAAAACGGCGCCACGATGCCCATCAGGTAAAAACCGGTACGAGCTTTGCCTTCCAAGCGCTCGGCCTCAACATGGGCGCGGCCGACCAGATCGCCGCCCGCGGCACCGTTGGTGCCAGCATGACCCATGCCGCCAATGCGGACCTCGTCGCCATCGTGCGTGCCGGCAGGAAACTCAATCGTCTGCTCGGAGGTTACGCGAGTACGACCGCTGCCGCCGCAATCAGGGCAGGGGTCGGCCACGACCTTACCGGAACCGCCGCACTCGGGGCAGACCGACTGGAACGTGCCCGCACCAAACAGGAAGGACAGGTCGACGTCGATGTGGCCGCGGCCACCGCAGCTCGGGCAGGTATGGGCATGCTCAGACGAAACGGAGCCCGAACCGCCGCAGTTGTTACAGGTATCGAAGCGCGTGTAGCGGACGGTCTTGCGGGCACCGCCCTTGGCCTCCTTGGCGTCGAGTTTGATATCGACGACCACGTTGGCGCCGTTCTCGGGATTGTAGGCAGCCTGCCCGCGACGCGGCTGGCCCCAGGCGCCACCAAAGGGAAAACCGCCCTCAAAGGGATTGCCATAGCCCGCGCTGCCGGCGTAGCCGCCGCCATAGGGCGAAGCCGTAGGAGCGCCGGCGAAGGGGTTGCCCGAACGCATGGCGTCGTAGCGCGAACGCTTCTGCTCGTCCGAAAGCACGGCGTAGGCCTCGGAAACCTCTTTAAACTTTTCCTCGGCATCCGGCTCTTTGTTGACGTCCGGATGGAGCTTGCGGGCCTTTTGCTGAAAGGCCTTTTGAATATCACGTGAGGTGGCGTCCTTGGAGACACCCAGAATCTCGTAGTAATCTTTTTCGTTCATCGTCGCCATGCGCGGCAACCTCCTGCTCACAGCAGCGTATATATTTCGGTAATTCTACCCGAGCGACCTAAGCTAGATCCCAAAACAGCTCGAACAGAACATTTCCATCGAGCCAGCCCAGGTGTGTCGGCGCTAAACGAGCTCGAACATGGCCCGCGATGACATCTGCCGAAGTGAAGGGTCCCTCATGGACTCCGAGCGTCTCGGGCACCCAAGTGGCAAGACCCAATTCGAGCGCGCGATCGCAGGCAGCTGCCAGCTCATCGGCCGGGACGGCACGAGCCGCGCGAACCAAAAGGTCGGACGCGACACCGCGCGTCATGCGACAAGCAAGCATCAGGTCTTCGGCCGCGGCCTCGCGCTGCGAGAGATATTCGGCCTCGAACGCCGTCGCGTCATCGTCACGTTGCACCAGACGCACGCGGTACGAATCGCCTCGAGAAGACACGCCGGGGAACAAACCTGCAAGACGATCGAAATCCTCGGCATCGAGCATGCCCGCGGCAGAGCGACCCAGGCCCAAATAGCCCTGGCCGGTCCAGTAGGCAATGTTATGGGCGCACTCATGGCCGTCGAGCGCATAGCTTGCCACCTCATACGGGTGATAGCCGGCCGCACCCAGACGCTCACGCGCCACATCCATGCACGAAGCTTGAAAATCCTCGTCGGGCTCGACCGACTCGTCGCGGCACGCCATGCGATAAAGGGGCGTCCCCTCCTCAAGCGTAAGCGGGTAGACCGACACATGATGCGGAGCCGCCGCCAGCACGCCATCGAGCGTGTGCTTCCAACTCGCTGCGGTCTGCCCGGGAAGTCCGCACATAAGGTCGCACGACACGTCAAGCCCAGCGTTCTTGACCGTCGCGATGGCGGCGAGCGCCCGATCGGCATCGTGAATACGGCCGATGGCGGTAAGTTCGATGTTATCGAGCGTTTGCACGCCCAGAGAGACGCGTGTGACACCAACCTTGGCAAGCGCAGCGGCAAGCTCGGCGGTCAGCGACTCGGGATTGGCCTCGCAGGTAAACTCAACGGGGGCGCACCACGCACGAATACGCCGCGCCAGCTCCACCAGGCGCTTCCCCGCCAGCGACGGCGTACCACCGCCAACATAGACGGTGCGGATCTGTTCAAGGGCCCCAGCCTTGCCAAAAGCATCGAGGCGCGCGAACAACTGCTCAAAATAGACATCGAGCGCAGCGCTCAGGTCGCACGGAGCAAAACTGCGCGAGTCAAAGTCGCAGTACCGGCACTTTTGGGCGCAAAACGGCACGTGCACGTACAGCGCGGTAACGGCCACCCTTAAGCCTCCAGCGGATGTGGAGGCACCGATTCGCCGGCGGCAAGGGCAGCCTCGCAGGCCACCACATCGCGCTCGATCTCATCAACCAGCGCCATAAACTCCTCGTAAGTGGAACAGCGCACCACATGGGCACGCCAAGCGGCGGCATGAGGCATGCCTTTTAAGTACCAGCTTGCGTACGTGCGGGCACGCGACATGAGCGGCAGGAGCTCATGCGTCAGCGTTAGGTGCTCACGCAGGGCGTCCAGGCGCTCGACGGAGCTGCGTGCCGGCACCGGTATGCCATCGAGCGCAAGGGCGCGAGCATCACCAAAAACCCAGGGGTTTCCGTAGATGCCGCGTGCGATAAACACCGCGCTGGCACCCGAGCTGCGCAGATGCTCTGCGGCATCCTCGGCGCAGAACACATCGCCCGAACCGATAACGGGAATCTCGACGGCGTCGGCCACCTCATCGACGACAGACCAATCGGCCTGGCCCGTATAGAGCTGCGTGGCACAACGACCGTGCACGGCAACTGCAGAGGCGCCCGCCCCTTCAAGCATCTGGGCAAACGTTGCGGCGTTGCGGTCCTCGGCATAAAAACCCTTGCGGATCTTCACGGTCACGGGAACATGCGCCGCGCCCACCGCTGCCTCGACAATCTTCTCGGCCAGGTCGGGCGTGCGCATAAGCGCCGAGCCTTCGCCCTTGGTAACGACCTTGCGAGCCGGACAGGCCATGTTGATATCGATCAATGACAGGCGATCGCCCACACGCTCCTCGACGGCGGCGACGGCATTCGCAAACTGCTCGGGCTTGGAGCCAAAGAGCTGCACGCAAATCTGCTGCTCCTCGTCGGCCGGTAGCACCAGGCGCCAGGTCTTGTTGCTGGCATAGGCAAGGCCCGCCACGCTCACCATCTCGCTGTAGGCAAGGTTGGCACCGCGGCGGCGGCACATGATGCGGTAGGCAGGGTCGGTCACGCCCGCCATGGGAGCCATAAGGAACGGCTGCTCGGCATAGGCGCCCAGCAGCCGCTTGCTGTATTCGGAAAGCGCCATAGACCTACTCGTCCACCTTGAGGATCGCCATAAAGGCCTCCTGCGGGACCTCGACCGATCCGATGGCCTTCATGCGCTTCTTGCCCTCTTTCTGCTTCTCGAGCAGCTTGCGCTTACGCGAGATATCGCCGCCGTAGCACTTAGCAAGCACGTCCTTGCGACGCGCCTTGACGGTGGAGCGGGCAATGATCTTGTTGCCGATAGCACCCTGGATGGGCACCTCGAACAGCTGACGCGGGATAATCTCCTTAAGCTTGTCGCACAGGCCGCGGGCAAGACCGTAGGCCTTGTCCTTGTGGACGATAAACGACAGCGCGTCCACCTCGTCGCCCGAAAGCAGGATATCGAGCTTCACAAGCTCAGATGGACGGTACTCGTTGAACTCGTAGTCGAGCGAGGCATAGCCCTTGGTACGACTCTTGAGCTGGTCAAAGAAGTCCAAGATGAGCTCGGCGAGCGGCATATCGAAGCGCATCTCGACCGATTTGCTCGTGAGGTGAATCATATCGGTCGTTACGCCGCGGTGCTCGATGGCGAGCTGCATTACGGCACCCGTGTACTCAGGCGGGCAGATGATCTTTGCCTTGAGGTAGGGTTCCTCGATACGCTCGATGCGCGTGGCCTCGGGAAGGTCCTGCGGGCTGCGGACATCGATCATTTCGCCGTCGGTCTTGTAGACGTGATAGTCCACCGAGGGGCTCGTGGCAATGAGGTCAAGATTGAACTCACGCTCCAGGCGCTCCTTGACGACCTCCATATGCAGCAGGCCCAAGAAGCCCACGCGGAAGCCAAAGCCGAGCGCCACCGAGGTCTCGGGCTCCCACACCAACGACGGGTCGTTGACATGCAGCTTATCGAGCGCGTCACGCAGGTTCTCGTAGTCCTTGTTATCGATCGGGAACAGGCCCGTATAGACCATGGGCTTAGCCTCGCGGTAACCGGGAAGCGGCTCGGGGCAGGGGTTCGACGCCCAGGTAAGGGTGTCGCCCACGCGAACGGCCTCGGGGTCCTTCAGGCCCGTGACCACGTATCCGACCTCGCCGACCGTCAGCGCGTCGACCGGCGTCTCGGCGGGACGCTTGACGCCCACGCCATCGACCAAAAAGTCGCCCTTTGCCTGCATCATGCGCAAGGTATCGCCCTTTTTGATGGAGCCGTCAAAGATGCGCACCGTGGCGACGACGCCACGATACTCGTCGAAGTATGAATCCAGAATGAGTGCCTTGAGCGGCGCGTTCGCATCGCCCTTGGGCGGAGAGATCAAAAAGACAATGGACTCCAGCAGATCGTGAATGCCCTCGCCGGTCTTGCCCGAGACACACACGGCATCATCGGCAGGAATCGCCAGGTCATCCTCGATCTCGGTCTTAACCTCATCGGGATGGGCCGAGGGCAGGTCGATCTTGTTGATGGCCGGCACAATGTCCAGATTGGCGTTCATGGCAAGCGTCGCGTTGGAGACGGTCTGCGCCTCGACGCCCTGCGTGGCGTCGACAACGAGCACCGCGCCCTCACAGGCTGCCAGCGAGCGCGAGACCTCATAGGTAAAGTCCACGTGGCCCGGCGTATCGATCAGATTGAACTGATACGTCTCGCCATCGTCGGCGTCATAGGACACGCGAACGGCATTGGACTTGATCGTGATGCCGCGCTCGCGCTCGATATCCATGGTGTCGAGCAGCTGCGACTCCATGTCGCGTTCGTCGACGGTATGGGTGAGCTCGAGGATGCGGTCGCTGATCGTGGACTTGCCATGGTCGATGTGCGCAACGATTGAGAAGTTGCGGATGTGGGAAATGTCAATTGAAGTATTCATGCGGACTATCTTACCCGAGCGGTACAAAAAATGGAGCCTGTTCCATAAAACAGGCTCCATTTATGCGCGTAATCTGTGTGGTGTGAAATTTACAACTTAGGCGTTGATGCTGTTCACGAGCTTGGCAAGACCGGACTTGCGGTTGGAAGCCTGGTTCTTGTGGATAACATGCTTGGCGGCAGCCATGTCGAGACGCTTGGTGACGGTCTTGAGGGCAGCCTGGGCCTTCTCGGCGTCGCCCTCGGCGACGGCGGACTGGACGTGCTTGGTCAGCGTCTTGAGCTCGGACTTGACAGCCTTGTTACGCATGCGAGCTGCCTCATTGGTGCGGATACGCTTCTTCTGAGACTTGATGTTTGCCACTTCTGGAGTTCCTTTCGAGTTCCTTGCAAAAAATGTATGACACCTCTGAGACACGGTGAGGTCATGCAAGCGCCTACTATAGCACGCTCCCCCTCAAAGGGATAGAACGAATTTGTCAAATAGGCAGGTATCATCACGATTTTCTCAAGATGTTCGTAATCCAGAGCAAAAGCGCGGTCTCAGAATCGGCCGAACCCTTGAGCGCGAGCTCCACATCAACGGCACCCTCGAGCGCTGCGACGAGCTCTGCCATCGAAAAGCGACGTGCCCAGGTCAGGTGATTCTTGACCTGCCAGGACTGGAGCTTGAGCGTTGCGGCCAGCTCACGACCCTGTCCGCGCGCATCGAGCGCCTTGGCGACGATAAGCTCGCGGATGCGGCCGCACAGCAACGTGTAAGTCCACACGTAGCTCTTGGCGGGCAATAGATTGAAAAGCTCGAGCGAGCGTCGCATGTCACGTGCCGAGACTGCATTGAGAAAGTCCCAGGGTTGAACCTCGGCCGTACGTACAATCCAGCGCTCAACGTCGGCAAGCTCAATCTGGGGCGCCTCGACCATCTGGGCAAGCTTAGCCAAGTCGTTATCGAGCATGCGAGTGTTCTCGCCCGAACGCGAGACGAGCTCCTCGGCGGCCGCCGTCGAGATCAACTTGCCGCGCTGCGTCGCCATCTGCTGCACGCGACGCGGTAGCTCCCAGCGCTTGGTGCCGGAGCAATCGATCACGGCCTTCTTATCGATCTTGGCGATCGCCTTATACAGGCGTGTGTTCTTGGCAAGCGAGTCGGCAATGATGAGGCAGACCGTTGTGGGGCTGGGACTCGCCAAATACTCGACAAGCGGCTCCGAGACCGCCTTGGCGAGCTTTGAACAGCCGTCAAGGATTACCAGGCGAAACTCGCTGCCCATGGGAAAGGTGTTGAGCGATCCGATAATCGACTCGATATCGGGGTCTTTGGTCATGTCGCGCTCGTCGAGGTTGAACTCGACCATGCCCGTCTTTTCCAGACGCGCCTTCATGCGCGAGACGGCATGATCGCGCTTGACTCCGTCGGTACCGACGATCAGATATGCCGGCAGCAGACCGGTTTCGGACATTGCGCTCCCCTCCCGCAGGCCTTCGTATTCGCTCCGTGCCATTCTAGCCCAGGGGCCCACCACACGCCAACGACGTCGTCACGGTCGCTGGCATCGCATCGCAAAGCCATTCGCAGTCGGCGTGACGGTAATGTCGCCGTGTTCGATAGTGCACGCGAACACGCCGCCCGCTTCCTTAACGGCATCGATGCAGGCGTCGGACGGATGGCCGTATCGATTCCCCTCGCCCGCGCTCGCGAGGGAAAGCTCGGGCTTCAGGACGTCCAGCAACTCACCATCGACTGAAACCTTAGAGCCGTGATGCCCAAGTTTAAGGACATCGATATCCCCCACCTCCTGCACGAATTCCCGTTCTTGGTCGAGCTCGGCATCGCCGGTGAGGAGCATACGCAGGCCCTTGCCTTCCTGAATATAAGAGAGCAGCAGGACAAGCGAGTCCTCATTTCCCTCGCCATCCACGGACTCGAATGGCCACATCACGCGGGCGCAAAATGAGCCGATGTCGACTGTATCCCCACGGCGCACCTGCCGATACTCCACGCCAGGTCGGTTCAACACCTCGGCAGGAGCATCCTCCAGCGCATCAGCCGCCACGGCAATCGTTCCGACCGAAAACTGTTCGAGCACGGCAGGCAGACCACCCCAGTGGTCCTCATCCCAATGCGTCACAAAGACGGCATCGATATGGTGCACGTTATTGCGGACCAACGCCGCCACCACGCGCTCGTCGAGCCCGCAGTCGACGAGTGCTACTGCGCCGCCCTGGCGGATAAGAATCGCATCGGCCTGGCCCACATCGAGCACCGTCACCGAAGGCGGAGCGAATCGATCCCAGTAGACGTACGGAATCGCAGCCAAGAGCACCAGGCATGCAAGCCCCACCGTCACAGGACGTGCACGGGGACGCGGCCACCAGACCAGCAGCACCGCCAGCAAACACGGCACTAGGTAAATCCACATGCTATCGGGCGGCACGCTCACGGATGCACCCGGCACGGCGGCAAACAGCTGCTCGAAAAACAGCGCGCAACGGGCGGCAATCATGGGCACAACGAGCGCCCAAGTCCGCAACGGTCCCACGAGCGAAAAGGGAACCAGCACGATGGACAAAGCAAGCAGTACGCTCACCACCGGACCGATGACCGCATTTGCCAACGGAGCAATGAGCGAGAACGTACCGAATGCAGGAATGGTAATGGGAAGTGTCGCCAGTTGCGAGCAGAGCGTGACGGAAAGCATGCTGGCAACGCCCGATGACACACCCAGCTCACCCAAAGCGTAGGTCGCATAGGGGCAAAAGCACAGAATGGCTAAGACGCTGGCACATGAAAGCTGAAAGCCCATCTCGAACAGCACCGTCGGCCGCAGTAGCACAAAGATGGACATGGTTACGAAGAGTGCCGATGCACCGTGCCGGCGACGCCCCGCGCCGTTTACGACAAGCGTCGCGAACACCATGCAGCACGCGCGCACGGCCGAGGGAGACGCGCCCGTAAAGGCAGCGTAGCCCACAAGCGTTACCGCCAATATCGCCCGCTGAAGACCACGTGAGCACCGAGTCTTTTGCAATACACCCTCGATTACAAACCCCACGATAGCCAAATGGCTGCCCGAGACGGCGATAAGATGCGCCGTTCCCGTTACCGAAAACCAGTCGCCCGCCGGCTGGGCGCGTAGCTCGGCCGAACGACCGCAGACGACACCGGCTATGAGCGCACGCGCCGGGTCGGTCGCAGGCGCGATGGACGCTAGCAGCCCATTTCGCAGCCGAAGCAGCGGCCCCGGAGAGCCCTCATCGACCGACACAACTCGAAGGGCTTGAACCTTGCGCACCTCGCCTCGGAGCACGCGCGATCGTCCATATGGATCGTTCTCAAAACGTGAAACGCGGCCGATAACACGCACGTGCGCCCCGACCTTGAGCTCGCGGTCAAACGATAGACGAACCGTTGCCAAGTTCTTACCGTCCGCGCGTGCCTCGCAGGTATAGGAATACACGTCGTCGTTTATGGATGGATCGCCCTGCACGACAAACTCGAGGCTGCTTGCCGCTCGACCGTCGAGCGCCTTCGAGGCGCCTAGCGTGCCCACAGCCCACCACGCCGAGACGACCGCTCCCGCCACGAGACCAACGGACGCGGCATGCAGCCACCGCTTCCAAGGAGCAAGCGGTGCACAAAATTGAGCCAGCACAACGAATGCCGCCGCCGCAACGGGAATGGCCCATAGCAGCCCGACCGCCGGCGCCTGCTCCCTCAGCAGCACATCAGCGGCCACGTTGAGCACCAAGGCGCAGCTCATGCACACGCCGGCACACAGGGCCATCGTCCACGGCATCAGGGGCCGCGGAGGCATCACATGCTCGCGCTCGGTCGCACTCATACGCAGATGCAATCTTTGATTTTGGCAAGCTTCTTCTCGCCGATTCCCGACACACGCATCAGATCGTCAACCGAGGCAAAAGCACCGTTCTTTGTCCGCTCATCGATAATCGACTGCGCCATGGAGGGACCGATGCCCGAGAGCGTCTGCAGCTCTGCCGCGCTTGCCGTATTGATGTTGACTAGGCCCGTTGCGCCACTCACGCCCAATGATGCGGAAGCCCCACCATCAACACCGGCTTCCGCAATGGACGTCTGCTGCTCCCCTACCGTTGGAACGTGAATCTTCTGTCCATCGACGACCTTAGATGCCCGATTGAGCCCCGTAACGTCTGCCTCGGGCGCCAGCCCGCCGGCGGCATCAATCGCCTGAGCCACCCGCGCGCCATCCTTGAGGCGATATACACCGGGCGACACAACGGCGCCATCAACATCGACATAAACCTCTGCCTCGGCAGACGCCTTAGGCGAAGAGCCTTCGGATGCCTTTCCGCTCGAGGCATCGCCGGATCCCGGCTCCACTAACGAACCCGAACCATCAGTGTGCTCAAACGACACACTGCCGGCACCGCCGCCAAGGTTCGCCATCGCCAGTCCACTCGCCATCGCAATGACGACCAGTATCGCCATCACCACTGCCTTATGACCGAACAGCTTATCCGCCAAGCGGTCCATCAGTTTGACCCGTTCGTGTTGTTCGCGCTGCGCCATAGCAAAACCTCCCAACAACATCGTGTCAGGAAAAGAGCCCTGCAACTGCCACGCTCCAAAACCGGTTTTAGCGGTCAAACCAAAAACCGACCAAAACCTTGCACAAATCTGTCCATTTATTCAGGCACACGTCAGCAAATGAACACTTAGCCGCAAAATGCCCAGATAGCAAAAGACCGACGATGCAGGCGCATCATCGGTCTATGCACAAAATTACTCGTGATCTTGGTAAATCTCACGCGGAGCAAGCTCCGAATGTTTGCGTTTTAAGGTCTTAGGGGCCTTATACGTGTTGCTCTCGAAGTCGATGTACTCGGTCTGCTTGAGCAGGCGCTCGATCATCTCCTCGTGATCGAACAGCTCCCAGGCCTCATGCACGGCATCGAGTTTAGCGTGCGTCTCGGGACGGCGTGGCATAAACAGCGTGCAGCAGTCGGGAGCGGCCTCGGTCGAGATATCGAACGTACCGATCTCCTCGGCGCGCGCAATAATCTCCTGCTTGTCGGACCCGATGAGCGGACGGAACACGGGGATCTTCACGGCCTCGTTGACGGCCATGATATTCTCAAGCGTTTGGGAGGCAACCTGCCCAAGCGATTCGCCCGTAACGATGGCCTTGGCGCCCTCGATGTGTGCAATGCGCTCGGCAACCGAATACATAATGCGGCGATACATGATCACGCGCAGGCTGCTGGGGCAGGTGACCGAAATCTCACGCTGGCAGTCGCCAAACGGTACCACGTACAGGCGGCCGATCTGGACACCCGGCTCAAGCGCACGGATGATATCCTGCACCAAATACTCGCTCGTATCGGGCGTCTGCGGACGACCGGAAAAATGCACCGGCACGCACACCGCGCCGCGACGCGCGAGCATCCAGGTCGCCACCGGAGAATCGATACCCGACGACAGCAGCGTCACGACCTTGCCGGCAGAACCAACCGGCAGACCGCCCACGCCGCGCTCGGAGCGCGCGTACACATAAACGCTACCCTGGACCACCAGTACGTGCACCATCGCATCGGGGTCGTGCATTTGAACCTTTTTATCGGGGAAGGCCTCACACAGCACCTCGCCCACCTGACGATTGATGTCAATCGAGGTGAGCTCGTAGTCGGTATTGGAGCGCTTGGCGTGTACCTTAAACGAATCGAAGGAACCAAACTCGCGCAGCGCCTTCACGGCAGCGGCGCAGTACTCCTGCGGGTCGCGGTTGGTGTGATACGCCAAAGATACACGAGCAACGCCGGGAACAGTGCGAATGACACGCGCCGCCTCGTCGGCTTGATGCTCGTTAAAGGTCACGAGGATATAACCGGAAATTCGAGACACGGCATTCACGGAAAAGGCGGCCAAGGCCGCCTTGATGTTATCCATGAGGATATGCTCAAAATGTGCGCGGTTCTTGCCCTTCAGTCCAACCTCGTGATAGTGGACCAGGCAGACGCGAGCTGCCATTTAGGCTTCAGCAACCTTGTGGCCGAGCGCCTTCTCATAACGGGCCTCGTCGTAAGAGATGTCGCCGTCGACAATCTCATCCATAGCCATCGAAATGGTATCGGCACCGGAAAGCCCGATGGTGATGTCATCGACATCCTGGACGGCAAGCACGCGGTTGTGCTGGCCACGCAGCATGCTATTGATGTCGCAGGCGCGCTTGGAGGCAAGCGAAGCGAGCAGGAAGCGGTTGTGATCGGTCTTCTCCAGAAGATCGTCAATGCAAGGCTTTACAACGGACACGGACCTCAGATCCTTTCATGCATATCGAGAACGCGAACGAGCTCATCGGTCGCGCGGTCGAGATCGTCATTTACCACGACGTCGTCGTAGCGGTCGGCAAGGGCAAGCTCATCGGCGGCGTTTGCCATACGCAGCTCAATCGTCTCGGGCGTCTCGGTACCGCGACCGACTAGACGCTCGCGGAGTACCTCAAGCGAAGGCGGCTTAATAAAGATCAGCACGGCCTCGGGGAAACGCTCCTTCACCTGCAGGGCGCCCTGGACATCGATCTCCAAAATCAGAGATGCGCCCGAGGCGAGCTTGGATGTGACCTCGCTCACCAACGTGCCGTAGCAGTTACCGTGGACCTCGGCCCACTCAACAAACTCACCGTTTGCCACGCGGCGGTCGAACTCCTCGCGCGTCAGAAAAAAGTAGTTGACGCCGTCGACCTCACCTTTGCGTGGTGCTCGCGTGGTAGCCGAAACCGTCAGGCCCAGGTTCGAGCGGCGCTCGCGCACACGAGTGACGAGCGTACCCTTGCCTGCGCCTGACGGTCCAGAAATCACAAAGAGCTTGGAATCCTGAGCGCTCACTTATTTGGTCAGCTGCTCGAGGAGCTGCTCGCGCTGACGGACGCCGAGGCCCTGGACGCGACGGGTAGCGGAGATACCGAGCTCCTCCATGATCTTGGCGGCCTTGGCCTTGCCATAACCAGGGAGAGACTCGATGAGGGTGGAAACCTTCATGCGGGAAGCGATGGGGTCATCGGAGTTGAGCACGGACTCAAGGGACTTCTCGCCCTTCTTGATCTGCTCGCGAAGCTCAGCGCGGGCGTGACGTGCGGCAGCAGCCTTCTCAAGAGCCTGCTTGCGCTGCTCATCGGTAAGCTGAGGGAGTGCCATTCGAACCTCCAAATAGTTGGGTTATATCTGATTCAATAATTGGCATTTTAGCACGTAGAACGTACAAAATGCCCAATCGCGGCTCCATAGGTTAGACGATACCCGCAAAAAGTGCAATATACTGCGCCCAAAGTTAAGCCCCTGACCTGCGATTCCACACAAAGGATGGGAAAGTTTACGCAGGCACAGGGGCTATTTTGTGCTAATAAGACCCAAAAGTGGTGACTTAGGGGAATCTTTTACGCGACGTTTTCGACCAGCTCGGCGACAATGGCGTCAAAGGCGGCAACCGGATCGTCGGCGCCGGTGATGGGACGGCCCACCACAATGTGGCTTGCGCCACGCTCGATAGCCTGGGAAGGCGTCGCCACGCGGGACTGGTCGCCTAAGGCGGCACCCACCGGACGCACACCCGGAGTCACGATCAGGGCATCAGGACCCAGCAGCTCACGCATGTCGTGAGCCTCCATCGGCGAGCACACGATGCCATCGATGCCGTTGGCCTGAGCGAGCTTTGCCAGGCGGGCGGCCTCCTCGGCCACCGGCGACTCGACGCCGATCTCGCTCAAGGCATCCTGGTTCATGCTCGTGAGCACGGTAATGGCGACAAGCTTGGCACGGTCCTCGCGCGCCTCCTCGGCACCCTCGCGGCAGGCAGCGAGCATAGCGCCCGAGCCCAGACCGTGGACCGAAAGCAGGTCAGCACCGGCAAGCGAGGCCGCGCGGGCGGCACCGCGAACCTGATGCGGAATATCATGGAACTTAAGGTCAAGGAAGACCTTAAAGCCCAGATCCTTGAACGTCTTGACGATCTCAGGACCCTCGGCGTAATAGAGCGTCATGCCAACCTTGAGCCAAGCGGCATGGCCCGAAAGCTCGTGGGCGAGCTCGAGCGCACGCTCACGGTCGCAGTCGAGGGCGACGATTACGCGGTCGCGGGCATCGGTCTCTAGCATTCGAAAGCACCTACCAGTTCGTTGATGTCCTTTACGCCCTGGGACTCGGCCCAGGCCTCGAGCTCATGCGCAATCTTAATCGAGGCGCACGGATCGACGAAGTTGGCCATACCAACCGACACGCAGGTGGCGCCGGCCAGGATGAACTCAGCCGCATCTTCGCCCGTCATGACACCGCCGACACCGTTGATGGGGATATCGACGGCCTGGGCTACCTCCCAGACCATGCGCACGGCGATGTGGTGGCACAGCGGGCCCGAAAGGCCGCCCTTGGGCTTGGCCACGCGGGACTTGCGGGTATGGACGTCGATGGCCATGCCCTGGATGGAGTTGATGACCGAAAGGCCGTCGGCACCGGCAGCCTCGAGGGCCTTGGCGATCTCGGCGACGTTGACCGGCGCCATCTTCACGAACAGCGGCTTATCGGTCACCTTGCGGCAGGCAGCCATAACGGATGAGGCGCCCTCGGGCGTAGAGCCCATAGCGGCACCGCCGGCGGCGATATTAGGGCAGCTCACGTTGATCTCGTAGCCGGCAGCCCAGGGGCACAGCTCGACATACATCTCAAGTGCGCGGACAAACTCGTCAACGGAGTGGCCGGCAACCTGACAGATGACCTGGCAGCCGTCCTTGGAAAGCTGCTCGAGCCACGGACCGGACTCACGGGCAAAGGCGGCCACGCCGGGGTTCTGAAGGCCCACGGAGTTAATCATGCCGCCGGGAATCTCGGCCATACGGGGCGCGGGATTGCCGGGCCAGGGCTCGGCAGCGCAGCCCTTGGTGGTGATGGCGCCCAACTGGGAAACATCAAAGAAGTTCTGGAACTGCCAGCCGTAGCCAAAGGTACCGGCTGCGGTGTTGATGGGGTTCTGCATCTTGACGCCGCCGAAATCGACGGCCATGTTCACGGTACCCACTAGAAGACCACCACCTTGGAAGCATCGAACACGGGGCCGCACATGCAAGCACCCTTCATACCGTCGACCGTCTCGACATTGCAGGTGTTGCAGGCGCCAAAGCCACAGCTCATCATGCGCTCAAGCGACACCTCGCAGTACGCACCGGCCTCGGCGGCAGCGGCGGCGACTTTCTTCATCATGACGGCGGGGCCGCAGCTGGCGACGTAGTCGTAGCCGCCCTCGCCGAGCAGCTCGGCTGCCGGGTCGGTGCAAAAACCGTGCGTGCCCAGCGTGCCATCGTCGGTGCACACGTTAACCGTGGCGCCCAGCGCGCGGAACTCATCGACACCCACGGCCTTGGAAGCGGTGCCAAAGCCCAGGCACACGTCGACATCCACGCCCTGCTCGGCAAGCTTGCCGGCGAGGCAGAGCACGGGCGGAACGCCGATGCCGCCCGCCACGAGCAGCGCCTTCCTGGTGCCCTCGGGAACAAGCCAGCCGCGGCCGCCAGGGCCCAACAGGTTGGACTTGGAGCCGGGGGCCATCTGCGACAGACGACGGGTGTCGTCACCCACGACGGCGTACCACAGCTCGACGGTGCCGGCCTGGGCGTCGGCGCGATAGAAGCTCAGGGGCACGCGAAGCAGCGAGGACGCATCGCCGGGCACGGCAATGTTCACAAACTGACCGGGCTTGAGCGCACTTGCAAGCTTGGGGGCCGAGATGACGAGCGAGAAGATGCCGTCGGCGATCTTCTGGTTCGAGACGACCTCGAAGTCGTGCATGCGTGCAGTGGAAGGTGTGGGCATAGACGCTCCAATCCCCCATGCGATTGCATGGTCAAAACGAACAGAAAGCGCGGCACCGCAAGGGCACCGCGCACAAAAGCGATAAGGCTATGCTAGCAGATGCAGCCGTCGGCGAGCGTCTGCTTACCGCCGACAAACACATCGGTGGCACGACCGGTAAGCGTGCGGCCGGCAAAACCGGAGTTCTCGGCGCGCGACTCATAACCGTCCTCACCGACCGTCCAGGTGGCAGAGGGGTCGAACACGGTCAGGTCGGCAACGGAGCCCGCCTTGACCTGAACCTGGTCGAGGCCCAGAATCTCACGCGGCTTGATGGCCATGAGCTCGACCATGCGGCCCACGCTCATCTTGCCCGTGTTGACCAGCTCGGTGAGTACGAGCGACAGGGAGGTCTCAAGGCCGATCATGCCAAAGGGCGCAAGCTCGAACTCGCGGGCCTTCTCCCACGGGGTGTGGGGAGCGTGATCGGTGACGATAGCGTCGACGGTGCCGTCGATGACGCCCTGACGGATGGCCTCGGCATCTTCCTCGGTACGCAGCGGCGGATTGACCTTGAGCGAGGTGTTGTAGGTCTCGTCCAGGTCGTTCTCGGTCAGGAACATGTGGTGCGGGGTAGCCTCGCAGGTAACCTGAACGCCAGCGGCCTTACCGGCACGCACGATCTCCAGACCATGGGCGGTGGAGATGTGCTGGATGTGCAGCTTGGCACCGGTCAGCTTGGCGATCTCGATGTCGCGGGCGATCTGGAGCTCCTCGCCGGCAGCCGGCCAGCCCTCGAGGGCCAGACGGGTCGAGACCTTGCCCTCGTTGATCTGGCCGTGGCCGACCAAGTCCTCGTCCTGGCAGTGGCTCATAAAGACCTTGCCGAACATCTTGCCGTAGTCCATGCAACGACGGAGCATGCCCGCGCCTTGCACGCCGCGACCGTCGTCGGTGAAGGCGACGGCGCCGTGGGCGACCATATCGCCCATCTCGGACATGGCCTCGCCCTTAAGACCGCGGGTCATGGCGCCCGACGGATAGACGCGGCAGTGACCGACCTCGGCAGCACGGGACTTTACGAACTCCACGACGGTACCGTTATCGGTGACGGGATCGGTGTTGGGCATGGAGCACACGCCGGTAAAGCCGCCCTTGGCAGCTGCGCGGGTACCGCTCTCGATGTCCTCTTTGACCTCGTAGCCGGGCTCGCGAAGGTGAACGTGCATATCCACCAGGCCGGGGACGAGGTACTTGCCGGAAAGGTCGCGGACCTCGGCTCCCTCGACGGCGAGATTCTCGCCGACCTCGGCGATCTTGTCGCCGTCAATCAGGACGTCAACGACACCGTCAAGCTCGACGGACGGGTCGACGACGTGGGCATTCTTAAGAAGCAAGGCCATTATCGGCACCTCCAAGCAGCAGATACAGGATAGCCATACGCACGCAGATACCGGCGTAGACCTGCTCCAGGATGACGGAGCGTTGCGGGTGGTCGGCCATATAGGAATCGAACTCGACGCCGCGGTTGATGGGGCCCGGGTGGCAGATAATCGCGTCGGGCTTCATGAGCTTCTCGCGGTCCTTGGTCAGACCGAAGAGCTTGTGGTACTCACGAATGGTCGGGAACGGGGCACCCTCGAGACGCTCCTGCTGCACGCGCAGCATGTAGACGACGTCCAGCTCGGGCAGGACGGAATCGAGGTCGCTCGTCACGTGGTCGCAGCCCAGGACCTCGGGCGCCGGCGGCAGCAGCGTGCCGGGGGCGACGGCGTAGGTCTCGCAGCCCATGATCTTAAGGGCGGGGATCAGCGAGCCGCAGACGCGGGAGTGCGCGATATCGCCGACGACGGCGACCTTCAGACCGTGGAAGTCACCCTTGTGCTCCCAGATGGTGTACAGGTCGAGCAGGGCCTGCGTGGGATGGTTGTGCTTGCCGTCACCGGCGCAGATGACGCTCGCGGGCGAGTTCTGCGTGACGATGTAGGGAGCACCGGCGTGCTTATCGCGCACGACGATGCAGTCGATCTTGTAGGCGTTGAGGGTCTCGACGGTGTCGACGAGGCTCTCGCCCTTGACCGTGGAGGTCGAGGAGCCGCCAAAGTTGAGGCTGTCGGCCGAAAGACGCTTCTCGGCGAGCTCGAAGGAGCTGCGGGTGCGCGTCGAGGGCTCGTTGAACATGTTGACGATGGTCTTGCCCTTGAGCGTGGGGACCTTCTTGATGGCACGCTCGTTGACCTCGGAGAACGCCTTGGCGGTCTCGAGGATGAGCTTGATGTCCTCTTCGGAGTACTCGGTAATGTCGATCAGGTGCTTATGGTTGAACGCCACGGTACTACTCACCTCCCAGCGGCGCGGAGCCCACGTGGGAACCCGGCGCGACGTCGTTAATCTCGACGGCGGTGTGGCCGTCGACTTCCTTCATATATAGGTGCACGTTCTCCTCATGCGACGAGGGAACGTTCTTGCCGACAAAGTCCGGCGAGATGGGGAGCTCGCGGTGGCCGCGGTCAACGAGGACTGCCAGCTCAATGCGGCTCGGACGGCCCAGGTCCATGACGGCGTCTAGAGCGGCGCGGATGGTACGACCCGTGTACAGGATGTCGTCCACCAAAACGACGCGTTTGCCATCGACGCTGAAGGGAATGTTGGTGGCGTGGATCGCGGGAGCGAAATTGGTAGCGTAGTCATCGCGGTAGAAGCTGATGTCGAGGCTGCCGAGCGGAACGTCGACGCCCTCGATCTCCTTGATCTCCTCGGCGAGCTTCTTTGCCAGAAGGTCGCCGCGCGTGACGATGCCGACCAGAGCGAGGTCTTCACAGCCCTCGTTGCGCTCGAGAATCTCGTGCGCGATGCGGGTCATCGCTCGATTGACGGCGGTCTCGTCCATGATGACCGCCTTGGGGGAAGTCGTGCCCATCGATCTCCTTCCTCACATGTCTTGACTGCTGACACAGTCAAAAAAATAGATGCCCGACCGCTTAAAGCGGACCAGACACCCACAAGGAAGGGCTGCTCTTTGGCAGCTATGTAATTCCATGTGGGTATCTCGTACCCCTTTAATGGTCAAGGGATAGTGTAGCCAACCTCAAGCTTAATTGCGAGCATAAATACAGAGCAATCCGTAAACGGAGCCCATTGCTCAATAAACCTATATATATTTGTGGGACGAGCTTGAAAACGTACGCACGAGCTGGCATAATCCCCTCTGCTGCACGCAAATCGGATCTACGTCCAGGGCCGTGGCGTGGGCACTATCGCCAAAAGAGGAATATCTCTGTGTAGATTGCGCACAGGGAGCGACTTCTGTGCTATAGTTCAGGCTTGTTTGTTAACGCGACATGTTCGTTTGTCGCCCAAGGAGGGTCAGTTATGTCCAAAGTTTGCGAAGTTTGCGGTAAGCACCCCGTTGCCGGTCGCTCCATCAGCCACTCTCACCGCGTCACCAACCGTAAGTTCCGCCCCAACATCCAGCGCGTCTACGTCGTCGTCGATGGTCACCGTCGCAAGATGAACGTTTGCTCCACCTGCCTCAAGTCCGGCAAGGTTGCGCGCTCCTAAATAAGGTCTTACCAACAAGTACCTCGGACTCTCCGGGTCAAAGACCTCGCGTTCATATAGAACTATAAGAAACCGCTTTCTTTTGAGAAGGCGGTTTCTTTTCTATCTATCCAGGAATGCAAAACCAGAGTCAAAGCCATGGCGGGCCATTATTTATTTATCATTCCGCCTCTTCTTGCGGTTGCATTCGAGCAGCAAACCTAAAGAAGTCAAAGCAGATCCGACAACTGCCAGCGGAAGAACCGGCAGCAGTCTCTCCCCTGTCGAAGCCAGAGCACCCGGCTCGGTGGTCTTGGTCTGGGAGGCGGGGTCGGCCTTGGTCTCGCCGCCGTTCTCGTCGAAGGTCACGGTGACGTCGCGGGGCACCCACTTCCACTGGGCGTAGACGGTCGTGGACTTGGAGACCTCGGTCCTGTCGGTGAACTGATCGCCCGACCCGTCCCTCTCGGTGTTCCAGCCGTCGAACGCCCAGCCCTTGCGGGTCGGGGCGGTCTTGGGCAGCGCGAAGGTGAAGCTGGTCTTGCCCGGCTCGGTGGTCTTGGTCTGGGAGGCGGGGTCGGCCTTGGTCTCGCCGCCGTTCTCGTCGAAGGTCACGGTGACGTCGCGGGGCACCCACTTCCACTGGGCGTAGACGGTCGTGGACTTGGAGACCTCGGTCCTGTCGGTGAACTGATCGCCCGACCCGTCCCTCTCGGTGTTCCAGCCGTCGAACGCCCAGCCCTTGCGGGTCGGGGCGGTCTTGGGCAGCGCGAAGGTGAAGCTGGTCTTGCCTTTAATTTTTTCCTGAGTTTTAACCAGAGGGTAGGCTGGATCGTCGGCGCCGTTGGCGTCAAAAGTTAAATCAATCTTTGCAGCAACTTGCCACATGAAGTTGTTCTTATTTCCGGCCGCGTCATTCGTTCGCTTAAGATACATTCCCTCGTTCAGAGCATCGGAATTGCCCAAAACAAAAGTGCCTTGAGCAGGTGTATCTTTAGCGCCAGCCTTCCCCAAAACATAGTTGTCACCGATTGTCGGCTTTTTAAGAATCTTCCAGTCAGAGGCATCCACGGTGTTAACCGTCGTGACACCCGAAGCAACTCCGCGAATATCAAGCGGAATAGATCCGACATTATAGTTTTTGCCCTCAGAAACTATCGGAAGTCTCACCTCAGCGGAGACACCGTCATATGAACCCTGGATGATTACCGGCTTCAGCAGAGCCATCAATCCAGAATTCGAGGCATCCTTTACGACGGACATCGATCCATGGTTAACGAATTGACCTCCCTGCCCAACGGTCAGGGAGCCAGCCACAGTCAAATCTGGATTCCCGCTATCGGCGCGGTCATACAGCTGTTCCCACGAACCATTGATCACGGCGTTGCCCTCAAGCATGACTGCATCATTATCATCCGTTACCAGCGAACTGTCCTTTTCAACAGTAAGGTTCTTCGTCAGCCAAAGTCCATTAAGAGTGACCCGTGAGCCATTCTTAACGTAAACATTTGTTGCTGACTGCACAAAGGGGATTGTTGCCGAACAATTATTAAAGTTGACGGTGGGAGCATTTGAAGGCGCCGAGTCATATTTTGTCGTCGAAAGAATCCCGGTTCTGACTTTCGGACTACCTGAAACAGTTATTTCGGAGCCTTCATTAGCTGATTTCGCCTCCGTGAGCCTAATTATGTTCACATCGCCACCGTCGACGAGAACCTTGCATGCGCCCCCTGCCGTACTAGAACTTAGCGCGAGAATATCCCCCTCGTCATCGTCAGGATCACCGTAAAGACTATTCTTTAGTTCAGCATTGATCGTGTTGATAGTTACCGTGCCGCTGACAGAAGAATCTTCGCTTGCACCATAAATATCTTGTAAATGAGAGCCTTGAACATTAATGGTGATGTCTCCGCCTACCATGCCCATAATGGCACCATTAATATTAGGAAGATCGTAGCTATCTGGAACTGTACCTTTATCCCAGCCCCAGACATTTTCAAAAGTGTCGATGGTAACACTACCCTTAATAATGTAATGCTCCGTCTGCCCAGGCATTGCCGCGAAAAGATTGCCAGCTCCCGTAATGCCCCAGTTGGCACCCAAACGCAAGATACGATCACTATTTGCATAGCTCTCGGATCCCGCGATGATATGTAAATTCCCATCAATTATTGACTCGCTGGCATCGCCCTCAGTGCCGCATATTTCAGTTGTTTCACCCGAACGAACATCAAGCGTCACGTTGCCGCGCATCTCGCAACCGTAAGTGCCTTCGATAGCAGGAGAAACTTTGGAGTTGGCATTGTCGTAAACAAGCGTGGCGTTACCACCTACGTAAACAGCAGGAGAGCCGTTTCCATCGCCGCTCGAGCCATCGCCGCGCATGCAACCGGGATTAACGTGATTACCGCTAGCCATGCGAAGGTTACCGCTGATCTCAAGATAGGTGTCATGCTCGACGGACCCTTGATATGAACCACCGATGACGTCATGAAGGCCAGCGCCACTACCAGGATTGATATATCCAGACGCGGCTATCACCACATGTGTGTGGTTGACAGTCGACTTATAGCCGCCGCCATAAAGTGTTCTAGAGAGCTTGAGCTCGCAGTTACGAGTGAACACGGTATCGAAACCATTGCAATAGAATTTATCTAGACCAACAACTTCGACGTTGTCAAAAGTACAAGGTCCGGAAAGCATGGCACGGCTGGAGAAGCGCAAGGTTGCGTGATTATCACCGTCACTCGTCACGGTAATCTTCTTGTTAGCAACGCCGAAATTCGAAACGTAATCTTCTTGGGTCGGCACCACAAAAGACGAGCCACCTTTTAGGACAAGTCTGATCTCCGATAAATTATCAGAGGATATTTTTTCAGCGCATCCTCAAATGTTGATTGATCATTGACTTGATAAACACCGGATTCTGCTGCATCAGAATTCGATTCATCAGATGTTTCATTCACATTCACATCGTTTGACTGCTTATCCGAGACATCAGATTCAGGTTTTTGATCATCACTTGAAACCGAATTGTCGTTAGAGGAAGCCTCGACCGAACCCCCCCCCGACACAGAGGCACTATCAGTAGATTCATTAGACAAATTCTCCGAAGTCGTGTTTTGCTGAGGGTCAGCATTCACTATTACATCAGCAAATACGCCCGTAGGGATCGTATTAAACACGAACAAAAAGGAGACGAGCCAAACAAGAGCTCGCCTGCAGCGTGGCAATCTCACAAACCGACCTTTCCACTTACCTGACATGAACCGGTAAGGGCGACAAAATGCCCAGAGGGAAAGGCATATATTTCACTCTTACTGAATGTGCCGTCTGACACATGGGGTTTAGTTTATTACCAGTGTTTTGTCTGACAAGAGAACGCGTTTATTGCCATGAAATAGAAACGATCCATAATATATGTCACGACCAGCTGAATTAATCGATGTGCATTTATTTCCTAAGACCTAATAAACAAACAATGAACAAACTCCACACCATAGCCATGGGGAAACTAGGAATTCGCCGGGATAAAACGTTCGGCTTTTTAGCTAAATGGTTAAAACGCTTCAGTTTATTGAAGCGTTTTAGTTTGTCTTTTACGGGAATCTGACCGTTCACCGAATTATTTCTTGCTATCATGCAAGGCGTAGGGTAAATCTCCGATCGCAAGGAGACACAAATGGTGAAAAAGTCACCGGAAAACACTACTCCCGCAATTGTGGACAACGTAGAGGCGCTTGAGGCCAAGCTCGCTCAGATGCGAGAGGCCCAGGCGCTTTTTGCTACGTACACGCAGGAGCAGGTCGACAAGATCTTCTATGAGGCCGCCATGGCCGCCAACAAGGCTCGTATCCCGTTGGCGAAGATGGCCATCGAGGAGACCGGCCGCGGCGTTCTTGAGGACAAGGTCATCAAGAACCACTACGCCGCAGAGTACATCTACAACGCTTACAAGAACACCAAGACCTGTGGTGTCCTGGAGCGCGACGAGGCTTACGGCATCACCAAGATCGCCGAGCCCATCGGCATCGTGGGCGCCGTCATCCCGACGACCAACCCCACCTCCACCGCGATCTTCAAGACGCTGATCTGCCTGAAGACCCGCAACGCCATCATCATCTCCCCGCACCCGGCTGCCGCCAAGTGCACCATCGCCGCCGCCAAGCTCGTGCTTGACGCCGCCGTCAAGGCCGGCGCCCCCGAGGGCATCATCGGCTGGGTCGATGTCCCCTCCATCGAGCTGACCAACATGGTCATGCGCGACGTCGACATCATCCTCGCCACCGGTGGCCCGGGCATGGTCAAGGCCGCTTACTCCTCGGGCAAGCCCGCCCTGGGCGTTGGCGCCGGTAACACCCCGGTCGTCATCGACGACACCGCCGACGTGCTGCTCGCCGTCAACTCCATCATCCACTCCAAGACCTTCGACAACGGCATGATCTGCGCTTCCGAGCAGTCCGTGACCGTCATCGACAGCATCTATGACCAGGTTAAGGCCGAGTTCCAGAAGCGCGGCTGCTACTTCGTCAAGCAGGGTGCCGAGATGGAGGCCCTGCGTGCCGCCATGTTCAAGAACGGCGCTCTCGATCACCGCATCCCCGGCATGGCCGCTGCCAAGATCGCCGAGCTCGCCGGCATCGAGGTTCCCGCCAAGACCAAGATCCTGATCGCCGAGGTCACCTCCACCGACCCCGCCAAGGAGGAGTTCTCCCACGAGAAGCTCTCCCCGGTCCTGGCCATGTACCACGCCAAGGACTTCCAGGAGGCCGTCGACAAGGCCGAGCACCTCGTGCTCGCCGGTGGCCCGGGCCACACCGCCTCTCTGTACGTGCACCCCGCCCAGGCCGAGAAGATCAGCCTGTTCGAGCACGTCATGAAGGCCTGCCGTATCGTCATCAACACCCCGTCCTCGCACGGCGGCATCGGTGACCTGTACAACTTTGGCATGAAGCCGTCTCTGACCCTGGGCTGCGGCTCCTGGGGCGGCAACTCCGTCTCCGAGAACGTTGGGGTGAAGCACTTGATCAACGTTAAGACTGTGGCCGAGCGCCGTGAGAACATGCTGTGGTTCCGCGCTCCCGAGAAGGTCTACTTCAAGAAGGGTTCCACGCCCGTCGCCCTCGACGAGCTGGGCAACGTCATGGGCAAGAAGCGCGCCTTCATCGTCACCGACCAGTTCCTCTTCAAGAATGGCAACACCCGCGCCATCGAGGCCAAGCTCGACGAGATGGGCATCGCCCACGACTGCTTCTACGACGTCGAGCCCGATCCGTCGCTGCAGTGCGCACGTCGCGGCGCCAAGCAGATGGCTCTCTTTGAGCCGGACGTCATCATCGCCGTCGGCGGTGGCTCCGCTATGGACGCCGGCAAGATCATGTGGATGATGTACGAGCACCCCGAGTGCAAGTTTGAGGACATGGCCATGGACTTCATGGACATCCGCAAGCGTATCTTCACCTTCCCCGAGATGGGCAAGAAGGCCTACTTCGTCGCCGTCCCGACCTCTTCGGGTACCGGTTCCGAATGCACGCCGTTCGCCATCATCACCGACAAGGAGACCGGCATCAAGTGGCCGCTCGCCGACTACGCGCTGCTCCCCAACATGGCTATCGTCGACGCCGACAACTGCATGACCGCACCGCGCGGCCTGACCGCTGCCTCCGGCATCGACGTCATGACCCACGCCATCGAGTCCTACGTCTCCATCATGGCTTCCGACTACACCAAGGGCCTCTCCGAGCGCGCTGCCAAGCTCGTCTTCGAGAACCTGCCCTCCAGCTTCACGAACGGCGCCAAGGACCCGCACGCCCGCGAGGAGATGCACAACGCCTCCTGCATGGCCGGTATGGCCTTCGCCAACGCCTTCCTGGGCCTCAACCACTCCATGGCCCACAAGCTCGGCGCTTTCCATCACCTGCCCCACGGCCTCGCAAACGCTGTCATCCTGACCCGCGTCATGCGCTACAACGCCGCCGAGGCTCCCGTCAAGATGGGTACCTTCTCCCAGTATCCTTACCCCAACGCGCTGCACAACTACGCCGAGATGGCCAAGTACTGCGGCATCGAGGGCAAGGACGACAAGGAGGTCTTCGAGAACTTCATCACAAAGCTCGAAGAGCTCAAGGACTTCATCGGCGTCAAGAAGACCATCGCCGACTACGGTGTTGACGAGCAGTACTTCCTCGACACCCTCGACGAAATGACCGAGCAGGCATTCAACGACCAGTGCACCGGCGCCAACCCTCGCTACCCGCTCATGAGCGAGATCAAGGAGCTCTACCTGGACGCCTACTACGGCCGCGAGTCCCAGGATTACGCCGTCTGCTAGTTTTAGCACGGTTTTTAACGGCGGGGGTGCACGGGTGTTTCACACACCCCCGCCGTCGCTTCTATCGCATCGTTGAAAGGATGCAACCATGCTGCTACCCGATTCCAAGACCGAGCTCGTCCGCCGTGGCAACAAGGTCGTTTACGACCTGGGCGACAAGATTGTCAAGGTCTTTAACGAGACCAAGCCTGTCTCCGACGTGTTCAACGAGGCTTTGAATCTTGCCCGCATCAATGAGTGCGGCATCCGCAGCCCCAAGGCGCTCGAGGTTTCCCAGCTCGAGAACGCCAACGGCTGGGCGCTCGTGACCGAGAAGGTTCCGGGCACCACCCTTGCCGAGAAGATGACTGCCGAGCCCCAGCGCTTTGGTGAGTACCTCGAGATGTTCGTCGACCTCCAGATCGAGATCCACGGCTACACCTCCCCGCTGCTCAACCGTCAGCGCGACAAGTACGCTCGCATGATCGACAGCCTTGATCAGCTCAATGCCACCACGCGCTACAACCTTCAGGAGCGTCTGGACGGCATGACCAAGGAGTTCAAGGTCTGCCACGGCGACTTCAACCCCTCCAACGTCATCGTCGGCGACGACGGCCAGCTCTATGTGTGCGACTGGGCACACGCCACCCAGGGCTCCCCTGCTGCCGACGTTGCCACCACCTACCTGCTCTTTGCCCTCAACAGCAAGGATCAGGCTGAGGCCTACCTGGAGCTCTACTGCGACCGCGCCGACATGCCCATGCAGGTCGTGCGTCAGTGGACGAGCATCGTCGCCGCTTCCGAGCTCGCTCGTAAGCGCAACGTGAACGATGAGTTCCTGAAGAACTGGATCGACGTCGTCGATTATCAGTAATATCTGAGCGATTTATTTCGCATCGGAGGCACAAAGGAAACCCCGCAGCTCGCATGGGCTGTGGGGTTTTCCTTTTAGATATCGAGGATGCCACAAGATAAAAGGACGGCCCCGCATCTCCCCGACCTGGAGAAATGCGGGGCCGTCCCGTATATCGAACTACAAGCGAAATCGTCGATTAACGGCGTGCTGCCTTCACAAGCTCGGCTACCTTGGCGACGACCTCGTCGATCGCCACATCCTCGCGCTCACCCGTGACACGGTCCTTGAGCTCAACGGTGCCATTCTTAAGGCCACGCTTACCCAGAACGACCTGATACGGGAAGCCCATAAGGTCGTTGTCGGCAAACTTAAAGCCGGGACGCTCGTCGCGGTCGTCGACGACAACCTCGATGCCCTCGGCGCACAGGCCATCAACGATCTGCTCGCAGACGGTAGCGCACTCCTCCTTCTTGGGATCGAGCGGAATCACCGCGACCTCGTACGGGGCAACGGAGACCGGCCAGACGATACCGTGCTCGTCGTTGTGCTGCTCCACGACGGCAGCGAGCGAGCGGGACACACCAACGCCGTAGCAGCCCATGATGAGCGGCTTCTCCTTGCCGTCCTCGTCCATAAAGGTGGCACCCATGGCCTCGGAATACTTGGTGCCCAGCTGGAAGACCTGAGAGACCTCGATGCCGCGGGCAGCGGAGAGCGGCTTGCCGCAGTGCGGGCAGGGGTCGCCGGCGACAACGGTGACCAGATCGGCCCACTCATCGACGGTAAAGTCGCGCTCGGGGCAGGCACCGGTAAAGTGATAATCGACCTCGTTGGCACCGCAGGCCCACTGCTTGGAATCGCGCAGGCTCTCGTCGCACACCAGACGAATGCCATCGGGCAGGTTAACCGGTCCGATAAAGCCCTTGTGCAGACCGTTCGCCTGAAGCTCCTCGTCGGTCATCATGCGATAGCCCTTGCCAAAGACGTGCTCGGCCTTGCAATCGTTGAGCTCGTGATCGCCCGGAACAATGGCCACGACCGGCTTGCCCTCGGCGTCGATGAGTGCCAGCGACTTGCGCGTGCCGTTCTCGGGGAAGCCGAAGAACTTAGCAACTGCCTCAATGGTGCCCATGCCCGGAGTCTCAACCTTGGTGAGCGTACCGTCACCAGGACCCTCGGTCACGACGACCTTGGTGCTTGCCGCCTCGTCATCGGCAGCAAAGCCGCAATCGTCACAGTAGACGAGCGAAGCCTCGCCGGCGTCGGCCAAAGCCATGTACTCGACGGAGGTATCGCCACCGATCTCACCGGAGTCGGCGACAACGGGCAGGGCCTTGATATAGCAGCGCTCGCAGATGTTAGCGTAGGCCTGCTTCATCTTGTCATACTCCTCCTGCAGGCTCTCCTGCGTGGCGGAGAAGCTGTAGGCGTCCTTCATGATGAACTCGCGACCGCGCATCAGGCCAAAGCGGGGGCGGAACTCGTCGCGGAACTTATCCTGGATGTGGTAGAGGTTAACGGGTAGCTGCTTGTAGGAGCGCAGCTCATTGCGCACCAGGGCCGTGACGGTCTCCTCGTGCGTGGGGCCCAGGACGAACTCGCGACCGTGACGGTCGTCAAAGCGCACAAGCTCCTTGCCATAGGCGTCGATGCGGCCGGACTCATGCCACAACTCGGCATCGACCATGATAGGCATCATAAGCTCCTGGGCGCCGGCGGCGTCCATCTCGTCGCGCACGATGTTCTCGATCTTGCGAATCGAGCGCCAAGCAAGCGGCAGGTAGGAATATAGACCGGCGGCCTCCTTGCGGATCATGCCGGCACGGAGCAGCAGACGGTGGCTGGCGAGCTCAGCATCCGCCGGATCCTCTTTAAGCGTCGGCGCATAAAGCTTAGACATATACATTGCTCGGGTCATTTATTTCTCCTCAATAAGCTTGTCGACCTCGGCCATAAGCGCGTCGACAATTTGGTCCTCAGCTACTTTACCAATGATCTGGCCATGCGAAAAGAGCAAGGCCTGACCACGTCCGCAAGCAACGCCCAGATCGGCATCAGAAGCCTCGCCGGGGCCATTAACGGCACATCCCATCACAGCGATCGAAAGCGGCGCGGAGTAGTTCTTAAGCCGCTCGGTGACCTCCTCAGCAATGGGAATGAGGTCAACCTGGCAGCGGGCGCACGTGGGGCACGAGACAATCTCGGGACCACGGCGACGCAGGCCCAACGACTGCAGAATACCCCAGGCAACCGGCGGCTCCTCAACCGGATCGGCTGTGAGCGACACACGCATGGTGTCACCAATGCCTTCGGAAAGCAAGATACCCAAGCCTACAGAGCTCTTGATGGTGCCCTGAAGCTTGGTACCCGCCTCGGTTACGCCCAGGTGAAGCGGAACGTGGGGAATCTCACGCGACAGGGCTCGATAGGTATCGAGCGTCGTTTGCACGCTATGGGCCTTGGCCGAAAGCACAATGTTCGTAAAGCCGTGGTCCTCAAAGTGCTTGACGAAGCGCTCGCTCGACATCACGAGCTTTTCGGGCTGCGTGAGGTCGTCGCGCTCGGCGATATCCTGCTCAAGCGAACCAGCGTTGACACCGATGCGAATTGCGCAGCCCGCAGCACCCGCGGCATCGATGACAGCATCGACCTTGGCCCAATCGCCGATATTACCGGGATTGATGCGGAGCTTGGCGGCACCGGCCTCGACGGCGCCGATGGCCAGCTTGTGGTTAAAGTGGATATCGGCAACGATTGGCACCGGAGACTCGGCACAGATGGTGCGGAAACCCTCAAGCGCGGCCTCGGTGGGCACGCTCACACGCACGATATCGCAGCCAGCCTGCGCCAACGCGCACACTTGCGCAAGCGTTGCCTGGGCATCAGCGGTATCGGTGCAGGTCATGGATTGGACCACCACCGGCGCGCCGCCACCGATCTGCACACCGCCCACATGCACGGGGCGCGTCAACTCGCGAGGCAAAGGATGGGATAAAGACAATCCAAACACTCCCCTACAGAATAAATCGAAGGATGTCGGAACGAAGCATATAGACAAACAGCAGCGCAAAGAGCGCGATGCCCACATAGCTCACAATCGTCTGGACCTTGAGAGGTAGCTCGCGGCCCGCAATCTTTTGAATGATCTCGATGACCAGCTTGCCGCCATCGAGTGGTGGGATGGGCAGCAGGTTCATAAAGCCAAGCGAGAACGAAATGAGGGCGGCAAACGAAAGGAACGTGGCAGGGCCGGCAGCAGCAGCCTGTGAGGACATAACGCTAATACCCACGATCGACGAGGACTGGTCGAGAATCTCCATCGTATGCTGCGGCTGGAGTAGGCGCATCACGCCCTCCGCTGTCTGCACGACATAGGAGAAAGACAGGCGAGCCGACGTGATGAGGTCTAAACGGACCACCTGCGTAGAGGCATACACACCTAGGCGCTCATCCTCTTTGAGCGCAACCGTGGTCGAATGCTGCTTGCCGTCACGCTCGTACTCGATGGCGATATCGTCCTTACCGGCAGCCTTGCCGATGGCATCGTAAACGTCCATCCAGGTAGAGCACGATACTCCGTCAACCGAAAGGATCGCGTCGCCGCCCTCGATACCCGCCTTGGCGGCAATAGACCCCTCGTCAACCTGACCGATCACGTTGGTATCCATCGGCACGGTGACACCCGTAATGGAATAGATGCTCATAAGGAGCAAAAAACCCGTCAGGATATTGACGAGAATGCCCGCGAGCAGCATAAAGGCGCGCTTGAGAAAGCCCTGGCCAAGATAAGTGTGCGAGCGCTCTTGCGCCAAGAAATCAGCCTCGCCGCACGGCAGCTCCCACACATCGCCCTCGGCAGTCGCATGCTCTCGATCGAACCGGCGGCCGTCAAAGGTGGTGTAACCCGCAGCGTCTCGAGGCAGTGTCTGATACTTAGTGGGATAGTAGCTCGGTGAGGGCTTCTCCCCTTCCTCATACCAAGGTGCGATGGAGCCCCAGCCCAGCAACAGAGCACAAGCCTCGAGCACATCCTCCTCGGAAAGCTCGAGCTCGACAGCAAGGTCGGCCACGGTCACGCGACCATGACGGTAGATAGCCGCGAGCACGCGATCGGCGCACGAGACATCGGTCGGATCCATACCGCAGATGGCAGCGTAGCCACCCAGCAGCAGCGGGGTCACGCCAAACTTGGTTCCAATGCGACGCGACGTGTAATGGATGTCAAAGCGGCACGGCAGGCCCAAAAAGAACTCGGTCACACGGACGCCGCAGGCACGCGCCGCCAAAAAGTGGCCACCCTCGTGCAAAAACACGAGGACGGAAAGCATCAGCAGGCCCCAAAAGACCGATGAAAGAACGCTCAGAACAGTATCCATAAAACGAAAAAGCAATCCTTATGGGTTAGGAACGGGTTGCGACGAGTACCTGCGCAGCCTTTTCACGCGCCCACGCATCGATATCGTGAAGTTGCTCAAACGAATCGACCGCCTGCACATCGTGGGCATCCATGCAGGATTCCACAATGCGATCGATATCGGTAAAGCTGCAGCCATCGCGCAGGAAGGCATCGACGGCGACCTCGTTGGCGGCATTGAGCACGCACGGCATGGTGCCACCCGTCTTGCCGGCACGCTCGGCCAGTGCCAGACAGCGGAAGGTATCCATGTCGGCAGCATCAAACGTGAGCTGCCCCAACTCGCGAAAATCGATACGAGGCGCCGGAGTATCCCAACGCTCGGGATACGAGAACGCGAACTGGATGGGAATACGCATGTCGGAAGCACCGAGATGCGCCATCACGGAGCCGTCGGAGAACTCGACCATAGAGTGAATCTTGGACTGACGCTGCACGACCACGTTAATGAAATCGAGGTCGCAGTTAAACAGATGCATGGCCTCAATGCGCTCCAGGCCCTTGTTCATGAGGGTGGCGGAGTCGATGGTGATCTTGGCGCCCATGGCCCACGTGGGATGTGCGAGGGCATCGGCACGCGTCACGCGGTCGAGCTCGTCGCGCGTGCGGCCAAAAAACGGACCGCCCGAGCAGGTGAGCCAAATACAATGAGCCTCGCGTGGGTTCTCCCCCAGATAGCACTGGAAGATGGCGGAGTGCTCAGAGTCGACTGGAATAAGCTGGCCCGGTTGCGCCAACGGCATAAGCAAGTCGCCACCGACGACGAGGGACTCCTTGTTGGCAAGGGCAAGGCGCTTATTTGAGGTCAAGGCCGCATGGCTCGCCTCGAGACCGGCGGCACCCACAATAGCGACGAGTACGCAGTCGACATCGTCGCGACGCGCGAGCTCGCAAACCGGCTGCGCGCCAACGCCGAGCTTCGTTCCCTCGGGCAACTCCTGCAGCACGGCGTCATCGCCATGAGCGACATCGGCCACGGCAACCGCCGAAACCGAGAACTCGCGGGCAGCGGCAACAAGCTCGGAGGTACTGGAGTTAACGGACAGCGCCGTCACCTGCAGGCGATCGGCATGCTGGCGGCACACATCGAGCGCCTGGGTGCCGATGGAGCCCGTACAACCCAGGATGGCAACACGGAGGCGTCCATCGGGGCCATACGTCATCTGGAATGACATTACAGCACGCCTCCGATCATCAGCATCAGCTGCGCGGTGATGCAGCCGAAGATAAGCGAATCGCTACGATCGAGCATGCCGCCGTGGCCCGGGATAAGGTTGCCGGAATCTTTGACGCTCACACCGCGCTTGATGCGCGACTCGATAAGGTCGCCGATAACGCCCAGAATGGACACGACCACGCCGCACAGCAGCGCATAGGGCAGGCTGAGCTTGAAGAAATGCGTCGCCCACAGGATGAGCCAAATCAAAACCGAGCCCAGGATGCCGCCAACAAACCCCTCCCAGCTCTTTTTGGGAGAGATCTTGGGAACCATCTTGTGTTTGCCGATACGGCTACCCACGATATAGGCAAACGAATCGGAGACCCAGAGAGACGCGCAAACACCCACCGAAAGCAGGGCGCCGGCAAAACCGGGCACGGCATCGCGCAGCAGCACGATAGCCGACAGCATAAAACCGGTGTAGATGGGACCCATGAGTGTCACGGCAACATCGGATATGCGGGTACGCGGCGACCAGACATACCAAATGCCCACAGCGAGCATCAGGGCAAAAAGCAGGGCATTCAGCAGCATCGAATCGCCCAACGCCGACAGCGGAAAGAGCACGGCGGCAGCGATACCCATGCGCTCGTTAGCCATCTTGCCATCGAGCCTTGTCATACGGAAAAACTCATAGCAGCACAGACCGCTCATGACGGAAACAAAGATGGCCGTGGGCACGATACCCAAAACCAGGCACAGGATAAAGACAACGGCGTAGACGATACCGGCGGCGGCACGGGTAATAAAGCCCGCCAGCCAAGAACCGGTGCCGCTCTTCACTGCAGGCGTTCCCGCAGTGGCAGCTTTGCGCGCAGGCGTCTTGGGAGCAGATGCCTTGGGACGATCGGACACGATTAAGCCTCCTCGGTCTTGCTCAGTCCACCAAACCTACGGTCACGGCCCTGATAGGCCAAAATGGCGTCGACAAGGCCCCAACGATCAAAGTCGGGCCAATAGGTATCGGTGACGTAGAATTCGGAATAAGCCACCTGCCACAGCAGATAGTTCGAAAGGCGCAGCTCACCAGAAGTGCGAATCACAAGCTCAGGATCGGGAAGGCCGGCGGTATAGAGGTGGGAAGCCACCATGTCGTCATCAATTGCGCCAGGATCGATCTTACCGGCGGCAGCGTCGAGTGCGATCTGACGGACAGCGCGGGTAATCTCGGCACGCGCGCCGTAGTTGACGGCAAGCGCCAGCGTCATGCCGGTGTGATTGGCGCACTCGGCAAGACCGCGTTCAAAAACGTCGCGGGTCTTCTTGGGCAGCGCGGAAATGTCACCCAAAAAGACAACGCGCACGTTTTCGCGCTTCAGAAGCGGCAGCTCGTCGATGAACGTCTTGGCAAACAGATGCATCAAGACGTTGACCTCATGCTGCGGACGGTTCCAGTTTTCGGTAGAAAACGCATAGGCCGAAAGCACGTCGACGCCCAGACGCACGCAGGCGGTAATAATCTCGCGAAGGGAGACGATACCCGCCTTGTGGCCCTCGGTGCGCGCAAGACCGCGCGACGTGGCCCAACGACCGTTGCCGTCCATGATGCACGAGATATGGTGCGGAATGTTATTGAGGTCAAGGTCGGAAAAACCGACGCCCGCAGGGGCGTCGGCAAAGTACTCGACCAGTTTATGCTCGTCGTATTGCACCTTAGATCTCCATGACCTCGGCTTCTTTTTCCTTCAGAAGCTCCTCGACCTTGGCGACATACTCATCAGTGTGCTTCTGGACCTTGGCCTGCTCGCGACGGACATCGTCCTCGGTGAGCTCCTCATCGCGCTCGAGCTTGTTGTTGAAGTCGCGACGGATGTTACGGATAGACACCTTGGCCTGCTCGGCGTACTCGCGGCACTCCTTGACGAGCTCGCGACGGCGCTCCTCAGTGGGAGCCGGGAACGGAAGACGAACGACGGTGCCATCGGAGTTGGGGGTAATACCCAGATCGGAAGCGCCGATGGCCTTGACGATAGCATTGATGAGTGCCTTGTCCCACGGCTCGATGAGCAGCATGTGGGCCTCGGGGGTCTTGACGGCGGCAACCTGCGTGACCGGCGTGGGAACACCGTAATAATCGACGGTGATGTCGGACAGAATGTTGGCATTGGCGCGGCCGGTACGGACCTTGGAGAAGTTATGCTTGAGGGACTCGAGCGACTTGTCCATATGGGCGGTGATGTTCTCTGCCATGCTTAATCCTCCTGATAGACGAGCGTGCCGACGGGCTCACCCGAAAGCGCGCGCTTGACGGTGTCCTCGCCATCGATGTTGAGGACCAAAATCGGCATACGGTTATCCTGGCACAGTGCCGTAGCCGTGGAATCCATAACCTGCAGACCGCGGACGAGCACCTCGTGATAGGTAATCTTGTCAAAACGGACGGCATCGGCGCACTTGACGGGATCCTTGTCGTAGATGCCGTCAACCTTGGTGGCTTTAATCAGAATCTCGGCGCCGATCTCGCACGCACGAAGAGCCGCGGCGGTGTCGGTCGTAAAGTACGGATTGCCCGAACCGGCGGCAAAAATAACGACGTTGCCCTTGGAAAGGTGGTTGATGGCGCGACGGCGAATATAGGGCTCGCAGATCTCGTTCATCTGGATAGCGCTCATCACGCGGCAGGGAACATCGTTATGCTCGAAGGCATCCTGCAGGGCGAGCGCGTTCATAACGGTTGCCAGCATGCCCATGTAGTCGGCCTGAGCACGCTCCATGCCACCGGCAGCGCCGGCCATGCCGCGGAAAATATTGCCGCCGCCGACAACGACGCCGACCTCATGGCCAACGGCGAGCAGCTCCTTGACCTGCTTGGCAAGATGGTCGGTAACCTTGGGGTCGATGCCATATTGGCCGTCGCCCATCAGTGCTTCGCCGGAAAGCTTAAGAAGCACGCGTTTATATCGGATGTCGGACAAAGCGATCCTCCTTTAATTAGACTTTCAATATGATATCAAAGGCTCTGATAAGAGCCATGAAAAAGCAGGCTGTGAGTAAAACCCACAGCCTGCTCATTACCAGCTACAAGAGCTTATTTACTCGCCACGGACCAGACGGTCAAAGGCAACGACGGTAATGGTGTCGCCGAGCTCCTTGGAGACCTGCTCAGCGTACTTCTTGATAGTGAGGGAGCTGTCCTTGATGAACTCCTGCTCGGTGAGCACGGACTGCTTGTAGAACTTCTCCAGACGGCCGACAGCCATCTTCTCCTGGATAGCCTCGGGCTTGCCGGACTCGGCAGCCTGGGCCATGTAGATCTGCTTCTCGTGCTCGACGGTCTCGGCAGGAACCTGATCGCGGGTAGCGCAGATCGGGGCGACGGCAGCAACCTGAAGGGCAACGTCGTGAGCGAAGGTCTTGAAGGACTCAGCCTGAGCGGTCTCGGCCTTCTCGAAGGCGAACTCGACGAGAACGCCGATCTTACCACCCATGTGGATGTAAGAAGCGAGCGCGCCGTTCTCGGCCTTGCGGGCAGCGAAGCGGGAGATCTTCATGTTCTCGCCCATGATGTGAATCATCTCGGTGAGCTCGGAGGAAACGGTCTCCTCGCCCATCGGCTTCTCGAGCAGAGCGTCGACGTCAGCAGGCTCGGTGGTAGCGACAACCTCAGCGACCTTGGAAGCAAAGCCAGTGAACTTGGCGTTGGAGCCAACGAAGTCGGTCTCGCAGGAGAGCTCGAGCAGAGCGCCGGTCTTGCCATCCTCGGAGACGAACGCGGCGACAGCGCCCTCGTTGGTCTCACGGCCAGCCTTCTTGGCAGCCTTGGCAAGGCCGTTCTTACGCAGAACGTCGACAGCGGCGTCCATGTCGCCGTCAGCCTCGACGAGAGCCTTCTTGCACTCCATCATCGGGGAGTCGGTCATCTCGCGGAGCTGCTTGACCATAGCGGCGGTAATCTGGGCCATTGTGGTTCCTTTCAAAGAGATGAAAAAGAATTAACTAAGACTGATTTACTCGGCCTTGGGCTCAGCGGCCATCTCGGCCTCGGAGACCTGCTCCTTGCCGGAGCCAGCGAGGCAGGCGTCAGCCATGAGCTCGCACATAAGGGTGACAGCGGAGATAGCGTCATCGTTGCAGGGGATGCCGTACTCGACCTCGTCGGGATCGGAGTTGGTGTCGATCAGAGCGACGACGGGGATGTTCAGGCGCTGAGCCTCCTTGATGGCGTTCTCCTCGCGCTTGGTGTCGATGACGAAGAGAGCCTGGGGCAGACCCTTCATGTCGCGAGCGCCACCGAGGTTGGTCTGGAGCTTGGTGAGCTCCTTGCCGAGAACAGCCTGCTCCTTCTTGGGCAGAACAGCCATGCGGCCGTCCTCGACCATGGCCTCGAGCTCCTCCATGCGGTTGATGCGGGAGCGGATGGTGACGAAGTTGGTCAGCATACCGCCGAGCCAACGCTGGTTGATGTAGGGCATGTTGGCGCGCTCAGCAGCGTTCTTGACGGCCTCCTGAGCCTGCTTCTTGGTGCCGACGAACAGCACGTTGCCACCCTTGGCGACGTTCTTGACGAAGGTGTAGGCCTGGTCGGCGTCGAGAATGGTCTGCTTGAGGTCGAGGATGTAGATGCCGTTGCGCTCACCAAAGATGAACGGCTTCATCTTGGGGTTCCAGCGACGGGTCTGGTGACCGAAGTGGCAGCCGGCCTCGAGCAGGGTGCGGATATTAATCTTGGTAGCCATGTTAAACCTCCTGTGGTTTGCCTCCGCGCGGGGTCATCCTCCAAAACCAACCCGGACATGTGCTACCAAAGCCCGGGCACCACGGTATGAAGTAGCCGCGCGTGCGTGATAAAAACATGTTGCCGTGAAGCAACCCGATGAATGATAGCAGGAATGCCTCTTCCTGCCAACCCGCAATCAAAACCACACACCTGAGTGCGGCGCGGGACGTGCCAGCCACTATTCGCCGCGGGGATGGGCTTGAGCCACAGCCCGCTTAAGCCGATCGGGTGTGAGATGCGTGTAGATCTGCGTCGTGGACAGGCTCGCATGACCTAGCAGCTCTTGAACCGAGCGCAGGTCCGCACCGCCCTCGAGCAAGTCGGTCGCAAAGGTATGGCGCATCGCATGCGGGGCGATGTCGGCCGGAATGCCGGCGAGCGTCGCCAGCGTATGGAACCGCCGCCGGAGCATCGCGGCGCTCATGCGATTGCCGCGCGCCGATATAAGCAGCGGATGCGGCCCAGTAGCGAGGTCGCGGCGCTTTGCCCGAGCGAGCAACCCCGGCCTCCCCTCTTCAATATAGAGACGCGTCACATCGAGCGCACGACGATACAGAGGAACGATGCGCTCCTTGCTTCCCTTGCCCCACAGGCGCAGCGTGCGCTCGGACCATGAGATGGATTCCACATTGAGCGCCGCAAGCTCTGAGATGCGGGCACCCGAGGCATAGAGCAACTCGAGCATCGCCGCATCGCGCAGTCCCGCGGGTGTTGAGGTATCAGGCGTCTTGAGCAGCGCCTCGACCTGCTGGGTCGTAAGGACGCCCGGCAGGTCACGCGGCAGCTTGGGCGACGCGATCGCCGAGACCGCATCGCCCTCGACAATCCCCTCGGCAGCCATCCAGCGATAGAGAGATCGAATAGCCGACAGGTGCGCCGCAAGCGTTCGGGGAGCCACCTGCTCACGCGAAAGCTCGGCAAGATAGCGACGAATGGTGCGCACGTCGGCAGCGAAAGCATCAATATCCTCGCGCTCGCACCAGGCAGCAAAGCGCTCTAGCCTCGAGCCATAGGCCGTCACCGTGCTGGGAGAAAGCCCCTCGACGCGTGCGATATAGGCGATAAAAGAGTCGACGGTGTCGTACAGGTCAAAGGCTATGACCGGTCGCCTCCAAACAAGTCGGAACGCGTGGCCAAGTAGGCATCGAGGGCCTCGAGCGCACGGTCCGCATAGGCCTGATAGCGGTCGCGCTTGCTGCGGCGCTTACCGTCCTCGAGTGGCGGCACCAGGCCAAAGTTGACATGCATAGGCTGATAGCCCACGGTGGCAGGATCGGTCGCATAGCCCACGAGCGCACCCAGGGCACCCACACGCGGCAACTCGACGCCCGCGGCACCGATAGCCTCGGCATAGGTGTTGAGCGCCGCGAGCAGACCTGTCGCCACGGCTTCCATGTACCCCTCGGTGCCGGTGATCTGACCGGCCAGGCGCACGCCGGTACCGGGCACGGCAAAGGTGCCATCGAGCACGTGCGGAGCGTCGACAAAGGTATTGCGATGCATGACACCGTAGCGGAAGAACTCAGCGTTCTCCAGGCCCGGCACCATATGGAAGACGCGCTTCTGCTCGCCAAAGGTCAAGTTGGTCTGGAAGCCCACCAGGTTATAGGCGGTCTTCTCCTTGTTCTCGGCACGCAGCTGAATCGCCGCCCAGGGGCGACGTCCGGTACGCGGGTCGGTGAGGCCGACGGGCTTCATGGCGCCAAAGCGAATGGCGTCCTTGCCGGTGCGCGCAACTTCCTCGGCAGGCTGGCAAGCCTGGAACAGATCGCCGCCCTCAAAGTCTTTGAGCACCACGCGGTCGGCCGTGGTAAGCGCCTCGATAAAGGCCTCGTACTCCTCCTTATTGAGCGGAGCGTTGAGATAGTCGCCGCCCCCCTGCTCCTCGTAGCGCGACTGCGAGAACAGCACGTCCATATCGAGCGTGGAGGCATCGACGATCGGCGCCGCCGCATCAAAGAATGCCAGGGCATCACCACCGACGAGCTTCATAACCTCTTCGCTCAGCGCCGGTGAACACAGCGGGCCCGCGGCAATGACCACGTGACCCTCGGGAATCTGCGTGACCTCGCCGTGCACGACCTCGATATTGGGACGAGCGGCAACCTCGGCCTCGACAAGCTCGGAAAATTTGACGCGGTCGACCGCCAGGGCACCGCCGGCGGGAACAGCCGCGCGATGGGCGCAATCGAGCAGGACTGAACCCATGCGCTCAAGCTCGGCCTTCAGCAAACCAGCCGCGGAATCCGGACGGGTCGACTTAAACGAATTCGAGCAGACGAGCTCTGCCAGGTGATCGGTATGGTGAGCCGGGGAGCTCACCTGGGGGCGCATCTCGCACAGCTTTACGGCAAAACCGCGATCTGCCAGCTGGATCGCGCACTCCGAACCCGCCAGACCGCCACCGATAACTGTCACCTGATCGAACTGCATCTGCAAACACCTTTCTAATTGACACGTTTTCCATTGTGACCGAAGGGTGTCTGGGCGTGAAGGGCAAACTTGGAGGGCGCATACCTTCCATCCATCATGCGCTCGATAAGGCCCTCGAGTTCAAGCGAACCCAAGAGTTTGAGTACGCCGACAGCATCGAGCGAGACGAGCGCCGCGATGTCGTCGACCTTGAGCGGAGAGGCGATGAGCGCATGCATCACGGTCTGCTGCGTTGGATCCAGGTCGGCAATGCCGGGAGCATCGGGGCGCGAGTAGCGCAGGGTTCCGTAGATGCGTGAGATAGCCATCTCGATAGATTCCTCGTCGACGATGCAGCAGGCACCGTTCGCAATGAGGTAATTCGTGCCACGCGACTCGGGTGACAAGATGGATCCCGGTACCGCAAGCAGCTCGCGCCCCAGGTCCATGGCGGCCTCCGCCGTCGAGAACGTGCCCGAGGGCATGCCGGCCTCCGACACAAAGAGCGCCTGCGAAAGCGCGGCAATCACGCGATTGCGGCGCGGAAAGGCAAACTTGCGCGGACCCATGCCCCACGGAGAGATCGACACGACCGCGCCACCCGTATCGAGCGTGCGCGTAATAAGCCCCGCGCTCGAACGCGGGTAGACCACGTCGGCACCCGTCCCCATTACCACGACGTGTTTGCCGCCGGCGTTGACCGCAGCCCAACCCGAGGCCTGGTCACAACCGACCGCGCCGCCCGAAACTACCGTCACTCCCGCCTCGACCGCAACCTTTGCCGCAAGCTCTGCCACGGCAAGACCATACGGCGAGGCCTTTCGCGCGCCGATGATGGAGAGCGCGGGCGTCGAAAGCACCTCGGGGTTGCCGCGCACATAGAGCGTCTGAGGTACATCAGAAAGCTCCAAAACGGTCTCGGGATACAACGCGTTACCTGGATGCAGCTCGAAGGTCCCCTCGGCCATCATTGGTCCCTCCTTCCCTGGTACATCGCCGCCTCGAGCACGTGGTCCTGCGTCACTTGCTCGCTCTCGGCGACGTCGGCGATTGTACGCGCGATACGCACCAGGCGCACGATGCCGCGACCCGTAAGATGCGTGCGCTTCGACAGGCCGAGCACACACTTCTCCGCCGCATCATCGAGCTCAAAGGTCGAAACGACGCCGTCAATGGACCGCGTCTCGTCATCCTCGGCCTCGGCATCCGCATCGTCCATACGGGATTCGCGCCAAGCGCGAAAGGCGCGACCGCGCACAACGTAGTCACGTAACTCGGCCGACGACATACCCTCCGCACCCTCGATAATCACTTGGGGGTCGGGACGGGTCACATCGATCATCATGTCGATACGGTCGGCCAAAGGACCGCGCAGCTTAGCCCGATAGCGCTCCACCATCGCCGCCGAGCAGCGACACGGCACCTCGCGATCGCCCAAAAAGCCGCAGGGGCAGGGATTGCTCGCAGCCAGCAGCTGAAAGCGCGACGGGAAGGTAAAAGCCCCGTCGACGCGTACGATCCTCACGTAGCCGCGCTCGATGGGCTGACGCAGCGTCTGCAGCACGCCAGTGGGAAACTCGGCAAGCTCGTCCAAAAAGAGCACGCCGCCATGAGCAAGGCTGATCTCACCCGGGTGCACCGGGCGCCCGCCGCCGATAAGGCCTGCGGTCGAAATACTGTGGTGGGGACTGCGGAAGGGGCGGTGCCCCGCCAACAAGCCATCAATGTTCTCACCCAAAACCGAATGGATGCACAGTGCCTCCTGCTGATCCTCAACGGAAAGCTCGGGCAGGATGCCGGTCATACGGCGTGCGAGCATCGTCTTGCCCGATCCCGGAGACCCGATCATGAGCAAGCCGAGTTCTCCTGCCGCCGCAAGCGCCATGCCGCGTTTAGCGACTTCCTGCCCCAGCACGTCTGCATAGTCGAGCTCGGGCTCAAAGGTCGCCTCGACACCCTCGGAATCCAAGTAGTGCCGTGCGGCATCGCCCATGCCGTGAGCAAGCTGAGACAGATGGTCGATAAAGCCGCAATCTACGCCCGCGAGTGGCACATGCTGGTCGGACCTGCCGGCGATAAAAGACAGCCCCATGTCGCGAGCCAATAGCTGAAACGCCACCTCGCCCTTGACGGGAAGCACCGTACCGTCCAGACCAAGCTCACCTGCGATAAGGCAGCGATCGAGGTTGTCACGGGGAATCTGCTCATCGGCCGCTAGAACCGCGATGGCGATGGGCAGGTCAAAGCCGCTACCGGTCTTGCGGATATCGCCGGGTGCCAGGTTAACGGTAATGCCCGAGCGCGGGATCTCGAACCCGGCGGAGCGCATCGCGCAGCGAATACGACCGCGTGACTCCATCACCTCCATACTCGGAATGCCGAGCATCTGGATGCCCGGAACGCCACCGGCAAGCGAGACCTCGACCGTGACGTGAATCGCCTCGACGCCGCGGATGCAGGCCGCGTGAACGGCAAACGTCTCGAACGCCATCACGACACCTGCCAATCGAACGCGTTGTACTGATGCTCGATCTCGGCGATATGCCCGCCGCGGATGGTGACACCCACAGCATCGAAGCGAATCGCCTTGAGCGGATAATGCTCCATGAGATAGCAACTCGCGATGCGGCGGTAGCGGCGTTGCTTTTGGGCGTCCACGGCCTCCTCGGGAAAGACCCGCGTGGTGCAATCCAGCGAAACGCGTCTGGTCTTGACCTCGGCCATCACCACGACATCGTCGAGCTCATCGAGCAGCACCAGATCGGCCTCGCCCTCGGTGCAACGATAGCCCTGCTCCAGCAAGGTGTAGCCGCGCTCGTTAAAGTAGTCGATGGTGATCAGCTCGCCCAGCATGCCTAGCTCGCGGGGACTGAGTCCCTTGATAAACTCGGGCGTCATCGCCCCGGAGTCGAGCTCGCCGTTTTCCCAACGCTCCTTGAGCTGCTGCGTCTTGCTCTTTTTGCTTGCGGCACTCATGGGGTCTCCTTTCCCGCACACTGCATTGCCCCGATGATGAGGGCACCTTTCATGCGGGTAAGTACCGGAAGCAAACCAAAAGCTGACCAAATGCCGTCAAAAAACGGGCCGTACGCAACAATGGTGTTGCATACGGCCCGCTACCAGCAGGTTTATAAAACCCCAGAGGTCCATGTCTCCACAATTGGCCTAGAAAAGGCGCTCAGTCTGCAGAAAGTTTCCGCAAAAGCTCACGCGGTGCAGCGGACAAAGTCCATGTTTGCGAATGGCCTCGATGTGCTCGGGGCTCGCATAGCCCTTCGACTCGGCCAGATGGTACTCGGGATACTCGGCGTCGTACTCGACCATCATCTCGTCACGCGTGACCTTGGCCATGATGGACGCCGCGGCGATGCAGGCGATCTTGGCATCGCCCTTCACCACATCGCGCTCGTTAGGAACGGCGCCCAAGGGGTTACCGTCCATAAGCACGCAATCGGGCTCGAGCCCCGTATCGGCCACGGCGCCCGCAACGGCGGTACGGATAGCACGGGCCATGCCCATCTCATCGATATCCTTAGGCGCGATATGGCAAAAACCGATCGCCGTCGCCACCTCGGCAATCTTCACTGAGAGCAACTCGCGGCGCGCCGGCGTGAGCTTTTTGGAATCGTTGATGCCCCAGACGCGCGGCTCCATAGGAAGGCAGACAGCGCATACCGTCAAAGGACCGGCCACCGATCCGCGACCCACCTCGTCGACACCAACGACCACTCCATCGCCGCCAAGCTCATGCATAAGCTCGTACATGTCATTGACGCGCTCGCGCTCGGCAAGCTCTTTGGCATGGCGTTTGAGGGCGCGTTCACAAGCCTTGATCACCTGCTGGCGCGGGTCCTCGCGATAATGCTCCACGAGGGCGGGGATCTCCTCAAACGTTGCGCTCGCCAGCTCTCCGGCAACCTGCGATGCCGAAACCGAGCTCGTCATATTGGCCATACCAGGCCCTCCTTGCATGCAAATCAGATAAAAAGAAGGGCCACCCGAAGGTGACCCTTACGTCCAAACGAGTGGACAGACGCTGCGATCTTCTTAGCGCTTCTCGGGGATGCGAGCAGCCTTGCCCACCTTGTCGCGGAGGTAGTACAGCTTGGCGCGACGGACGCGACCATGACGAACGACCTCGAGCTTGGCGATCTTCGGGCTGTGAAGCGGGAAGGTACGCTCAACACCGACACCGAAGGACATCTTGCGGACGGTGAAGGTCTCGCGGGCACCGGCGCCGGCCATGCGGATGACGTCGCCCTGGAAGACCTGGATGCGCTCGCGGTCGCCTTCCTTAATGCGGTAGTGAACCTTGACGTTGTCGGCGACGCGAACCTGAGGAATGTCCTCGCGGATCTGCTGACGCTCGATTGCGCGGATGTAATCCATGTGCAATTCCTTACTCTTCTAGAGGTGCCGTACCACCTTGGCCGGCACGTAGTTGAACAAACGTATTCGAGTATACACACGCGGGTTTCTGCTGCAAGAACAATTTTTTACGCAGACAAAAAGACAAAACCCGCACATGGTAACCGCCCGTCTCACGAATGAGACGGGCGGCATGAAGGGGGCTACGCTAGGCGTCTAAACCCAAAACGTTAGGCGGAACGCTTGGCCTCGAGCTTGGCTTGAGCGGCAGCCAGGCGTGCGAGGGGCACGCGGTAGGGCGAGCAGGACACGTAGTCCACGTCGGCCACGTTAAACAGGCCCTTGATGGACTTGGGGTCGCCGCCGTGCTCGCCGCACACGCCAAAGTGCATGTCGGGGTTGGTGGCTCGGCCCTTCTCGACGGCCATGCGCACCAGCTCGAGCACCGCCGTATCGATGGTCTCGAAGGGATTGTCCTTCAAGATCTTCTTATGCATGTACAGCGGGATGAACTTAGCCTCGGCGTCGTCACGCGAGAAACCGAAGGTCGTCTGGGTGAGGTCGTTGGTGCCAAAGCAGAAGAAGTCTGCGTGATGGGCGATCTCGTCAGCGACCATGCAGGCGCGCGGCAGCTCGAGCATCGTGCCCACGGGAATATTGAGCTCGACGCCTTCTTCGACGGAAACCTCGGCGATCACGCGCTCGATAACCTCGCGGGTCTGAACATGCTCGGCCGTAATGGAAACGAGCGGGACCATAATCTCGGGGCGCGGGTCGACGCCCTCCTTGATAAGGCGGGCGGCAGCCGTGGCGACGGCGCGGACCTGCATGAGCGGCAGATCGCTAAAGACGACGGACAGGCGCACGCCGCGTAGGCCGAGCATGGGGTTCGACTCGACCATGCCGTCGATACGACGCAGGCGGGTGCGCAGGACGGCAAGCTCTTCCTCGCTGGCGCCAGCGGCTTCCTTCTTGGTGATGGCAACCTCGAGCTCGCGAGGATTATCCAGGAACTCATGAAGCGGCGGATCGAGCAGGCGGACGACCACATCGCGACCGGACATGGTCTTGAACATCGCCAGGAAGTCCTCGGTCTGAACCTTGAGCAGGTCGGCCAGGGCCTGCTGCTTCACGGCCTCATCGTCAGACAGGATAAAGCTCTGGATGATGTTCTTGCGGTCACCCAGGAACATGTGCTCGGTGCGGCACAGGCCAATGGCCTCGGCGCCAAACTCGAGGGCGAGCTCGGCATCCTCAGGATTGTCGGCGTTGACGCGCACATGGTTGGCATGGCCACAGGTCTCGTCCAGGCGAATCTCGTCGGCCCAGGACAGGATGGTGTCCAGGTCGCCGGTAAGCTCGGCAGAGACCAGGTCGACGGGACCATCGACGACGATGCCCTGGGTGCCGTCGATGGAGATGACATCGCCCTCGTGCAATACGCGGTCGCTGCCCTCGATGCGCACGACCTTCTCGGCGGCGTCGATGTGGAAGCGCTCAACGCCGCAGACGCAGGGCGTACCCATGCCGCGGGCGATAACGGCGGCATGGCTCGTCTTGCCACCGTGGCTGGTCAGGATGCCCTCGGCGGCGACCATGCCCTTCAGGTCGTCGGGGTTGGTCTCCCAACGAACCAGAATGACCTTGTGACCCTCGTTGGCGCGCGCGACAGCGTCGTCGCTCGAGAACACGACCTCGCCCACGGCGGCACCGGGGCTGGCATTAAGACCGCTGGCGAGAGCCTCGTACTTCTTGGAGGCGTCAAACTGCGGGTGAAGGAGCTGGTCGAGTTGCGCGGGATCGATGCGGCTCACGGCCTCTTCGCGGGTGATCAGGCCTTCCTCGACCATTTCGATGGCGATGCGCAGGGCGGCGGTGGCGGTACGCTTGCCCACGCGGGTCTGGAGCATCCAGAGCTTGCCCTGCTCGACGGTGAACTCGATATCGCACATATCGCGGTAATGATCCTCGAGCGTCAGGAACACGCGCTCGAGCTCCTCACCTGCGGACTCGAGGCCCGGGGTGGTCTTGAGGTCGACGATGGGCTCGGTGTTGCGGATACCGGCGACGACGTCCTCGCCCTGAGCATTAACCAAAAAGTCACCGTAGAACTCCTTGGTGCCGTCGGCCGGATTACGCGTAAAGGCGACGCCTGTCGCAGAGGTCTCGCCCTTGTTGCCAAAGGCCATGGCCTGCACGTTGACGGCGGTGCCGAGGTCGTCGGAAATGCCATGCTGCTTGCGGTAGATGCAGGCACGCTCGTTCATCCAGCTGCCAAAGACGGCCTGAATTGCAAGGCGTAGCTGAAGCTCCGGGTCGTGCGGGAAAACGGGCTTGCCGTCAGCGACCTCGAGCTCGGGATACAGGGAGGCATCGACGTTCTCGGAGAAGATGCCCTTAAAGGTCTCGACGAGTTCCTGCAGGTCCTCGGCCGAAAGCTCGGAATCGACGCGAACGCCGGCGACCAGACGGGCCTGGGTCAGGGCGTTCTCGAACAGGTCGGCGTCAACGCCCATGACGACATTGGAAAACATCTGGATAAAGCGGCGGTAGCTATCCCAAGCAAAACGCGGGTTCTGCGTCTGCGCGATGAGGCCCTGGACGGAATCGTCATTGAGGCCCAAGTTGAGGACCGTGTCCATCATACCGGGCATGGAGAACGGAGCGCCCGAACGAACCGACACGAGCAGCGGATCGGAGGCGTCGCCGAGCTTCTTGCCGCAGCGGGCCTCGAGGTCCGCCTCGGCGGCAACGATCTCATCGAGTGCGCCCTCGGGCCACACGTTGCCGGCACCGGAGTACTCGACGCAAGTCTGGCAGGTAATGGTAAAGCCACCGGGAACCGGCAGGCCGATACGGCTCATCTCGGCAAGGTTAGCGCCCTTGCCGCCAAGCACGAAGTTCATGGACTTGTCGCCCTCGGTGACACAGGTGCCCTGGGCGTCGGTTCCAAAACGGTAAACCCTCTTGCAATCGCTCACGATACTTCCCCTTCCATGCACTTACGCGCACGACCGTGGTAACGAATCGACCCGCCGTATGCGAGCCGTGAGGGTACTATACGGCGGGCATTGAGCGGGCTTGCGCAGAGGACGCGGGGGTTGGTAAACGTGGTAAATATGGCGGTAAACGGTAGGTAAAGGTGGTTACCTTATGAAGATACCACTGTAAGAGAGTGCAGGTCAGATGCGATATTTTTGCTAAATCGCTTTATCAAAATGCTGCTACTATTAGGCTCGACGGGCGGCGCGGCGGGCACGGGCTTCTTGGATTTCCTCCAAGTGGCTAATGATCTCGGCAGCGCTTTCCTCGATGGCCTTGCCGTCGGTACGCACCACAAAGCAGCCTAGGCGCTTCATGAGGGCACGGGCTTCCTCGAGCTCGCTGTGCACGCTCTCGGGCTCGGCATAGGAGCCGGCAACGGCACGAGCGTAATCATCGCCCAAGCGGCTATCGCGAATTTCGGAAATCACATCGACGGTCGAAATCAGGCCGAACAGGCGCATCGGGTCAACCTCGTAAATCGACTTCGGCGGCTCCATGCCATGGGCCAACGGAACATTGGCAACCTTGTAACCTTGATAGGCCAGATACATCGACAGCGGCGTCTTGGACGTGCGCGATACGCCCAGCAGCACGATATCGGCACCTGACAGATCGTCGCAACCGCGCCCATCATCGTGCTCAACAAAATACTCCATGGCCTCGATGCGATGGAAGTAGCGGTCATCGGTCTTGTGAATCACGCCGGCAACGCCCTTGGGCGGCACACCGATAAGCGACGACAGCACGGCGAGCGTCGGGCCAATCAGGTCGACTGAACGAATATGCAGCATGCTCAGGTAATCGAGCACACGGGCGCGAAGCGCCGGATCGACAATGGTGTGAAACACGGCAATATCGCGATGGTCGGCATCGACGCGCGGCCCCACAAATGACTTGACCTGCTCCACGGAAGTCACCTTGGGCAGACGTAAAACGCGAAAAGCCCCTTCATCAAATTGCCCGGACGCCGCAAGCACCACCTCACAAGCGGTATCGCCGAGCGAGTCGGAGATAACGATAACGGTGGGACGAGCGGTGACCGGGCAATCCATGCGGGGCTCCTTTTGCGCTTACGCGCAGGCTGGCTTACTTTTTGCGGGCAAGCTCACCGATGTTGGCAATGCCGGAGAAAACGGCCTCGAAGCGGTTGAGCAGCTTAAGGCGATTATCGCGGAGCTGCTCGTCCTCGTCCATGACCATAACCTCATCGAAGAAACGGTCGATGGGCGCGCGCATGGCGGCGAGGGCGGCAAATGCGGCCGGGTAGTCCTCGGCAGCAAGGGCAGCATCGACAGCAGTCTGAGCAGCCTCGGAAGCATCGGCAAGCGCGAGCTCGGCCTCGCCCATCAGGCTGCGGTCGTACTCCGCGCCCAGCTCGGGCTTGGAGATATGCGCGGCACGGGCATAGGCCGTAGCCAGGTTGTCAAAGGTCTCGACATCGTTCTTGCGGGCCTCGTCGAGGGCGGCGCAGCGGGCGAAGAAGACGGACGGGGCGATGATGTGCACCGCAGAGACGGCGGCAACGGTATCGGCCGGGATCTTTTCGTCGCGGGCCATGCTCACCAGGCGGCCATGGAAGAAGTCGCGAACCTGCTGGGCGACCTCGGCGGCGTCGAACTCAATGCCCTGCTCGCTATAGAGCTCGAGGGCGAAGTCGATGAGCGATGTGGGGTCGATCGGCAGACGGTCGCGCAGGATGTTGATGATGCCGATAGCGGCACGACGCAGCGCGTAGGGATCGGAGGAGCCGGTCGGGGGCTCGCCAATGGCAAAGATACCGGCGATGGTATCGAGCTTGTCGGCGCAGGCCACGATGCAGCCAGCGGTGCCCTCGGGCAGCTCGTCACCGGCAAAGCGGGGACGATAATGATCGCGAATGGCGTGGGCGACCTCGTCGTTCTCCCCCATCGCGGTGGCGTAGTAACCGCCCATCACGCCCTGCTGGCTCGTGAACTCGACGACGGCGTTGGATACCAAGTCGGCCTTGCACAGGTGCGCGGCGCGAGCGGCATCGGCTGCCAGGTGAGCACCCAGGTGTGCCTCACGGGCAATAGCGAGCGCGAGCTGCTCGATGCGCTCGGACTTGGCGAGCACGCTACCGAGCTTCTCCTGGAAGGCGACCTTGGCCAGACGCTCGCGGAACTCGTCGAGGGAGATCTTCAGGTCCTCCTCGTAGAAGAACTTGGCATCGTCCAGACGGGCACGCACAACGCGCTCGTTGCCGTCGATCACGCGCTCGGCGTTCTCGGGCTTGCTGTTGGAGACGACCACGAACTCACGTGTGAGCTTGCCCTCGCCGTCATAGATCGGGAAGTAGCGCTGGTTGGTGAGCATGGACTCGCAGATGATCTCGTGCGGGACCTTGAGGAACTCCTCATCGAAGGTCCCGACGAGCACCGTCGGCCACTCGCAGAGGTTGATGACCTCCTCAAAGACCTTCTTGGGCGTATCGACATGGCAGCCGGGACGGGCAGCCTCGACCTCGGCGATACCGGCAAGGATGGCCTCGCGACGGCGCTCGGCAGAAAGCACGCCGGCGTCCTCGAGCACCTGCTCGTAGACGGCGGGGCTGGCGACCACATGGTCACCGGGGCCAAGCACGCGATGACCACGCGTGGTGTTGCCACTCGTCACGTCGGCAAACGACACGGGCACAACGTCCTCGCCCAGAAGGCAGCAGATCCAGCGGACCGGACGAACAAAGGTCGCATGCTCGTGACCCCAGCGCTGAGAGCGGTAGTTGGGCCACTGCAGGCCAGCGATAGTCTTCTCGCACAGGGCCGTCAGGATCGGGGTGGCCGGGGCGGAAGGGATGTTCTTCTCGGCAAAGACGTACTCACGGCCGTCGGTGTCCTCGCGACGAACCAGATCCTCGGCAGCCACACCGCACTTGCGGGCGAAGCCCTGGGCGGCCTTGGTGGCGTTACCATCGGCATCGAAGGCGATGTTGGCCGCGGGGCCGCGCTTGACCTCGTGAACCTCGTCGGTCGCGGTGGCGACGTCGGCAACGAGCGCAGCCAGGCGGCGCGGGCTCGAGATCACACGGACCTCGCCGTGAGCCAGACCGGCCTCGTCGAGACCCTTGGCGATCATGGTGCCAAGCTGCTTGACGGCATTGTTCAGCGGTGCGGAGGGCATTTCTTCCGTACCGATCTCAAACAGGAAATCCTTAGCGTCTGCCATGGCTTACGCCACCTCGCCTTCCTGATCGGCATTCTCGTTGACTCCGGCGACCTCGGCCATGTAGGCCTCGCAGCACGCCTTGGCGACGGCGCGGACGCGCAGGATGTAGTTGGCACGCTCGACCGCGGACAGGGCGCCGCGAGCATCGAGCAGGTTGAAAGCGTGGCTGCACTTCATGACGCAGTCATATGCCGGCAGCGGCAGCTTGCGCTCCAGGCAGGAATGGCACTCGGCCTCGTAGTCGTCAAACTTCTGACGCATCATCTCGACGTTTGCGACCTCAAAGTTATAGGCACTGAACTCGCGCTCGTTCTCGAGGAACACGTCGCCATAGGTCATGGGCGTGCCGTCGGGCAGGTAGCTCCACACCAAGTCGTAGACCGAGTTAACGCCCTGCGCATACATGGCAATGCGCTCTAGGCCATAGGTGATCTCGACGGGCACGGGGTCGACCTCGATGCCGCCTACCTGCTGGAAGTACGTAAACTGCGTGACCTCCATGCCGTTGAGCCAGACCTCCCAGCCAAGGCCCCAGGCGCCGAGCGTCGGGCTCTCCCAGTCGTCCTCGACAAAGCGGACGTCATGGTCGTTGGGGTCCAGACCGATAGCGGCAAGAGACCCCAGGTAAAGCTCCTGGGCGTTGACCGGTGAGGGCTTGATGAGCACCTGGAACTGATAGTAGTGCTGCATGCGGTTGGGGTTCTCGCCGTAGCGGCCGTCGGCGGGACGGCGGCAAGGCTGCGCATAGCAGGTGCGCCACTCGGCGGGACCGAGCGAGCGCAGCGTGGTCGCGGTATGGAAGGTACCGGCACCGACCTCGGAGTCATAGGGCTGCATAATGACGCAGCCCTGCTCGCCCCAGTACTGCTGGAGGCGCAGGATGATGTCTTGGAAGGAAAGCGATGAAGCGTTCATGCCTCTAATATCCCCTCGTCGAAACGATTACACGGTTAGGTACTGTACTATAGCGGTTTTTAGTCGATAGCGCCGATGCGGTTGAGCGGCCAGTAGCGAACGAGTGCCACAGCGATCAAATCAGAGCGATCGACGGGACCAAAGTAGCGTGAGTCGGCAGAGTTTTCGCGGTTGTCGCCCATCACCCACACGCACCCGTCGGGAACGGTGTAGGGATAGCTTACCTGAGTGCCGGGTGCTTGGACCGAAAGTGGCCAGCTCATGCCCGTCGTATAGTCCTCGTCGAGCGCTTGGCCGTCAACGACCACCTTGCCATCCTGCAGGTCGACCGTCTGGCCGGCCGTGGCAATAACACGCTTGACAAGAACATCATGCTCGGAGGTGCCATCGGGGTTGTGAAACACCACGATATCGCCCTGCTTGACGGGCTGACCGAGCTCGAGGCTCACCTTTTGTGCCAGGATCTGGTCGCCAATCTCGATCGTGTCCTCCATAGAGCCGGTGGGCACCACAAAGGGCTCGACCACAAAGGTGCGGATCAGGAAGGTGGCCACGAGCGCGATCGCGATGACCGCGATCCACTCAAAAGCGCCCCTCAACGCGGAATGTTGCGTAGGAACCATACTCACTCCTCGCTCTGCGAATACGAAGCGTCAAGGATCTCCTGCGCGTAAGCGCGCTCCTCGGGCGTGAGCCGCGCCGTCTCGATCAGATCGGGACGCCAGCGGCAGGTGCGCTCGATGGCGTTCTTGCGACGCCAGGCATCGACCTTGGCGTGATCGCCGCTCACGAGCACCGGAGGCACGCCCTCGCCGTTGAACTCGGCAGGACGGGTGTACTGCGCGTACTCGAGCAGGCCTCCATCCTCGGCGGTCGAGAACGACTCGTCCACGTTGCTCATCTCGTCGCCCAGGGCGCCGGGAATCAGGCGTACGACGGCATCGGCAACGACCATAGCGGGAAGCTCGCCGCCCGTGAGCACGTAGTCGCCGATCGACAGACGCTCATCGGCATACGCATACGCGCGCTCGTCGACGCCCTCGTAGCGACTGCACACAAACAGCAGGCGCTCACTTTTGAGCAGGCGCTCGGCCACACGCTGCGTAAAAGGCTCGCCACAGGGGGTAAAGAACACCACAGTGGGCTTGGGACCCTCTGCGCTAATGGCCTCGATGGCCTCTGCGATAGGCTCGACCTTCATGAGCATGCCCTGCCCGCCGCCGTACGGCTCGTCATCGACAGTACGATGGCGGTCGTGCGTCCAGTCGCGCAGGTTATACGCCTTAAAATCAAAAAGGCCGGCCTTGCGGGCGCGGCCCAAGATCGATGTGGACATGACGGGCTCAAACATCTCGGGAAAGACCGAAAGGGTCTCGATCAGCATGTTGTCCTCCCTACTTGTCCATATCGATCAGGCCGTCCATAACGTGGACGGAAATTGTTCCTGTGTCGGGAAGATCGAGCACGACCTGCTCGATCACGGGAATCAGTACCTCGCCGTACCGATCACCCTCGACAACCCAAACATCGTTGGCGGGCGTCGACATGATCTCGACGATCGTACCGAGCGAACCGAAGCGCTCGTCGACCACCTCGCGACCCATCAGGTCGGTATAGGCAGCGTCGAGCGAATCGAGCTCAAAATCGTCACGATTTGCCAGCACGTAGCATCCCGTGATGCCCTCGGCGGCCGTCAAGTCGTCAATGCCCTCAAACGAGACCAGATCGCCATCGCCCGTATCGGTGACGGACACGACCGTGCAAAAGCGGTCGCGCTTGAGCGCCGGCGGCGTCAGGGCGACGCGCATACCAGGCTCTAATACAGAAGGAAGCCCCCGCAGCGGCTGCGCGAGGACCTCCCCCTTCCTTCCGTGCGGCTTGACAACACGGGCGATGTTTTTGTACTGGGACCTCAAGGTCCTAGCCCAGAACCTCTACCTCGACAGCAGTGTCGAGGCGAGCGGCCAGTGCACGGGCGAGCGCGCGAATGGCCTTGATGGTACGGCCACGACGGCCGATGACCTTAGCGACGTCATCCTCGGCGACCGAAACCTCAATCGTAGAGGCGTCGTCACCATCGATGACCTCAAGGCTCACGGAATCCGGGTCGTCGACGATCTGAACAACGAGATATTCGACGAGATCGGCGATGCGATCTGAGAGCATTGCCTCACCCTCGAGCTGTGCAGCGTCAACCTCAGGCACGATTTACTCCTCGGCGCCCTCAGCGGCCTCAGCGGCAGCCTTAGCGGCCTCGGCCTCTTTGGCGAGCTGCTTCTTGGACTTCTTGACGACGGTCTCGGTCTTCTCGCCCTCGTTGGCGGCCTTGACCAGAGCGGCGACGGCGTCGGTGAGCTGAGCGCCCTTGGACTGCCAGTCGGCGATCTTCTCGAGGTCGAGGTTGATGGTCTTGGGGGCGGTCATCGGGTTGTAGCGGCCAACCTCCTCGATGATACGACCGTCACGCGGGGCGCGGGAATCGGCGACGACGACACGGTAGTACGGACGCTTCTTAGCGCCGTGACGAGCAAGGCGAATCTTGACTGCCAAAGGAAACTCCTCCAACCAAGCAGCTTTAGGCTGCAACTACAAACAAACAGTTGAACATAATACGCCATCGACGCGGGCAGGTGAAGTCCGTGAGACCAACTTCTTCGGTGTAGTCGAGGGCAAATCCATATCTTAGACAAGAATTCGGGATTTGCAAGCACATACACGCACCCCACATGAGCTGCGCGGTATACTCATGACATGGAAAGACGCGAACATACATACGGTTATGAGGATGCCATGGGCGTCACGCCGCCTCCCTGGACGGGTCCGGCGGTGGGACTCATGGACCTCGATGCGTTTTTTGCGAGCGTGGAGATGCTCGATCATCCCGAATGGCGAGGAAAGCCGCTCATCGTGGGCGGAGACGCCGATTCGCGTGGCGTCGTGTCCACGTGTTCGTATGAGGCGCGTCGCTTTGGCGTGCACTCTGCCATGGCCTCGGCCGAGGCGCGGCGCTTGTGCCCGCAAGCCATTTGGACACACGGGCACTTTGATCGCTACCGCGAGGTGAGCGCTCAGGTCATGGCGATTCTCGCCGACGTGACCCCGCGCGTTGAGCGCGTATCCATCGACGAAGCCTTTATCGATATCACACCGGGTCGCTTTGCGCCCGAAGACCCGCTGCTGGTTGCGCGGCGTATAAGCGACCGCGTGGCAGCGCAGGGAGTGACGTGCTCCATTGGCGTGGGCTGCAACAAGACGGTCGCAAAGATCGCAAGCGAGCGGGATAAGCCGTTTGGGCTGACCATCGTGCGCCCCGGAACCGAGCAGCGCTTTTTGGCCGCGCTGCCGGTATCTGCCATGAGCGGCATCGGGCGCTCGGCCGAGGAGCGACTGCGCCGCATGCGCATCTACACCCTCGGCGAGCTATCACGTGCACCGGAATCCACCTTGGCCTCTATTTTTGGCGTCAACGGCGAACGCATGCGCCAGCGTGCGCTGGGACTCGAAATCTCCGAAGTCACGAGTCTCGATGAAGAGCGCGAGGTTAAATCGGTGAGCAATGAACGCACCTTTGCGAAAGATTTGACTGAGCGCGGGGACATCGAAGCGGCGATTGCGCTGTTGGGCGAGTCAGTAGGACGCCGCCTGCGCCGTCAGGGACTAACAGGCGCCACGGTGACACTCAAGCTCAAGCATTCGTATGGAAGCGGGCGAACGGCGCAGCGGCGGCTTCCCCACCCCACCGACGACGAGAATATCTTCGTGGCAGTTGCGCTCGAACTGCTCGACAACATCTGGCAGGAAGGCATGCATGTTCGCTTAGCAGGCATCGGCATGAGCGACTTTGACCATCAGGGCGGCATCCAGACTGACTTGTTCTGCGAAATCGACGACCGCGGAGCCCAATCCAGCGACCGCCGCGAGCTCTCCGTCGCGATCGACGCCGTCCGAGACAAGTTCGGCGACAGCGCCCTATCTTTCGGCCGCCAATCCCGCTTCAAAAACTAATCTTTTTTGGACGGGGCTTTTTGCTGCCTTCCGTCCGACACGGCATGGGTAGTCAATTTGGGACGGGGCTATTTTAGCTACCCCTATATATCGGTTGAGATTCATTCGGCCTAATTCATTCACCGTCAGCCAAAGGGTAGCTAAAATAGCCCCGTCCCAAATTGACTACCCCGGATGCCCGGTTTGGTGGCCGTAGCAAAATTACCCCGCCTGAAATGAGCTACTTTTCAATTTTGACTTTTTGAATCGTGCAGTGGCCGATGCCCGTGAGGCGCACGATCTGCTTGATCGAAAAGCCCTCGCTTTTGAGCTTGCGGATACAGTCATCACGCACGCCCTTTGGCAGAGCTTTGAGATGGTGAGGCTCGTAAGGTTTGAGCAACGCCTGCGCAAACTCAAGCGCGTCAGCATCACTCACGTGAGCGCCATAACGGAAGCAATAGCCATTGGGCTCGCCCGAGGTGCTAAATGCAAAAAACCTCTGGGAATTCCCGAGCAACTCGAGCACGCAATCAGTCTTACAAATACCCGGATAGCCCATATACTCGCTAAAGCTGCTCCAGCGATAGAGCGAAGCAGTGTCAATTCTGTCAATTCTGGCTTTCGCAGGGTTATCGTGAATGTAACGAACGCAGTTGAGCAGCTGATCATCATCAAGAATCGGCACGCTCTTAAATCGATCCTGGAAGAGTGGACCCTTTCTGCCTGTCTTAGAATTGAAATACATGGCATACGCCGTCGTAATCGAATGCATGCAATCACTCAGATGAGCATGCTCATCGTCAAGCAGAAGATGAATATGGTTATCCATAAGGCACCACGCGATGACATCAACTTTGAACTTCTGGCATTTCGAAGCAATCAGCCGAATCAAATAGAGTCGATCATCCTCATCCTCAAATATCAGCTGACCACCACACCCCTTTTGAACGACATGGTAAAAGCCATATTCAGAGATTTCTCGCGCAGTCCGAGTCATACGCATTCCCTCCTCTACAGATAAGAATTACGTTACCCGAGCCAGAGCAGAAAAAAACGTACTGGGTGCGACAAATCGCGTTGTTCGGCGAACGGTAGGTGGTAGCTAAAAAAGCCCCGTCCCAAATTAGCTACTTTTGGGCAAAAGAAAGACGGGCAGCTGCAAATGGTGCAACTGCCCGGCAAACGGATAAGGGTAGCTAAAAAAGCCCTGGCCCAAGCAAAGCTCTAGAGGAGGTTGAGGGGGAGCTGGGGAGCGTCACCCCAGAGCTTTTCGAGACGGTAGAAGTCGCGCGCCTCGGGAGTGAAGACGTGGACGACAACCGAACCATAGTCCATGAGCATCCAGGTCTTCTGCTCGCGACCCTCGATGGAGAACGGGTGCTCGCCGCAAGCCTCGGCGACCTTCTCCTCGATCTCGTCGACGATAGAATCGACCTGGCGGTTGTTGGTACCGGTGGCAAGCACAAAGTAGTCGCATACGTCGGAAAGCTCGGTCAGGTCGAGCACCTGAACGTCCTCGCCCTTCTTGTCGTAGGCGGCCTGCGCGGCGGCGCGGGCGACATCCTCGGCGGCGACACCACTCGCGGACAGCGAGGCGGCGGTGCGGTCGGACGTGGCGACGAAGCTCTTGTGCTCCACACCTTCAAGAATCTGCTCGTCGGTCATGGTCTCGTCGGCCATGGAATACCTCTTTCTAGACAGCCCGAGCTAGCGCAGCTGGGCGTAATGGTTGTAAATCGAAATAGCCGTGGGATAAAGATAGCGCCCGGACTGGATCACATAGACCAGACCCTGCGCAAAACAGGAGAAGAACAACTCATCGAGCGTCGACTCCCCCACCATCTTGCGCAACGCATGGGCATAGTCGCCGTGGCGGTTGGGCTCGATGGCATCGGCCACAAAGACCACCATATCGAGCGGCGTCATGTCGCAGGCACCCACGGTGTGACGGTCGACAGCCTGGAAAACGGCCAACGACAACTCAGGGAAAAGCTGCGGAAGCTCATAGGCGGCAACAGGGCCATGCAAAAGCGGCGTCGCGGCGGAAGGAGAGCCGGCAATCTTAATGCCGTAGTGCAGAGCGCGCGTGACCAGCTCGTCGTCGGAAAGCACCTTGTCCCAGTCATGGATCAGGCCGGCGGCAGCGGCATCAAAGCGGTCAACGCCGTAGACCTCGGCCAGATGAAGTGCGGTCTCAGCAACACCCAGCGAATGCACATAGCGCTTGCGCTTATCCTTCATGCGAACATCGAGCAGCTCTTGAATGCGCTTGAGCAGCGCGCGCTCATCGCCCTCAAACTGATCCTCTACCGACAACGTAGACCCCCATCACTCAAAATCTTCTTGGCCCAAATCGGCATATAGCCTGCGTTTGCGAATGTAGCCGAGCACGGACTCGCTCGTAAGATAGCGCACGCTCATACCGCGGGCAACACGCTTGCGAATGTTCGTCGAGCTGATCGCCAGCGCCGGAATCTGAATATAGCGCACGTCGAACGGCAGCCCCGACTCTTTGATTCGGGCACGCGCCGTATCGATATCAAAGCCCGGTCGCGTCGCCGCAATAAAGGTAGCAAGCTCAGCGATTCGTTCGGCATCATGCCAAGTCACAATATCGATAATCGCGTCGGCGCCCGTAATAAAGTAGAGCTTTACCTGCGACGGGTAAAAGTCGCGAAGGGCATGAAGCGTATCGGCCGTATAGGTTACACCCGGACGGTCGATCTCGAACCGGCTCGCCAAAAAGGCCGGGTTCGCGGCGGTGGCGAGGACCGTCATGGCATAACGGTCCTCGGCAGGCGTCACCGGCTTGTCAAGCTTAAAGGCAGGAGAGCCCGCCGGCATAAAGAGCACAGCGTCCAAGTCGAGCGACTCGCGCGCCTGCTCGGCGGTCACCAGGTGCCCGTAATGGATGGGATCAAAGGTGCCACCCATAATGCCGAGTCTAAACTCCTGCCCGTCCTCTAGAGGAAGCTCGGGCAGACCGATTCCACCGCGCAGCGACATGGCTTACTCGCCCTCCGAGGTCTCGGCATCGCCCGCGGCATCCGCCGCATCGACAACCTCGACTCCCTCATCCGCAGCATCGGCCACGTCAATGGCTTCAACGGCAACGTCCTCGCCAGCATCCTCGAGCTCCTCGTACTCCGAGAAGTCCTCGGCGCCCTCAAAGTCAAAGGCGCGCTGGCAAATGCGGACCTCGTCGCCCGCACGGCAACCGGCCTTCTCGAGCGCGTCGTCAACACCCATACGCGCAAACTTATGCTGCAGGTAAATGACGGCTTCCTCGTTTTCCCAGTCGGTCTGGATGACCATGCGCTCGATGGCACGACCGACCACGCGGAAGGCACCGGGCTCTTCCTGAACAATGCGGAAACGCTTCTCACGCTGCAGGCGACGGCGCTCCCACTCATCGTCGCGCAGAACGACCGGCTCATCGGAGACAGCCAACTCGGCGCGCAGCTTAGCCACCTGCTCGCCCACGGCAAGCATCAGCGTGTTGAGGCCGGCGCCCGTCACGGCAGACACGGCAAAGAACATATGTCCATCGTCGAGCGCTGCGCGCTTGAGGTCGGCAATCTTATCGGCCGTGCCCGGCGCGTCGCACTTGTTGGCAACAACGATCTGCGGACGCTCCGAAAGCTCGGCGCCATACTGCTCGAGCTCGCGGTTGATGATGCGATAATCCTCGACCGGATCGCGATCCTCAAAACCACCCGTCATGTCGACGACATGCATGATCAGAGCCGTACGCTCAATATGGCGCAGGAACTGGTGACCCAGGCCCTTGCCCTCGCTCGCGCCCTCGATCAAACCGGGAACGTCGGCAACGACGTAAGAATATTCGCCGGCACGCACCATGCCGAGATTCGGCACGAGCGTGGTAAACGGGTAGTCGGCGATCTTGGGGCGGGCGGCACTCATGCGCGCGATGAGAGATGACTTACCCACCGAGGGGAAGCCCACGAGCGCGGCATCGGCCATGAGCTTCATCTCGAGCTCAATCCAGTGCTCCTCGGCCGGCTCGCCCAGCTGGGCGAACGCGGGCGCGCGGCGCACCGACGTCACAAAGTGCGTATTGCCGAGACCACCGGCGCCACCAGGGGCCACGACAACGCGCTCGCCATCATGCACCAGATCGGCAATCTCGAACATCGGGGTCTGCGTCTCGGGGTCGAGCTCGCGCACCACGGTACCCATAGGGACCTTGAGAATCAGGTCCTCGCCGCTCTTGCCGTTACGACGGGCACCCTGCCCGTGCGTGCCGCGCTCGGCGCGAAAGTGATGCTTAAAGCGGTAATCGATCAGCGAAGACAGCTGAGCATCGGCCTGGATGACGACATTGCCGCCACGACCGCCGTCGCCGCCATCGGGGCCGCCCTTGGGGACAAATGCCTCGCGCCTAAACGACATGCATCCGGCTCCGCCGTCGCCGCCGCACACGTTAATGCGGCTGATATCGGTGAACTGTGACAACAGAATCGCCTCCTACAAAAAAGAGGGAGACCCTTGAATCCTAAAACTCAAGTGCCTCCCACATATGTGCTCTATGAAGGGTGAATTACGCGTTCGCGAGCGGGCGTACGCTGACCCTGTGCTTGATACCCTTGTGGAACTCAACGGTACCGTCGACCAGCGCGAACAGCGTGTCGTCCTTACCACGGCCAACGTTCTCACCCGGGTGGATGTGCGTGCCGTGCTGACGGACGAGAATCGTGCCCGTGGTTACCGTCTGGCCGGCATAGCGCTTCGTGCCAAGGCGCTGACCGCGGGAGTCACGGCCATTACGGGAGGAACCGAGTCCTTTTTTGTGTGCCATTGTGTATACCTACTCTTTCGTTACGAGTGTAATCTACTCGGCGACGGGAGCCTCGGCAACAGCCTCAGCCTCTGCCTTGACAGCCTTCTTGGCGCGGGAGGTAGCCTGAACCTTCACGATCTTCAGCTTGGTGAGCTGCTGACGGTGACCCTTCAGACGACGATAGCGCTTGCGCTTGTGGAACTTGAAGACCAGCTGCTTCTCGCCCTTGAACTGCTCAACGATCTGAGCGGTAACCTTGGCCTTGGCCAGCTTGTCGGGATCGGTGACGATCTTCTTACCATCGTTGAGGAAGATGACCGGCAGGGTGACCTTGTCGCCCTCATTGCCCTCGATCTTCTCGACGGTGATGACATCGTCGGTGGCGACCTTGTACTGCTTGCCGCCCGTGTTAACGATTGCGTACATGTTTACTTGCCCTTCATGCATCAGTTAGTGCAACAGCCGAATATAGTAGCAGGCGAAAATACCCCCGTCAACGAGTATGTGGAGCAAATCCACAAGTTCGCACAGGTATGGGGCTGACGAGTCGGCCCTCGTCGTCCTCGCATGCTTGATTCTGACGCTCGACATCGTAGGAGCAGATGGTCACGAGGTCTTGCATACCGGTGGAAACAATAGGTGCATCCACGCCCGGGGTCAAGCCCTGCAACAAAACATCAGCAGCGGAAAGCAAAATTTCCGGACGCATGGAGCCTTCGTTGTCGGCATGGGTGTCGAGCATGAGCACCAAATGGTCCGGGCGCTCCCCCGCCGTGAGCTCATAGCCCACGAGCGTGTGATCCAAATCCAAGCGCTTGCTCTTTTTGCCGCGCGCGTAGTCGATGCCGTGGCCCGCGCGCAGCGTGTCGATCGCACGACGTACCTCATCGGCGCTTGCGGGCGCCTCGGGATCCAAGTGCAGGTCGATGCGATACGACAGGCGCGTGAGCTGCGCCGTCAACGCCGGCGTGCGCACGTCGATGTACGCCGCCTCGATGGGCGCCAGATCGGCCGGAGACGCCGCAGCCAGGCGCCCAAACGCCTCGTCGAGCGCCACGAACTCGGTCATAAACAGGTCATACCACTCGCAGGTCGACGACGTACCAACCGGTAGCGCCGAAGAGAAGCCCACGCGCATGTGCGGAGAGAAGCCCTGCGTGACGGCATAGGGAAGTCCCGCACGGCGCACGATGCGCTCAATGGTATGGATCACTTCGAGATGGCCCAGGTACTTAAGGCGATCGCGCTTGCCATAGCGAACACGAAGCCTAAAGAGCGAGGGGTTGTCGGTCAGGCGCTCACTCATGCGCGATCACCCATCAATACATTCTTGGCGTGGAGCGTGGGGCAGATCCCGCAGCCGGTGCACGACGTGCGGGTGCAGTCGGGAGTCGTGACGCCCTCGAGCGAGCGACGGTACTCGCGCTCGAGGAAGCCGCGCGTGCAGCCGGGGCTCACGTGCTCCCACGGCAGGCGCCAGTCCAACTCGTAGGGCAGGTGTACGAGCTCGTTGAGGTCGATGCCGTTTTTGGCAGCAGCCTCCTTCCAGTTATCGAGCGAGAAATGCTCTACCCAGGCGTCAAAGCGAGAGCCCGAGCGCCAAGCATCGATGATGACGGGCGTCATGTCGCGACCGGCGCGGGACAGCGCGGCCTCGATGAGCGAAGTCTCGGCATCGTGGTAATGCACACGGACGGCACGGTTGCGAACGCTCGTGATAAGCAGCTTCTGGCGACGCTTGACGTCGTCGTAGTCGAGCTGCGGGCACCACTGGAACGGCGTGGCAGCCTTGGGGATAAAGACCGAAACCGAGATCGACACCGAGATCGAGCCGCGACGAGCCTTGGGCACCACGGAACGACCGAGCTCCAGCACGTGATCGGCCAGATTGGCGATGGCCACGATGTCCTCATCGCGCTCACCGGGAAGGCCCATCATAAAGTAGAGCTTCATGCGGTTCCAGCCGGCCTCGAAGGCCGCCTTGGCCGCACGGTCCAGGTCCTCCTCGGTCACGTTCTTGTTAATGATGTCGCGCATGCGCTGGCTGCCGGCCTCGGGCGCGAACGTCAGGCCGCCCTTCTTCTCGCCGGCAACCGACTCGGCCATATCCACGCCAAACGAATCCAGGCGCTGCGACGGAATAGACACGCGAATACCCGTATCCTCCAGGCGACGATTGAGCCTGCCGAGCACGTCGCGAATGCAGGAGTGGTCGGTCGTGGAGAGCGAGGTCAGCGACACCTCGTCATAGCCAGTCTTTTCCAGACCCTGAATCACCGACGAGACGATCTGGTCGGCCGAGCGCTCACGCACCGGGCGATACGTCATGCCAGCCTGGCAAAAACGACAGCCGCGGGCGCAGCCGCGCAGGATCTCGATAGACAGGCGGTCGTGAACCAGCTGCGCATAGGGCACGCACGACTGCGACAGCGGATTCGTGGCGCCGAAATCCTCGACGACACGCTTGTAGACCACGGTCGGCGCATCCTTGCCTTCACGCGGCACGGTGTAGCCATGCGGCGAGCAGGGCTCGTCATGACGAACCTCATAGAGCGACGGCACGTAGTTGCCGGCAATGGATGCAAGCTGCTCGACAATCTGCGCGCGCGGGACTCCTTCGTCGCGCAGGCGGCGATGCAGCTGACAGGTCTCGAGCAGCGACTCCTCGCCCTCGCCGATGAGGATGACATCGAAGAAGGCCGCGTACGGCTCGGGGTTGTACACCGAGGGGCCGCCGGCGATGATGATGGGGTCGTCTTCGCCTCGATCGGCCGCTAACAGCGGAATGCCAGCGAGGTCGAGTGCCTCGAGGAAGTTAGTCACCGCCATCTCGTGCGGCACATGCAGGCCGACGATATCAAACGAAGCAACCGGCGCTGCACCCTCGAGCGAGAGCAGCGGAATACCCGCCTCGCGCATAGCGTCACCCATATCGGGCCACGGCACATAGCCACGCTCGCAGGAGATGCCCTCGGCCTGGTTAAGGATGTTGTAGAGGATGGCGATACCCTGGTTGGGCAGACCAACCTCGTACACATCCGGGTAGATCAGGCAGCAACGGTAATCGGCATCGGCCTTGGAAAGCGTGCCCCACTCGTGATCGATATAGCGACTCGGCTTCTCGACCTTGGCGAGCAACGGCTCAATTAAATGAAAACAATCTTGGTATGCAACGCGCAACGGAAAACCCCTAAGCAGCAAGATCTGATGCGTCCTGGTAGGACGCCATAGGACGGGTAGCGCCCGCGACCGTGGTTACCAGATCGCGAACGCGGGAGAACGTGGCAGTGACCGCCTCGTTGGCACGGCTGTAGTCGACATCGCGCTCGTAGAGCGAAACAAGCGCACGGCCCATGCCGTAGGTGCCCGCGGCAGCAGTGAGCGCCTTGACGGCAAACCCAATATGCGGCGTCTGCTTGACGAGCGCGCGGGTGACCGCGCGGATCACAAGACCGCCGGCAAGCACGCCCGCGACCTCGTAGCCGCGCTCGGGCTTAATACCGCGTCCAAAGACGGCAGCGAGCTCAAAGAGCATGCCCACCTGCGCCAGCGCCATAACGGGATAATCGGCGCCCGGCAAAAACACCAGCGCACCGGTCGCCATATTGGTGAGCGCGCACGAGGTGATGATACGATTGGCGGCCGCGATGCGCATGAAGGCAAAGTTCGCCGCAAAAGCCGTTTCCTTGTCGGTGCGATCGAGAATCCAGCGGGCAAGCGTCTCGAGCAGATACGTCTTATCGGTTGCCGCTACCACGCCGAGCATGGGCGTGGACTCCTCGATAAACGGCACCTCCACAGCAGACTCGGCAAGCACGCACACGGGCGCGCCGGCGATCACGAGCTCCTGCACGGCACTCTCCAAGCGGTCGGAACCACACGAGAGCACCAGCACCACATCGGTATCGGTCTTTGGAGCAATTCGCTCCTCCCCCAGACGCCCGACGCGCACAATGCCCGAGGTCGTCTGCGGCACAAAGGCGTCACGCACCGTCTCGGCCAGAAAGCGCGAGGCGGACGAATCCAGATAGACCGAGACGCGCACCGGCGTATCGGAATCCTTCTTAACGGACGCGCCCATCTTAAAAGCGCGGGTCAGCTTATCTACGGGAATTTTCATAGCAAACCCCTCCAGCGGTTACGCGGCGCCCGAACGATGCCGCCATATGGATTGTACGATACCCACCGTCAGCAGCTGAATCATCATCGAAGACGAACCGAAGCTAATAAACGGTAGCGGAATACCGGTAATCGGCATCATGCCGATGCACATGCCGATGTTTTCGAAGGTCTGGAACGCCCACATGCCAACGATGCCCACACACGAAAGACGCAAAAACAGCGACTCACACTTAAAGGCGACGCGAATCGTCGAAAAGATCAGCAGCACGTAGAGGCACAGCAGCAAAAAGGAGCCGCAGAAGCCAAAGGTCTCGGACAAAAAGGCGAAGACAAAGTCGGTATGGAACTCGGGTAGGAAGCCGCCGGCCGACTGCGTCGCATGCCCCAGGCCCTTACCAAAGAAACCGCCTGAGCCGACCGCGATCAACGACTGCTGCAGATTGTACGCATCGTCCGAATCGGCATTATCGGGGTCGATAAAGACCGTCAGACGGTTCATCTGATACTGCTTGATGAGCACATCGTGGCCGAGCAACGAATCAAAGACCGAATCGAGCGCCAGGACGAGGGCCACCAGGCCCACAAGCAGGGCCAGGGTCGACAGTACCCATTCGCGGCGCGCACCGCTCATACAGATGACGATAGCGCCAGAAACCAGCACGACCAGGCCCGATCCCAGGTCGCCCATGGCAACGACGGCCAAAAACGGAATGGACAGCATGCCGCAGAGCTTGACGTAGTCGCGAACGGTATCGATGCGACCGTTATACTGCGAGCCAAGCGTAGCAATAAAGAAAATGGTGATGAGCTTGGCAAGCTCAACCGGCTGGAATGTCAAGCCAATACCGGGAATCTTGATCCAGCCCGTCATGCCCAGACCGCCCGTATAGGACAGACCCGGAATCTTGGGCGAGAGGATCACGATCAGGTCGATGACGAGCAACGCCGTCGAGAAATTGGAAATACCGCGCAGATCGGTACGCCAGACCAGCACCGCCAGCACCGCTCCGATGCCAATTCCCAGCAGATGGCGTGAGAACGAGGCATCGGCCTTAAACTGCGAAGCCGACCAGATGATGATGGCACCGTAGGCAACGAGCGCCACAGTAGCCACGAGCACACCGATATGCACCTTTTGGCGAAACGTGCCGCGCGAGGCCGAAAGTTGCTTGTTGACGCGGTCCAGGCTGCTGCGAGAGCCGGTCTTGGTTGAACGGAACAGATCCGCCGGAGAAAAATCCATCGCAACCTCCTATCGAACCGAAGAATCGCCCGAGGCCGAAGAGGTATCGGGCTCGTCATAAATCACGCCGAGCACGTCGCGCACGACATGCATCGCGGTATCTGAGCCGCCGCCGCCCTGCTCCAGAACAGTAGCGATGACATACTTGGGATCATCGGCCGGTGCATAGGCGCAGAACCACGCGTATTCGTCCTCGCCGCTTTTCTCGCCCGTGCCCGACTTGCCGTAAACCTGCGGCGTCAGGGTGCCAAAGTGCGCCGCCAGGGACGTCGATGCCGTGTAAATCACGTCGTGCATGCCGTTGCGAACTAGAGCCAAATCCGAATCGCTGTTGATCTTGGCCTCCAGGCGCTTCTTCTTGCCCTTGCCGTTGTACTTATAGGCATCGCCGTCGCCATCGCGCGACACGGCAGATAAAAACACGTGAGGCACGTACTGTTTACCGCCGTTGGCAAGACCCATATAGGCGCACGCCATCTGCAGGGGCGTCACCAGGATGTCGCCCTGGCCGATAGCAATGTTGGTCATATCGCCGGCATTCCACTTGCGGTCCTCGGCAGATGCGTCGGTGAAGTACGACTCTTTCCACTCGGCATCGGGAATACGGCCCGCGCCCTCACTCGGCAGATCGATACCGCAGGTCTTGCCTAGGCCCCAGCGACGAAAGACCTCCTGCAGGCCCTCGGAATGTTTCTCGTCATAAAAGAACGCCTTGCCCATGTCGTAGAAGACGGGGTCGCACGAGTTGGCGATACCCGACTGCAGCGTCATGGTGCCGTGGCCGGAATGCAGCCAGCAGTACTTGCCCCACGACTTGCCCAGACCCGTCCAATAGCCCGTGCAGTTGGTCGTCTGCCCCGACGTGTAGGTTCCATACTCAAGACCGGCCAGTGCCGAGAGCGGCTTGATGGTCGAGGCCGACATGTACTGTCCGCTAATGGCGCGGTTGAGCAGCGGGTGCGAACCCTTGTCATCATTGAGCTCGGTCCACACGTCATTTGAGACGCCGCCGATAAAGACGGACGGATCGAACTTGGGCTCGCTCGCCATGCCCAGGATCTCGCCATTGTTGGGATCGAGACACACCACAGCGCCGTTGCCGGCATTGCTGTAGCCAGTGGTCTTGGCAAGCTCGATAGCGCTCGCCAGTGCCGTCTCGCAGGCCTGTTGGATCTTAAGGTCGAGCGTGAGCTTAATGTCGGAGCCGGCCTTCGCCGGCACGGCGCCGGCCTGACCGGTCACATTGCCCGAGGCATCGACCTTGACGGTCTGCTCGCCACGAATACCCTGCAGCAGGTTTTCGTAGTAGCTCTCAACGCCCGCCTGGCCCACGATATCGCCCGACTGGTACGTAATCTTGCCAGCAGAAGCATCATCATCGCCAGAGGTTTTCTTATTCTGGGCCTCGAGCTGCTCGGAGGTAATGGTGCCGGTATAGCCCAAGATATGGCATGCCGTCTCGCCATATGGATACTGGCGCTCGGTACGCTCGGCAATCTTGACGCCCGGGAACTCGCCGGCATGCTCCTGAATATAGGCAACCGTGGAGCGACGGACGTCCGTCGCGATGGTATGCAGGCTCTGAGCGCCCTCTGTATTGTCCTGAATATTGCGAAGGACCGCCACGTAAGGCATTCCAAGCACGTTGGCAAGATGGCGAACCAGAACCTCATCCTCCGCAAGGTCGCGGTAGGCCACAACAGCAAGTGAGGGACGGTTCTGGACAAGCGCCACGCCATTGCGGTCAAGGATGCGACCGCGCACAGCGGGTGTGGTAACGGTGCGAGTCTGATTACTATTGGCCTGCTTCTCGTAATAGTCCGACGAGACCATCTGCATGCCCCACAGCTTGACGGCAAGCGCCGCAAACATCGCGCCCACACCCGTGGTGAGGATGGAAAAGCGGCCCTTAAAGGCGGTCGCCGCGGTATTGCCCTCGCCCTCGGTGGCGCGCGGGGCCGTTCCATGCTGCGTATCGTAGGTAAAACGGGAATCGCCACGACGCATGATGACCAGCGCGACCACGATGGCCACAACCAGCACGATACCGGCGATAATAACCGTCAACTGGGAAGACATCTACGGGCCTCCCCTATTTGAGCTTGCGGGTCTTGGGCTTAAAGCGCATACCCGTCTGGCGTCCGCCACGCGCGGAGAATCCATAGCCGGACTGCGGCACGACGCCGGACATCAAAAACGGAATGGCAACCAGACCCGTCAGGATCGAGGACGGCAGCGCATGGCCGAAGATCGCCACGACAAAGCTCGTCTCCAAACCCATAAACAGCAAGATGATGCTGTAAATCACATTTATGACGAGCGCGAAGGCACCCACAGTGATGCCGCGCGCACTCGGGGTACCGCCCGTCTGACCGGCGGCGCTATGCACCAGGGCAAAAGAACCCACGGTCAGCAGGAGCGACATAACGCCCACCGGCACGGCAGCGGAAAGGTCATAGAACAAGCCGCTGCAAAAACCGCACACGACGGCACGGGTCGGGTCGCCCGAGAACACGCTTAGGCACACCAGGATAATCATAAAGTTGACGCGACCGCCCGCAATGGAGATCTGCGGTGCCAGGCCTGCCTGCAGCAGCACGCACACGATGGCGGCGATTACAAACGTGCGGGAGCTCATCCCCTGCTCGTGTAGATCCATGGACATGCCCCCTATTCGTTCGAGCCAGAATCGGTCGTCTCGGACGTGTCGGAACTGTCATCCGAGCTCTCGTCCTTCGTCTTGGTCGCAGCATCATGCGACGTTCCCTGCGGCGTGCTGTTGGCCGTGCTCACGTCCTCATCCGAGGCCGACTGTTCGTCGGTCAGCGAGGTAATGACCAGCACTTCCTCGTTGTTCTCGGCCGTAGTCTGAGCGCGCACCACAATGGTGTAGTACACGTCGTTTGCCGATTTCTCAACCGACGAGACGGTGCCGAGCGGTAGACCCTTGGGGAACACACCGCCAATGCCCGAGGTCACGATGATGTCGCCAACCTTAACGTCGGAGTCGACGCTCACGTACTCAAGACGCAGCGTGCCGTCAGCCTGACCCTGCAGCATGCCCTGGGCGCGCGTGTCCTGTACCATGGCGGACACACCCGAGTTCTCGTCGCCAATCAGGCGCACGGTGGACGTCTTGGCCGAGACTTCGATGATCTGGCCGATAACACCGGCCGAACTCGTCACAGGCATGTTGATGGTAAGGCCGTCGGCAGAGCCCTTGTCGATGGTAACGGTCGAGGTCCAGGCATCGCCGGAGGCACCAACGATACGAGCTGCGGTCGATTTGAGGTTGTAGGTCGATTGCAGCCCGACCAGGCCCTCCAGGCGCTCGGCAGTCTTTTGAGCCTCAGAAAGCTCGGCGACCTTAGAGGTCAGCTCCTCATTTTGCTTCTTGAGCTCGTCGAGCGTGTCCTGCGACGCCGTTAGGTTAGAGAACACGTTGCCAATCGCATTGAAGGGAGCCGCCACAGCCGAGCCCACAAAGCGCACCGGAGAGGTAATCGTCGTTACGCCCGAACGCACGGCATGAATCGGCCCTGCCTCGCCCTCGCGGATGTAAAACGTGAGCAGCAACACCGAAATCAGGCTGAAAACAATCAACGGGCGCATACCCGTTGATTGTCGCTTGGTATTCAGATTTGTGGAGAAACCCGAAGATCGTGCCAAATGGAATCCACCTTTTGGAAATTAAGCATTGGTCTGGACGAAGCCGCCATCAAACGCATTGGCCTCGAGCACGCGGGCACAGCCGTTAACGACGTTATCGAGCGCCGTGGGGCTGACGTTGACCGAAACGCCGGTCTCATCGCGCAGGCGCACGTCGAGACCGCGCAGCAGCGCGCCGCCACCAGTCAGCAAAATGCCGTAGTACATAAGGTCCGAGGCAAGATCGGGCGGCGTGGCATCGAGTGCGTCCTTGACGGCCTTGGCCATCTCGTCGAGCGGCTTGTTGAGTGCGCGACGAATCTCCTCGCTCTCGATGCGTACGGTCTTGGGCAGACCGGTGATCACGTCGCGGCCGTTGACCTCGACGTCGAGCTCGTCCTTGAGCGGCACGGCGGAACCGACCTTGATCTTGATGTCCTCTGCCGTACGCTCGCCGATGGCAAGGTTGTAGGCATCACGAACGTGCGTGAGGATGGCCTGATCGAACTCGTCGCCTGCAATACGGATGGACTGCGAGACGACGATGCCGCCCATAGCGATAACGGCAACCTCGGTGGTACCGCCACCGATGTCGATGACCATGGAGCCGGTGGGCTCCTCGACGGGCAGGTCGGCGCCGATAGCGGCAGCCATGGGCTCCTCGATCAGATAGGCCTGGCGAGCGCCAGCCTGGATCGTGGCCTCAAAGACGGCACGCTTCTCGACCGACGTGACGCCGGAGGGAACGCAGACGACAACGCGCGGACGCGGGGTCCACGGATAGCGCTTCTCGGACGCCTTATCGATAAAGTAGCGAAGCATGGCCTCGGTAACATCGAAGTCGGCGATGACGCCGTCCTTCAGGGGACGAACGGCCACGATGTTGCCGGGCGTACGGCCGAGCATGCGCTTTGCCTCGATACCGACCGCCAGGATGCGCTCGTCGTTCTTGTCGATGGCGACAACAGAGGGCTCGCGAATGACGATGCCCTTGCCGCGCACGGAGACAAGCGTATTTGCGGTGCCGAGGTCGATGGCAAGATCGCCCGCATAGCTACCGAAGAACATATCCATCAAAGAAAACAACGCAACTCCTGATGTGTTGGATGATTGCTGGAAAACTACTAGCTCATCATACTAGCGCAAGCCCGGCACCTCACTTGCGGTGAAGCGCCGGGCAAAGCTAAATCCCATAAGGTCACTACTGGTTGTCAGCAGCCGAGAAATCCATATCGAGCGAGGAAACGGCCCAGCCGATATGGTTGTCGGAGCGCACGAATTTGACGGTGTACTCCTGCTCGCCGCCCTTGGACAGCGATGCCTTCACCTTGGCGGTCGTCTCGGTCATGGACTGATCCATGCCCTCGACGGACACGGTGGCACCCTGCGGAATCGAGGAGATGATCATCGACTTAGCGTCCTCGGACAGGCTCGATGCCAGGCAAGACTCGGCCTTTGCGGTGTCACCGTCGCCGGCAGCCTGGAACAGATCGGTGATAACCGACTCCTGCGAGGGGAAGCCAAAGCCGCGCGTGTAGGCAAAGCCCAGACCGCCCGCAGCAATCAAAATGAGCAGAAGCAGCACGATGAAGACTTTGAGACCCGTGTGGCGATGGCGACGACGGACCTTGGCCTGCTTACGATCCTGACGGTCCTGCTGGACCATCTCGGACTCGGACAGCGTAAAGAAGCCGGTGTCCGAGGGATCGGGCATAAACTGACCGGTCGCGCCCGTAGGATCGAGCGGATCGACGGCAGGAGCGTCCATCGCGGGCGCCGGAGCCGTGGCCATAGCCGTCTGGGCAGACAGTGCGGCAAGCGAATCATGCACGCGGGCAAGCTCATCGGCCTGTTCGGAAGTGAGCTGGTAGATGCCATCGGCAGTAGCGGCGTTAAAGGCGTCGAGTGCGTCGGAGGGACGGCCGGCGGCAGAAAGCGCCTGACCCATGCCGGCATTGAGCGCACGCGTGTCGTCGCGGGGGCCGGCAAAGTCGATAGCCGTGCGGTAGGTCTCCACGGCATCCGCCGGACGGCCGAGCTTAATGAAGCAACGACCGAGCTCGCCGAGTGCGGCGGCAGGAGCCGGATTGGCGCCGTCGATGGCAGCCTGACGGAAGGCAGTACCCGCGTTGGCATAATCGCCCGACTGGAACAGCGCATTGCCCAGGCCCAGATAGGCCTTGAACGGCGTGGCATAGGAAGCATCCTGCGTAGCAGCAGAGAACGCCTGGGCGGCCGTCGTGTAGTCGCCCACGGCGGCGAGCGCCTTGCCGCGGTTGGTGAGCAGCGCGCCGCGCTTGCCGTAGGTGCCGTCGTTGAGGGCGGCAGCATAAGCCTCGGCGGCCTCGGCATACATGCCCAGGTGCATCAAGGCGTTGCCACGAAGGTGATCGGCCTCGCCCATAATCTCATCGGGAGTCTTTGCCGCCCCAAGCATCTGGGCTGCAGCGGAAAAATCACCCGCGCGGTAAGCGGCGCGGCCCTGTTGGATCAGCTGGCTATTCAAGGAAGTCCCCTTTACTCGTGAACGATCTCGACATGGACGATCTCGTCGCCGGCACGCAGCTGCGAAATCACATCGAGACCCTCGACCGTGGTACCAAAGACGGTGTAACCGGAATCGAGGTTATGCTGGGCGCCCAGGCAGAAGTAGAACTGCGAACCCGCGGAATCGGGGTCCATGGAGCGTGCCATGGCAAGGGCACCATCGACATGGCTGTTGCGCGGATTGGTGGCAAACTCGCCCTTGATGCAGTAGCCGGGGCCACCGGTACCGGGCATGCCGTCGGGGCCCTCAAGACCAGCGGCGACGTCGGCGCCGGACATATCGCGGGTATTGGGGTCGCCGCCCTGGATGACAAAACCGGGCACATAGCGATGGAACTTAAGGCCATCATAGAAGCCCATCGTGGAAAGCTCGCAGAAGTTCGCGACATGAATGGGAGCGCCCTCGCCGTCAAACTTGACCTTGATGGTACCCTTCGTCGTCTCGATAACGGCGCACTCGTCGCCGGCAAGCTGATACTCGGGCGTGTAGAGCTCTTTCTTAAAACCAAACATGTGGTTCCTTCCTCGTGCGTTTAAAGCATATTTGTACGAATTGTAGCAATAAGCATGCGCTTACATCAATTGCGCACGTAGGTTATGCCGACTATGGCGAACTAATTTTGGGAACGCTGCTGCGGCTTCCAGGAGCCCACATTGGCGTCGTACTGGTTCAGCGCGCTGTTGCCGCCCTGTGCGATGGGCGCCAGGATCTCGCTTTGGTGGGAACTCATCGACTCGCCATCGGGAATGGCCAGCGAGATATCCCAGCTCTGGCAGATCACGTCGACACGCTCGTACATCCACTCGGCAAGCTGCTTTAAGTGGGCGATGTCGTCCGCATAGACTGTATCGTCCTGTACTTTCAGGTTGTTGAGCTCATCTTGCGTCTTTTTAATCTGGTCGCGCAGGGCGTAGGCACTCTGCGACAGCTCCTGACGGGTGGACAGCGGCGTTCGGAGATAACCGTTGTTAAAGGAATCGATGACCTCGCCAATCTGGTCCTCGTCACCGTAGGACACGATGGTCTGATACAGACCGTCGAGCCTGGTATAGAGCTGATCATCGGTAAGCACGGTTTCTTCCTGGACCACCTCGGCAGAATCGTCCTGCTTGGTATCGTCCTCAGTCGCCTCGCCCTTTTGGCGCGTGGGGAAGGTCGTCTGCGCGGCCTGGTCAAACTGGTCATAGAAGCCAGGCATGACACCCATGGGATCGGTCGTCACGAACCAATAGGCACCGCCGCAAACGACGGCAAGGACCGCGATGACGATAAGCGGCTTGGGGATATGACGCTTGTGCTTGTGATAGGCGTCCTCGTCGGGATGCACCTTGCGCTTGGGTTTTTGAGCATCGTCATGCAGGGAAACGGGCGTGGGAATATCGACCTTGGGGATACCGAAATCCTTATCGAAAGCCGGCAGCACGCAGGTCTCGTTAGGATCGGCGGCGTCCGAAAGAACCGCGGCAGCCGAGGCGGGCGCATGAGGCACCTCGGTATCGATCTGCTCTTGCGTTAGGCGCGGAAAGCCCGCTGTGCGGCCCGCTGCCAGGTCGGATGCGGCCGCGTCCTCGGAGAGGATACCCGGAGCAGGGCGTCCGCATTTTGGGCACGTGCGATCATGCGGAGAAAGACGGGCACCGCAGCCCTCACAGAACACGAACTCGGTGTGCTCGGGACCATCGCCCGGACCCACATAGGCGTTGCAGTAGGGGCAGAACGAGGCGCCGTCCTCGATAGTCTTAAGGCAATGCGGGCAGATCACGGCATCCTCTTTTCGAAGCAATTCAAACAATCGAGGTTAGAGCATAACATCGCCACGGCCCCACAGGAACAAGGCACCAATTCAACATCGCCAGGGCGCGTAGCTACTTCTTCTTTTTGCTTGGCATCGAGACTTTGATGCCTTGGGCGGACTTGGTCACACGAGAGCGCTTAGCTCCGGTACTCTTCTTTTTCTTGGGCTGGGCCTGGGCCACGCCCTCGAGTGCGCGGGCCTCGGCCTCGCGAGCGGTGCGATCTTCGCGGCGCTGCGCCATGTCGGCGGCGAAGCGCTTGGCAAAACGCTCGGCCGTCGAACCCGTCGAGCTCACCTTGCCGCCACCGCGACCCAGGTGGACGCGCACACCGCGGCCAAAACCAGTTGCAGCATGACGACGACGCGGCTTGAGCAAATCCATCATCGTGGCGAGCTTAAAGAACACCGAGCAGGTAAAGACCACGATGACAGCCAAGATAACCATCTGGCCCATCGACAGGTTGGCAATAGACAGCAGCTCCGGGAATCCGATAACGCCCACCAAGATGCCGGCGACTACAAACACAAAGAGCACCACACGTAAGGGCGTGAGAGGCTGTGAGATGCGCCAGATCAGGCTGACGCTCGCCGCGCACGACGTAAGCAGGCACATCGTAGACAGTGTGAGCTGGCCAAAGCCAAACACGCGCGCCACAAAGATATCGAGTGCCGCAGCCAAAATGACCGCAATCGACGCCGGCAGTGCACGCTTGAGTACGTTGGTCAAAAACGCACCCTTCACGCGAGCATTGTTGGGCTCCAGGCCCAACACAAAGCCCGGCGCGCCGATGCAAAAGAAGTTGATGAGCGTCATCTGGATGGGCTCGAAGGGGTACGGCGGCAGCGCGATGCACAGCGCCGCCAGGCCCATCGAGAACAGCGTCTTGGTCAGGAACAGCGACGCCGAACGCTGCAGGTTGTTGATGGAGCGACGGCCCTCGGCCACCACGGCGGGCATCGAGGCAAAGTCGTTGTCGACAAGTACGATCTCGGCCACGTTACGCGCGGCATCGGAGCCGGCTGCCATGGCCACGGAGCAGTCGGCCTCCTTAAGCGCCAGCACGTCGTTGACGCCGTCGCCCGTCATGGCCACGGTGTGCTCGCGGCGCTTGAGCGCCTGCACGAGCTCGCGCTTCTGCTGCGGGGTCACACGACCAAAGACATGGTAGCGGTCCACTGCGGCATCGAGCTTGGCCGGCGTATCGAGCGTCGTGGCGTCCACATAAGCGTCCGCCCCCGGCACGCCCACCACGCGCGCGATCGACGACACCGTACGCGGGTCGTCGCCACTGATCACGTTGAGGGTCACGCCCTGCTCGTTAAAGTAGCCGATGGTCTCGGCCGCCGAGGTACGAATCTCGTCGCGGATGGTCACAAAGCCCACGGGCTCGGCCTCGCCCACCATATCGCCATCGGGCGTAAAGCCGTCCACGCGCGCCACCACGAGCACGCGGCAGGTATCGGCAAGCTCGGCGACACGGTTCTCGACCTGCGAAAACACACGCTCCGAAAGCACAAACTGCGCGGCGCCCATCACATAGGAGCCCTGCGCAAACGAAGCGCCACTCCATTTTTTAGACGACGAGAATGGAATGACCGACAGCGGCTCGGACACCTCGACCGGGCGATCGGCGTAATAGTTGAGCAGCGCCTGGCAGGTCTCGTTGGCATCGGCCGAAGTCGCACGCGCCACGTTAGCCAGCGCAAAATCGAGCACCGTGGTATCGACGGGAACGGCGGCGTCACCCTCCCCCGCGCCCATGCCAAAGCCCTCGATCGGCAGCGGATACGTGCCCTCGACCTCCATGCGACCCGACGTGATGGTGCCCGTCTTGTCCAGACACAGCACGTCGACGCGCGCGAGCGTCTCGATGCAGTAGAGCTGCTGCGCCAGCACCTTGCGGCGGGCCAGGCGCACCGTGGCGATGGCGAGCACCGACGAGGTCAACAGCACCAGGCCTTGCGGGATCATGCCCAGCAGGGCGCCCACCGTGGATAGCAGCGCTGACGAAGGCACATGGCCAGCCAACAGCTCGGAGAAGCACCACGAAAGCGCGCTATCGCCCGGGGTTCCCGCGGCATCCCACAGCTCGCTCACACTCGAGGCAAACAACGCCAAACCGAGCGGGATCATGATGATGCTCGCAAAGCGCACGATGGCGTTAAGCGCGTTCATGATCTCGGAATTGACCTTTTTGACGTACTTCGCCTCGTTATTAATTTTAGCCACGTAGTTGTCGGCGCCGACATGGATCACGCGGGCGCGCAGCAGGCCCGAGTCGATAAAGCTGCCGCTCATGAGCTCGGAACCGGGCTGTTTCTTAATAAGGTCGCTCTCGCCCGTCAGCAGGCTCTCGTTCACGAGCGCCTCGCCCGAAACCACCACGGCGTCAGCGGGAATCTGGTCGCCGCGCCCCAGGCGGATGATGTCGTCGAGCACGATCTGGTCCAGGTCGAGCTCCACCTCGGCGCCGTCGCGCATCGCGATGGCCTTCTTGGAGGTCAGCAGCGTGAGCTTATCGACCATCTTCTTGGACCGCATGGATTGAATGACGCCAATAGCGGTATTGAGGAACACCACAAACAGGAACGTCAGGTTCTTAAACGAACCGGTCAAAATGACCAGGAACGCCAAGATCACGTTGATCAAATTGAACAGCGTGCAGAGGTTCTCGATGATGAGCTCTTTGACCGACTTGGTCTTGAGCTCCATGTTGCGGTTGATCTTACCGGCGGCGATGCGCTCCTCAACCTCGGCGGTCGAGAGTCCGCGCTCGATATCCGTTGCTGCCATACCACGTCCCATCACGTCGCGTCGGTATAAGAAAAACCGCCCGGACCATGCGAGGTTCGGACGGTCTTACGTTCGATGGTGCCCCATGTTGGATTCGAACCAACGGCCTTCTGCTCCGGAGGCAGACGCTCTAATCCCCTGAGCTAATAGGGCCAACATTTGGCATTATACCCAAGTGCACCACGGGCTAACAAAATAAAAGAAAAAGCTTTGCAATTCCGAGGAAGACGCGGCGCAACGGCCCACTTTAGAAGGAAAAAGCGAGTCAGATAGTATAAACTCTCATGCACCATATATACACGGCTCGCATTGCGGGCCGTTTTTGCAAAAGTTATCCATCGAGGTGAGAGGCACACCATGATTGCAATTTTAAAGCAGAGCGCCGGCGACGAGGCCGTCGGCCATATCGTCAGCTGGATTGAGAAAAAAGGCCTGAAGACCGATGTCTCGCGCGGCGAGAACGAGACCATCATCGGCCTGGTGGGCGATACGACCAAGATCGACCCGTTCCTGCTCGAGTCCATGGATGTCGTCGAGCGCGTGCAGCGCGTCTCCGAGCCTTTTAAGCGTGCCAACCGCAAGTTCCACCCCGAGGACTCCGTCATCGACTGCGGCCACGGCGTCAAGATCGGCGGCGACCAGTTCCAAGTCATCGCCGGCCCCTGCTCCGTCGAGGGCGAGAACCTCATTCGCATCGCACGCCGCGTAAAGGCCGCCGGCGCCACGATGCTGCGCGGCGGTGCCTACAAGCCCCGCACCTCCCCCTACGCCTACCAGGGTATGGGCCCCGCCGGCCTCGACCTGCTGTGCGAGGCGTCTGCCGAGCTCGACATGCCGATCGTCACCGAGATCATGGACCCGCGCGACGTGCAGGTCTTCTTGGACAAGAAGATTGACGTCATGCAGATCGGCGCCCGCAACGCCCAGAACTTCCCCCTGCTCAAGGAGGTCGGCAAGACCAAGACCCCGATCCTGCTCAAGCGCGGCATGTCCGGCACGATCGACGAGCTGCTTATGGCCGCCGAGTACATCATGAGCGAGGGCAACGACAACGTCATCCTGTGCGAGCGCGGTATCCGCACCTTCGAGACCCGTACCCGCAATACCTTCGACCTCAACGCCGTGCCGGTGCTGCACCACCTGTCGCACCTGCCCGTCGTCGCCGACCCCAGCCACGCCACCGGCTACACCCGCTACGTTGAGCCCATGGCGCTCGCCGCGACCGCCTGCGGTGCCAACGGCCTGGAGATCGAGGTCCACGACGAGCCGAGCCGCGCCTGGTCCGACGGTGCCCAGGCCCTCACCCCCGATCAATTCGACGACACCATGCGCCGCATCCGAGCCATCCGCGAGGTTGTCTGCCAAGAGACCATGGAGTAACCCATGGGTACGGTGAGAAACGCGCGCGTTAACCAGGGCGGCCCCAAGTGCGCCGGTATCGTCGGCCTGGGCCTCATCGGCGGTAGCTTTGCCCGCGGCTATGCACAGGCGGGCGTCCGCGTGCTGGCCTGGGACCCCGATGACGATGTCATGACGGCCGCCAGCATGGGCACTGTCGCCGGAGAGCTCAACGACAAGACACTCGGCGAATGCGACATCATCGTCCTGGCCTGCTACCCCGAGGCCTGCATCGAGTGGCTCGAGGCGCATGCACAGGCACTCGCCGACGCCACCGACACCGACGCCATCATGGGTCCTGTGGTGATCGACACCGTGGGCGTCAAGGGCATTGTGTGCGAGCGGGCCTTTGAGCTTGCCCGCGAGCACGGCTTTTACTTTGTGGGCGCGCACCCCATGGCGGGCACGCAGTACTCGGGCTATGCGCACTCCCGCGCCGACCTGTTCCAGGGCGCGCCGCTCGTGCTCGTGCCGCCCGCAGTGGACGATGTGCTCAAGCTGGAGCTTTTGGGCCAGGTGCGCGAGATGGTGCGCCCCTTGGGCTTTGGCAAGTTCAGCGTGACCAGCGCCGCCGAGCACGACCGCGTCATCGCCTTCACGAGCCAGCTTGCGCACGTGGTATCCAACGCCTACGTAAAGAGTCCGACCGCCCAGGTCCACCACGGCTTTTCGGCCGGTAGCTACCGCGATCTCACCCGCGTGGCGCACCTCAACCCGCAAATGTGGTCCGAGCTCATGATCGACGACGCCAACGCGCTCGCCTTCGAGATCGACCATCTGATCGAGTCGCTTGGCGCCTACAGCCGCGCCCTTAAGGACCGCGACCAGCGCTATCTGGAGAATCTCCTTGCCGAGGGCGACCGCATTAAGCGCGCGCTCGACGACGAGGCCTCCCACTAGACCACCTATCACGCCAGGTCGAAAGGACCGAAGCTTATGGCGATTACCATCGATATCGACACCGCACGCCCCTACCAGGTGCATGTAGGCACGTTTTTGCTGGAGCAGGCGGGACCGCTCGTGCGCGCCACTGCCGGCGGCACCAAGGCCGTCATCGTGACGGACACCAACGTGGGCCCGCTCTACCAGATGCCAGTTAAGCAGAGTCTGGAGGCATCAGGCTACGAGGTGAGCATCTGCACCTTCGAGGCCGGCGAGGCCCATAAGCGCGCCGAAACCTATGTTGCCATTTTGGAGTTTGTGGCCGAGCACGAGCTTTCGCGCTCCGACGTGATCGTGGCACTCGGCGGCGGCGTCGTGGGCGACGTGGCGGGCTTTGTGGCCGCCACCTACATGCGCGGCTGCAAGTTTGTGCAGATCCCGACGAGTCTGCTCGCCATGGTGGATTCGTCGGTGGGCGGCAAGACCGCCATCGACCTGGCTGCCGGCAAGAACTTGGCCGGCGCCTTTTGGCAGCCGAGCGTGGTTATCGCCGACGTGGGGTGCCTGGCCACCCTCACGCCCGATCAGTTCGCCGACGGCTGCGGCGAGGTTGTGAAACACGCCGTGATCGCCGACCCGGAGCTTTTCGCCGAGCTGGAGAAGACCCCGCTCACGCTGGAGCTGCTCAACCGCGATGTGGCCCGCGTAGCGCTCATCATCGCCCGCAATATCGACATCAAGCGCGCCGTGGTCGTCGCCGACGAGCGCGAAACCAACCAGCGCAAGCTCCTCAACTTTGGACACAGCGCCGGACACGCCGTCGAAGCCTGCGAGCACTTTGAGCTCGGGCACGGCAACTGCGTGTCGATCGGTATGGGCATCATCACGCGCGCCGCGGCCCTGCACGGCGTCTGCGATGCTGCACTGCCCGGTCGTATTGAGGAGCTCTGCGCCCGCCATGGCCTCAAGACCCGCTGCGACCTAGATGCCGATGCCGTCTTTGCCGAGGCGCTCCACGACAAGAAGCGCGCGGGCGACACCATCGACCTGGTGATTCCGCACGGCATTGGCCGCTGCAGCATCGACCGCACGCCGCTTTCCACCTTCCACGATTTAATTGCCGAGGGCCTCGGCCAGAAGGGAGACGCATCCGCATGCTAGCCCGCATCACCCCGTCCCCGCTCAAGGGCACCGTTCCCGCCATCGCATCCAAGTCGATGGCTCACCGCCTGATCATCTGCGCCGCGCTTGCCAACGGCGAGACGCACGTCACCTGCAACACCACCTGCGCCGATATCGAGGCCACGGTGCGCTGCCTCACGGCACTCGGCGCCCGCATCGAGACCGTCGAGGACGGCTTCCAGGTCCACCCCACCATGAAGAGCGTTGAATTTGGCCTGCTCAAGGCTCTCGCCGGCGGCACGCTCGACTGCGGCGAGAGCGGCTCCACGCTGCGCTTTATGCTGCCCGTCGCCTGTGCGCTGGGTGCGGAGGCCACCTTTGTGGGCCAGGGTCGCCTGGGCGCCCGCCCGCTCTCCCCGCTCTCGGACGAGATCATCGCCGCCGGCTGCGACCTGCAGGGTCTGGGCGATTTTCCGCTCAAGACGAGCGGCCGCATGCGCCCGGGCACCTTTGTGCTGCCGGGCAACGTGAGCTCGCAGTACATCTCTGGCCTGCTGTTGGCAGCCCCGCTGCTGGCCCAGCCCTCCTGCGTACAGGTGACCGGCCTCATTGAGAGCCGCCCCTACATCAACCTGACCATCCAGGCCATGAAGGCCTTCGGCGTCGAGGTCAACGTCGAGCGCATCCCGGCCAAGGACGGACAGCCCGAGGTCACGAACTTCCGTGTGAGCAGCGGCTCGTACCGCACGCCCGGTAGCGTGGCCGTCGAGGGTGACTGGTCCAACGCCGCCTTTTGGCTGTGCGCCGGTGCCATCGGCACCGACCCCATCACCGTCGAGGGCGTGTCACTCAGCTCCGCTCAGGGTGACCGCAACGTACTCGCCGCGCTCTCGCGCTTTGGTGCCCGCATCGTGCGCTCCACCAACGCCGCCACCGTGCAGTCCGACAAGCTCGCCGGCTTCGAGATGAGTGCCCACGATATTCCCGACCTGGTGCCCGTCATCTCCGCCGTGGCTTCGCTCGCCCAAGGCCGCACGTTCATCCGCGACTGCGCGCGCCTGCGCATCAAGGAATCCGATCGCCTGGTCACCACCACCCGTGAGCTCACCGCGCTGGGCGCGCAGGTGCGCATCGCCGGTGACGACCTCATCATCAAGGGCGTCGATGCCTTCACCGGCGGCGAGGTCGATTCGCACAACGACCATCGCATCGCCATGATGGCCGCTATCGCCGCGAGCCGCGCCACCGGCGAGGTCGTGATCCACGGCGCCGAGGCCGTCAACAAGTCCTATCCCGATTTCTTCGACCACTACCGCCTGCTGGGCGGCAAGGTCACACTCGAGGAGGAATAGCATGTCCTCGACCTTTGGCAACGTCTTGCACTTAAGCATCTTCGGCCAGTCGCACTCCCCCGCCATCGGCTGCTCGCTCGATGGCATTCCGGCGGGCATCGCTGTTGACCAGGAGCAGCTGCAGGCCTTCCTCGACCGTCGTGCCCCCGGTCGCGACGAGACCGCGACCAAACGCCGCGAGGCCGACGCCGCCCACATCATCGCCGGTGTGGTCGATGGACATACCACCGGCGCGCCCATCGCCGCGATTATCGAGAACACCAACACGCGCTCCAAGGATTACTCCGAGCTGCGCCGCAAGCCCCGCCCCGGACATGCGGACTTCCCTGCGCGCGTGAAGTATCACAACATGCACGATGTCGCCGGCGGCGGGCATTTCTCCGGCCGCCTCACGGCACCCCTGTGCATCGCCGGCGGCATTGCGCTGCAGGCACTCGAGGCCCGCGGCATTAAAGTGATGGCGCATGTGGCGCAGATCGGCGGCATCTCCGACCTGCCGATGGACGATATGGTCTATCGCGAGGCCGACCGCAAGGCGATCCTTACGAACGATCTGCCGTGTATTGACGCCGCTGCAGCCGGCCGCATGCGCGAGGAGATCCTAGCCGCGCGCGACGAACTCGACAGCATCGGCGGCATCGTGGAGTGCGGCATTTACGGGCTTCCTGCGGGCATCGGCGACCCCATGTTCGACGGCATCGAGAACCGCATCGCGCAGATCGCGTTTGGCATTCCCGCCGTAAAGGGCGCGGAGTTTGGCATGGGCTTTGCCGTGGCCGCCATGCGCGGCAGCGAGAACAATGATCCGTATCGCATCGATGCCGAGACCGGCGAGATCGAGGTCGAGTCCAACAACGCCGGCGGCATCCTGGGCGGTATTTCGACCGGCGCGCCCGTCATGTGGCGCATGGCCGTAAAGCCGACGCCCTCCATTGGCCGCGAGCAGCAGACGGTGGACATGGACGCTATGGAAAATGCCGAGCTCTCGGTCCACGGCCGCCACGATCCCTGCATCGTCCCCCGAGCCGTCCCCGTAGCCGAAGCAGCCGCCGCCCTCGCCATCTGGGACGCCCTCCTCGAAGACGCCGCCCAGCGCTAACTACCCACCCCTCAACATCCCCCGACACGTGAAAGGGGTCTCCATGGACCTTGCTGACATCCGCCAGGCCATCGATGGCATCGACACCACGCTCCTCAACAGCTTTGTCGAGCGCATGGACATTGCCACCGAGGTCGCCAAGTCAAAAATCGAGATGGGCAAGGCCGTCTTCGACCCCGCCCGTGAGCGCTCCAAGCTCAACAACCTCACCAGCCGCGCGCCCGAGCGCTACGAGGCGCAGACCATCACCCTGTTCCGTCTCCTCATGAGCATGAGCAAGGCCGAGCAGCAGCGCTACATCAACGAGCTCAAGGGCATCACCATCTCGCAAAAGGCCCACGCCACGGCTGCAGCCTCCGACACGCCCTTCCCTCAAACGGCCACCGTCGCCTGCCAGGGCGTCGAGGGCGCTTACAGCCAAATCGCCGCGTGCAAGCTCTTCGACGTGCCCGACATCGCGTTTTTCGAGACCTTCGAGGGCGTCATGTGTGCTGTGCGCGACGGCTTCTGCGAGTTTGGCGTGCTGCCCATCGAGAACTCCACCGCCGGCTCGGTCAACGCCGTCTACGACCTGCTCGCCCAGTTCGACTTCCACATCGTGCGCTCGCTTCGCCTCAAAATCGACCACAACCTGCTCGTCAAGCCCGGCACCAAGCTCGCGGGCATACGCGAGGTCTACAGCCACGGTCAGGCCATCGCGCAGTGCGCTAGCTTTATCGAGGCGCACGGCCTGCACGCCACCAAGTACCCCAACACCGCCATGTCGGCCGAGATGGTCGCCAGCTCCGAGCGCACCGATGTTGCCGCCATCGCATCGCGCAGCTGCGCGGCACTCTATGGTCTGGAGGTGCTGGAGCCCAACATCCAGGACTCGGACAACAACTACACGCGCTTTGTCGTCATCAGCCGCGAGCCACGCGTCTACCCCGGTGCCAACCGCACCTCGCTTATGATTACCACGGCCAACGAGCCGGGCGCGCTCTATCGCGTACTCGAGCGTTTCTACGCGCTCAATATCAACCTCATCAAGCTCGAGAGCCGTCCCATCCCCGGGCATGACTTTGAGTTTATGTTCTACTTTGACCTGGACTGCCCCTTTGGTAGCAAGGCCCTCGACGACTTGCTCGACTCCATCGATGACGTGTGCGAGAGCTTCACCTACTTTGGCAGTTACACGGAGGTGCTCTAGATGACCGATGTCGCCGCAACCCGCCCCTACGGCGTGCTGGGCCGCGTGCTGGGCCACAGCTACACCCCGACCATCTACAAGGAGCTCGCGGGGCTCGAGTACGTACGATTTGAGCGCGAGCCCGAGGACCTCCAGGCTTTTATGACGGGTGACGAATGGGAGGGCACCAACGTGACCATCCCCTACAAGCGCGCCGTCATGGAATACCTGGACGAGCTGAGTCCACTCGCCGAGCGTATGGGAAACGTCAACACCATCACGCGCCTGCCCGACGGCCGCCTGCGCGGCGACAACACCGACTACTTCGGCTTTCAGTGCCTAGTCGAGGAACTGGGCGTTGAGGTCGCCGGCAAGAAGGCCCTCGTGCTCGGTGCCACCGGTGGCGCCGGCACCACTGCCAGCATGGTGCTCGGCGACCTGGGCGCCATCGTCGTGCCGGTGGGCCGCACGAGCGAAGTCAACTACGACAACATCGCGCAGCAGTCCGACGCCGCACTGCTCGTCAACTGCACGCCCGCCGGCATGTTCCCCCACTGTCCCGATGCCCCCTGCACGCTCGAGGGGCTCGATGCGCTCGAGGGCGTCATCGACATTGTCTACAACCCTGCACGCACGGGCCTGATGCTCGAGGCCGAGCGCCGCGGCATCCCCTGCATCGGCGGCCTGCTCATGCTCGTGGCCCAGGCGGCGCAAGCCGTTGAGCGCTACACCGGCCAGGTCACTCCGCGTGAGCGCATTCTGGACGTGACGGAGCGCCTGTCACGCCGCGAACAGAACATCGCGCTGATCGGTATGCCGGGCTCGGGCAAGACCCGCGTGGGCGAGCAGATTGCCTTGCTCACGGGGCGAGAGCACATCGACTTGGACCGCGCCCTCGAGGAGCGCCTGGGCATGCCCTGCGCCGACTTTATCGTCGAGCGCGGCGAGGCGGCCTTCCGCGAACAGGAGACGGCGGCGCTGGCCGGCATCTCCAAGCGCAGCGGCCTGGTGCTTTCCACGGGCGGCGGCGTGGTCACGCGCGACGAGAACTACCCGCTACTGCACCAGAACAGCCAGATCGTGATGCTCAAACGTAAGCTCGACGAACTCGCCCACAAGGGTCGCCCCATCACCGCCCGCGATGGCATCGACAAGCTGGCCGAGCAGCGCATGCCACGCTACCGCGCCTGGGCCGACTACATCATCGACTCACGCGACTGCGCCGCCAACACCGCCCAAGCCCTCCTCGACAACCTCCCATCCGCTCTCTAATCAAAACCACCACAAAGGGGACAGGCACTTTTGTGGTGGTTTTCCAATCGCAAAGGAAGCAACCATGAAAGCACTCGTCATCAACGGCCCCAACCTCAACATGCTCGGCATTCGCGAGCCGGGCATCTATGGCAGCGACAACTACGACCGCCTGGTCCAGATCTGTCAGGAAGCGGGCGCCGAACAGGGCTTCGAAGAAGTCGAGGTCTTCCAGTCTAACCACGAGGGCAGCATCGTCGACAAGATCCAGGAGGCCTACGGCAAGGTCGACGGCATCGTCATCAACCCGGCGGCTTACACGCACACGAGCGTCGCAATCCTCGACGCACTCAAGGCCGTCGCCATCCCTGCCGTCGAGGTACACATCAGCGCCGTAGAGACCCGCGAGGACTTCCGCCAGGTGAGCTATGCACGCCTTGCCTGCTTCGCCACCATCACCGGCGAGGGCCTGAAGGGCTACGCACATGCGCTAGAGCTGTTGAAAGAGCATCTGCTACACTAATCCCTGGGACAAAGACATCAGATATGTTTGTCCCTAAACTAAAGTAACTGTCCAATCGACATACAAAGGAGCATATCCATGTCCCAGTACGATTACCTCGTCGTCGGTGCCGGCCTTTCGGGCGCCGTCTTCGCCAATGCCGCCAAGCGCGCCGGCAAGTCGGTCCTGGTCATCGACCGCCGCGACCACATCGCCGGCAACGTCTACACCGAGGACGTCGAGGGCATCCAAGTCCACCGCTACGGCGCGCACATCTTCCACACCTCCATGAAGGACGTCTGGGGCTACGTCAACCGCTTCGCCGAGTTCAACAACTACGTCAACTCGCCGGTCGCCAACTTCCACGGCAACATGTACAACATGCCCTTCAACATGAACACCTTCGCCAAGATGTGGCCGGGCGTCGTCACGCCGGCGGACGCCAAGGCCAAGATTGCCGAGCAGGTGGCCGCCGAGAACATCGGAGAGCCGACAAACCTCGAGGAGCAGGCGCTGTCGCTCGTCGGCCGCGACATCTTCGAGACGCTCGTGAAGGGCTACACCGAGAAGCAGTGGGGCCGCGACTGCAAGGACCTGCCCGCGAGCATCATAAAGCGCCTCCCCTGCCGCTTCACCTACGACAACAACTACTTCAACGACCGCTACCAGGGCATCCCCATGGGCGGCTACACCAAGATGGTCGCCAACATGCTCGAGGGCGTCGAGGTGCGCTGCGGCGTGGAGTACAAGGAGCTGGCCGCCGCCGAGCCCGATATCGCCGCCAGGACGATCTACTGCGGCCCCATCGACTCGTTCTACGACTTTAAGCTGGGCACACTCGAGTACCGCAGCCTGCGCTTCGAGACCGAGACACTCGACGAGCAGGACCACCAGGGCGTGGCCGTGGTCAACTACACCGAGCGCGAGGTCCCCTATACCCGCATCATCGAGCACAAGCACTTCGAGTTCGGCACGCAGGAGAAGACCGTCATCACGCGCGAGTACCCGGCGGATTGGAAGCCCGGCGACGAGCCCTACTACCCCATCAACGACGCCAAGAACGAGGCCCTGTACAGGCAGTACGAGGAGCTGGCGGCGCAGGAGGGCGACGTGGTCTTCGCCGGTCGCCTGGGCGGCTACAAGTACTACGACATGGACAAGGCCATCGCCGCCGCCTTCGAGCTCGTCCGCAACGAGCTGGGCGTGGAGCCGACAGAGGCGTAGGGAGCTCAACGACTCGAGAACGACAACCAAATTCGCAAGAAGCAATAAGCCCGGTGCAGCGATGCTACACCGGGCTTATTGTTGAGGGAGCACTGCACGCCCACATGCCCAAAAAGCAAAGACCCGGCATTATACCGGGTCTTCAAAAACTCTCTGGTGCTCCATGGCGGATTCGAACCGTCGACCTTGGGATTAGAAGTCCCCTGCTCTATCCAACTGAGCTAATGGAGCATAAAGCCGGGCGTCCAAGCGGGTACAAGTTCACACGGCCAATAAATTATAACCTACTTGAACTGGTCGTGGTACGCCTTGCAGACCTCGTCCACGGGACCATCCATGCGCAGATCACCCTTCTCGATCCACACAGCACGCTGGCAAATACGCTCAACCTGCTCCATGGAGTGAGAAACGAACAAGACCGTGACGTCGCCACTCTCAATAAAGTGCTGAATACGGCGCTCGCATTTCTGCTGGAAAAAGACATCGCCAACAGAAAGCGTCTCATCGACGATGAGAATATCGGGCTCGGTAATCGTAGCGATAGCAAAGGCGATACGCGCGACCATACCCGACGAGAAGTTCTTCAAGGGCATGTCAACGAAGTCTTTAAGCTCGGCGAACTCAATAATCTCGTCAAAACTAGCGTCGATAAACTCCTTGGTATAGCCAAGCAGCGCACCGTTCAGATAGATGTTCTCACGAGCCGTAAGCTCCGGGTCAAAGCCAGCACCAAGCTCAATCAGCGGCGCAATATTGCCGTGAACCTTAACCTCACCTTCGCTGGGCTCCAAAACGCCAGCGATGATCTTGAGCATCGTAGACTTGCCGGAACCGTTAGTACCAACAAGGCCAACGACCTCGCCACGATGCACATCAAATGAAATGTGCTTAAGCGCACGGAATTCCTCAAAGAACAGCTCATGCTTCGCGAGCTTAATAAAATACTCTTTGAGGTTCGTAAGCGACTCGGACGCCATGTTAAAGATCATGGTGACGTCTTTGACCTCAACAGCAAGGGGCTGCTTGCTGTAATCAATAGCAGATTCAGTCATGAGCAGCACTCCTTAGATGTAGAGGATAAACTTGTGCTCGGTCTTGTGAAAGACGGCGTAACCAATAGCAAGAGCAAGAATAGCCCAAACAACACACAGCCCAAAGGTAAGCGCAGAAGGCACGGTATTAAACAGGAAGATATCACGCATAAACTGGAGGTAGTTGTACATGGGATTCACAACCACAAGGACCTGGATCCAATGTGCCATTTTGCTAATGAAGTCGGTTGTCCAGAAAATCGGCGTCAGATACATCCAGGCCGTGATAACAACGGTCCACAGGTGCATAACATCGCGGAAAAAAACCGCCAGCGCAGACAGCATCATGCCCAAGCCCATGCAGAAACACATGAGCAGGAGCAAGCAAACCGGCAGCAGAATTAAATGCCAGGTGGGAAGCACGTGGAACCAAAGCATAACCAAGGCGACGGCAACCAAAGAGAAGGCGAAGTTAACGAGCGAGAACAGCACCTTCTGCACCGGAAAGACCCAACGGTGCACCTTAACCTTCTTAAGCAGAGAGGAAGCCCAAATGATGGACATAAGCGCTTGGTTCGTCGACTCGGACATGACAGAGAACGTCACGTTACCGACGATCAAGTAAAGCGGATACATTTCGGGCGTAATAGAACCATTGCGACCTTGCGCGAAGATTGTCGAAAACACGATCGACATAACAATCATCATCAGCAGCGGGTTAAGCACGGACCATGCCACACCCAGAACACTGCGACGATATTTAATCTTAAAATCTTTGGTGACAAGCTGCTTAAGAATGAACTTGTCCTTTTCAAAATCATTTTTAGCGTGAGAGGCCGGTTTAGCCACCGCTTTCTGACTCTCTACGTTGTCAGCCACGGACCATCTCCTTGTCTCGTAAAACATAACAGTGGAAAGTATAGCCCTCCCACGTTGACGATAACTCACCGCAACAAATCTGGAGAACTAACCCATATCTAATCAAAGGGGCAGACGATAGGTATACTTTCGACCCGTTGATTCATTAAAGGAGGTCCTACATGGACTATTCGAATACCGCCGTCATAATCCCCTGCTACAACGAAGCGCTGACGATTGGCAAAGTTGTCGACGATTTTCATCGAGAGTTACCCGGTGCAACCGTCTTTGTATATGACAACAACTCGTCTGATGGCACTTCGCAAATCGCCAAGCAGCACGGTGCCACGGTGCGCCACGAGCCCAGACAGGGCAAAGGCAACGTGTGCCGCCAAATGTTCCGTGATGTCGACGCCGAATGCTATCTAATGGTTGATGGAGACGACACTTACCCCGCCGAGGCGGCAAAGGCGCTTTGCGAGCCCATCCTTAACGGCGAAGCCGATATGACCGTTGGCGATCGCCTGTCAAACGGCACCTATGCCGAAGAGAACAAGAGGGCCTTCCACGGCTTTGGCAACAATCTTGTTCGCGCCATGATCAAGTGGATTTACGGCTACAGCTTTGACGACGTGATGACCGGCTACCGAGCCATGAGCAGACCCTTCGTCAAGACCTTCCCCGTTTTGAGCGAGGGCTTCCAGATTGAGACCGAGCTCTCCATCCACGCTGTCGATCACCGCTGGCGAATTAAAGACGTGCCGGTGGAGTATCGCGATCGGCCCGCAGGCTCCGAGTCCAAGCTCAACACCGTTAGCGACGGCATCAAGGTCATCGCAATGATTGGAACGCTCTTTAAAGACTATCGTCCGCTCAAGTTCTTTACCCTTATAGCGCTCATCTTCGCCATCATAGGCCTTGCCCTCGGAATTCCAATTGTTGTGGAGTACTTCCAAACCGGCTTAGTCCCCCGCTTCCCCACGGCCATACTTGCGGCCTCATTCATGTTCCTGTGTGGGTTGAGCCTAGCAACGGGACTAATCCTCGACTCAGTTGCAAAAGTCGAAAGAAAACAATGGGAGTTACAAGCCTATAAAACCTATTCAAAATAAGAAGAGGTCCGGACTTAATCCGGACCTCTTCTTATTTCAGACCTAAATACTGTTCCCAAAACTCTCGCGAAGTCATGTACGGCATGGCATCTTTCCATGCCCCCCTGGCACTCTTGCCCTCTTTACGATAGCGCGCCATCAGTTCGTGCTCTCGGCGGCGAATACTCTTGAACCGCGCCCGATCCATCGTGCGGACCGACCCCTTCTCGCGGGTCGGATCAAGAAATACCAGCGTCTTGCAACGCGTCGAATTGCCTTCAAGCGTACAGCTGCCATTCTTAACTGCATAGCCGGGCTTTCCGCGCAACAGCGCATCGGGAAGATAGTGTTTGTCGTAAGGAATAGATCTCCAATACTTCATAAATTTCGAAGGATGGAATTCCAGATTAACATTAGCGAGCACTTGCTCCGTAACCCCAGCCTTGCGAAGAAGCTCTGGATCCATTTCGGAAACAGGAATCAGCTTTTCGTTTAACTTACCCTTACCAATCATCGTCGCGGCGCCATCAAGCTTCTGGAGATACTCAGGGCCGCGCAGATAGTCCTCAAAGCCATCAAGGATAAACTCAGCAGCCTGATAATCCATATCGCGCAAGTTCTGACGTACCCCTCGCTGAATACGAAGGACAAACATTTTCTCATCAGCACAATCATCGAGTGAAATCATGGCAAAGAAGTTGCGGAAGTACTGGTAGCAGTCAACCGAAGCGCGGAAACGCCCCTCAAAGCTTGCATGCCACACGCAAATGCAATTCATGGTCATGTAGACAGGCTTATTGCGCATGCCAAACTCAACATCGTCACAGCGGATGAAGAAAGGCATGGGAAGACCGTTCTTTTCGATAGCCTTCACCGGAATGCAGCTATACCACCAAGCTCCATAGGCCTGGTCAACCTCAACACTCGTACGCTCGTTTTCGAGAATGTCAGCCAGCTTGCCAACATTCAGATCTTCTTTTACTCGACGATAGGCACCAGTAGTCGTCACATACGAGACATCCTCAAACTGACGAGTGGGATCCTCCATCGAAAGCATGGCGCCGTTAATAAAGGCATCCTTATATTTGCCCCTAGCAAGAGAGAGCAGGTTGAACGTACGAATCAAACTCTCGGGCATGATAGAGACATCGTCATCCATCAAGATGATATGGGTGAACCGATCAGGAGTTTCAGTAGCCGCCATCATTCCACGCGCGAATCCCCCCGAACCGCCCGTATTGGGATTCGGGAGCACGGTGACTAGCCCATCGGAAAGTGATGCAGAATCGAGCGTCTGCCCATTGTCGACGACAAACATGTGGAAGTGGTCGCGAATCGGACCGTCCTCTTTGGAGATGCCTGCTTTAACGAGTTCAATATTCGGAAGAATGTACTGCTCATTCTTAAATGTAGTAGTAGAAAGAGCAAGATTGATCTGGTTAATTGAGTCCTCAGGAACATCAGTCAGATAAGAGGCGTTCAAGAGGTCTACGGAATAGCTCTCATCACTCTCAATCCTAAAACCGATCAAGTCGTAGCCGGTTGTATCGATATCGATATCGAGAACGCAAGGATCAACTTTATCGCCATCAAAAGGATAAGATTTAAGCTCGACGGGATTCAGTTCGCAAGATCTCACTCCATGAACGACAACCCGGCCCCTGCCAAATAAAGCCATATGCAAGACGACGCCGCCAACAGACGCATATTGATGCCATTTGCCAGCAGATAAGCCATTCACATACGTCAAAAAGTCAACGTTTCCATTGATATGAAGTGAATGAATGTCGTCATCATACGAAGCATCACCAGAGAGCACGCGATAGTAGAGTTCGGGAAAATCCTTTGCATGCTTTTCAACTTTAAGTACAACATTCGCAAGTTTAAACTGCATTTCAAATACCTTAATCAAAGCCGTTGTAACTACTAATTACATTCGACGACAAACTTTGCCATCGCGGAGCGAACATCAGGATCAGACAAAACATCCTTTGCAAAAGGATCATGCCCGCAGATGTCCATAGGCATGTAAGGCCATCCAGGATAACAGGCGTCAGCGACCTTTTCCGCTTTCGCAGGAACCGAAAAAGAGAAACCGCCAAACGGATGCTTTCTTACGGGAAGAATATCGTTGCGATCCCAAATTATTTTTCGCTTAGGGGCATCAAAAACGTTATCGATCGCGTATGCAAAATCGCCATGAGGCTCATCGGTCAACAAACCAAGTGCATGAGCCTTTTCGTTAAACGAATCGAATACGCTCTGGACAAGATCAATCTCCGCAGAAGAAACAACTGTTCTCTGAGCTTCCAAGTCAACATCCCCGCACTGCACGCTAAGACCACTGTCGGGATGAAACATCCAAGGATTATCTTTCCAAAAACTAAACTCATGTTCATTTTTGTCAAAGAAATCCATAAGCTCAATTCTGAGTTGCCTAAGTCGATCGTTCGCGCGCTTGGAATTCTCGGCCGCACGGTCGTAAATCGAAATGTCCACAAAACAAGGTATAAGCGAATTAGTTGAACAAAAGCGAACTTGACGGCACTTTACAAACCAGTCATATACAAGAGTGATTTGATATTCAGGGTCGTCTTTTAAAGCGGCAGTGAGCTTATCCACATCGGACCTAAGCATGCAGATATCAATATCGTCGTCCCAAGGAATAAAACCCGATCGAGACAAGGTGCCAACAAGAGAACCATAAGAAAGCCAGTATTGAATATTATTGGCAGCACAAATCGCGTCTAGCTTACTCATCAACGCCGCGTTTGCCTGCTGCATCAATCGAATATCACCCTCGGCGTCGGGCAATGCATCAAAGATTTTGCAACGGAGCTCAAAAGGGGTGAGATCGGGGTACGCACGTCGCGCTAACAATTCAAAGCGAAGCCTCATTTGTTCTGACAGACTTTGTTGGCGTTGCTTGAGCAATTCAATTTCTGGAAATAGCCGAGTATCGAATTTGTAATTGATATTCATATTGATACCGTTATCGGCCTGCTCAATACGGGCGAAAACCTCGTCAAAACGACGGTCCATATCCTCATGCATAGCATGCAACGATCGGGATGAGCCAGGGAGGATCTTTTTAATAGTAGAAAGCAAGGACATGGCTTAACCTTCGCAACAACAAACAATGAACGAAGCACAATTACTCATATGATACAAAAGAATGAGTGGGTCCCACCTTGAAACCCACTCACATGAAGACTACTCCGACGCCTCTTTCAAATACTGTTTCCAGAAATCGATCGAAGTAAAGACATCTCTATACGAAGCGTATTCGGTATAAATCTTATCTTTGTTTCGCTTGAATTCCTTCTCGGCTTTACGAAAACGACTCCAAACCTCTTTGAATCGCTTCTTATCCATATGTCTAATGGCACCCTTTTTATTAGGCATATCTACCACAATAAGCGTGTCAACATCCCTGATTTTACCTGCGGGATAAACCCATCCCGCAGCATCAATAACAGCAACCCTACCGTTACGTTTAGCGGAGTCGTTAACAAAACGGTGGCCATTAATGGTCAGATAATCCTTAAATGCCTGCAGCCTAGACCTGTCGCCCCCAAGGCTCAAATTGCCAAAAGTCAGTTGCGTCAAGTCGACACCCAATTCTTGTGCCTGAGGGATGAGCTGCTCGATGGGAATCAATTGTTCCCTTTCACGATTTGCCGCCATAAAACGGGATTCAGCGACAGGATGAGAAATCCACTCCGGACCTCTCAAAAAATCTTCAAGACCTTTTACGGCAAGAGCAGCTTCATCGTAATTAAATTTCTTCAAGTCGAGCTCAACTTCACGACGAATCTCATAAAGAAAATCAGAGAGAGGCGCAGCGCCAGTTGTCGCCTGACTGATTAGCGTATTTCGGCTTACCTGATAACGCTCCACGGCAGCACTATACTTAAACTTAAAGGAATTATGCCAAACGCAAATACCATTCATGGACATGAACTTGGGTTTGCAACGAAGCGCATACTCAGCATCATCAGAACGAACAAATAAGGGCAAGGGCAACCCCTCACGTTCAATCGTTGCAGTAGGTATAACGCAATACCACCAGCCAGCATACTGTTGGGCAGTGTCCTCATAAAGGCCAGTTGGGGCCTTATATATCTCGGTCTCAACGACATCATGAAGTGAGGTCATATAGCCTGCAGGCTTAAGGGGAGAAAAAGTTCCCTTAGCAGTAAAGAACCCTAAATCCTCGGTACGCAAATTGGGCTCTTCCAAGCTCATCATGGCACCCGATAAAAAGGCCTCAGCATATTCTTCTTTGAGAAGAGAGAGCAGGTTGAAAGTGCGGATAAAACTCTCGGGAAGAACCTCGACATCATCGTCCATCAGGAGAACATGAGTCGCTTTAGGATTCTGCTCAAGTGACTCAATCATCCCCCGAGCAAAACCACCAGACCCGCCGACATTAGGATTTGGATGAACAGTAACACGCGATGAATCCAGGTTTGCACTATTCAGCGAACGGCCATTATCAATAATGTGTACGTGGAAATGATCAGCAATCTCTTCATCAGAATCAATAATGTTCTTTTGTAAAAGAGATACGTTACGGACAATATAGTCTTCTTTTTTAAACGTAGTAGTTGCAAGCGCTAGCTCAACTGGATGAATATCCAGTTCTTCACAATCGCAATAATAATACGCATTCCGAATATTAACAGGGCCTTCAGTACTGATATTAAAAGCGTGCAGAATCTCTCCCTCACAAAGGGAGAGTTCGATTTCAGCCGTACTCCATTCATCGGATCGTTGCAAACTAACCGCAGAGCCATCAATTGTAGAAGGAATCCAAGAATAATTATTTGCATACGTCTGCTGAAGCGTTAAGGCGGAGCCGCAATACTCGATATGAAGATAAAACGCCTTTGCAGTAGTGTATTTTCGCCACTTATAAATGGATAGCGCATTAAAATATGTTGTGAAATCAACATTGGTCGATTTCATGATTTCAATAGCGCCATTCGAAGTTGGAATAACAAGACCCTCCGTTGCCCTATAGCAAAGCAATGGATACTGCAACATCGCATCAGATCCGTTAAAAATCAAATTTGCAAGTTTAAAATGCATTGAAAACCATCCAAAAAATTCCTAGTGCAACTTGGCAAAATGGCATAAATGCCCATGGCATTGTTTGCATTCTCACTGATTTTAAGAATGCAAACAATGTACTAAAGGCATCTAATCAAAATGAAGTTTTAGCTCTTCCTCCCAGTCGGGCATGTGGAACCCGACCGACTCGAGCTTGGACAGGTCGAGCGCGGAGTGGACCGGGCGCGGGGCGACGGGGCCCGAGGCGTTCGCGTAGTAGTCGGCGGTCGATACCGGCACGACCTTCTCCCCGTTGCCGTTGGCGGCTTCGAAGACGGCGCGGGCGATGTCGGCCCAGCTCTTCACGGCGCCGGAGCCGGTGCAATCGTAGGTGCCGTAGGGGGCCTTCGCGTCCAGCACATGGAAGATGGCGGCCGCCATGTCGCGCGTGAAGGTCAGGCGTCCCAGCTGGTCGTCCACGACGGTGACCTGCGTGAGCTTGTCCTCCGGGTCGGCGACGCGGTCTGACAGACCCTTCATGGTCTTGACGAAGTTGTGCCCCTCGCCGATGACCCAGCTGGAGCGCATGATGTAGTGGCGCGGGCAGCCCGCCACGGCGATGTCGCCGGCGGCCTTGGTCTGGCCGTAGACGGACAGCGGGCTGAGGGGCTCGTCCTCGTCGTGCACCTCGGCGGTGCCGTCGAAGACGTAGTCGGAGGACACGTGGACGAGGGTGATCCCATGCCCGGCGCAGGCGCGGGCGAGAAGGGCCGGGGCGGTCGCGTTGGCCTTCCAGGCGGTCACGCGGCCCTCGGGGGTCTCCGCTTTATCAACGGCCGTGTAGGCGCCGCAGTTGATCACGGTGCCGTAGAGCGACCAGTCGTACTGCGAATAGGCCGCCGGGTCGGACATGTCGAAGGTGTCGATGTCGCAGAAGTCGAAGTCCTTCGCCACGCCGCGCTCCTCGGCGAGCGCGCGGACCGCGCGGCCCAGCTGGCCGTTGCAGCCGGTGACGAGCGTCCTCTTGGGCGCCATGGGGACGACGTCCTTGAGCATCGGGTGGTTGAGGTCGGCATCGGAGACGGTGGCCTCGTCGAGCGGGATGGGCCACTCGATGGCGAGCTCCGGGTCGGCGAGGTTCACGAAGGTGTAGGTCCTCTTCAGCTCCAGCGACCAGTGGGCGTCCACCAGGTAGGTGTAGGCGGTACCGTCCTCCAGGGCCTGGAAGGAGTTGCCCACGCCGCGCGGGACGTAGATGGCCTTGCTGGGATCCAGAACGGTCGTGAACACCTTGCCGAAGGTCTCGCTTCCCTCGCGCAGGTCCACCCAGGCGCCGAAGACCGAGCCGCGGGCCACGGAGATGAACTTGTCCCAGGGCTCCGCGTGGATGCCGCGGGTGACGCCGCGGCTGTCGTTGTAGGAGATGTTGTTCTGGACGACGCGGAGGTCGGGAATGCCCAGGGCGGTCATCTTGGCGCGCTGCCAGTTCTCCTTGAACCAGCCGCGCGAGTCGCCGTGGACGGCGAGGTCGACGACCTTCAGGCCCTCGATGCCGGTCTCGGTGACGGAGAGGTCCTTCTCGAATGCGATGTCTGCCATGTCTCTCTCCCCTCCTTACTGCCCCTGTGCGCGGTAGCGGGCCTCGGTGGCCTCCTTGACGGGGCGCCACCAGGACTCGTTCTCGACGTACCAGTCGATGGTCTGCTTCAGGCCCTCTGCGAAGTCGGTGTGCGCCGGCCTCCATCCGAGCTCGCGCTGGAGCTTGGTCGAGTCGATGGCGTAGCGGCGGTCGTGGCCGGGGCGGTCGGCGACCCAGTCGAAGTCCTCGGGGTCGCGGCCCATGGCCTCCAGGATCATGCGCAGGACGGTGATGTTGTTCCTCTCGCCATTAGCCCCGATGAGGTAGGTCTCCCCCATGCGGCCCTTGGTGAGGATGTCCCAGACGGCCGAGGAGTGGTCCTCGGTGTGGATCCAGTCGCGGACGTTCTCGCCCTTGCCGTAGAGCTTGGGGCGGACGCCGTCGATGATGTTGGTGATCTGCCTGGGGATGAACTTCTCCACGTGCTGGTAGGGGCCGTAGTTGTTGGAGCAGTTGGAGATCGTGGTGCGAAGGCCGTAGGTGCGGGTCCAGGCGCGCACGAGCATGTCGGAGGACGCCTTCGTCGAGCTGTACGGCGAGGACGGGTGGTACGGCGTCTCCTCGGTGAACTTCGCCGGGTCGTCGAGCGCCAGGTCGCCGTAGACCTCGTCGGTGGAGACGTGGTGGTAGCGGATGCCGTATTTCCTCACGGCCTCCAGCAGGCGGAAGGTGCCCTCGACGTTGGTGCGCAGGAACGGCTCCGGGTCGGCGATGGAGTTGTCGTTGTGGGACTCCGCGGCGTAGTGCACGATCGCGTCGTGGCCCGGGACGATGCGGTCCAAAAGCTCGGCATCGCAGATGTCGCCCACGACGAGCTCCACGCGGTTGGAGGGCAGCCCCGCGATGTTCTCGGGGTTGCCGGCGTAGGTCAGCTTGTCCAGGACGGTGACGTGCACGTCGGGGTGGCTGTTGACCACGTAGTGCACGAAGTTGCTGCCGATGAAGCCGCAGCCGCCCGTGACGATGATGTTCCTGGGGGAGAAGGTCTCCTCTGCCATGTTCGTATCTCCTCAGTTCCTAGTACTCGCGCGGGCTGTTGACGATCTCGCCGGCGGCGACCTTCTTCAGGTGCTGCCCGTAGACCGACTTGCCGTAGGCCTCGGCGGCCTGCTTGAGCCCCTCGGTGGTGATCCAGCCGTTCTCCCAGGCGATCTCCTCGGGTACCGAGACCGGCAGGTCCTGGGAGTGCTCCACGGCGCGGACGAACTCCGCCGCCTCGTGCAGGCTCTCCATGGTGCCGGTGTCCAGCCACGCGTACCCGCGGCCGAGGGTGACCACGGACAGCGTCCCCTCCTCAAGGTACATCTGGTTGAGCGTGGTGATCTCCAGCTCGCCTCGGGCCGAGGGCTCGACCCTGTGCGCCTTGGCGGCGACGTCGCCCGGGTAGAAGTACAGGCCGGTGACGGCGTAGGCGCTCTTGGGGCGCTCGGGCTTCTCCTCGATGGAGACGGCCCTGCCCTCGCCGTCGAACTCCACGACGCCGAAGCGCTCGGGGTCGTCCACGTGGTAGCCGAAGACCGTGGCGCGGCCCGACTCGGCGTTCTGCACGGCGCGCGTCAGGTGGCGGGACAGGCCGTTTCCGTAGAAGATGTTGTCGCCGAGCACCAGGGCGCACGGCTCGCCGTTAATGAACTCCTCGCCGATGGTGAAGGCCTGCGCCAGGCCGTCCGGGCTCGGCTGCTCGGCGTAGGACAGGTTCACGCCGTAGCGCGAGCCGTCCCCGAGCAGGCGCTCGAAGTTGGGCAGGTCCGTCGGCGTGGAGATGACCAGGATGTCGCGGATGCCCGCCAGCATGAGGGTGCTGAGCGGGTAGTAGATCATGGGCTTGTCGTAGACCGGCAGCAGCTGCTTGGAGGTCACGAGCGTGAGCGGGTACAGGCGCGTGCCGGACCCGCCGGCGAGGATGATGCCTTTCATTCAATCACTTCCAAAGTCAGTGAACGGAAAAATAAATCCGTTTAGCAATGTTCCTGATTGAGAGCGACAATTTACGAGCGGTTAAATCAACCGACGATATATTGATACCATCGAGTGAACAGATTGCTCGCACAAAATCAAACTCATCGCGTTTCAATTGCTCTTTTTTATCCTTAAAAAGTGAGTTCGTAGTAGATTCGTTGCACACTCTAAAATAGGAATAAATTGAGTCTAGATAGCAGACATCACTATTAAGTGATAGACGAATCCAATACTCCCAATCAGGGGAGTAACACAAAGAATCATTAAAGGGTCCAACCTTTTGCCAGCAATCTCTACGAAACATGACATTAGAAGGCTCTCCATAGATATTATGAGTTCGAAATGTCTTGCGGGCAAAATCAGAGCCTTTTAAAACCATATCCCGCTTAAAAGGTCTCCTCTTCATTGTAATGGCACCATTCGAGTCAATAACACATGAAGCGCTGAAGCAGAGGGAGCACTTTGGATTAGCATCCAGTGCTGCAACCTCAGACTCAAGAGCCCCGGGTAACAAAATATCATCCTGAAAGAGGAAATGAATATACTCGCCAGAAGATTTCTCAATGGCATTATTCCAGTTTCCAACAAGACCGAGATTACTGGCGTTTCTAAATACCTTAATTCGAGAATCCGTTAGCTTGGAAACAATCTCAAATGTTCCATCAGTTGACTGATCATCGAAAATTAATAATTCGAAATCGCGGAAAGACTGGCTTAACACCGAATCAATTGCCTTCAAAATGTACTTAGCACCATTAAAACAAGGCATCAACACACTAACTTTAGGCATCCTTGTCCTCCTTATCGGACAAAAATTCCTCAATAAAATAGCGAGGACGATGCTTCGTCTCCATATAAGTCTTTCCAACGTACTCGCCGATGACACCCAAAGCCAAAAGTTGAAGTCCGCCAAGACACCAAATTGACATAATAATGCTTGTCCAGCCAACTTGTACATCGCCAATAAAATGACCAATTAAAAGATATACAAGTGCAAATAAACTAAAAATAGAAATGATTAAACCGGTGAGAGTAATTATCCTAATCGGTTTAGTACTAAAAGACGTTATACCTTCAAAAGCAAATGACAGCATTTTACCGAGCGTGTATTTAGATTCGCCGGCAAACCGTTTCCCTCGCGAATAATACACGCAGCAAGATTTGAAACCAACTAAAGGAACCAAACCACGAAGAAATAGATTAACCTCACGGAATTGAGACAATGCAAGAACAGCACGCTTGGACATCAATCTATAGTCAGCATGGTTATAAACAGCATCGACACCCAACGAAGACTGTAAGCGATAAAAAGACTGTGCGGTAAAACGTTTTAGAAAGGAATCGCTAGAACGATCATTTCGTACACCATATACAACTTCATAGCCTTCGCGAGCTCTTGAAACCATTTCATCAAGCGCATTGATATCATCTTGTAAATCAGCGTCCATCGATGCTATTAAATCAGCAAACTCCGCTGCCTTGTGTAACCCAGAAAGTAAAGCCTTCTGATGGCCACAATTCCTAGAGAGCTTAAGTCCACAGAATAAGGAATTAGACTGATGAAGACTTTCGATGATCTCCCAAGTCTTATCGGATGACCCATCGTCAACTAACAAAACCTTACTGTTCGCATTAATCTGAGACAATTTTACTAAAGTGGAAAACTTCTCAAAAAGCCTTTTAGAGGTTTCCCGCAAAACGCTCTCCTCGTTATAACAAGGAACCACGAGATAGAGAATCGGCAATATGTCCATCTTTGTCATGCAAGCACCTATCACTTAAATGCCCAATACTTACTTAAAATATAATTAAGAGGATAAGTTACAAACAAGTTAAGCAGTGGACCAAGAATAGAAGAAATTCCAAGCACACTAACCCAAAAGTACAAAAGGATGTTGTTGATAATCAATCCAGTAAAAGCACTCGAAGCAAGTAGCTTGGAAAAACTTGAAATAAGTGAACTCAAATCCGATCTCTCATTATCAAAAACATATTTATTGTTCCAATAGAAGGAATTGATGACACCAGCAAAATATGAAACTATATTGGCGACAATATAGTTCACTCCAATAAAAAGGAGTGCCGCGTAAACTAAGTAAGAAACGATTGTATTTGAAAGTCCAACAATCGAAAACTTCAGAAATTGAATCACCGAATCTCGTTTCATTAAAGACCCTTTTCCTACTGTTATCTATAAAGGACATAAACAAAACAAGAGGTTCCATCATCGATTTGAGTATATCCGGGCAGTTTTTTAAAACCACTATATCCTAGTTCATCTTTCAGTTGAGAAAGAACCTCTTCTTCGCAGTCGTGATTATTCATGTAAACAACCAGATCATCAGAATCAATATAATTTCTATCGCAAAAACTGCTAATAGCTTTCTGATCAGGAATCAGCGCATGAATGCGAGACAATTTGGCAACTTCTAGTAGCTTCGCAGTGAGCTGATAGTAATCATAAGAGACAAAGAGCCCCGTTGAACCCGCGTACTTCTCTACTGCGGCTTCATTGTCAGCAGATTTCGGATATAAATACAAAGCATTGGAAGAAAAGAAAACAGAATCTGCAGCAATAATTGCGCAAACAAATACAACAGAAACTAAAATAGTGCCCCGAAAATTGAAATCAGTATTATTTCTATAGCGAATTTGCAAATATCTAAATAGATACAAGAGCATTCCAAATCCAAATAACAGTAATCCTGGATATGCCAAGCATATGTATCTTGACGAAGTAAAAGGAGATACATAGCAAGCTGTGACGTAAAAAACAAGGGATGAATTAAATAATAAAACTATATAAATCGACTCAGGATGCTCACGATTAATTTTTTTATTCCATAGCAAGTAGAAACAAAAGGCAATTGACAAACAGAAGCAGGCAATCAAAAGAAGCCTTGATCCGAAGAACAAATCAACGGACGACGACCCTAGAAATTGCCAAATTCGTCTAAGTAATACCATTACCCCTGATTGCGATGAGGCCGATTCAACATAGTGATTCCCAAACATGTTGCTTAATGCTGGAGGAAATATGATAAATGACAGACAAACCGATAAGACAATCGTGACTCCATATTTAAAGGAGAACCTCCACCCTTTTCTTGCCCAAAAATAAATAGTAAAAAAACAGGAAACAAAAAAGAGATAAATATAGAAATAGAAATGAGTTAAAAACCCCAATAAAGAAATAACAAATAGGCGGAAATAAACCGATCGATTGGCGAAGGAAGCATTAAACATATCGAATAACGCATCAAGAAATGCTAGGGCAAGTGTCACCAATAACAGATACATTCGAATGTAGGTCACTAGATTTAACGCTATGGGACAGAAAGCCCAAAGAGCCATTAAAATTAGGGCGACTGGCTTACTCTGAAACACTTTGTAAGAAAGCTTAAATAAAAATACTAAGCTGAGTGAATAGAAACATAGATTAGGAACCAAGCCAAACCATTTGCTAAATTCATTCGGAAACAGTGAGCAAACGGTATGAATAATGAAAAAATAGAGAGGAGGATGTGCGTCATTACTCAGATTATATAAAACCGAATCAAACCGAAACACATGCCCTGTATCAACTGTCAAATAAGACTGAATGAACGTAGGATCCATCCAGTTGGCATCCATATTGTTTTCCCAAAAAATATGTGGAAAATAAAAACTATTCGAGAGACCGAAAGTCCACAGCTCGTCAACATGAAACCCTGTTTTCAAATTGCAATAATAAATTGCGACTAATAACGCAGCCACAAACATTACAGCAAATAAAACGCCATAAAACTTGCATCGTTTTGCACATGAATTCATAAACGAGTCCCTATAATTAATTAGTAGCTAAACTAAAGGAGTTTACGAAAAATCATAAACTCCTTCAAGATTAAACTAATACAGTTGGACTAAACCACTGAATTACTGCAATAGCGGATAGATGATAGACTTGCATCACTTACTATTTATCAACCAACTTAACCTCAATCGCTTCCATATGTAGGGCCTCTCCAGTTGTACCTGCGCACTCGCCCGATTTAACCCAATCGAGCCAACCCTTACCCTGCACATGCGCCCTATAGACAACGTCATAATGCTTGGCGAGATCACCCGTAAGCTTAATTTCTACAGCTTCAATAGAAAGAGACTTACCCGTGGTGCCGGCCAGCTTGCCGTTCTTGACCCACTTTTGCCAGCCGATATTCTGAACATGAGCTCGATATTCGATGTTACCGGAATACCCGAGTTCGGGCTTGCTAATAGCCAACGCCTCAACAGCAAGATTTCGGCCAGTTGTGCCAACGGTCATGCCTTCGTAAACAGGCGACTGCCAACCAAGGTTTGAAACATGTGCCTTGATTGAAAACGCTCTCTGAATAGAGGGCTGACTCGTATCCCCAGGAGCGGGCGAACCCTTTTCGACCAAAACGACCTGAAATGCCTCTAGCCTCAAAACGAAACCGGTCGTTCCGGCAACTTGATCATTGCAGGCCCAACCGAGCCATCCCTTATCCTGAACGTGAGCTCGATAATAAACGTCATAGTGATTGGCCATCTCACCAGTCAGGCGAATCTGAATAGCCTGGACAGACTTGCTCTGGCCCGTAGTACCAGAAACTTTCCCCTCCTTCACATAGCCCTGCCAGCCATAATCGGAAACATGTGTCCTGTACTCCAATGCACCATCATAGGGAGCATTCTGCAGATTGAGAGTAATAGCCTCGACGGCTTTTGACTGCCGAACGGTACCGGAAGCATTTCCACCCTTAGAGGCCGATTGCCAGCCGTCATTTGAAACATGCGAAGTTGCCAAGACGTCAAGAGGGCCTCGTGACACCTTAACAACATCATAGCCCGACTCGCCCTTCTTGAAATAAGTCAGAGCACCGCTATTGTGCGAATAGATAGCAAAGTCGTAATTTGCCGAAGCAAGTATGGAATCCGAAAACTCTACGAGATAGCAAGAGTCTCCCTGTTTGCAAAGGGATCTGATAGCAGCATCCGTGTCTTCGGTAATCGGAGAAGCAAACCAATCCATAATGGAATAATCGATGACGGCACCCGGCTTCAAGGCCTCGGCCTTTGTGGAATTCCAAAGTCCACCAGCAGCATCGGCACTGGCCGAGTTATACGTACTAGACCCATAACCAGACAGACCGATCTCCGGATTAAAGAAGAGGATCAGCTCTGCAGCGACGGAAGAATCGACATCGGTAATGCCAAGACGGTCAAGCTGTTCCTGCTTTTGGGGATACATACCCGTCGGTGTGTTTGGATGCCCCTTGTAATAATACAAATAGTCATCGCCATAGATAACTTCGGTCAAGTTGGCATAGTCGTCAAAATTCTGCTCGTAAGAAACGTACGTTCCAAGCAGCATCATTACCTTTTTGCCCTGTTGAGTCGCCGCATCAAAATAGCCATCGTTAAAGTTGTACAGCGCCTTAAACGCTTGGACTGTATCCTCTCCCCTATTCTGCAGGCTCGTAAGCATGCCCGAAACATTCACCTTCTTAACGCCGGGATCGGACGCGATCTTATTCGCAAAGGCATTATCGTCACCACTCGTAAACAGATTCGTTCGAGTCATCCACCACTGAGTGCCAGGCTCAATACTCAGCACGGCATACATAGAATCCCAGTGATCGTGATAATCGCTATACGACTTTGAGACCTCACCGGTTTCGTATTCCTTATTCTTGGCGGCGTTCCATAAAGTAATCAGCTCCGCTTGCTTAGAATCTGGATCCTTAACGTCAAAGGCTTCGTTGGTAAAGACATACGTGGCGGATCCATCGGACAACAGCCGAATGGAGTATTGGCCTGCGGGAATCTTGTTGGCGTAAATCATCCTATGGATCAACGAACAGGTGATGTCATTGATATACAGATTGAACTTTGCCTTGGGATTGATCTTGTAGAGAGCAGCGACATAATCCGCGAACGCCTGATAGCTCGAACTAGAAGCATTCTCCTCATGAGTCAGATACGGAAGACCGTACATCCCGGATGGAAGCGAGTTCCAGTTATAGGCACTTGGACGATCGAGCATTACAATTGACGGAACGGTCGTTCCAGCAGAAGAGGTACTGATATCCCAGAAAGATAGCGAATAGAGAACAACGGGGAAAGAAGCACTCATAGGGGCAAGGTTGTACTCACTCGCAGAAATGCCAATTGACTGATGGTCCTCTTGAACGATGTTTCCGTTCTTCAAATACTGCAACGTAACGTCAAACGGACCATAATCGCTAAATTCAATTTCACTGGAGCTAGAGCCCAGATCTCCGAGTGCAATCGTGCTTGAGACGGAACGGGTGACCCTCCCTCCATACGACATGGAGCCTGCCACCTTTATCGAATCAGCGATCCCGAGTCGTTTTATATCCTCGATCTGCGGAATATTCAGGGTTACTTTAGTCGTCTCCCCAACCTGAGAAAGAGAGCAATTAAAGACATATGGGACATAGGCACCAGCAGTATCGCCGGGCGCCGCGTCACCCTTTTTTACAATGACGATCTGTATTGCTTCAACGGCATAAGACCAACCGGTGGTTCCCGCAGTCGACCCATTTGAAGTCCATCCAAGCCAGCCGAAATTAGAAGCATGAACGCGATAATACAGGTCATAAGAAGCCGCCCTGTTGCCCGTCAGCTTGAGCTCGACGGCTTCAATCTGAAGGCCCTTTCCCGTTGTGCCGGAGACGGCTCCATTAGAAACCCAATCCTGCCAGCCTTCATTTTGAACATGAGAGCGGTATTCGATACCAAGGTCTTCTGAATTAGGGAGGGAAACCCTGAGTGCTTCAAGCCTACGGGACTGGCCTGTTGTGCCAGAGGTCGAGCCATTCGATGTAAACGTCGGCTCCCAACCAATGCCTGAAATGTGAGATTTATAGCTGACGTCCGGGGCCGCCTCTTTGGGCTCCACGGTAGCATCAATCGAAGGCGCCGTTTCATCGGCTACAGCAGCAGTTTGATCCGAGGGGTCGGATTGGGTCTCTGGAACGGATTCATATTCGTTGGAACCAACATTTTGATCTGCCCAACAAGCCAAAGGGCTCAAAAGCAGCATCGTCATGAAGCAGGAAATCAGAACAATAAATGCTCTAAATTGCCTTTTCAAAAGAATCGCCTCCTAGATAGACGGTCGTCAATAACCATACTATCGGGAGTTAGCTTCATTAATGTCACCAATTAGGTGAACGAAGAAAAAGGAGCCTAATCCAACGGCAAGGGCCCTTTCCTGTTGCCAAGACTACGGCAACAGGAAAGGGCCCTCTAACAAGCTCTCACCGCTTACGGGAATAGTTAGTAGATTACCACCTTGGTAGCAAGGGGCACGTTATCCCAAATCCATTTAGCGCGATCAATGGGCAAACGCACGCAGCCTTGTGAAACATGCATTCCCATTCGGCTGTCCATGGGATTAAAAGTTCCCTGGTAGTACGGTATTGAATGGAACAGATAGTCACCGTAAAACTGCGTGTAGTAGTGGCAGGTATACCCATGTCCAAACGAGTAGCCCTTGCCGGTGACGGTATACTCACCCGTAGGCGTTGGAGTACTAGGGGCGCCGGTAGAGCAAGTCCAGTATTGAGCGTAACTCCACGACCCGCGCTGTCCACGAAAAACTCCAAGGCGGCATGCTTGCCTGTCAACCATAATGAGCCAGCTTGTGCTGCTCGAATATCTATTAGCTCGATTAAGCATAGTCATCATATCTGCCGGCAACAAGGGCTGGTCAGTAAACGGACGCGCAGTAGAACCGGGAGCACCAGCGCCCTTGGGAACAATCTTCACTTGAACAGACTCGACTCTGCAGCCTATCCTAGACGTACCCGCAGGCTGCCCATTTGAGGTCCAGTCGAGCCACCCAAAGTCTTGGCAATATGCTCGATACCAAACATCAAAGTAGTTCGATAAATCACCGGTCAACTTAATCTTAAGAGCCTCGATACGCTTTGCGCAGCCTACTGTGCCAGCGACATTCCCATTGGAAGTCCAACCTTGCCAGCCCACATCCTGTACATGGGCGGAGTACTCAATACCGCCTGATACGCTACTGGAGACATTCAACTTCAGCGCCTCAATAGCAAGCGATCTGCCGGTTGTGCCCGCAACACCACCGTTGCCAACGGGATTCATCCAACCAAGCGTGGCGACATGCGCCTGGAGCGTTAGAGCTGGAGCAGAGATAAATGCGGGCGCAGACGATGAGCCAGGATTCCCGCCCTTCGCGACAAGCTTAATTTGGACAGCTTCTATCTGGATATTTAACCCGGTAGTTCCAGCGGAATCGCCGTTTTTGGCCCAACCCAACCAACCATAACCAGCCGAATGAACTCGATAGTAGATGTCATACTGATTCGCGAGGGGACCATTAATGCGCAGCTCAAGAGCCTGAATGGCCAATCCTTGTCCAACGGTCCCAACATAACCGGCAGACCGCCATTCCTGCCAACCAATATTGGCAACATGAGCTCGTGCCTCAACCAGAGAATCATCATCCACACCGGCCAGCACCACATTCAGGGCTTGAAGCGAAAGCGATTTTCCCGTTGTGCCGGCATCCTGCCCATCTAAAACAGATGGAAACCACCCACGGCTAGCGGAATGGGCCTGATAAACAACATGAGCGCAATCGGCGGAAGTATCGGAAACAAATGCTCCGTCCGTTACTCCGGGAGCGCCACTGCCTTTACTGATAATCCTTACTTCGACAGCCTTAAGGAATGAACCCGGTATCGTTGCCCCCGCATCCGCGCCATTACACGCCCAGCCAAGCCATCCTTTTTTGGAGTCAAAACACCGGTACCAAACGTCATAGGCATTAGACAAATCACCAGTAAGAGTCAATCTCACGGCCTTCAAAGTACGGCCATCATTTTTAGAATTGAGCGCGGCACCGTCAGAAACAACTCCGCTCCATCCACTAAATTCATAGCAGCCTGAATAACCGATTGAACCTGAAGTCTCTTGATTATCAAACGAAATAGAAAGCGATGTTAAAGGCTCAGAGCCGCTCTCGGAACCCATTAAAATCGTTTTACCCTGCACAGTGCCCAAGCTATTGCCATTAAGGCCATACGAACTGCCACTCAGAACATCCGTAGCTCCAATAAAATGATTCGCTGTATCTCCAGGAGCAGAGCAGCCCTTTTCGACCAACATAACCTGAATACCCTGAATGGCGGCACCCTTCCCCACCGAGCCCGCAGGAGACCCGTTGGACGTCCAGCCCAACCATCCGCCCAATTTGGAAGCATACACACGGTACCAAATGTCGTAAGTTGCAGATATCTCGTCATTGAGCTTAAACTGAACGGACTCAACTGACCGAGACTGCCCGGTCGTGCCAACAGTACCTGAAGACCAGCTTTGCCAACCAATGCCAGAGACGTGCGCGCGAGAGGAAATAGAGCCTCCGTGGCCATACCAATTAACACTAAGCGACAGTGCCTCGATTGCATTTCTTGAGTCAATGACCCCCGATGTCTTTCCGTCCGCGACAACACCCATCCATCCAACATTGGAGATATGAGATCGATAGGAAACAGTAGGCGGTTCCTGGGAATGGTCCCTAAAGGCATCGCCTCGCGCTGGCGCATCTTGAGCATTTTTTGGAAGCACCTTTATCTGAATAGCTTCGATCTGATAAGCATAGCCCTGTGTTCCAGCAGGCTCACCATTTGAGGCCCAGCCAAGCCAACCAACATTTGCAGAATGAACGCGATACCAAATGTCATACGAGTCAGAAAGACCGCCCGACAAAGATAGCTTGATCGCTTCGATGGCTCGCGACTGTCCAACTGTTCCAGATGTCTGCCCGTTACCCACCGGCTGAGGCTCCCAGCCGATCCCGGAAATGTGTGATTGGACCGAAATGCTGTCATTCCCCAAAGGGGTGCCATCTTGTGAAAGCAGATTGATCTTGAGGGCTTCAACGCGCTTAGCACGACCTGTTGTGCCAGCCGTCATTCCATTTGAAACGGGAGCCTGCCAGCCAATATCCTGTACATGAGTCTGGTATGAAACAGAACCAGAGACAGCGGATACATCATTTTCGGGTTTCGGCGAATCAGTCGCATTGGAAGCAGACTCGCTAGAAACGGATGAGGGAGAATCATTGTCTGACACAGTCGGCTGCTCGACTTCAACCCCCCTGCTGTTCATCATTTAGGACGAAACTCTCGTCTTCCGAGCTGCTGGCGGCGCTATTGGAATAATCAGTAGACTCCGGCTGCGCCGGTAAAGAATCAGCCCAGACAGAAAGGGGCGTCAGAAGACAATGAAGAATCAGTAATGGCGTCATTGCCGTTGCTAGCAGTCGTTGCGTCTTTTTCAGTGTTAGCGCCGGGCGATTTTAGCCGCTAATAGTCAAACTATTTTGACCAATCCCG
>CABUIY010000003.1 GCA_902491765.1 uncultured Collinsella sp. | reverse complement strand
GAAAGAAGCTGCGCCGCGGGGGAGGCGACCCAAATGGCTTTCTCATATCGTCTTGCGTTCGAGCGTCAATCAAACGGAACCTACATCATCCGAGACCGCACGGTCGAGAAAGAAACCGAGAAAAAAGACATTAAGTACCTGGCAATAGAATCGAACGGCAAAGACCAGGACAACAATAAGATCTGCCATAAGAGTAAGAGCATTCCGTGGGAGCTCGAACTTATCGGTTACGACATGAAAAAGAACGATGCCACGGTTAGCAGCCTCGACTGGATCACGTACAGCAGCTACGTCGACGGACCATGTTGGATGAAATACGTCGACGACGACAAGTTCCTCGACGAGCTGAGCATCCCGGGTACGCACGATTCGGGCACCTGCAGCGTGGACAACGACACTGAGCCCCAATCCTCGCAAGTAAAATGCCAGCAGGATTACATTCCCACGCAGTTGCTCGAAGGCATTCGCTATTTTGATATCCGGCTCGGAAAGGGCGATGACCCCGGCATCGACCACGGGATTTTCTACCTACTCAAAAAAGACGGGAACTATCTGCATCTCTCCGATGTCATCGGGTACTTCAAAACGTTTTTGAACGAAAACCCGTCAGAAGCGCTCATCATGCTCGCATCGCGCGGCAACGATGAGGCTACCGACGAAAGCATAACGACGGCCTTCGCCAAGGTTATGGCCGATAACCCCAACCTGTTCTACACGTCGAGCCACGTCCCCACGCTGGGCGAGGTGCGCGGAAAGATCGTCCTGCTGCGTCGATTTGGGCTCGCCGGCAACAGCGTAAGCGGCCACACGTGGGGCCTCGACCTCACCCAATGGGATGACAAGATCAAGGCGCATTCCGGGCAGTCGATGTGTCTCGTCCAAGACGCGCGGGGATTTGAAGCCATAGGGGAAACGGGCAATGAAGAGCCCTATTGCACCAAGGTATATGCCCAGGACAAGTACAAACTCACGGGAACCGACAAGCTCAGCTGGGTCGATAATGCGCTGAAGGAAACGACCGGGCGCACGCGCAACAAGGTGGACGTCGTGGACGATGACGGGGCCAATGTGCCAGTCCAGGAGCGTTGCTGGTCTATCAACTACACCAGCTGCACGGGCTTGTCGCACGGAGGCAATCCTTTTACCTCGGCACGAGTGGTCAACGAGCATCTGTACAAGAGCCCGTACATCAACCCCAGCGACAACAAGGATACGAAGTCAGATTACCTCAAGCACATTGGCATCATCGCATCCGACTTTGTTGATGCGGCGCTGGCCCGGAGCATCTACCAGCGCAATTACGATACGGAGCACAAGCAGACGGCTTCGTACTATCTCCCGTACTATCTCCCGACCCGCATGCGCATGACGTACAGCGACTCGCTGAGCGATGCCTCATTCCAGGATGGCAAGACCGTTGGCGAGGGTCATTTCCGCCTCGTTAACAGCAGCAACGTACTCAACGTGGCCGCTTCTGGCAGCGCGTTTACCATCGAATACGTGGATGTCGACGCCCTGGGCAACGAGACCGCTACGGGGCTGCAAGGTCCTGTGCCCATCGATATCGACCCGCGCGTGCTGACGCCCCATTTTGAGGGACTCGAAGGCCTTAAGGCCGGCGAAGACGTGCGCGCCAAGATTGCGGCATCACTCGAGGGCAAGCTCGAAACCGATGCTTGCACGGCCCAGCTCGAGTTTGTGCACGACGCGAACGGCGCTCCGGGCACAGCAATGGCCGAGGGCGAAACATTTGCCGCAGGAACGTACTGGGTGCGCGTGAACGGTCTCTTGGGCGACGCGGCGCAGAACTACACGCTCGCCAGCGATGGAGCCGCAAGCTTTACCGTAGCGGCCTCGGGCAGTGCAGGCGGCACCGGTAGCGGCACGGGTTCCAACGCAGACGGCGCCGACAAGAACGGCGGCGGCAACAAGAGCAAGGGCTCGACCGGAAAACTCGCCGACACGGGCGACGGCTCTGGCGTTGCCGCCGGGCTCGCTGCCGCCGCCGTGGCGACAACGGTCGCCGGCGCGGCGATGCTTGCCAATGACCGCGAAAACGTTGGGGACGACAGCGAATAGGCAAGCCCGCCTTTTAGACACATCGACTCAATTGGGGGGGCGCAGAATACCGTTCTGCGCCCCGATTTTTACCTTAGCCCGAACACCGTTATCGGCTACATCACCATGTTCAGCGCATTCACGAACTCCTGAGCTTGGGAGCGGCTGCTCAGACTAAAGACACAGGCAGTCAACAGCCTGTTACGTAGGAAAACGTCGCGGCCCTTGATCCTGCTGACCCCCGTAATGTCCTTAAGATAAACAATCTCGGTGTGCTTGCCACCAAAAGTGCCCTTCTTGAGCACCTCGATGCGGTTAGGGTAGATCTTGACGTCTTTAAACCTACCCGAACCTTTGTCTTGGAACAGCAGCGTGTTGTTGTCCATACGCGTCACTCCCGCGGGGTTCGCTAAAACTGCCTCTATGGTCACATTTTAACCACCGCAAGGCTCCCATGCGAAGGTGCCAGACAACATAGCAATTCGTGTCCGCGCGAGGCTTTAAACTAAATGCGTTAAAGATGCATTCCACAAGAGGAAAGTGGGGCGACAGTGATGGGTGAACTAGTAAACCGTGGAGAATCGGCAATCGTGCCCGAAGGTTTTTACAAGCAGGTCTCCTCGATTCTCAACGCCGCTCGCGACAAGGCCTATACCGCCGTTAACTTTGCGATGGTTGAGGCATATTGGGAGATCGGCAAGAGTATTGTTGATGAACAGGGCGGAGAGGAGCGCGCCAAGTATGGCGATGCACTGATCGACGAACTTGCCGTTAGATTGACTAAGGATTTTGGCAGAGGCTTCAACGCCAGAAGCTTAAGATACATGCGTCAGTTTTATCTTGCGTTCCCAATCCGGAACGCGCTGCGTTCCGAATTGAATTGGACACATTACCGCAGGTTATCGCGTATAACTGACCCTGATGCTCGAACATGGTACATGAACGAATGCGCCGATTCTCGTTGGAGCACGCGTCAGCTCGAACGCCAGATCAACACCATGTTCCGCGAGCGCCTACTTGCCAGCAAGGACAAGGAGGCCGTCACCCAGGAAATCCAAAAGAGCGCCCCGGCTCGTCGCCCCGAGGATATCATCCGCGACCCATATGTACTGGAGTTTTTAGGTTTCTCGGACGATACTGCGTTTCGCGAGAGCGATCTAGAGCAGGCGCTCATCACGCATCTTCAGAAGTTCCTGCTGGAGCTTGGCCGTGGTTTCGCTTTCGAGGCGCGCCAAAAGCGCATCACCTTTGATGGGCGCCATTTCTATATTGACCTTGTTTTTTACAACTATCTGATGCGCTGCTTCGTGCTCATCGACCTTAAGACGGACGACCTTACGCATCAGGACCTGGGCCAGATGCAAATGTATGTGAACTACTACACGCGCGAGCTCATGAACGAAGGCGACAATCCGCCCATAGGCATCGTGCTCTGCGCGGACAAAAGCGATTCGATTGTCGAGTACACGCTGCCCGAAGACAACGACCAAGTGTTTGCCGCCAAATACCTGCCGTATCTTCCAAGCAAGGAAGAGCTGGCGCGCGAACTAAGCGCCGAGTACCGCGCCATCAACGAAGCGACCAATGGCGAAACGCAAGGGTAGCAGCACGTTGCGACCGAAGCCACCGCAGCCGTCGCAGGCGCACTCGCGGTTGCGACGCACGCTACGAAACAATACCGGTCATGGACGCCGGCAACGACATTCTAGCCGTGGCTGGCGAGCGTGACCTGACAGGCAAAGACGCGGCCTTCGTCTGATGTGGGTCCATTGGCTGCCACAGAAAAGGGCCGGTTGCAGCCGGCCCTTTAGACGATAATACCTGCGTTGCCCGCGCTTCCGAAGTGTGACTAGCTGAGGAGCGGGTTCCGCGGCACAACCTGATTTTACCCAGTGAGGAGGCTCTTTTGCAGCCGCTCCACTGTTTATTTACATCTGGCACCCTCAAACAATCAGACGGCAGCCCGCACTCCTGAGAGCTGCCCCGCACCCCCGGCCATCACCTTACGGCAACAACCGGTGCTACTCCCCTACTTCCCAAATAGCGCACCCAGCAGACCGCGGCGTTTGGGCTTCTCCTCTCGGTAGGAACCCTCGACGGCGGCTGCAACCTGGCGCGGTTGCTCGCCGCCTCCACGGCGCACGATCTGGTACAGGAAGGGCGATTTAACGTATTTGACCTCGACGGGCGTGGCGTGCACGGTGCTCTCACCGGACAGATGCAGGCTCGGGCTGAGCGGCGCCACGATATGCGTTTCGCGCTTGTCGCTAAACACCACCGCGGCCGCGCGGCCCGTCTGGCCGTTTACGGCAATGCGCACCTGCTCGCCATCGCGGCCGTCTGTCGCCGGACGATCGACAAAGTAGACCGGCACCATCACCAGACCGTCCTTATGTTTGCGGGCCTTGCGCGCCCAGGTGCGGATGCTCTTTTTATTGAGCCCCAGTACAGCCTCGGCGTCGTTGCCCGCAACGTCGAGCGCCAACTTATCAATGACCACCTGGTCCTTGGTAGACGCATCGACTGAGACAACGCGAAAGTCACCTTCCTGCATGGCGGGATCGAACGGACCGACCTTGGCAAAGTCCCACGGCTCCAAAATGCCCATGAGGCGAACGTCCAGGTAGTTTGCCCTGGGGTATGCCCAGTCGAGCACCTCGTAGTACACCAAGGCCTCCTTGCTCAGGCCCTTGCCCGGGAAGCTCGCCATCATGCGCAAATCCGCGAGCGCCATGGGGAAATAGAAGAGCATCATGTCGTTTTGGATCGCGTCTTCCACATCGTGCCCGGCAAAGGCTTCCGCATGCTGGCGCACCAGCTGCAGCGCGTTGGCACGTGCCTGCTGCGGCGAGATTTCGCAGGGAACACCCTGCCCAGGTACATACTCCGCACCAACGCCCAAGGTCAGACGCTTGCTGAAGGTACCGGGCTTGAGCAGGTCGGCAATGCCGATCTTGTTGCCGCAGGACGGGCACTCAAACACACGCTGCGTTGACTCGCCCTCAAAGGACGCTCCGCAGAAGGGGCAAGGAATGCTCACATGCGTGGCCTCTTGGAACTCCTGCGCCGTGCCGCGATCCTCCCACAGCAGATGTTCCAGGACCGACTGATTGCGCCAGTGCGAATTGAAGAAATACCAGTCCGGGTCCTCCGGGCGCTCGAGCTGCGACACATGCGTGAGCTTGAGCAGTCCATCCACCACCGTCAACGGCGTATGGCGAATGCCCAAAGCGCTCTTGGGCTCTCCGGCGTCTGCCTGCCACGGAATGACCGCACCGCAATAGGCACACTCAAAGCTGCGCTTAGCCTGGTGCGAGTACATAGGGCCGCCGCAGTTTTGGCATTTAATGGCAAACATCTCGTCCATGGAAACGTCCTCCTTTGCACAGGGGCTGTCGACATTAAGTATGTCGAGCAAGCAGGCACATGCCCATACCCATGTGGCCCAAAATGGACCACCCAGGCAGACGAGAAGGCTCGTTCGTTAGCACCGGCAGACTATTGCTGCATTTTCTGAGCATCGGCGCACGGCGCCCCCGTGCGAGCTACACTATCCCCTTAAACATGATTGTGAGGACGACCGCTATGCTATTTGTAAATCGGCTGGTACATACGCTTGTTCCCGGCAGCGAGAGCGAGCCGGTCGATGCATCTTGCCGCACCAACGCGGGCTTTTCCGCAAGCCTCGTCTGCATTGGCCTCAACATCACCCTGTGCCTGGCCAAGGGCATCGCGGGTCTGCTCGCCGGCTCCGTCTCCCTCATCGCCGACGCTTTCAACAACCTCTCCGATGCCTCGAGCAACATTGTGAGCCTGCTCGGTTTCCGCCTTGCCAGCCGCCCGGCAGACGAAGGCCACCCCTATGGTCACGGCCGCTACGAGTACCTAGCCGGCCTGTTCGTCGCCGTCCTGGTTTGCGCCGTCGGCATCAACCTGATCCTCGAGTCGGTCACCAAGATCATCAAGCCCTCGCCCACCGCTTACACGTTTATTTCCCTTGCGGCACTGGCTACGTCCATGCTCGTCAAATTCTGGATGGCCGCGTTCAACCGCGCACTGGGTAACCGCATCGATTCCGAAACGCTCATCGCCACGGCGCAGGACTCCAAAAACGACGTCATCACCTCGGGCTCGGTCTTGGTGGCGGCGCTTATTTCGCAGACGACCGGCTTTGATCTCGATGGCTGGGCAGGCCTGGGTGTGGGCATCTTCATCTGCATCAGCGGCATGGGCCTGGTGCGCGACGCCATCAGCCCGCTGCTGGGACAAGCGCCCGACCCAAAGCTCGTCCAGGAAATCCGCGACAGGATTATGGCCTATCCGCAAGTCCTGGGCACACACGACCTGATGGTGCACGACTACGGCCCCGGTCGCCAGTTCGCCAGCGCACACGTGGAAATGCCCGGCGAGGGCGATGCATTTGAGCACCACGAGATTCTGGACACCATCGAGCACGACATCAAGCGCCAGATGGGCATCGACATCACGCTGCACTGTGACCCCATCGCCATAACCGGCGACGACCTGCGCGGCTGGGTCAAACGCGGCGTCATGCAGATCGATCCCGCGCTCTCCATCCACGACCTGCACGAGCACGACGGCTTCGTTTCGTTTGACTTGGTACGCCCCGACGGCTTTGACATATCCGACGAGGAGCTGCTGGAGCTCGTCACGCGCATCGTGCACGAGCGCCGGCCCGATGCCTCATGCGTCGTCACGTTTGACTCGGGCTTTAGTTCGCCCGAGCGTCCGGCCGAGCAGCTGTAGCCTGCTTAACAGCTAGTTTCCCTGCGCGCCCGAGATGCCGTTTTGCAGGGCGTTCCAGGCATCCGTCGCCATGCCGCCCAAGTTCTGCGCGGTATCGCCCAGGTTTTGTGCCGTGTCGCCCAGCTCTTGCGCCTTGTCTCCCAACTCCTGTGCCTTGTTGCTCAAGTCCTCCAGCGTATTGGAGCTCGAACTGTCGGTACCGCTTTGGCCGCCGGACGAGTTGCCCGAGCTGTTCTTGTGCGTGAGTTGAATTTCGAGGTTGCCGCTGTCGTTATAGTAGGCAGAAGTAACGACCCAGTTGGCATCGACGACGGGCGTTGAGCCATCGTCGGTCAGGATCACGGCGTTCGAAAGGTCGGCTCCGCGCGACTTGAGGAGCTTCTTGGCGTTGGACCAGTACTGCCCCGGGATATCGCTCAGATCGACAGTGCCAGACGAGGCGGACTCGGTTTGCTCGGCAGTGGTATCGGCCGTTGAGCTCCCTCGCTTGTTGAGCATGCCCGACACAATGGCAAACACAACCGACAGCGCAAAGAAGATCGCCAGTACGATGAGGATCTTCTTGATCACGCTCGACGAACGCGACGTTTTCCTCTCTTCGTCCTCGCCATATTGCGGAATCGACTTGGGGTACTCGCGATACGGCTCGCGCGACTCGTAGCGAGGCTGCGCCGTGCGAGGCATATACGTCGTCTGTTGAGGCTGCGGAATGGGATTCTGCGGCAGGTCATCATAGGGATTCGACGTCGAGGCGGCATAAGAATCCTGCGGCGCGTATTCAAACGGGTCCGGAGCTGCGTTGCCATAGGGGCCTTGCGAAGATGCAGCGTAAGAATCCTGCGCCGAGTCGCCATAGCCCATAACCCGGGTGGGCTCGGCAGAAGGCTGCGTCGCGGCGGGGTCGGTATAGCCGGGGTTGGGAACAACGCGGGTCGCATCGGCGCTATCGCCAGCCTGCGCGGAACCGTAACCGCCCATCACGGTTTTCTTGTCCTGATCCATGCAGCGATTCCTTTCCGTCGCCTGTAAGCATCAAGTTATCCATGCATTCTACCCGCGCAAAAGCCTATGATGGGCAGAGTCCGTCGGTATCTACAAGACATGCGCGGGCCTAAGGATCAAAAAGCCCCGCAGGGCCTTGTGGGCACGGCGGGGCGGGCAAGCGGCTATGAGCAGCAGGCTTAGAACAGGCCGGTGATGTTGCCGTCGTTGTCGACGTCGATGTTCTCGGCCGCGGGAACCTTGGGCAGACCCGGCATGGTCAGAACACTGCCGGTCAGCGCGACCACAAAGTGGGCGCCGGCAGAAACCTTGAGCTCACGCACGGTGATGCGGAAGTTCTCGGGAGCGCCCAAGGCCTTGGCGTTGTCGCTAAAGCTGTACTGCGTCTTGGCGACGCACACCGGCAGGTTGCCAAAGCCATTCTCGCGCAGCTCGGCGAGCTGGCGCTTGGCGGCCGGCGTAAAGTCAACGCCGTCGGCGCGGTAGACCTTGGTGGCAACGGCCTCGAGGGCATCGGCAACATCGGCGCCGTCCTCGTAGGCAAACTTGAGCTCGCTCGGCTGCTCAATCAGACGCATGACCTCATCGGCAAGCTCGAGCGCGCCCTCGCCGCCCTTGGCCCAGACCTCGGAAAGCTTAACGTTGACGCCGAGCTTCTGGCACTCGGACTCGATGAGCGCAAGCTCGGCCTCGGTGTCCGTCGGGAAGCGGTTGATGGCGACCACGCAGGGCAGACCATATACGTTCTGGATGTTGTCAACGTGACGCAGCAGGTTGGGCATGCCAGCCTTGAGTGCCTCGAGGTTCTCCTCGTTGAGGTCGGCCTTGGCGACGCCACCGTTGTACTTCAGCGCACGTGCGGTCGCGACGACCACGACGGCGCTGGGGCGAACGCCCGTCATGCGGCACTTGATGTCGAGGAACTTCTCGGCACCCAGATCGGCACCAAAGCCGGCCTCGGTAATGGCAACATCGCCAAAGCGCATCGCCATACGCGTGGCCATGATAGAGTTGCAGCCGTGGGCAATGTTGGCGAAGGGACCGCCGTGGACAAACGCGGGCGTGCCCTCGAGCGTTTGCACCAGGTTGGGCTTGAGCGCGTCCTTAAGCAACGCGGCCATGGCACCCTGGGCCTTAAGGTCGCGGGCACGGACGGGCTCGCCGGCAAAGCTATAGCCGACGACAATCTCGCCCAAGCGTTCCTTGAGGTCGCTGATGCTCGTAGACAGGCACAGAATTGCCATGACCTCGGAGGCGACGGTGATATCGAAGCCGTCCTCGCGCGGCACGCCCTGGGCCTTACCGCCAATGCCGTCGATGACGTGGCGCAGCTGACGGTCGTTCATATCGACGACGCGCTTCCAAGTGATGCGCTTAACGTCAATACCGAGCTGATTGCCCTGCTGGATGTGGTTATCGAGCATGGCGGCCAGCAGGTTGTTGGCAGCACCGATGGCATGGAAGTCACCGGTAAAGTGCAGGTTGATATCCTCCATGGGGATGACCTGAGCCCAGCCGCCGCCGGCAGCGCCGCCCTTAACGCCAAAGACGGGGCCGAGCGAAGGCTCGCGCAGGGCCACGGCGCTCTTGATGCCGCGACGACGCAGGCCGTCGGCCAGACCGATGGTCGTGGTGGTCTTGCCCTCGCCCGCAGGCGTTGGGTTGATAGCGGTCACGAGGACGAGCTTAGCCTGGTGATCAGTCGGCTCGTTGAGCAGTGAATAGTCAACCTTAGCCTTGTCGAAGCCGTACGGAATAAGGTGCTTAACGTCGACGCCGGCGTTCTTGGCCACCTCGGTAATAGGCAGTGGCGTGACAGAACGTGCGATTTCGATGTCAGTAGGCATGGGCGGTCCTTTCGTTACCGAATGAGAAAAAGACCAATTCAGCATAGCACGGGCGCGCAATAGTAAAACGCCCATAACCGATGAACGGCGATATGTTTACCCGATGCCCAGCGATAGTCCAACAGCCCGCCAAAACAAAGCGCCCTAAACGGTAGGTTCAATCCCCAGGTGCTCAAAGGTGCGAAGGGTTGCCTGACGGCCCTGCGGCGTACGAATCATCAACCCGCACTGCAGCAAATAGGGCTCATAGACATCCTCGAGCGTGCCCGGATCCTCGCCCACCGCGCTGGCAAGGGTCGTAAGTCCCACGGCACGACCGGAGAACGTCTTGGCGAGCGTCTCCAAAATGCGAATATCCATCCAGTCCAGACCGAGCTCATCGATCTCGAAGAACTCGAGCGCCTGGCGGCAGATATCGAGCTCGATGGGGCCGTTGCCGCGCACCTGTGCGTAATCGCGCACGCGCTTGAGCAGGCGGTTGGCAAGACGCGGCGTGCCGCGCGAACGCGAGCCGATCTCGAGTGCACTGGGATGGTCGATCGTCACGCCCAGGATAGTCGCCGAGCGCGTCACAATCTGCGCGAGTTCCTCGACCGTGTAGTAATCCAGGCGATATGAAATGCCAAAGCGGTCGCGCAACGGGCCGGTCAACATGCCTGAGCGAGTCGTTGCCGCCACCAGCGTAAACTTGGGAATATCCAGGCGAATCGAGCGCGCCGCCGGACCCTTACCGATCACGATATCGAGCGCAAAGTCCTCCATCGCGGGGTACAGGACCTCCTCGACCGAACGGTTGAGGCGGTGGATCTCGTCGATAAACAGCACATCACCCGGCTGCAAGTTAGTAAGGATGGCCGCCAGGTCGCCCGTGCGCGCGATGGCGGGGCCACTCGTGGTCTTAATCTGAGCGCCCAGCTCGTTGGCGATAACGGTAGCCAGCGTGGTCTTGCCCAGGCCCGGAGGACCCGAGAAAATCACGTGGTCGAGCGTCTCGCCACGGTTCTGCGCCGCTTCGATCAACACGCGCAGGCTCTGCTTGATGTGCTCCTGGCCGCAGTAGTCGTCCAGGCGCTGGGGGCGCAAAGTGCGGTCGACATCGAGGTCCTCGGCCGTCAGCTCCGAGTCCACCATGCGCTCGCCGTGCGCCATGGATGCCGCCGGCGAGTTACCGGGCGTCGCCCACAGGTCCTGAGAGTCATCGGCTTCCCACATCACGCATCCATTCCGAGTCGCTTAAGCGCCGCACCGAGCAGATCCTCGACACGCATATTCTGCCCATCATACCCGCTCAGGGCAACATCGGTCTCCTGCGGGCTAAAGCCCATGGAAAGGAGCGCCGCACGGGCATCATCGATGGCCGAGGGAGCAGCAGCGGGCACGGGCATCGCAACCTGGCCGGAAATCACGTCGACCGGCACAAAGCCCTTATCCTTGGCAAAGGTGCTCTTGAGTTCCAGGATCAGGCGCTGAGCTGTCTTTTTGCCCACACCGGGTACCTTGGCCATGCCCTTGTCGTCCTCGGCCATCACCAGCGAATACAGCTGCCCCACGGTATAGGTGGAAAGCACGGCGAGCGCCAAGCGCGGGCCAACGCCCGAAACGGACACGAGCCGGTCGAACATCGTGCGCTCATCCTTAGAGGAAAAACCGAAAAGTGTCATGGCGTCCTCGCGCACCTGCATACGCGTGTAGAGGCGGACCTCGCCACCGGGCGTCGGCAACGTGGCCGCAGTGCTGCCCGAAATGCCGAGCTCAAAGCCAACGCCCGACACATCGACGACAGCAGAGCTCATCGTGGCCTCGACAAGCGTTCCGTGGAGCTGGGAAATCATCAGTATCCGGTTCCTCTCTGTTGATAGAACTCGCCACCGGTGAGGGCGCGGGTGCGGCTGAGGTTTACGTGGCAGATGGCGCAGGCCAGGGCATCGGCGGCATGGTCGGGATGCGGGTCGTGGTCGAGCTGTGTTAGCGTGCGTACCATATAGGCGACCTGCCGCTTGTCCGCGGCGCCGGTGCCCACCACAGCCTGTTTGATCTGCATGGGCGTGTACTCGCCAATCTCGAGCGCGCATTCCGAAAGCGCTACGAGTGCAGCACCGCGGGCATGCGCCGTAGGGATGGCCGAGCGAACGTTGGCGCCAAAGTAGATGCTCTCGACAGCAGCCGTGTCGGGTCGATAACGCTCGACGACATCCTTAAGGTCACGGGCGATATGCGACAGGCGCACCGCGAGCGGGCTGCCCGCGCTGGTCTCGATGCAACCGTAGGCACGGCAGCGAACCTCGCCACGCCGCTCCTCGATAATCCCCCAACCCGTATGAGCCAAACCGGGGTCAATGCCCAAGATAACCAAGCCAACCTCCCCTCGCCACAAGCACAGCGCAAGACAAGGCCCCGCGCATCATTCACGAACGTCTGTTCTAGAATAACACAACGGGGTCAAGATGCTTAGTTGAAGTATCGGTGTTGGGAGCGAATCCCATCCCCAGTTTAGTTCTGCGAGAAGAATGGGAACTGTCGGGGATCAACCGGCGGATGCGGCATCGGGCCACCCTGGGGACTACCTTGCGAGCCGCCCTGACCGCCCATCATCTTATCGATGGCGTCCTGAACCTCGCCCTCGAACTTTTTCATTCCCTCGTGCAAACGACGCTGACCGTCCTCGGAGCGCAGCTCCTCCATTTGCTCGGGCGAAATACCCAGCAGCTCGCCCAGCACGCCCATCATCTCGTTTCGCACGCGCTCGCTCGTATCCTCGTCAGCAAAACGGCGCACCTCGGCGCACGCCAGCGAATCGACCGTCATGCGCTCCTTGCCGCTGAGTCCCAGATCGGACCACGCAAGCATGTAGGGCCAGGAGCGCTCAACAAACGAACGTGCCGAGACGATCGGAGCCGTCGGCAGCATGCGGCGAGCAGCCTCGCCCTGGCGCACGAGCATCAGCAGCAGCGAGCAGGCCTCAGTCTTGCCAGCGGCCATCGGGATGTCGTCGAAAGATCGATTGCGGTCCACGTGCGCCTCGAGCGCGCCATCGACCTCACCCGGCTCAAGCCCGCCGAGCAGCTGTGCCGCGCGGTCGAGCATATCGACCGGACCGTCGAGCGTCGAGAGCGCTTGCGCCAGCACGCGCTCCATACAATCTTCCACCGCGTTGAGCGTCACGAGCTCTTGGGGCACCACGGCAGACGTGCGGTTGCGCACGCGCGCCACAAACTCAAGCGTCGACAGGTACACATCGCCAAAGGGCGCGTAATCGCCCTGGTAGCCGCCGCAAAGCGCCGGCGCCGCCAGCGCGTACTCGGTTTTGGACAGCGGGCTCAGCGCCATCGCACCCGGCTCGAGCGCCGTATCCTCCAGCATGAGGCCCAACGTGCGCGAGCGCAGACGCTCGGCATCGCCCGCCGACACGTCGCGATCGAGCACACGCGTCGCATCCGGTGCATCGCGCTCGACAGTGCGAATGTGTAAACGCTCGGCGATGGCGCGGACGGCGGCACAGCGGGCAGCCTCGGCCTCTCCCTGCGCCGGAGTAAAGATACGGTTGCGCCCCAGCACCAGGCCAATCACATTGCGCGGGCCCAGAGCGTCGACGGCCAGCGCCGCCAGCAAAGACGACGGCAAGTCGCCCTCGAGCGCCACCACGGCGCGCGACGCACCGCGGGCGCGGGCGTTATCGCGAACGGCAAGCACCAGCGCCTGCCACAGCCATTCCTCGGAGCGAAACTCGGGCAGCTCGTGGTCTTCCAGGGCATCGAGCATCACACCGCGCTGGATCTCCTGAACCAGTAGGCTCTCCTCAAAACACGGCGCTTGGGCCACCACGCGACCGCAGTCGTCGAGTACAAACGACCCGCCGGTATACACCGACTCGTCATAGGCACCGACCGGCGCCATGCAGGCAAACCATACGCTGCGCTTGGAGGCGATCTTGCGGTAGGCGCCGCTGCGAACGGCGGCAATGGCGGCAGTCTCGCGGTCGGTCATGTCAAACGCGTTGAATTGGAAATACGCAATGAGGTCAACACCGGTCGGTAACATCTCGAGTTCGCGGTCCAAGTCAAAAATCACGGCGATGCGCACGCCGTCCACGTCGAACACCGGCGGCGCCCAACGCGTATCGTTGTTCTCGCCACGCTGCAGGGCAATGCTCGAACGCGCCGGCACCACATGACCGTCCTTGAGCATCATGTAGTCGAGCAGCGGCTGGCTCTCAAACGAAACCGCCGCGGGCACGATGCAGATCATGTCAAGCTCCTGAATACGTTCGGCAACACCAGTCAAACCGGCAAGCACGTCGTGCTCAAAGTCGGCAGCGCCCACCAGGCCACCGGGCACGGCGCCCATAAAGAGCGGAGCCGGAACGCACAGCACGCGCGCCCCGCGCTCGTGGGCCAGACGAGCCTGGTCCTCGATGCGGCCGCAAATGCCCTCAATATCACCCAGGCGCATATCGATCTGTGCAAGCGCGAGCTTCATGGCCCAGCCCTTTCCGTCGTAAACCATCAAAATCGTAGTAAAAGCGCCGGCCGCATAATGCAGTCGGCGCTTGCATGTGCATATGCTAGCTATGATACCCCGAGCGGGGGCGCGCTCCTAGAATGTCGCGGACCACAGGCCGTGCAGGTTGCAGTAGGCATAGACGGTACCGGTCTTGGAGCCGCCCGCGAAAAACGTCGCGGGTTTCATGCCGGGCTCAAGGTAATGAACCTCTAAGCGGCCCTCGGCCTCAAGGGCGATCCATTCAATGTAGTGCTCGGGCAGGCTGGGGTGCTCGACCGAGCCAACGCGTGCGCGAATCACGTGACCGTCGCGCTCGGTCTCGACAACAGGCACGTGCTTCTCGTGCGCCGCGTCCTCAGTGTTTGCGGTCAGTTCCGTGCAACCGGCAGGGGTCGCAACGTCGTCGCCAAGGGCAGCGATGAGCTTACCGTCGGGGTCCTTAAAGAATTTCGCCATGATGTTCTCCTTTGCTGATGTGCCAATGTTCTTGATGGTTCTTATGCCCAAAGGCAGACAAACCATCCACGGCATTGCAAATGAACACATAACGGATCAGGCAAGCGGTCGGGCCAAAATGCGTCGACCGTCCTGCCCACTCCAGCAGTCCCACCCCGCGCGCGGCTAGCGCCCGTCGCCGCCGAGCAGCGCCAGAACATCCTCGCGCGTGAACAGTGCCGACGAGATGCCGTCGCCGCCGAGCACGCTGTTGACCAGGTCGCGCTTGGACTCCTGCATCCGCATAATGCGTTCCTCGATCGTGTCCTTGGCGATGAGCTTGTACACGGTCACGGTATGTTGCTGGCCAATACGGTGTGCACGGTCAGTTGCTTGGTCCTGCGCCGCCACGTTCCACCACGGGTCGTAGTGGATGACCACGTCGGCCGCCGTCAGGTTAAGGCCCACGCCGCCCGCCTTGAGCGAAATCAAAAAGACCGGAACCTCGCCCGCTTGGAACTGCGCGACCATCTTGGCGCGGCTCTCCTTAGACGAAGCGCCCGTGAGCTTAAGGAAGGCGATGTCCTCCTTGGCCAGGCGCCTACCGATAATATCGAGCATGCCCGTAAACTGGCTGAACAACAAGATACGGTGACCGCCATCGAGTGCGCCGTGCACGAGCTCCATGCACGTATCGAGCTTGGCGCTCCCCGACTTGTAATCCTCGTAGTGTAGACGCGGGTCGCAGCAGATCTGGCGCAGCTTGGTGAGCTCGGCGAGCACTTTGAGCTTGTCTTTCTTAAACTCGGATGCCTCGCGGTGCTGCACCTGCTGGGCGATGCGGTCCTGGTTGGCCAGGTAGAGCTTGCGCTGCTCGCCGGTAAGCTGCGCCATGACCGTATCCTCGATCTTCTCGGGCAGGTCGGCCACCACGTCTTCCTTGACACGGCGCAGCACAAACGGCGACACGAGCGCTTGCAGGCGGGCGGCACTGTCGCCCTCGGCATGCTCGACCGGGCTTTCGAAGCGCTTTGCAAACGATTCACGCGTACCCAGCAGGCCCGGCATCAAAAAGTCGAAGATGCTCCAGAGCTCGGATAGGCGGTTTTCGATGGGCGTGCCCGTCAGGGCAAAGCGCACGCCGGCAGGCAGGCGCTTTGCGGCGCGCGCCACCTGGGTGAGCGGGTTTTTAATGTACTGGGCCTCATCGAGCACCACACGGGCAAAGTCCTGCTCGACGTACTCGTCGATATCGCGCCGCATAAGGTCATACGACGTCACGACCACGTTATGCTCGGCCACGCCGGCGATCTGCACGCGACGCTGCGCCTTGGCGCCCACAATGGCGCACACATCGAGCGACGGGGCAAAGCGCTCCAGCTCGGCGGTCCAGTTGTACACAAGCGACGCGGGACACACCACAAGCGTGGGTTTAGTGTCCCCCGCCTCCACGCGCGCCAGGATATGCGCGATCATCTGGAGCGTTTTGCCCAGGCCCATGTCGTCGGCCAAGATGCCGCCAAGGCTCAGGTGTTCGAGCGAGCCGAGCCACTGGTAGCCGTCGACCTGATAGCCGCGCAGTGTGGCCTTGAGCGAGACCGGCACCGTAAAGTCCATCTTGCCGAGCGTATCCAAGCGCTCGACGGTGCGACGGAATGCAGCGTCGCGATCGGCTTCGAGCGCGGGCGTGCGCGCAAGCATGTTGTCGACGAACAGGGTACTCGATGCGGGAAGCGACACGCCGTCGAGCAGGTCGACGGCATCGACGCCCAGGTCCTCGGCAAGGCCAAACGCAGCGCGGGCACCTTCATCCAGGCGAACGATGTCGCCGGACGTAAGGCGCGCGAACGTCTGGTGGCGCTTATACGAGTCCAGATAGATGGCAAGGTCGCCCGCCGAAAGCCCGCTCGCACCCAGCTCGACGTCGAGCAAGTTGCTCTTGACGGTGGCGCGCACCGAGAGCTTGGGCGCAGGGCGGACCGAAATCTGGCGCAGGCGGTCGCTGAGCATGACCTCTCCAAGCTCGGACAGGGCAGACAGGCCCTCGGTCAGCAAGTGGAACAGGCTCTCGTCATCGCGCTCCTCAAACGCCAGGCCGCCCTCGTGGAAATCAAAGTACAGGGCAGCCGTGTCCATAACGCGAAACTCCGCCAGCGTATCGCGGGGCGGAACGCCGGGGCGTTGCTCTTCGAAAGGACTGCCCGGAGCACCAAGACTAAAGAGATCTGCCGACCAATCGCCGTAGGCCACCGTAATCTTGCAGGTCACAAGGCCATCGTCGACGCCAATCGCCATGGCAAAACTCGGCTCGGGCGCCACGGCGTCAAGTACGGCGGGAGCGGTCAGGTCGGTGTAGTCGCGCAAGATCGGCAGCGCCATGCGGCAGAACTCGCCCACCTGGTCGGCGGCGATATGGACCGGCGTGCGGCAGGGCAACAAGTGCGATAGGAACGGCGCCGCATGCTGGGCAAACGCCGTGTCGGTACGGCGCGCGCGGCGCGTATCGACCAGATAGGCTGCGTCGCCTGCGACAAAGCAGTACGTATCGGCCGGCAGGCGCAAGTCGTAGCTGCCTCCCGCCGCCGGTGCAATCTTGGCGGCAAGGAGCGGCGGGCGCTTAGCCGGGACTTCGCCCTCCCCCTGCGGCGACGGCTCGACTGCCACCTCGTAGGCGCGATGCGTCGTCGTTCCCCGCGACCAAGCAGGCTCAAAGGACATGGTCCTGCCGCGCAGCAGGTCCAGCACGGACACGATGGAATGCTCGGATACCGGCAACTGACGCTCGGCGACAAAACCGTTGCGGACAAAGTCATACGACGCCGAGCGCGGGCTCGTAATATCGCCTAGGTAGGCGACCGTCATTGCGATAAAGTCGAGCAGCTTTGTCGACACGTCATCGAAAGCCTCGGGCACATGGGCAAACGTAAGCTTCTTGCCATAGGAGAACGTACCGCCGCGCACATAGGCATCGGCCATGCCGTCGATATCCTTAACCACGTAGGACACCGAACCGCTACGAATGCGAAACTCGAGCGCCCAGTTAAAACGATCGGCAAACAGCGGATTGTAGTACGGCACCAGCGAGGGCTCCAGCACCGCTTTGGGCGCATCGGGGTCAATGGTGCCGGCGAGCTTGCGACGCATGACCGCGAGCTCGTCCATGCGCGCGTCCGAAAGATCGGAAAGCGCCGCCACAAGGCTCGGGCTCGTGGGGACGGGCGCCGGGAAGGGAAAGTTGGGGTTGACCGCAGATGCGGTGGGCGCGGGGCGCGTGGGCTGCTTGGACTGTGCGGGCGGTACTGTAAACGTGCGGACCGGCGTGCGCAAACCCTCGACGGGCTCGGCGCCACTGGCATCCAGATACGCCAGCGCCGTGGCGATGGCGTGCTTGCACATGCCGGAATAGCGGAAGGCGGCGGGGCAATCGCAGTCGTAGTCGATAACCTCGTGCTCGTCCATGTCGAGCGCCACGTGCGTCTTGTACAGGTCGCCGCGCGAGCCGCGCACCGAGCCCTCGATGTTCACGTTTTTGGAGAAGCGCGAGCCGGAGTCCTCAAACGACAGCACGGCACCGTTGAGCATGAGCGAACGCCCCTTCATAAAGGTGCCGCTCAACGCCGCCTCTTTGCGAAGCGCCTGCACAAACGTCCCCTGCGTCATCACTTCCTCCAATCCACCCGGGGTAGCTAATTTGGGACGGGGCTATTTTAGCTACCCCCATATATCGGTTGAGAATTATCCAAATCCCAGCCAATTTGTCGTCAGCCAAAGGGTAGCTAAAAAAGCCCCGTCCCAAATTAGCTACCCCTCAGCAACGCCGTCCCTAGATAACCGTCACGCGGCCCTGGTTGCCCACAATGGCCTTGGCCTCGGCCAGCAGCGGAATCGAGCGTGCGTTGACCTTGGCCGGCACCTCGGCACGCAGCACACGCCCGTCCACCTGCTCGATAAAGATCTCCACGCGGTCGCCGCCCGGGTTGGCGGTAAGCACCGTGGCAAGACGCGCCATATTGCCCTGGCTAAAGCGGCTGTTGGGCACCATGACCTCAAACACCTTGGGCTTGTTGTTCTCCTCATTAAGCTCCAGTGGCACGATCTCCTGCGCGATGATCTGATCGCCGCGGTCCGAGCGCTCAAGCTTGCCCTTAATGCGCACAAACGCATCGGACAGCTGCGCGCCGGTCTCGGGATCGACCTCGCCGTACAGGTACCCCTCGGCCTCCTTGTAGGTCTTGGGGAACACCACGACCGTGGCCTCGCCTTCCATGTCCTCGAGCTGCACGATGCCCATGGGGTCGCCGTTTTTGGTCACGCGCTTGGACACGCTCGAGACCATACCGGCCCACCACAGCGCCTTGCCCTCGGGAATCTCCTGGTTGATGGTACCGCCCGTGGGGTTTTGCACCTCGTAACCGGTGTCGATCTGCGAGAACGAGAAGTCGCGCGCCTTGGCTAGCGCATACTCAAACGGGCGCAACGGGTGGTCCGAGACATAGATGCCCAGAACCTCCTTCTCCTGGCTCAGCTTAAGGTGGCGGTCCCACTCCTGGCCATCCGGATCGGGCACGCTCACCTCAAAGCCCGAGCCCTCAACATCGCCGAACATGTCGAAGAACGACGTCTGGCCGCTCGCGCGATCCTTTTGGCGCTTCACAGCGGCATCGATGATGTTCTCGGGGTTGTTCTTGTCCACAAAGTGCATCATCTGGCGGCGCGGATACCCCGTGGAGTCGAAGGCGCCTGCCTTGATGAGCGATTCGATCACGCGGCGGTTTGCCTGGCTCGAGTCCACACGCTCGACAAAGTCGTGCAGTGTCTTAAACGGACCGCCCGCCTCGCGCTCGGCGATAATCGCCTGCGCCACGCCGGTGCCCACGCCGCGGATGCCGGCCAAACCAAAGCGCACGCCCTCCTTGGTGGCCGTGAACTCGGTACCGGACTCGTTGACATCTGGCGACAGCACGGGGATGCCGTCGTGACGGCATGCCGAGACGTAGTGAACGATCTTGTCGGTCTTGCCCGTGTAGGACGTCAGAACGGCCGCCATGTACTCGTGCGGATAGTGCGCCTTGAGCCACGCTGTCTGCATAACCAAGATGGCGTAGCCGGCGGAGTGCGACTTGTTAAAGGCGTAAGATGCGAACTCGAGAACATCGTCCCAAATCTTCTGGGCGACCTCGCGCGTGTAGTTGTTCTTGATGGCGCCGTTCATCCAGTGGTCGTAGGTGGTCTCGTCCGAGCCATCCTCCCAGTGGAGCACCGTCGACGTGAGCAGCTTGATCTTTTTCTTAGCCACGGGTTTACGGATACGCGAGTCCGATTCGCCCTTGGAGAAGCCGCACATCTCGACGGAGATGAGCATAACCTGCTCCTGGTAGACCATGGTGCCGTAGGTTTCGCCCAGGATGTCGTCCAGACGGTCGTCGTAGGAGACGGCCGGCTCCTTGCCGTTCATACGGTTGATGTAGGACGAAACCATGCCGGCGCCCAGCGGGCCCGGGCGGTACAGAGCGATCAATGCCACGACGTGCTTGTATTCGGTGGGTTTCATGTTCTTGATCGTGGCCGTCATGCCGGCGGACTCGACCTGGAAGACGCCGGCGGTGTGGCCGGAGCCCATGAGCTTAAAGATCTCGGGATCGTCAAAGGGAATCTCTTCCTCTTTGATGTCGATGCCGAAGTTCTTTTTGATGTTTGCCTTGGCCTTGGAGATAACCGTCAGCGTGCGCAGGCCCAGGAAGTCCATCTTGAGCAGGCCCATGTCGGCAACGGTATGGCCCTCGTACTGGGTAATCTCGACGCCGCCCTTGGTGTCGAGCTTGGTGGGCACATGCTCGTTGACGGGGTCGCGGCAGATCAGAACGGCGCACGCGTGCACGCCCTCGCCACGGGTGAGGCCCTCAATCGAGAGCGCCGTGTCGATGATGCGGCGGGCGTCGTCGTCCTTTTTATAGGCCTCGGCAAAGTCGGGGTTAAACAGATCCTCTTTGCCGGGTTGTTTTTCGAGCACCTGCTTGAGCTTGACCTTGGGGTCGCTCGAGACCATCTTGGACAGGCGCTGGCCCATGTAGACCGGGTAGTCCAGGACGCGCGCGGCGTCGTTGATGGCCTGCTTGGCCTTAATGGTCGAGTAGGTGATGACGTGGGTGACCTTCTCGGGGCCGTAGAGCTGGCGAACGTGCTCCACGACCTCGAGGCGCCGCTCATCGTCGAAGTCCATATCGATATCGGGCATCTCGGTACGCTGCGGGGACAGGAACCTCTCGAACATCAGGCCGTTCTCGAGCGGGTCGAACGCGGTGATGTTCATGGCGTAGGCGACGATAGCGCCGGCGGCCGAACCACGGCCGGGACCGACGCCGATGCCGTTGTCCTTGGCCCATTGCACGTACTCGGCGACGATCAAAAAGTAGGCGGCAAAGCCCTTATCGCAAATGACCTTGTATTCGTACTCAAAGCGTTCTTTGATGTTGACGCCACCGATCTCGCGCGTGGCCCAGTCATCGCCGTAGTGCTGGCGCAGGCCCTTCTCGCACTCGCGGCGGAACTGGCTCTCGTGCGTCTCGCCGGGGTCGAGCAACGGGAAGCGCGGCAGGATGATGGAGTCCCAGTCCAGCTCAACGTAGCACTTGTCGGCGATCTCGAGCGTGTTGTCGCAGGCCTCGGGGCAATACGGGAACATCGCCCGCATCTCCTCCTCGGTCTTCATGTAAAACTCCGAGCCGGTCATGCGCATGCGGTTGGGGTCATCGACCTTTGCGTTCATGCCAATGCACATGATGACGTCCTGCACGGGCGCATCCTCGCGGCGCAGATAGTGGAAGTCGTTGGTGGCGATGACCTTGACGCCCACCTGCTTGGCGATGTCGATAAGCGTGCGGTCCATCTGCTCGTCGGTCAGGCCGTTATCGGTGGTAATGCCGTGTTCCTGGATCTCGATATAAAAGTCGCCGGGGTCAAAGGTGTCGCGGAAGGTCTCGGCCCACTTGATGGCGCCCTCCATGTCACCGCGGTCGATGTATTTGGGGATGATGCCCGCGATGCAGGCGCTCGTGCAGATCATGCCCTTGGCGTGGCGGCGCAGGTTGTCGAGCGTCACACGCGGCTTGTAGTAAAAGCCCTGCACGGCGGCCTCGGAAACCGTCTGCATCAGGTTGACGTAGCCCTCCTGGTCCTTGGCCAGAAGGATCATGTGGTAGAGCTCGGGCTTGTGGTCGCGGGCGAGCGTCTCGTCCGGCGTAAAGTAGACCTCGCAGCCAAAGATGGGCTTGATGACCAGCGGCGGCTTGAGCTCGTCGATGTTGCCCTTCTCGTCCCACATGGCCATGTCCTTCACATACTGGGCATGCTCGCGCGGGCTGGACTCGGGATCGGGTTCCACCAGCTCGTCGCGGCGGTCCTTTTCCAAGAAGGACTTGTCGTGACTCCAGGTTTTGTACTCGGGCGTGTTGTGGTTAACGGCGTCGCAGGCCAGTGCCAGGTCGGGCACGCCATACATGTAGCCGTGGTCGGTAATGGCGACGGCGGGCATGCCCAGCTCTACGGCGCGGTTGACCATATCCTGGATACGGGTTGCGCCGTCGAGCATGGAGAAGACGGTGTGGTTGTGCAGATGGACGAATGCCATGTGATGAGCTCCGATGCGGGTTCGTGTTCTGACTGAACGATTTTACCGCACGGCGCGGACGGCACCCGAACCTAGCCAAACCCACACGGGCAGTCTTTTTGGGACCTTCAAAAAGGGGAATGAGGGCATCCCGATACATCGAGTATCACTGGAACCCCGGCGATACGCTGAATGATTTGTGACGAATAGTCATGTCCATCAAGAAAGCTCGAGGCTTCGGATAGCTCGTCAATCGATATATCAATTCTTGGAGACATGTATTCCTACCATTTTTAAAGAAACAACGGCGGTAATTGCTATCGCGATTGCGCCAATAACACCGAGCGCTATCTGAATGGGATATAACCCCAACACATATCCAAATATGGAGAAAAACATTGCAGAAAAGAGAGCCCTTACCAGAGACGCGACGGAAAGGATCGTCGCGCGGAGATCGTCCGCTATCGCGTCTTGGATTAAGTTTTCCGAAGTGATGTACACCACTTCTGGGAGAAAACAAAGCACCATGCTAAGGCCAAACAAACACAGCGGATTTGAAGCGAACCACGGAAGAATCATGAAAAGACCGGCCTCGATTAGCATCGAGCCGAGCATGGTATTTCTTTTCCCGAAACGCGATGAGAAGAAATCTGCTGCAATGTAGGCCGTCGCATTTACTGCATAGGATGCACCGAAAAAGATTCCTATTATGGAGACGGGAGCATCAAATGCGTCGAATACCAACTGATTCAAGTTGTAATAACTCCCATAGAATCCATCGAGCATGCTTGTGCCGATTAGAAGAAGCAATACCGCAAAAGCGGATTCTCCAACACGCCAGGTTTCGCGTCTGAACATCTTGGCTACGTCAAACCTTTCCTCCCCAGAGCTTTCAGAACGGGTCGATTCCTTCCTCTCAATGGGATACAGAAGGGAAAGCTGCAGAAGATAGAAAACGGAGACGCATACGTAGAGGGCACTCCAAGATACTTGGGCAATGAAAGATCCGAGCACAATCGCCATTCCCGTAGCGATTGATTGCGCGGCAAGCAGCCGAGCGTTGATGGTGAGAAAGCGCTCTTCTTGACCGGCATTTCGGGCAATTTCATATAAAAGAGCTTGTTCGGATCCCGATTGAAGGGAGTAGGCGAGTGCCTCAACAAGGGAAAGCACGACAAGAAAGGGACCGGAGAGCAACAGCATGCCAGCCGTATGGAAAAAAAGCAGCAGCACGCCCACTTGAATCGAAAACTTCTTTCCAAAGAAATCGCCTATCAGCCCTGTTGGCAGCTCGAGGACGACTGTTGCAATGTTAAACAGGGCTTGATAAAGCGCAATTTCCGTGACAGACATTCCTTTCTCTGCAAGGAAAAGTAGAAACACTCCCCGATTTAAAACAAATCCCGCGAGAACGAAAAAGACGGAATAGATGCGCAGTTGCGTAGTGGCATTCTTATTCATTTGGCACTTCCATCAATTAATTATGTCGGGCCACTCGCTACTGACTCGAAGCCTGAAGTGTTCACAGTTGCAGTGGAGAGCGGTAAAGCTTTTGCACAGGGTATCAATGGAATACATCCGAAGCGTTTTCGGCAGCATCATCGGCGAAGGCGGGATTAGCCTTTACACGGCGCTCACCCTCGATGTATTTGACGATTTGATCAATCGTCTGGTTGGCGTGGCTCTTGAGCTTGCGCTCATAGAAGAAGAGGCCGAGCTTGCCGCGCGTGCCAGACGTGTTGCCACCCACACCCTGAAAATCCTCGGTATAGGTGAGCTCGCAGGCACCATCGCCAGCAGGTGCAGCCTCATAGCGCATGGTATTGATGCCCGCCGCATACTGAAAACGGACCTCATAGAGGCACGGGTAGTCAAAGTGCTTGATCTTAACCTTGATCGCCGTGCCCTTGGCCTTGCCTTTTGCGGACTGGGCGCGCTTCTCGTACTTATAGCCGTTGAGCTTGTTGCGGCTGGGACGCTTGCCCGTGGCGTTCTCGATATCCTGCATGATGGACCCCGCCAGAGCGTCAAAAAGCTCCTCCGGCGTCACCTTAAGCGTTTTGGTGAGCTGCATGATGGCTCCTTATTCGTTTGAACCGTTCGAGCCATTGTACCGCCTCAGGCTCTCCCATGCGTTGCGGTGCCATTTGGACGATTGAGGGCTTTACGGCCGCAAAACCAACCAAATAGCACCGTAAAGCCTGAGGTGGCTAGAGGTTGTAGGTGACTACTTGGGGTTCGGCGGGTCCGACGAAGATGGCGGGGTTCGCTTGCTCCACGCGGACGAACTTGACGGTCACGGCCTCAAAGCCCGCCTTGTGCAGAACATCAGCGTAAACGCGCGCCTGCAGGGCGTGCTTCTCGAGCAGCTGTTCCGGCGTCTCATCCGGCGTGCCACCCGTCTTGTAATCAATGACCAGGGCGCGCGACGGATCGGCCGGGTCGGTGGCCAGTGCATCGATGGCGCCCTCGGCATAGGCACCGTAGCGAGCGATGTCCTCGTCCTCGCAGCCCAGCGAAAAGAACGGCACCTCGGCGCGAACGCGCGGCCACGCGAGCAGGTCGGCACGAACAGCCGACTTGAGCCAGCGGTTCAGGGCAACGTCGAAGCGTTCGCGCTGCTCCGGCGTCAGGCGCCACAGACGCGCCAGTGCATCGGCGCGCGCAGCGGGCAACGCGTCGGCACCCATCTCGATGAGCCACTGGCAGGCGGCGTGGAACGCCGAGCCCAGCGCCATGGGGTTGCCGGCGGGCTCAACGACGGCCACGTCCGCATCGGCCATCTCCGAGCCATCCGACTCTGCATCATCGCCAGCCTCGTCCATGGGCACGTGCGCCTCGGCGGCACGGTCCTCGGACTCGGCATGCAGCGCCGCGGCAATTGACGAGTAGCCGTACGAATCGCGCTCCGGATACGGGCAGGTGCCCATGCGCACGCCCACCGCCTGGGGATACACGAGCTCAAACGCATCGGGCTCGGGGTCGGCAGGACCGGGAACGGCGGCGCGGGCATCTGCACCGGCACCCTCCGGCTCCGCATCGCCGCGGACAAGCCTGCCCTCGGCATCCAGCGAAGCGTTTGCCTCAAACGCCTGCTCGCCAAAGGTAAAGTCCGTGAGCGAAATGAGCTCGTAGTCGCCCGGCTGGGAGTTGTCGAACACCAGGCGGTCGCTATCGAGCTGCGGCGTGTCCAGAGCGTCGGTCGGCAAAATACGGCGCAGCACGTCGTAGGTCAGATCCGTCTCGACATCGAAGGTCGGCGCCGCCACCTTGCCGCGGCTCACGCCGGCATCCATCGCCAAGATCACCAGCTCGCGCGCACGCGTCATGGCGACATAGAGCAGACGAGCCCGCTCCTCGAGCGAAAGCTGCAGGTCGTCGTTGCGCAGGCGAACGAATGCCTCGGCGGGAGAACCCGTCGCGCAGACATCCTCCATGAGCTCCGGCGGTAGCCACAGCGACGTGCCCTTGCCCTTAAACGCGTGCTCAAACTGCTTTTTGACGTCGTCGCCCTTCACAAAGGTTCCGTCGGTGAGCTTAACGCCGTCGAAGCGTGCCGGCAGCGCCACGACCTGCGCTCCTCCCTCGACGCGACCCATCTGTGCCGCACCCGAGGGCTTACGCACGCCAAAGCACTCGGCGACCGCCACGACCGGATATTCCAGACCCTTAGAGGCGTGAACCGTCATGATGCGCACCGCGCCGTCGCCCTCCTCGTTGAGGGCACCCGGGGCTTCCTTGCCCGCCAAGAAGCGGTCGAAGGCCAGCGCGATGGAACGCGGCGAGTTACCGAACTCGGCCTCCGCCTCGGCCACGGCGTCGAGCGCCTTGAGCACGTTGGCGGCAATGGCCTTGCCTTCGGGACCGCGCTGTGCCAGACGCACAAACCAGCCGGAGGCGTTGACCACGTCGCGCGCGATGGCGGCGAACGAATCGCGGCCCACGCGACGAAGCGCATACCGCAGCACCTCGCGGGCGCGCGTCACCAGCGGCAAGTCTTGCAAACCCGGCACGTCGAAATCACTCATGATGCCCGCATCGATGTTGCGGCGCGACGTCTCCCCTGTCTCGCTATCGAGCTTGGTCGCCAGCGCCAGGAACTCCTGGGCGCCGAGCGCAAACATCGGCGAGGCGAGCAGCGGCATAAGGCCCTGCGCCGTATCGGCCGGATTGGCGAGCGCGCAGACCAGGGCACGCACCGTCTGCACCTCGGCAGCCTGGGCAAAGACCGAGCCGCCCGCGATGACGCAGTCGAGCCCCTGATCGCGGAAAGCCTGCGCGTAGACATCTGCGTTGGTCATGCGGCCCAGCAGCAGCACCATGCCGCCCTGGGGCTGGCCGGCATCGGCAAGTGCGCGGAAGCGTTCGGCGATCGCACGGGCCTTGGCCTGCGTGCGCTCCTGCGTACTGCCGCCGGCAACAAAGAGGGCCTGGCGACGCGAGGCGTCCGCCACCAGCGTGTCCTTGCGGCCGTCGCTCGCCTCAAGATCCAAAAAGCCCTGCATCAGGCCGCCATCGTCGCCATCAAAGACGCGCGCCACGTAACGCAGCACCTCGTCATGGCTGCGGAAGTTGCGCACGAGCTTAACGAGCTCGCCAGCAGGGGCGTCGGCCGCGGCAGTCGCCTCGGGCGCGGTAGACGAGCCCACCTTGCGCTCCTGGCGACGGAAGACCTCGACCTCGGCGCCGCGGAAGCGGTAGATCGACTGCTGCGCATCGCCCACGGTACAAAGCGCACGCTCCCCCGCGCCGGTCAGGTAACGGATCAGGTCGACCTGCATCTGGTCGGTATCCTGGAACTCGTCGATCATGACCATCTTAAAGCGGCCCTCGTAGGCGGCTCGGATGGCGGGATAATCGCGCAGCGCCTCATATGCCATGCGCAGCAGATCGTTATTGTCGAGCGCGGACTGGTCGGCCTTGAGCGCACGGTACTCCGCCTCCACGGAACGGGCCAGGCCCACCAGCGCATCGAGCGCCGGGCCACCGCAGGCAAGCACGATATTGATAAACGCATCGGCGGCCTCGGCCTTGAGCAGCTCGGCTTGCTCCTTAGGGAATGCCTTGCTCGCGCGCGGCATGGTGCACGACATCATGAGTCGCGCCGCATCGGCCATGGTCTTGCCGCTCGCCTCGAACGCGTCGATGGCATCGAGCGCCGCCTGCGCCTTCTCGGTCGAGGCCTTGCTCGCACCCAGCGCCGCGCGATAGGCATCGGCGAGTGCCGAGGTATCGGCCTGGCCGCGCGCCACGCGCACGTCGTCCATACCGCCCGGCAACTGGCTCGACAGCTCCAGCAGGTCGCGCACCAGACCCTTGATGGTCGTACCGCCGCCAAAGGAACCGCCCTCGCCCGCCATGGGATACCAGGCATAGAGGGCCTTGAGCGATGCCGCGAGCTCGGGGGCGGCATCGGGTGCCGTCGCGCGACCCAGCACATGCTCAACAGCCTGATCCATGAGCTCGTCGGTATCGGTGAGCACCGTGAACTCGGGGTCGATGCCCAGCTCCAGCGCGTGCGCGCGCAGGATACGCGAGCACATGCCGTGAATGGTCGAAATCCACGCGTCGTCGACGGTCAGTGCTTCCTCGTCCATACCCTCGTCGATAAGCGCACGGCGCACGCGGTCGCGGATCTCGGCCGCGGCATCTTTGGTAAAGGTAATGGCGAGCACCTGGTCCAGATGCTCAACGAACGGACCGGATTCGGGCGAGAGCGCATAGACGATGCGGCGCGTGAGGGTAAAGGTCTTACCCGAACCGGCGCCCGCCGAGACAAACAGCGGGCGGTCGAGCGTTTTGACAATCTGCAGCTGTTGCGGCATCAAAGTCGAAAGATCCATGGTCTACACGTCCCTCCTTACAAACGTTCCTTCGTGGTTATACGAGCAGCGCGCATGCGCGGCCTGAGCCGACGCCGGGTCGACGGCGGCAACGTTGCCCGCCTCGAGCTCGCGCAGGCGCTCGGCGATGCCGGCCTCCACGCGATCGAGCAGGGCATCGAAGTCCATGCTGCCGCCCTCGCCCGGGAAGCCCTTCTTGAGGCCCGGGATGCGACCGTCACCGCGCTCTTCCTCGAGCAACTCGGCGCTCGCCGCACCGCGCAGCGCGGGCTTGCCGCCCTTGGTCGAAAAATAGAGCGCTGCACGGGTATCCAAGCCCAGTGCCCGACGCATGGCCTGCGCGTAGATGAGCGTTTGGGTATGGGGCGGCAGCCAGCGCGGGTCGTCGATGGGGGCCTCGCCCGTCTCCTCGTCACGCACCGTGGGGTCGGCAAGCTTAAACTCCTCGACACCCGAACGATGCTTGTAGTCGATTACCACGGCGCGATTCTCGGCATCCACATCTACGCGGTCGATGCGCCCGCCGAGCGGCCAACCGGCATACTCGACCTGGAGCTCGTTGAACGCAAACTCCAGGTAGCGCGGGGCAAAGGGGGCAAGTGCCTCGGACTCGTAGGCAAGCACGCCCTCCAGCTGCGGCAAGATCTCGGCCACCTGGCGCTCCTCCACCGCAGAGAGCGGCACCAGCGGGCCCTCCGTGCCGCGCTTGCCGGCGTGCTCGGCCAACGTCTCGTCAAAGACCTCGTGCAGCAGCTCCTGTGCACGCGGCAGATTCTCGGGCGTCACGCGCTCCATGCCTTCTTGGGGCAGACGGGCATGCAGATGCTCCAGCACGTCGTGGACAAAGTTGCCCTTCTCCATGTTGCCAAAGCCAGCGTCGATCGACTGGGGCTTGACGCGATACGAGACGAACCAGCATAGCGGACAGGTCGAATAGGCCTCGATCTGCGAGGCAGACGTCAAGCGCGGCACCAGCGGCGCATCCTCGCCCTCGCCATCGCGACGGCGCAGGACCAAATACGGCACGGCCTCGGCACTCAGATGCTGAGGGGCTTCACAGGTCACGCGCTCGCGCTTGAGGCCTTCACCTGCCGCGGGATCAAAGTCGGCGATGATATCGCCCTCGCCCACGCACGTGGGCTTGGCAGCGCCAGCGGCCTCGGCATGTGCCCGCAGCTCGGTCCATACGGCTGCCGGGTAGCACTCGCGCGCCTGGCGATCGTGCGTCACGCGGGCGAGCGCGACCGGACCGCTCGCCGCCTGCATCGCACGGCCAAAGCGCACGCGCAGCAGGGCGGCGGGCTCCAAAGACACGCCGTCGCGGCGCAACTCGGCCGTCAATGTGGCAAGCGGGCCCTCTTCGTGCGAAAGCGGATAGCTGTCCAGGTCGACATCGGCAAACAGCACGGCATCGTAGCCGCCAGGACGCAAAACCGACGCATCGGCAAGCGACACGAAGCGCACTTGTGCCCGTGGCGTGCGATCGACCTCGTAGGTCGCGTAATCGTAAGCGGTACTGCGCTTGTCCACCTTGGTTCGAACGCCGTCGAGAACCGGCACGGTCGCGGCCTGCGACACGTCGAGTGCGCGAGCATCGTTCATAAGGATGTCGATGGCATGGCGCAGCAAAGCCGTCTCTGCCTGGCGACGGGCCTGGCCGTCAAGGCCGCCTAGAGCGCGATCGGGCAGCGCCTCGGCAACGGCGAGCATGGCCTTGAGCGCCGTCACGGGTTTGTCGCGCCACAGCGCCTGGAACACGTCCGAGACCACACACGGCACGTTCTTAAACCAGTTTTCGTCGCTCGCCGCCTTGCGCGCGCCCCTCACCTGACCCTGGACGCTCTGCAGCAGGCTCTTAACGCCCGCAGTGGTCTTGTTGCGCGACAGGCGTATGTTCTTGTCGAAGCCGCGGGCGCTCGCGGCGTCGGCACCCGAAAGCGGACTGTAGATCCAGTCGGTAAGCTCCGGCGCGGGCCACCACTCGGTCTTTGACGCCATGCCCTCATCGGCGGCCTTCATGCGCTCGATCAGGCCGGCAAGCGCCGCAAACTGCCTGCCCGCAATGGATTGAGAAAACGCCGTGAACTCAGTTGTCTCGGCAGCGATATGACGAGCCGCCAGACGAGAGGCGAGCTCAACGAACAGCTGGGGTGCCCGGGCAGAAACAACGAGCACGCGCACAGGGTCGGCAGGCGTCGCGACGCCGTCGACCTCGGAACCCCGGCACGTTTTTACCAGATCATCAATTGCGTCCGCATAAGCATGAGCACGGGCATGGGGGCCAGCGACCTCAATAAAGGCAGGCTGAGCGGCGGTCCCGCAAGCGGCATCAGACGCGCCGACACCCTCCCCTAGCGGCGCGATCTCAAACAACACATCGCGGGCATCAAATGCCGCGGCAAGCTCCTCGCGCATCGCCGCCTGCTCGCGGGCAAGCAGCACGACGACCTCTCCCCCATTGTTCGCCACGGCAGACAGCAGCTCGAGCAGACCGTGCGTAAACGACGTGATACCGCGCACGCATACGGCGCGAGTGCACGCCAGCAGGCTATCGGCCAGGACACTGGTCATAATGTCAGCTGCCTCGCAGGGCTCAACCATATCTCGACGGTCCAAACCGCCCGCGTAGGCGCGCAAAAGCTCGAACACACGAGCCTCGGCATCGCTTTTTGGCTCAGGCCGGCAGTTGTCGCCACGGCATCGTTCGGCACCCGTCCCCGCAACGCCCGGCAACACGTCGCGGGCCATGCGCGCGAGCATGCGCACTGTGCCCTGGCTGCGCGAAAGTGGCTGCAGGTCGGCATCGTCGAGACGCGTGACCATGTCCGAGAACAGCATCTGGCGCTGCAGGTTGTCGACGAAACCGCGCCCGTCGCCCAAAAGCTCCCAAAGCGAGCGAAACCACGATGTAGGCGTCTTGTAGTCAATACCCAGCGAAATCCCGGCTTCCGCCGCATCATGACGGCACAGGTCGAGCTCGGCAAACGTAGGTGCCAGCAGCACGGCACGTCCGTGGCAGTCAACAAGGTCGGCAAGCAACGCCGACTCGGCATCACTCAAATCCGTGCCGGCATTGGTGGTATAGATTCGAACAGGCATGGTCCTCCGCTCAAACTGTTCGCAATAATCAATGCATCTATCCTACCCGCCCAAGCGGACACATTGCCACCGCAGCTCCATCTTTTGGTACAAAGCAACCTGACCCCAACGCACCAGCCGATTGCGGGCATATAAAAACCGCCCCCGGAGGAGCGGTTTTGTACAATTCGTTTTTGGCGCAGCTTATTCGCCATCCTCCAGTTTAATGAGGATCTTGCGGTAGCCACCGTACTCGCCGTTGAGCGCCTTTGAAACGCGGCTCACCGTAGTGGACGAAGCACCGGTGCGGGCCTGAACCTCAACATAAGGCTCGCCCTCGTCCAGGTAACGCGCGACCTGCAGACGCTGCGATAGATCGCAAATCTCGCGCGGCGTGCAGATATCGGTCAAAAACGCTTGGATATCTTTCTCGTCATCCAAAAGACTAAATGCGTGGACCAGCTGCTTGACATCAGGCTTGTCAAACATGTTCTCGATATTCATCGATCACCGCCAAACCCGCCAAAAGGCATCGAAGTTGATACTGACATCGGGCATCGTTCGCCCGTTCTATGCAATAGGGCAACGCCTGTGGCTTTTGCCCGTAGCAGTGTAGCACACCACCAAACTAAAGCGACAAGACTCTCTGCCAGCGGCGCGTTTTTCAGGACGAACGCCGTTTAGAAACCGAATGCGCACGTAAGCTCCACGAATATTTGAGACAATGGGCGCCCAAACACCGCGGCGCGCCCGCGCAACCATCCAGGTCGCCGCCGCAAGCCGCTTCACGCGACGCCAGCAACCCCGGCGCAAGAAAGGATTCACGCCATGCGCTTTATGCTTAACTGGCTCTTTACCTCGATCGCCATCGCGATCGCCACGTTCCTCGTTCCCGGCATCCAGCCCTTCGGTTTTGCCGAGGCCTGGGTCTGTTTCGCCTTTGTGGGACTGTTCCTCAACATCGTCGACTCGCTCGTCAAGCCGTTCCTCACGGTTATCTCACTGCCGCTCACTATTATTACGCTTGGTATTTTTCAGCTCGTAGTCAACAGCTTTATGCTCGAGCTGGCCAGCTACCTGTCGGTCAATCTGCTGGGCGCGGGTATCTCCATCGCCAGCTTTGGATCGGCCTTTATGGGCAGCATCCTGGTGTCCATCATGCGCAGCATCCTCGATGGCGTCGCCGAGGGCTAGAACTGTTCAATACGAACCGTCATATCGACCCAAAACAAAGGCCGCCCATCGCAAAAATGGGCGGCCTTCTTATTTGCCAAGTCTCAAAGGACGAGAGGATCTACCATTTCTACCCCGTCCCCAAATGCAGGTGTGGGTTAGATGACGTAGTCGTAGCCATGGTTGGGAGCGACAAGTTGATCGAGCGTCACGCCGTCGAGGTAGTCGTTGATGAGCTTGTCCAGGTTCTTCCACACGTCGAGCGTGGGGCACTCGTCCGAACGCGAACAGCCCTTGCAGTCGCCGTCCAGACAGGCGACCGGCGCCAGGCTGCCCTCGGTCAGGCGCAAGATCTCGCCCACCGTGTACTGCTCGGGCGGGCGCGTGAGCACGTAGCCGCCGCCCTTGCCACGCATGCCCGAGAGCATGTTGGCACGTACGAGCGTAGCCAAGATGTTCTCGAGATATTTCTCGGAAATCCCCTGTCGCGCCGCGATCTCTTTGAGCGGGATGCGACCGGCCGCCTGGTGCTCGGCCAGATCGACCATAACGCGCAGGGCATATCTGCCCTTAGTAGAAACCAACATGTATAGTGCTGCCTTTCGGTCATTTAGTCCGTAGAAATTCTAGCCGAAAAATTGGTTTTGAAAATACCCATTCCCGTCAAGATGGTTAATCGTCTCGTAATAATCTTCTATTTCCTATTGCGTTACTAGGCTTTAGTGTCTACTATGCTTGCCAACAGCAAAACGAACAACCTATAAGGTTTGTGGGTTTCGCTGCTACACGCACCGTAAAACCACACGGTATCCAGTCATTTGAACACTTTGGAGGTTCATCATGAGCAATGTTTACACGTCCATCGATCAGCTTATCGGCCACACCCCGCTCCTGGAGCTCACTCACTTTGAGGCCGATGAGGACCTCAAGGCCCGCGTGCTCGTCAAGCTGGAATACTTCAACCCCGCCGGATCCGTCAAAGACCGCGTCGCCAAGAACATGATCGACGAGGCCGAGAAGGCCGGTAAGCTCGTGCGCGGCGGCGACTACACCATCATCGAGCCCACGAGCGGCAACACCGGCGTCGGCATCGCCTCGGTGGCGGCGGCTCGCGGCTACAAGGTGATCATCACCATGCCCGAGACTATGTCCGTCGAACGCCGCAAGCTTATGCAGGCATATGGCGCACAGCTCGTGCTCACCGACGGTTCCAAGGGCATGAAGGGCGCCATCGCCAAGGCCGAGGAGCTGCAGAAGGAGACGCCCAACAGCATTATCGCCGGCCAGTTCGTGAACCCCGCCAACCCCGCCATCCACAAGGCCACGACCGGCCCCGAGATCTGGGATGACACCGACGGCAAGGTCGACATCTTCGTCGCCGGCGTCGGCACCGGCGGCACCGTGACCGGCGTGGGCGAGTTCCTCAAGGAGCAGAACCCCGAGATTCAGGTCGTCGCCGTCGAGCCCGCCACCTCCCCGGTGCTCTCTAAGGGCCAGGCCGGCCCGCACAAGATTCAGGGTATCGGTGCCGGCTTTGTGCCCGACGTCCTCGACACCCAGATCTACGACGAGATCATCCCCGTTGAGAACGACGACGCCTTTGCCACCGGCCGCGCCGTGGGCCACAAGGAGGGCGTGCTCGTGGGCATTTCGTCCGGCGCCGCCGTGTGGGCCGCGCTACAGCTGGCCAAGCGCCCCGAGAACGAGGGTAAGACCATCGTGGCGCTGCTCGCCGACACCGGTGAGCGCTACCTGTCCACGGCACTCTTCCAGGACTAGGGCCCATCGCCCATAGGTTGAGCCCAGAACGAACCGGTCTCCTCTCTCCCGGCAGCCTGATCCCATCCCATCAGGGTGTCCCACGAGTCGTCCGAACTTGCTACAATGTCTGCGGCGCGGAACCAGCCTCCCGCGCCGCTTTTCTTTTTTGGCCACATGCCACCAAGGAGAACCTCCCCATGCACAACAAGCGCGTGCTCGTCGCCATGAGCGGCGGCGTCGATTCCAGCGTGACTGCGTACCTACTCAAAAGCCAGGGCTACGAATGTGTCGGCGCCACCATGCGCCTCACCTGTCCCGCGCCCGATCCCGTCACGGGCATGAGCAAGGTCGACCGCGACATCGCCGATGCAAAGGCCGTCGCCGAGCACCTGGGGATACCCCACCATGTGCTCGATCTGCAGCAGACCTTCGACCGCAATGTTATCGAGCGCTTCGTGACCGCCTACCAGGAGGGGTTGACGCCCAACCCGTGCATCATCTGCAACCGCCATATTAAGTTTGGCGCGCTGCTCGATGCGGCGCTGGATATGGGCTGCGACTACATCGCCACGGGCCATTACGCCAAAACAAGCCAGGCATCCGACGGCACCTGGCAGCTGCATCGCGGAGAAGACCCCAAAAAGGACCAGAGTTACTTTTTGTATTCGCTTACGCAGGAACGCCTGGCACGCACGATCTTTCCGCTGGCCGGGCTGGACAAGGAGCGCGACGTTCGCCGCATTGCCGCCGAGCAGGGCTTCATAAACGCCAAGAAGGCCGAGAGCGAGGATATCTGCTTTATCGCGGATGGCGATTATGCGGGCTATATCGAGCGCCGCTGCGGACATGCCGCCGAGCCGGGCGATATTGTATGGCGCGACGGCAGCGTGGTCGGGCGCCACAACGGCGCGCTGCGCTACACCATCGGCCAGCGCAAGGGCCTGGGCGTCGCGATGGCGCATCCCGTGTATGTGACGGGCGTCGACGCCGCCAACAACACCGTGCATCTGGGCGAGGCCGAGGACCTAACGGCCACAGCACTCACGGCCGACGACTGGATCTGGAGCGCCCCCGCCGACCGCATGGAGGCAGAACTCGATGCCGGCGGCATTCGCGTGGGCGCCAAGTACCGCTACCGTCAAAAGGACCAGGCAGCGACCCTTACACGTGGCGCCGACGGACAAATGCTGCTGACTTTTGACGAGCCGCAGCGAGCCATCGCCCCCGGCCAGGCCGTCGTCGTCTACCGCGGCGACGTCGTCCTCGGCGGCGGCACCGTTACTGCCGCCATCAAGTAGTCCCACCCCCTTCATAAGTTGCGGTGAAATAGGGACTGTTTAAGCGTTTAAAACCGCCAAACAGTCCCTATTTCACCGCAACTTAGAGAGGACGGCCTCGGTCGGTACTGCCGTATCAGCCGAGGCCGCTGCATCGTTAGCGCTGTACGTAGGCGCGGACCAGCTCGTAGGTATTGCGCACGCCGTCGATGTGGCTGCGCTCGTAGTTGTGGCTCGCGTACACGCCGGGGCCGATCAGGCCGTGACGGATGTCGTAGCCGGCCGAGAGCGTGGCCTCAACGTCCGAGCCGTAGTGCGGATACACATCGATGGCGTAATCGAGCTCCAGCTCGCGCGCGATGTTGGACAGCGTGGTTACAAGGTCGTAGTTGTACGGACCGCCCGAATCCTTGGCGCAAATCGACACCATGCGCTCGGTGCAGCCCAGGTCGTCGCCCACGCAGCCCATGTCAACGCTGATCATCTCGCGCGTGTCGGCCGGCACGAAAGCACCGCCGTGGCCGACCTCCTCGTACACGGTAAAGAGCAGCGACACCTTGCGCGAAAGCGACACCTCGCCGTCAGCAACAGCGCGGGCCAGACCCAGCAGAATCGACGCCGACAGCTTGTCATCCAGGAAGCGGCTCTTGATGTAGCCGCTCTCCGTCACCGTGGTACGCGGATCCATAGCGATGATGTCGCCGGTCTGAATGCCCAGCTCAAGCACATCGTCCTTGCTGTCGACATTCTCATCGAGCAGGATTTCCATGTTCTTCTCGATGGTCTTGACCGGCTCGTCGGCCACATGCGCCGAAGGCTCAGTATTGAGGACCACGCCCGTGTAGACATTGCCATCGCGCGTATAAACGGTGCAGTTCTCGCCATCGGCCGTAGACCACTGATGCCCGCCGAGGGTCGTGGGGCGCAGGCGACCATTGTCCTTAATGGAACGCACCATGGCGCCCAGGGTATCGACATGGCTCGCCAACACAAGTGGCTCGCCCTCGCCGCCAAGCTCAACGAGCACGTTACCCTTATTAGAACGCTCAGGCCCAAACCCCATATCGCGCAGGGTCTCCATCAGATAATCAGTCGCCGCACGGGTATAGCCGGTAGGCGAAGCAATAGAAGTCAGCGTCTTAAGCTGTCCTGCGATATAGGAGAGCGTCTCCTCTAGAGAAGCATCAATATTAGAAGTCATATGCATCCTTCCAAGTAAAACTAAGACCGAGTCCCGATTTTAACCGTTCTGCACGTGCAATGCCCCAGGAGCCGAGCCGCCTCCAGACGTCCCCGCACCGGTTTTGTGCACGTGCACGGTTTACAATCTCAATCTTGCATAAATCCTATTGGTATTTGCATAGAAATGAGGCATCTTTTTGCTTCGTCTCAGGGTGCCCCACCTTGGACCGTGCAAAAAACGGAGTATTCAGCACCGTGGGCCCCAACGGCCCCATCACGAACGACAAAACGACGCGGTTACAGCAGTGTTGCAGGTCGTCGCAAAGCAGAAACTCAGTAACAACCCCCTCCACTCATCGATAGCCCGCCCACAATGGCTGTCGATGGGCGCCTGCGGATCACTACCGCCCATTCACAACGTTATGCATTTTTAAGAGCTTGTTGAATACTCCCAAAAATGCACGCAGGGAAGTGCACCACCTATCCGCAGCGGGCAGTACGCCTTGGTTTTGTCCGCCTCAGGGCATCGACGCAGCACAAAAAGCCCCGCCGTGCGTAGCACGGCGGGGCCAGCGGCAAGTCAAAAAGCGACCGCACACCTACAGGCGAAAGAACACCAAACGAGGCTAGGCAGCCGGGCAAATCTTCTTGAAGAGCTCGATGACGTCGTCGAGCGTTGCCTCGCGCGGGTTACCCGGGAAGCAGGCGTCGGCCATGGCGTCCTTGGCCAGAACCTCGATCTCGTCGGCCTTCATAGCCTCGCAGACGTGCGGGATATTCACGTCGGCGGAAAGCTGCTTGACGGCGGCGATAGCGGCGTCGGCAGCCTCGTCGGTGCTCATGCCCGTGGTGTCAACACCCATGGCAAGGGCAACCTTGGCCAGGCGCTCAGCGCAAACCGGCTTGTTGAACTCCATGGCGATCGGCAGCAGCATGGCGCAAGCGACGCCGTGCGGGGTGTCGTAGTGAGCGGACAGGGTGTGAGCCATGGCGTGGTCGATGCCCAGGCCGACATTGGAGAAGCCCATGCCGGCAACATACTGGCCAAGAGCCATGCCCTCGCGGCCGGAGCCGGGCTGGCCGGACTTGGCCTCGGCGACGGAGTCACGCAGGTTCTCGCTGATCAGCTTGATAGCCTCAAAGTGGAACATGTCGGAGAGCTCCCAAGCGCCCTTGGTGGTGTAGCCCTCGATGGCATGGGTCAGAGCGTCCATGCCGGTGGAGGCGGTAAGGCCGGCGGGCATGGAAGCCATCATGTCGGGGTCGACGACGGCGACCTCGGGGGCGTCGTTGGTGTCGACGCACACGAACTTGCGGACCTTCTCGGGGTCGGTGATGACGTAGTTGATGGTCACCTCAGCGGCGGTACCGGCAGTCGTCGGCACAGCGATGGTGAACACGGCGTGGTTCTTAGTGGGAGCAACGCCCTCGAGGCTGCGGACATCGGCGAACTCGGGGTTGTTGATGATGATGCCGATGGCCTTGGCGGTGTCCATGGAGGAGCCACCACCGATGGTCACGATAGCGTCAGCCTCGGCGGCCTTGAAGGCCTCGACGCCGTCCTTGACGTTCTGGATAGTGGGGTTGGGCTTGATCTCGGAGTAGAGGCTCCAAGCGATGCCGGCGGCGTCGAGCTCGTCGGTCACCTTAGCGGTAACGCCAAACTTGACCAGATCGGGGTCGGAGCAGACGAAGATCTTCTTGTAGCCGCGACGCTGGAGCTCGCCGGGGATCTCCTTGATGGCGCCGGAACCATGATAAGAGATGGTATTGAGAACGAAACGATTAGCCATTGATAGCCTCCCATCGTGTGCGGGGCACCCATTACGCCCCACGCTATGAGTCCCATCCTAACGCTTTTGAAACGAAAAATACGTGAGAACGTCAAACTTTTTAAAGCGTTTCAACAGATGGTGAAAAATAATGCGGCGAAGGGACAGCCCCTTTGCCGCATTCGGTTACTTTCGGCAGCCCTCTTTCCAAGCCTCGGCCGCAACCTTCCAGCGTAAGCGCAAGTCGCGCTCGCGGTCGATAAACATGATGGCAAACGCGACAAACAGCAGCAAGCTCGCCACGACGATGGCATGCAGGCCCATGCGCTCAATGCACCAGTTGCCCAACACGGCGCCAAACACAAAGGTAAAGATCACGCCAAAGTACAGCAGGCCGTTTTCCAAAAAGCCGCGCCTGTGGGTGATGATGTAATCGTCCACGTTTTGCAGCGCGTTGCGCAAGTTGCCGATGCACATGGTCGTAGCGATGCCGTGACCGTGAATCTTGCGGAAGCTCTCGACCTGCATGCCGCAGGCAAACGAGGTGAGGCAGTTGGCGAGCAGGTTGAAATTGCCGCCCGGGATAAAGCTCACTCCCAACAAGATAACGGCTTCAAAAAACACCGTCACCTGACGCCAGTGGATCACGCTGCCAAACCGCTCGTGCACCAGGTCGGCAAGCATAATGCCCACGGCAAACGACACCACGGGGAAGAAATAGCGCCCCGCCAGCGCCCAGTTGCCCTCCGAGATGCTCACGCCCACCAGCAAGATGTTGCCCGTCTGCGCGTTGGCGAAAACATGGTCGCGCCCAATGTACGAATACACGTCCATAAAGCCACCGGCGAGCGCCAAGATGATGCCCAGCTCAATAGACTCCGATATCTGTTTGGCACGCTGCATCGTCGTGCATCCTCCTTGTTGACGACTCTCTCGTGCGTTGGCGGAAATATAGCCGCCGTTCATACTGTAACCCATTGACAACATGGCGTGCGCGCGAGACGGCTCCTTCGACGCAGGGATACACAGTCTGGAAACAAACGGTGGGCGCGGCGACGCTCCCACTCACTAGTCCATGTACTCCCCCAGTCTTTTTAGCCCCGTCCCAAAAAGACTGGTTACAATTACGTGCAGCATACAGACACCGGGAGGGATCGTGGCAAAAAAGCCTCAGCACGCTCAGAACAGCCAACGCGGACAGCAGGGCAAACAGGGCCAGCAGCAAAAGCGCGGCGGCAAGGCGCAGGCCACGGTCGCCCGCGCCAAGCATTCCCAAGCGACGCCCGCCCGCCCCTGGCGTCCGGGCCGCGATAAATTCCTCCCCGTCAGTCGTGCCGACATGGATGCGCGCGGCTGGGACCAGTGCGACTTTGTCTACATCTGCGGCGATGCCTACGTGGACCATCCCAGCTTTGGCATGGCCATCATCAGCCGCGTACTCGACGCGCACGGCTACAAGGTGGGCATCATCTGCCAGCCCGACTGGACCGACCCCGCCAGCATCACGGTGCTCGGCGAGCCTCGCCTGGGCTTTCTCGTCAGTGCCGGTAACATGGACTCCATGGTCAACCACTATTCGGTGACCAAGCACCGCCGCCACACCGACGCCTACACGCCCGGCGGCGAGGAGGGTCACCGCCCCAACCGTGCCGTCACGGTCTACGGCAACCTTATCCGTCAGACGTTTAAGGATGCCCCCATCATTATCGGCGGCATCGAGGCAAGTCTGCGCCGCCTAGCCCACTACGACTACTGGCAGGACAAGCTCAAGCGCTCGGTACTGCTCGACTCGGGCGCCGACATCCTCATCTACGGCATGGGCGAGCACGCGATCGTCGAGATCGCCGACGCGCTCGACGCGGGACTGCCCGTCGATCAGATCACCTATATCAACGGCACCGTCTACCGCACAGGCTCGCTCGACGAGGTCTACGACTACGATCTGCTGCCCAGCTGGGACGACCTTACCGCCGACAAGCTCAACTACGCGCGCAGCTTTAACGTGCAGCAACAGAATATGGACCCCATCACCGGGCATCGCCTGGTAGAGCCCTACCCCAACAGCGTCTATGTGGTGCAAAACCCGCCGTCGGCGACGCTCACTACCGATGAGATGGACGAGGTGGCCGAACTCCCCTACGCACGCGACTGGCATCCCGATTACGACGCGGCGGGCGGCGTGCCGGCCTTTGCTGAGATCAAGTTTTCCATAAGCTCCAACCGCGGCTGTTTTGGTGAGTGCTCGTTTTGCGCCCTCACCTTCCACCAGGGCCGCGTGTTGCAGATGCGCAGCCACGACTCGATCATGCGCGAGGCCGAGCTGCTCACGCGCGATCCCGAGTTTAAGGGCTATATCAACGACGTGGGCGGACCGACGGCCAACTTTAGCCGCCCCGCCTGCGACAAGCAGCTCAAGCACGGCGTGTGCAAGAACAAGCGCTGCCTGTGGCCGAGCGTGTGCAAGAACATGGTGGTCGACGAGACCGGCTACACGCAGCTGCTGCGCGACCTGCGCCAGCTGCCGGGCGTCAAGAAGGTCTTCGTCCGCAGCGGCATCCGCTTTGACTACACCATGGCCGATGCCTCGGACGAGTTTTTGCGCGAGCTGCTGGAACACCATGTCTCGGGCCAGCTGCGCGTAGCGCCCGAGCACGTGAGCGACGCGGTACTGTCCGTGATGGGCAAGCCGAGCCGAGCTGTCTACGACGCATTCTGCCGTAAATTTGAACGCTTGAATCGCGAATACGGACTCAAGCAGTACGTGGTGCCGTATCTGATCTCGAGCCACCCCGGCTCAACGATGAAGGAAGCCGTGGACCTTGCCGAAGCCGTGCGCGACATGGGTTACATGCCCGAGCAGGTGCAGGACTTCTACCCCACACCGTCCACCATGTCGACGTGCATGTACTACACCGGCGTGGACCCGCGCACCATGAAACCGATCTATGTGGCGCGCGACCCGCACGAGAAGGCCATGCAGCGCGCGCTCATCCAGTATCGCAAGCCCGAGAACTACAAGCTGGTACGCGAGGCGCTGGAAAAGGCTGGCCGTCGCGACCTGATCGGCTACACCAAGCATTGCCTGATCCGTCCCGTGCCGCCGCGCCCGGGCGAGACGTCTGCTGGCGGTGGGCATGGCGCAGGCAAGAAGGGCGGCAAGGCCCACGGTGGCGCCGCTGGCAAGGGGCCTAAGGGCAGCAAGGGGCACAGCGGTATGTCGCGCGCGCAGAACACTGCCGGGCGCAACCGTGCAGCTCAGGGGCGTCAGGGTGCCAACGGAGGCGGACGCCGCAATTAGTGCGGGAATGCGGTAGATGTGCTCACAGCGCTCTGCTGGCACGCTTGGCGCAGCGAGCGCATTGCCTCCACCAGGATCACGCCGGCGATCGCGACCGTAATTGCCACGTCGAACGGCGTGTTCACAAACCACAGCAGCCCCATGAGATACGACCCGGCATTAAAGGCAAAGTGCAGCATGATCGTGTAGCGGAGCTTTCCGGTCGTCACGAACACCCAACCAAAAATGAGGCCGGCAGCGCCCGCGTAGCAGCCCTGCACCCAGTTCATGTGCATAAAGCCGAAGACCGCCGCCTGCAGCACGATTGCCGCGGCGACTCCCCAGGTACTCGGGGCCGCCCAGGGCACTATGGCGCCGTCCTGCGCGTTCGCGCGGCGCCGGCGCTTCCAGAGCGAACGGCACTGTGGATTAAACGCACGCAGCGAAAACTCAAAGATGATGCCGCGCACCAGGAGCTCTTCGCAAAACGGAGCGCCGAGCACTGTGGTCAAGACCGCAAGAAGGCTGGTATCGCCCATGCCCGTCTCCTCGACGAGATCGCTATAGTCTGCCGCGACCTCGGGCAGCAGCGACAGCACGCCGTCGCATAGGTAGCTAATGACCACCTGCATGGATAGGCCGATCACGACAACGCAGGCAATGCGCTTCCATGCCGCGCTTGCTCCCCCACCGAGCGGGCGCTCGCCTTGCCGGCGCGCCATGAAGGAGCGGGGCCACAGATAACGCCACCACAGCAGCGCCATCAAAAATGACGCCGTCTGAGCGGCAGCCTGGAACCATTGGATATCGAGATTGTCGATCGGGAAACCCGTCAGCGCCGACACGGCATCGAGAGCTGAAAACAGAACCACGCTCAGGGCTATATCGGCAGCAACAACACCAAAACAGGCAAGCGCCCAAATCATCGCATTGAGCATGCCAACCTCCTCAAAACCCGGCACTTAGGGACGTTCCTTAACTGCCGGCAGAAAAAGAACGTCCCCAAGTGCCGGCAGTTTGAAACAGTCATTGTTGATGAGAATCGGGCGCAGCGCCAAAGGCCCCGTTGGGCGAGATGTCGAACGGGAAGGTGCCGCAGCGATTGAAGGCGGCGATGAACATGCGGATGGCGTTGGACGGCGTGGTACCTACGAGTTGGGTTGCCGCCGCGAAGGCCGCCTTTTCCTCGGGCAAGACCTTCGCGACAACCGGGGTCATGTGTTCTGCCATGGCGCTTCCTTTTTGAAACGACGGTGGTGCGGATAGATGCGGGCCACGCGGCTGGGCGACGGGCTGTGAAGGCAACCCGATTGGCCCGCATCTGGAGTTTGTTTCTACTGCGTTGGTATTACTTAGTAATCCTAAGTATTACCCCGCAGATAGAATACCATACCCAACCCTATGGGGACGGAGAAAAAACGGATCATTTTGTTGCTGAGTAAGTATTTAGAGCGTGATGATGTCCGAGATATTGAGGGCCTGAGCGTCGACGGCATCGTGCGTAGCAAGCAACAGCATGCGGCCGTCGAGCAAGTCGAGCACGACCTCGGCGCATGCGTCGCGCGCAGCGGTATCTAGGCCGGTAAAGGGCTCGTCCAGAATAACGGCGCCGCCCGGGCACAGCAGGACTCGAGCGATCTCGACGCGACGGCGCTGCCCGCCCGAAAGCTCGGCCACACGAGCATGCACATCGACCCCCGGCACCAGCAGGCGCAACAGGGCCGCGGCACTCGAGGCGTCCACGCGCGCGTCGGCGCACACCAGCACGTTATCCAAAGCCGAGGCGCCCTCTACCAGGCGCACATCCTGAAACACCATGGAGCACGGCGCGCACTCCCCCGCCGCCAGCGCAAGCAGCGTCGACTTGCCCACGCCCGAGGTGCCCATCACGCAGGCGCGCCCACCGGCGGGCACACGAAGCACCAGTCCGTCGAGCGCCGGAGCCCAGGGAGCGCGATCGCCCACGGCGAGCGCAAGCTCCGTAGCAGCCCTGCCGCCAGCAGAGCCGCCTGCACGTCCGCGAGGACAACGCCCATGCGCCCGCACAGCAGCACGCCATGCTGCGGGCCCCGAAGCCCGCAGCAGCCACACCAGCACGCGCTCGCATGCCCACGATGCCGCCACGACCAACACGGTCCACGCCAGCAGGTCAGCCGTCTCGATGAGCAGCTTCGCCTGATAGATGCGCTCACCCACGGTGCCCACCGCCATGCCGATCAGCTCCGCCGCCACGCCGGCCTTCCAGCTCATGCCAATCACGGCGCGGGCGCACGAAAGCACAAACGGCAGGACTTCGCGCCAGGTGTGGGCACAAAACAGTCGCCAACCCCGCACGCCATGCAGACGAAACATCTGCTCCAGCGGTTTATCCGCTTGCGTCAAGCCCTCGACCAGCGAAAAATACACTCCCGGCAGCGCCATCAAAAAGACCGCCGCAATGCTTACGCGCGCCGACCCCAGCCAAATGAGCAGCAGGACCACCACGCAGGCAACCGGCGTCGCCTTAACAAACGAAAGCGCCGGAGCCACCAAGCGGGCAAACGCCCGCGAGCGCGACGAAATTCCGGCCAGCAAACCACCGCACACCGCGGCAAGCGCCAAACCGCCTAGAATCCGCACACCCGAGCCCGCCAGAATCGCCCACGTGCCGGCATCGCATACCAGCCGCAGCAACGCCACCACAACAGCACCCGGACCCGGCAAAATCAGCGGCTGTGCCACCAGCGCCGCCACGAAGACCCACACGGCAAGCCAAAAGGCGGCCACGGCACCTGCTGCCGCCACCGCCTTCATACGCTCCGTCATTTGTCGAGCAAACGCACGCACGGGCTACTCCATGTAGTAGAAATCGTCAGCCGGGAGCTTGCCACCCACGGCGCTCGCGTCCGCATCGGCCAGCACCTGCAGGTACCCACCGAGCGCCGCCTTCATATCCTTCCCCGTCTGGCGCACGAGCATGCACCCGGGAATCGCCTTTTCGGCAATCGTGGCGTTATCCACGATGCCTGCATCGACCACGGCCTGCGCCCAGTCCGCCGGCGCCGCGTTCACGGCCTTCACGCTCGCCGCATGGCAGCTCAAGAATTCCGTCACGGCCTCGGGATGCTCCTCGGCAAAGGCACGGCGCACCACGGTCACGCCCGTCAGCAAACGGGAGCCCGTGTCACCCGCCAGTTCGTCCCACACATCAGTCAGGCTCACCGGTGCCGACAGCTTGCCCTCGCTCTTGGCGATGGCAGCGGTCTTGAACGGCTCCGGCAGCACGCCCACGGCGGACGGGTCGGCAAGCAGGGCCGACAGCACCTCGGTGGGCTCGCTCTTAAACTCGAGCGCCACCTGGCCGGTCAGGCCCGCGCGCTCCAGCAGGTAGTTCATGACGTACTCTGGCGTGGTGCCCTTGCCCGTCATGTAGACGGTGCGACCCGCCAGATCGCCAAACGAGGTCACACTCGCGTCGCCCGTCACCACGTTCAGCACGCCCAGCGTGTTGATGTCGATAACCTGCACCGCGCCCTCGGTCTTGTTGTAGAGCACGCTCGCCACGTTGGCCGGCACCAGGGCAATGTCGATATCGCCCTGAATGACCTTGGGCACAATCTCGTCGGCGGCGGTGTTGATCGCAAAGTCGAACTCATTGTCCGTCTCGCCATCGGCCGCCCGGTCCATAAACTGCACCAGACCAATCGAGGTCGGCCCCTTGAGCGAGGCGACGTGCACCTCGACCGGCTCTGCAGCAGCACCGGCGCCGTCTGTGGCAGCCGAGCCCGCGGCGGACCCGGCACCGGCAGCCCCGCCGCCACAGCCCGCGAGCGCAAGCGACAGGGCGCCCGCAGCGAGCGCCGAGGCAAACCCCCGGCGCGACATCTCAACATTAAACGCGCGCATCGCTAGCACGTCCCCTCGTTAGGCATCGTCCATGCGTGATGGTCGGTATGCAGCAGCTCCTCGGCCAGCGGCGAGAGCGGCTCGCCCAAGAACTCGCGGTAGCATGCCTGGACATCGGGATTCTCGTGCGAGAAGCGAATATCCGCAGCAGCATCCAAGCCCCACAGCACCTGGCCGCGCTCGGCTGCCAGCTCACAGCCGTCATGGATGGGCTGACCGCCGCCACCGACACAGCCGCCCGGGCACGCCATGACCTCAACGAAGTCATAGCTCACGCGGCCGTCGCGAATCGCGTCGAGCAGGCGGGCGGCGTTGCCCAGCCCGTGCGCCACGGCGACGCGTACCTTGGTGCCATCGATATCGGCCACGGCCTCCTTCCAGCCGTCCAGGCCGCGCACATCGGTAAAGAAGTCGGCGTCGGGGTTCTTGCCCGTCACCAGGTAATAGGCCGAGCGCACGGCGGCCTCCATCACGCCGCCCGTGGCGCCAAAGATCACACCTGCGCCCGTGCCAAAGCCCAGCGGCGTGTCGAGCGGCTCCTCAACCAGCGTATCCACGCTCACGTGGCTCGCGCGGACCATGCGCACCATCTCGCGCACCGTCAGTGCAACGTCCACATCGGGCGTGCCGTCCTCGCCCACCATGCTCGGCAGCGCGCACTCGGCCTTCTTGGCCGTGCACGGCATCACGGACACCACAAACAGGCGCTCGGGCTCCACGCCCAGCACCTTGGCGTAGTAGGTCTTGGCGATGGCGCCGAACATCTGCTGCGGCGACTTGGACGTGGACAGGCTGTCGACAAACTCGGGGTAACGCGCCTTCACAAAGCGTACCCAGCCCGGGCAGCAGCTCGTGAACATGGGCCAGCTGCGGCTGTCGCCCTCGCCCTTGGCGGCCTTACCCAGGCGCTCGAGCAGCTCGGAGCCCTCCTCCATAATGGTGAGGTCGGCCGAGAAATCGGTGTCGAACACGTACTCAAAGCCCACGCGGCGCAGCGCACAGGCCAGGCGCTCGACGGTGGCCTCATCGCGCGGAATGCCGAGCTCCTCGCCCCAGGCGCTACGCACGGCCGGCGCAATCTGCGCCAGCACGATCTTGTCGGGATCGGCGATGGCGTCGAACACGGTCTCGGTATCGTCACGCTCGCGCAGGGCGCCCGTCGGACAATGCGTGATGCACTGACCACACGCGACGCAATCGGTCTTGCCGATCGGCGCACGCCCGCGGGTGCCCACGGCGGTATGCGTGGCGCGGTTGGTCAGGTCCCAAATCCCTAAGCCCTGCACGCTCTCGCACACCTTGATGCAGCGCATGCATTTAATGCACTTGTCGTTATCGCGGATGATGGGGAAATCGAAGTCCCAGCCCTCGCGCGCCAGGTGCTGCTCGTACGGCAGATAGAAGATGCCCAGGTCGTTGGCGATGGTCTGCAGGTTGCAGTTACCACTGCGCACGCAGCTCGTACAGCGCGAGTCGTGTTGGGACAGTAGCAGCTGCACGTTGGTGCGACGCGCCTCGCGGGCCTTGGGGCTGTTGGTGTGGACCACCATGCCGTCGAGCACGTAGTTGTTGCAGGCGGCAACCAGCTGGTCGCAGCCCTCAACCTCGACCACGCACACGCGGCAGCCGCCGATCTCGTTTAGATCGCGCAGGTAGCACAGGGTGGGAATCTGGATACCGACGGACTTGGCCGCGTCCAGGATCGTGGTGTGCTCGGGCACCACGACCTCGCAATTATCGATAGTGAGCTTGACCATGTTGAGTGCTCCGCTTTCGGTGTTGTCGCTGACAGTGGGGTTGTTGGGCTCTACCATTCCAGGTTCCTCCCTCCGCGGAACGCGCCAAAGCCAAAGTGGTCGCAACGCAGGCAGCGGCTTGCCTCCTGGCGTGCCTCCTCCTCGGTAAGGCCCTGCTCGACCAGATTCCAATCGTGGATGCGCTCGCCGGCCTCGCGCTCGCCCAGCTCGCAGCGGCCGCACTCGTGCTTGCCCTTAAACTGCACGGTCGGCAGCTCAACGTCGAGCTTGATCTTGTTGTCAAAACCCAGATAGCGGTCGATATTTGCCGAAGCAACGCGGCCGGCGTTGATGGCCCGGATGACGGTGGCGGGACCAGTCTGGCAGTCGCCGCCACTAAAGAGGCCATCGAAGTTAGGCACGGCGCCATCCGAATCGGTGACGATGCAGCCCCACTTGCAGGCAACGCCCATCTCCTCAAACGGCTTGGAATCGATGTCCTGGCCAATGGCCACAAACACGCGCTCGCAGGGAATGACGCGCTCGGGCGTGGCGGCGGCACGCGGGGCCGGACGCCCACGACGGGGCTCGCCGATAATCTGCGGCTGCACGCGCAGGCCACTCACGCGACCTTCCTCGCCCGTCTCAATAGCGAGCGGTGCGGTGAGCTCAAGAACCTCGCAGCCCTCGGCCTGGGCGCCGGCAATCTCGGCATCCTGGGCCGTCATGTCGCAGATGCGACGGCGGTAGACGATGCTCACCTTTTCGGCACCGCAGCGCACGGCAGAGCGCGCCACGTCCATGGCCACGTTGCCGCCGCCGATGACGCACACGCGCTGACCGCTCAGGTCGGGCAGCTCGTCGTCGCCGATGGCGCGCAGCATCTTGACGGCCGACTCCACGCCGGGCGCCTCTTCGCCCGGAAGGCCGAGCTTCTTATCGCTATGGGCACCAATGGCCAGGTAGACGGCATCGAACTCGTCGCGCAGGCGGGCAAGCTCCTCGCCATTGACGGAGTGGTCGAGTTCCACGTCGATGCCGGCGCTCAAGATCCAGTCGATCTCGGCCTGCAGGCGCTCGCGCGGCAGACGGTAGCTGGGAATGCCGTAGCGCAGCATGCCGCCCAGGTGGTGGCGCTGCTCAAAGATGATCACCTTATGGCCCATCACGGCCAGGTAGTAGGCACAGGAAAGGCCGGCCGGGCCGCCGCCGATCACGGCGACGCGCTTACCGGTGTTGTCCACTACATGTGGCTTGTGGTCGTTGAGGTCGCTATGCTCAACGGCAAAACGCTTGAGGGCGAGGATGTTCATGGGGTCGTCGACCATGCCACGGCGGCAATGCATCTCGCAGGGATGCTCGCACACCAGGCCACAGACGAGCGGTAGCGGGTTGTTCTTGCGGATGACCTTGACGGCGTCGGCATAACGGCCTGCCTCGACGAGCGAGATGTAACCGGGAATGTCGACGTGCGCCGGGCAGCCCGAGACGCACGGGACGCGGGCCTCGCGGTCAAAGCCACAGGAGTGCTCGCGGATGTGGTGTTCAAAATCGTCGCGAAAACCGCGGATAGCCGTAAGCGCCATGGCACCGGCCTCGTAACCGATGGCGCAGTCGCTCGAAAGATAGATGGTGCGGGCAGTGCGCTCAATCAAGTTGAGCGTGGACTCGTCGGCGCGGCCCTCGAGCACATCGGCGAGCAGGTCGCTCAGCGCGCTCAGGCCCACGCGGCAGGGCGTGCACTTGCCGCAGCTCTGGGTGGAGCACAGGTTGACGAGCGCCGCCGTAAACTCGACGGGGCACGGGGCGAGCGAACTCACCGCCAGACGACGTCCGAGTGCATCGTGCAGGTCGTCCATGACGGCCTGAGCGTGGCTGCGTTCCATTACGTGCAGTCGAGCCATAAGATCCCCTCTCACATGGCAGCCCGGAGGCGAGGCCGGGCGAAATTGCTACACGCACAACACTGACCTAAAAAGTTGTGAGGTCTCCATACGGTTCGGCAGGCGGTATAAAATGTCACCCTCAGCGGTGAAATAGAATATTACCGCAGATAAATGCCATATTTGATAAAACGCGTTACCAAATTGCAATATTCAATGTGAAAAAGAGCGCCTTACTATTTTTCCTTTTTGATCCGTTTTCCTCCGTCCCCTTCGGATCACATGATCCCTTGGGAATGGAGGAAAACGGATCGTTTTTGGTGCAAAAGGGCCAGGTTTGTTTACACCAATCTCACTTGCGCTAGATGAAGAGCTCGCATTCCTTCCGCACGACGCAAACCTTGCTCAGCATCTGGGAAACAGCTGATAGCTTGTTGGGATCAAGCTTACGAGCGCCTCGCGGACATACGGCAATGCAGCGCATGCAGGAGATGCACACCTCGCCAGCTGCTCGTTTGGGGTCACCCTTGTCGATAGCACAAACGGGGCACGCCGCGGCGCATGCACCGCAGGAGACGCAATCCTCTGTTGCCTCGGGTGCCATGCGGTGACCTCCGGCTTGTTTATAAGGACGGTTGCCGGGAATAGAGGGCTCGGATGTATCCTCAGCCAACAGCTTTTGCTGAATTTGCTGCGCAAACTCTGCGAGCTGCGCCGCATCCTGCGCATCCGGACGACCGGCAGCAAACTGTCGCGCAATGGAATGTTCTGCAATGGCCGCAACTGCCGCGATCACCCGGAATCCCGCATGCTTCGCAACGTCCTCCAGCTCTACGAGCGTGTCCTCAAACGCGCGGTTTCCGTATACGCAAACCAAAACAGCCCGAGCCCCGTTGCCGCGCACCATGCCCAACCGGTCAGCCACCACAGCCGGGATTCTACCGGCATACGCCGGCACAGAAATTACGGCCACGTCGTCCTCAGTCATCGAGACAGCGCTGAAATCTAGCCCGCTATCGGTCAGATCGACGGTAACGGTATTCTTGCCCAGTGCCCCGGCCACAAGGCCAGACACCTTCCGCGTTCCACCCGTCGGACTAAACACAATTTCGAATACGCTCATCGAGGCACCCTCCCCCTACGCCTGGCAACGCGTCAAGCCGCTTTCGCATCCAGCCAGAGTATACGGCACGTGGGGTCCCCGTTTTGATGCACCAAGCACCCCAATGCACCCACCCTACGCTGTCTGCCTCTTCGTTTTGTATAAATTACGGTACAGATTGTATATATTTACGGGATACCGCCGTGTTCTCCCCAGGTACCCCATCCTGGCCCGTGCAAAAAACGGAGTATTCTGCAACGTGACCACGCCAGCACCGCCGCGGGTGGGCAAAACTGTAGGGCGCCGTATCATTCTAAGTCCCGACATGGCGAGAATGACGCGCCCCTGCTCCGGAAAACGGCGAAATCTGACTCAGAACGCTCGCCAGGGATATCCGAAGGCCACCGTTGGCGACGTCGAATCATATGCAGACAACTCGAACTGCAGAATACTCCAAAAAATGCACGGCGCACCCCATGGGACCCATTGCCGCATGGCAGGAAACAGGTCCACGGCATCCTCTAGATGCATTCCCGAGGAAATCACATTTGAACTAGCGATCGGAAACGGCAAACAAAAAGGGCCCCGAACGTAGTTGCTCGGGGCCCTTGGTTCACCTCGCCCTAGCGGGCGATGCGTATGTTACTTGCGCTTGCCGCCGCCGTCACCGGGGCGACGGGAGCTGCCGCCGCGCTTGCCGCCACGGCTGTTGCCATAGCTGCCACGGTTATCGCGACCGCCGGCACGGCCGCCACGGGAGCCGGCCTGGTTGCCGCCACGAGCGCCACGATAGCCGCCACGACGCTCCTCGCGGGTGTCATCGTAGTTGCGCCAGTCATCGCGACGATCGCGGCTGGCACGCGGGTCACGACGATCGCGCGACTCGTTAGAACGACCAGCGCCGCCGCGACCACCATTGCCGCGAGCACCCTCGTGACGCTCGCCGCCGCGGCCACCGCGCTCTTCAAAGCGCTTGCCGCCACGGGACTCACCGCCACGGGCAGCACGCTCACCACGACCCTCGCCGCCGCGACGCTCGTCACGGCCGCCGCGCTCGTCATCACGACCGGAACGACGGCGGTCGCCCGAACCGCGCTTGCCACCGCGCGAACCGCGGCCCTCGTCCTCGCGCTCGACACGACGACGGCCACCGCGATCCTCGTCCTCGCGGCGGCGGCGATGTGCCTCGCCCTGGAACTGCTTGGCACGACGCTCGGCACGGTTGCCGCGCGGGGTCTGCTCGACAGCACCGCCGCGCTCCTCAGCAGCAACCTCGCGGGCCACGCTCTCCACGGCCTCGTCCACGCGAGCCTGAACGCCCTCGCGCACGCGGGTCTTGCCGCTGCGCTTGGGACGGCTCGGACGCTCGCCATCGCCATGGCGCTCGTCGCGACCGCGGTTGGAACGACCGGCCACGTCGCCGTAATCGTCGCCGTTGCGTTTGCCGTCGCGACGCGCCTGCTCAAGCTTCTTCTTGCTCTTGGACTTGCCGTGCTTGGTCTTCTTCTTCACCTTAAAGGCGGCAGGATCGCGCTCGGGGTCAACGGCAGGCGGGTTGGGACCCACGTGCAGGTCGCCGGCTTCGTAAATATCGGCCGTCTTGTCCATGAGCTTCTCGATCTCGTAGAATTCATCGACGTCCTGCTCGGTCACAAACGTGATAGCCCAGCCCAGCTCGCCGGCGCGGCCCGTACGGCCAATGCGGTGGATATAGTCGGTCGGCTCGGCCGGCACGTCAAAGTTCACGACGTAGCGCACGTCGCTAATGTCGATGCCGCGGGCGAGAACATCGGTTGCCACCAGCACGTCGACGGTGCCGTCGCGGAAGGCAGAAAGCGCGCGCTCGCGCTGGGCCTGGCTGCGGTTGCCGTGAATCGCGGCGGCCTTGATGCCCTTGCGCTCCAGACGACGGCAGCAGCTGTCGGCGCGGTGCTTGGTACGCATAAAGACGATGGTGCGCTCCGGGCCCTCCTTTTTGAGGAACTCGGGCAGCAGGTTGTTCTTAGCCTCGATGGACACCGGGAACACAAACTGGTCGACGGTGTCGGCGGTCGACGTGGCGGGCGCGATCTCCACGCGGGCCGGGTCGCTCACCAGGTCGGTGATCTCGCCCACGGCCTCCTCGTCGAGGGTCGCCGAGAACAGCAGCGTCTGGCGCTCGGCCGGCGTCTCGCGCACAATACGGCGGACGGCGGGCAAAAAGCCCATGTCGAGCATGCGATCGGCCTCGTCGAGCACCAGCACCTTGACCTCGTTCAGGTGGCAGGCGCCCTGCTCGATCAGGTCGACCAGACGGCCCGGCGTGGCGACCAGGATATCGCAGCCGTACTTGAGTGCCGCGGTCTGCGGCTTGTAGCTCACGCCACCCACGACGGTCACGGCGACATGGCCGGTGACGTCGGCGATCTTGCTCGCGACCTCGTCGATCTGCTGGGCGAGCTCGCGCGTGGGGGTGATGACGAGCATCACGGGGCCACGGCCGTTGCCCTCGGGCTTCTTGGCGCCGCGACGACGGTTGCGGCCGCCGCGCTCACGCACGGGCTTGGGCGGAGCGATGTGCTCCAGATTGTTCATGGTCGGCAGCAAAAAGGCGGCCGTCTTGCCGGTGCCGGTCTGGGCGGCGGCAAGCAGGTCGCGGCCCTCGAGCACCACGGGGATCGAGCCGGCCTGCACGGGCGTCGGCGCCGTGTAGCCCAGGCTCTCGATAGCACGAAGCACCTCGTCGGAAAGCCCCAGCTCGTCAAAGGCGGGCAGGCTCTCGGTAGCGGACTCGACGGCCTGGGCAGCATTTGCCTCGTCGGCGGCATCGAAGGCAGCCTGGGTCATGGCCTCGCGGGTCTCGTCCAGAATCTCGGCGTCGGTGACGTCGGATACAGAATTACGCATATGTTGTTGTTCCTTATCTGCACGCGCTATGGGCACGGCATGCGGCCGCGCTGGCGTGCTTGGTAGTGCGCTAATACATACAAAAACGGGTGCGCACAGAGAGGACGTTGCTCAGCACGCTGGCGATCGCTTTGGCAGCCCTATCACGCGCCGTCCAGACGCAGCAGCTCTAAGCGATGGAGCAGATTCGCCGCCGGTTAGTATACCCGTACTCCGTATGCCCCCACGTAAACCACAGATGACGAGGCGGACGAGGTGGGCCTGGCCGATTGTGTCAATCTGTAACAGATGCAGGGCGAATCTTCCTCTACGTGTTACAGATCGAGACAAACGGTCGACACGGCTCACAAACGTCTCAATCTGTAACAGTTAACGAGTAAAATCGGCCCTAATTGTTATAGATCAAGACAGAGGGGGATTTCCGTCCAGTCCAAACCAAATCTCTCAGTCTTCCTGCAATTTCGAACATGTGGCCTATAATGTTGCTTTGGTTACGCTATATATTGCGCAGCCATTTAATACGTCGCCCACCGGGGGCCATTAATTCCTATCGCCATATTGGCTAGGAAGCAATCAAAGGAGGTATCCGTGGCAGCAGAGACGCCTTGCTCGGTCCTCTATAACGATATTCGCTCGTTCGGCGGTCTTAAACATCTCGAGATCGCCCGAATGCTCATCAATGGAAACTCTTATCTCGGCAGTACCCTGCTCGAGAAATGCTCTTCCAACCGCTCGTATCTCACCCGTTACATCGTCCATCGCAAGCCTGACCAGTGCGCGCCCTCCATCTACAGCGACTTTACCGTCACCACGCTCAACCTTTCCTCGGCAATCTGCAGCAAGCTCGGCGGCGGCGAGTCCGCCTATCGGGCAATCGCCGAGCACTATCGCGGTCCGGCCGCCAACGAAATGATGTCGGCTCTCGCCAGCTACAAGCTGGACAGCCGCCTATATGCAAATGCCCTCAATCGCATCGACAACTTTGACGGCAATGCCGTGCGCGAGAAAAGCACGCTTTACCTTATGCTCTTTGTGGCAACGGGGGCGCTCGCCGATCCCGTTCAGGGCGTGGCCACCGTCGAGCGCTTTTGCGACAGCAAGACGGGCGAGCACTTTGGCACCACCGAAACTACCGTCGGACGTGGCTTTATGAGCAGCCTGGAGCAGCCGCGCACCGTCGCCCCCAACCTCGGTCTGCTCAGGACCCATGCCGACAACTGCGCCGGCATGCAAATCCATCCCCTCACACGCGATCCGCGCGGCACCGTGATTGGTTCTTTGCCCAAAACCTCGCCCAGCATCACCGATGTGGGCGCCGACGCATCGCGCGAGCATCTTCGCATTTGGCTTGAGGGTGAGCACTGGTACGCCCAGGGCCTTGGGTCGACCAACGGCACAGTGCTCGAATCGGGCGCGGGTGACGGCGATATTGTGATTGAGCCGCCGCGCGACCAACGCGAGCCTGGCAAGATCTATCCCCCAGTGGAAATCGAAAACAGCGACAGGCTCCATCTGGGTCTCTACACGACATTCCTTGTCATTGTGGACTAGCGCGGACGGCGATCGGAAGACGGTCGCCGTCCGTCTTTCGTCTTCTACCTTCTGCGTCGTAAACGACAATGCTCAGCGGTATACGTGGGCAGTGCGGCTATCATGGTATTTTACCGATATCCGCACTGCTCGCGTATACGTGCGGCAACCCATGCCAGACAAAGGAACGCCATGGATACTACCGATAGCGCCTATGGCGACAAACTCATCCGTCTCGATACGTTCGATACCGCCGTGGCGGTCGACCCCAGCGCCGAGGACGACGCCAAACGTCGGTTTATGACGCTTATTCTCCAGACGGCCCACCGCAACAACGGCAACATCGGGCACGTGCTGCGCGCGACCAACACGAGCGGCGAGGTCTTTGCCGTCAAGCTGCTCAAGGACAACGCTATCCTTTCCGGCCAAGCCCCCGACCGCTCCGCCGAGCAATCGGCAGCGCACCTGGCCAGCACCGCCGCGCTGTTCGAGGAGTACCGTCATCTGTGTACCGTCTCGCACCTGCGCGGATTTCCGCGCGTCTATGGCTACGGATCGTGCGAGGATGACCCTCTCATCCTCATGGAGTGGGTCGAGGGCACCTCGCTCAAGCAGGCGCTGCCCCTGCTTCCGCACGACGCCTCGGGCGGGCTGACCACCCAGATGGTCGCCGCCGTCGGAAACGCCGTGCTTCGTGCGCTCTTGATGACCCAAGGCCTCGTGAATCCGGTCATCCATCGCGACCTGTCGCCTGCCAATATCATGTTCCGCACCACCAGCCGAACGCTCGAGCAGCAGATTGCTGATTGTTCCTTTGACCCCTGCCTCATCGACATGGGCTCCGCGACCATGGCTCTCGGCGACGACACGATCACCCGGCGCGCCGACATCTGGCGTTTTGCCACGCCCGCATACGCCGCGCCCGAGATGCTCACGCAGGATATCGAAGGCATCGCGGCCCTTCGCCGTTCGCCGGCAATCGACGTCTATGCGCTTTCGAGCATTCTGTACCAGCTCTACAGCGGTCGCAAACCGTTTGACTTTGAGTCGACGGACGCCGCTGCAACCGGCTCGTTCTATCTCGTAAAGACCAAGACCAAGCCGGCACCGCTCGAGCCGCGCTGCGAGGGCGATGAGGCGCTCGTCCAGATCATCATGAAGGGTCTCTCAGTCGAGCAGTGCGATCGTCCCACCGAGCAGCAGATGCTCGAGGTGCTCTCGGCATACCTCACCGACGCCGAATCCGAAGGCCGCGAAGGTGCAGGAGACGAGGCCGCAATTGATATCGATTCTGGCACGCACCTTAAGGTCGACGTCGCCGGCGAGCGCGCACGAGAGATCCTGAATCAGGCCCGCCACGATGCCATGACCCGCCGCCGCTTTATTATCGGCGGCGCTATCGCAGCCGTTGCGGGGCTCAGCGTTATCGGGGCGGCAACCCATGGCTTTGGCATCCCCGACTACCTTGACGGCATCCACGGTACGCTTGACGACTACACCTGGGATCAGCTGCAGGAGATTTCGCTCAAGATTAAGGCCACCGAGACCCGTAGCGAGGCACGCGAGATTGCCAGGCGCTATCATCTGCTCGATGCCGATGGGCATATCCCCTATCCGTGTACCAAGCGTGTCACGCTCACCAACGGGCTGCAGGTTGGCGCGCAGCTTGTGGGCATCCGCCACGATGAACTTCTGGACGGGACGGGCAAGGCCGGACTGACGTTTTTGTTCGATGCGGGTATTGCCGAGCGCAACGCTGCGGCTGAACCGCCGAGCGCCGGCTGGGCAGATTGCGAGCTGCGAGAATGGCTCGACGGCGACGGCCTTAAGCTGCTGCCCAACGAGTTGCGCGCACTCATTAAAGGGGTCAAGAAGGTCTCGAACAATGTGGGCGCCGCCAACAGCGCATCGTGCCTGAGCGAGTTGCCCGCAACCCTTTGGCTGCCCGCCATGGTCGAGCTGTGCGGTACGCAACCGCCCGATTCGTTTACCGAGGGCTATCACTACCTGGCAGACATCTACAACGGCGAGGGCAAGGAGTATCAGCTCTTCCGCGAGCTCAAGGTGAGCCCGTATTCCACGAACGAGACGATGGTCCGCCAGTGGAAGGGCAAGGACACCTGTTGGTGGGAGCGCACGGTGAGCCCCGACACATCGGAGAGCGAAGGCACGCTCTATATGAACCGCGTGGGGCACGACGGCGACGTCTTTACGTACGCAACGCCTGCGGAAAAGCCAAACAAGCTAACCTGTGTGATCCCCGGGTTCTGTATCTAGGCAGCGGGCGTCTTGCCGTGACGGGACCCCTCCCCGGCAATTGTCTCGATCTGTAACGGTTAGAGGTCATATTTGCTGCTAGATGTTACAGAACGAGACATTAGCTTGCCGAGAACTTCGACTCATAAATGTGACTCAAGTGTGTCGATTTTTTCTTGCCAATGTTGCGCAACAGAAACCCTTTCGGCGGTCGTAACGTACGAATTGTCATAGGTACCCCTTCAACGATTGGGAGAAGAAATGGCAAAGTACGCACCTAAACACTTGGAAGTCTCAGGCGGCGCCGAGCCCCATCGCGCATTCGCGGGTCACAAGACCGCGCGACTCGCCGTCACCGCAGCCACCACCATCGCTATGACTGGCTCGACGCTGCTCGCGCCGTTCTCGGCATTTGCCAACGATGCAAGTGATACCACGGCACATGACGCGATCATGTCGCCGCTTGCTGTCCACGCCGGCGAGGCGGCAGGCTCCGCAGTAAAGACGAACGCCCAGAAAATTGCCGACTTGCAGGCCGCAATCGACGCCGCAAAGGCTGCCGAGGCAGAAGCCAAGTCCGACTACGACACGGCGGTTGCCCCCTATACCGAAAAGCAGACGGTCCGCGACAACGCCCAGACTGCCTACGACGCTTCCGTCTCCGACAATTCGCAGGCAGAAGCCGCCGCGCGTGCCGAATACGCCCGTCAACTCGATGAAAGCGTCAAGGCGGCCAACAGCGCCAGCGCCACGTTAAAGGATGCCCAGAGCAAGCTCGACACGGCCAAGGCCGATGCCGAAAGCAAGACGAAGGCACTCGACTCCGCAAAGCAGGCGGCAGCCGACGCACGGGCCAAGCTTGAGGAAGCCCAGAAGGCAGCCGCCAACGCAACGCCGGAGGAAATCAAGGCCGCCGAGCAGTCTGCCGCAGATGCCCAGAAGGTTCTTGACCAGGCAAAGGCCGCAAAAACCGCTGCCGACTCCGCACTCGCCGATGCCCAGCAGGCTCGGAGCGCCGCGCAGAGCGCTTACAACGAGGCGTCAGGCACGCTGGCTTCCGCTCAGCAGGCAAAGACCGCCGCGGATGGTAAGGTAGTCGCGGCACAGGCAGCGTATGACAGCGCGCAAGCCGATTTGGCAGCCGCAAAGGCAGGCGCCGAGGGCCCGGAGTATGCCGCCGCTCAGGCAAAGGTCGATACCGCCCGAAGCGCACTCGATCAGGCGAAGCAGCAGCAGGCGGCTGCCGAAGCAGGTCTTTCTCAGGCAAATAGCGACGTTGCATCCAAGCAGGACGCCCTCACCGGTGCCGAAAGCGAGCTCGAAGCCAAGAAGCAGACAGTCGCAGCAGCCGAAAATGATGTAACGGCAGCCCAGACGAAAGCCGATGCGGCGCGATCGGAGTTGACCTCGGCAAAGCAGGCACATGCTACCGAACTGGAGAAAGCAAAGGCCGCTCAGAAACAAGTCGATCAGGCAAAAGCCGAGAAGGAGCAGGCAGACAAGGCGCTCAAAACTGCCAAGGCAAACCAGGCGGCCGCCGATCAAGCCGTTATCGATGCACAGAAAGCATACGATACGTGCAAGGCGGCAACCGATAAGGCAACGACGGCGGAGGCGCAGAGCGTCATCGGCTTCTACCAGTTCATCGGTGCCAACGACGCTGCAAACATCATCTATAGGCAGAGCGATAAAAACCCGACGACCATTGGCGATAAAAAAGACGGCACGTCACTCGACAACGCCAAGCTTTCGTTTGGCAAGCTGCGCGAAATTAATGAATATCGCAAAAGCGTCGGCCTTAGCGAGCTTAAGGTGACGGCAGAGCAAATGGCAATCGCTCAGTCTGATTCCAATTACTCCGACGCAACGAAGGGGCACTCAGACTATGCCGGATTTGAAAATGCCGCTTGGAACTTCAGCACGAAAGAAAACATCGCGCACCAATGGGTTGATGGCGAAAAGAAAATATTTGACGATGCTGCAGCGAAAGCCGGCCTTGGCAACGTTGCCCCCAAAGATGCTTGGAAGACTTTCTGGAGTCACGGTACCGAATTCGGAGCCCAAGGCGTGGGTTTTGGCACCGTCGGCCATTATTTGAATATCGTACAACCTAACGCCAAAACCATGGGATACGGCATCAACTCGCGCGGAACCCTTTGGCCGTATGTGTTCGTCTTGGAGATCGACAACAATTACGGTTCGTACGAGAAAGAATACTCGATCGATGAACTCGAGAATCTCTTTGATCAGTATCAGCTGAGCCTCTCCAAAGCCAGCGAAAAGCTCGCCGCCGCAAAGACGGACCTTGAACAAAAGCGCAGCACAGCGGCATCGAAAGCCAATGCCGTAAAGGTAGCTGAGACCCTCGTCGCTCAAAAGCAGGAAGGCGTTGATACCGCGAACAGCAACCTTGCCGCCAAGAACGACAGCGTAGCAAGTGCCGCCGCCGCTGTTGCCCTAGCAGAGCAGAATCTCGCCAAGGCAAACGGAAAAGTTACCGAAGCCGAAGACCAGGTCAAAGCCGCCCAAAGTAACGTGGCGACCGCAGAGCAGGTCGTCAACCAGAAGCGCGCCGAGCTTAAGGCATCGCAAGAGCAAGCCGCTCAGAGTCAGAAGAAGGTTGATGACGCCAAGGCAGAAACTCTCGTAAAGCAGCAGGCTCTGCAAGATGCAAAGAAGGAACTTGCCAAGTATTCTGCCGATGTTGCTGCGGCTCAGGAAAAGGCTGACAAGGCCCATCAAACGCTTGATGAAGCCACGGCAGCCCAGACGTCTGCCCAGAGTGCTCTCGAAAAGGCGGAGCGCGACGCGGCTGCCAAGAAGCAGGCCCTCGACACCGCGAAGGACAACGCCGAGGCCAAGGCGGCGACCGCGGAGCACGCTGCGAGCGATCTGACCACGGCGAAAAACGACTTTGCTTCAAAGAAGGCCCATGCCGACGCCCTGAGCAACGCGGCCAACAATCTTACCGCGGCCAAGGCGGCCAAGAAGGACGCCGACGCAGCAGTGACTGAGGCCGGAGTCGCCCTTGGTGCGGCAAATGATGCCATCGCGAACGCCGAACAGGCGATCGAGAATTCTCAGGCCGCATCGGATGCCGCTGTCGCTACCCTCGGAAAGCTAAAGTCCATCAACGTCGAAAACGGCATTGCTACTGGCTCTGATGCAAACGCGAATGATACGCTCAATGCCCTCTTTGCCAAGTGCGTCGCCGCCAAGCAGGCAGAACATAACGCAAAGGCCGCACTTGATGCCGCTCAGGCAGACCTTGATGCTGCGACGCCCGCCTACACCGCAGCGCTCAATGCCTACAACGAGGCGAAGGCAAAACGCGTAGCCGCCGAGCAAGCCCTGAAGGACGAGATCGCCCGCCAGGAGCAAGAGGCAGCGAAGGCCGAGCAGGCCAAGATCACGCAGGCTGCCGCTAAGCCGGCTGCTGGAAAGCCGTCTACCGGCAACGCCAAGACGGCCGCCAACTCGGCACTTCCCACCACAGGCGACAATGCTGCGCTCACCGGTGAGACGTTTGTCATCGAAGGTGTCGTGCTCGTAGCCGCTGGCGTCTTCCTGACCGACAAGAAGCGTCGTCAGGAGTAAGGATTTCAGGAGGACGGCTTCTCCTCCCTCCCACCGCTTCGCAAACCCTGCCCAGCATGCGCCGGGGCGCCCATCACGCGGGCGCCCCGGCGTTTTACGTTGTATGCCCGGGGCATCTGCTCCGAGATTGTCTCGATCTGTAACAAATACTCGGTAAAACGGGGTCTAGTTGTTACAGATCGAGACGTTAGTTTTCGGCTGAAATGTTTGTCTAAATCTGTAACAGTTACGGCTCAAAAAACGGTCCAGATGTTACAGATTGAGATGATTGATTGGGACGGTCCATCGGTCAACCAACTACCCTCATCTGTAGCGAGATGTCATACATTTATTCTGTACTAGACACCCCCAGGGGGTATGGGTGTATAGTATCGGCAGGTTAACATTTCCAACACCACGCCACAGAAAGGAGAAGCCATGGCTCAAGATAAGTTTGACGTGGGCGGCATGACATGCGCCGCCTGCCAGGCGCACGTGGACCGTGCTGTGAGCAAGCTCGACGGCGTCGAGAACGTCGCAGTCAACCTACTCGCCGGTTCCATGATGGTCGACTATGACCCCGCGCAGGTCTCCCCCGACGATATCTGCACCGCCGTCGACCGTGCGGGATACTCGGCCTCGCCCGTCGATGCAGGCACCGGTGCCGCCGACTCAAACGGCAGCACGCGAGCCAGCTCTGGCGCCGCCCATATGGAGTCGCCAACCAAAAAGCTGGAGGCCGCCGCCTCCGCCATGCGCACCCGCCTCATCGTCTCGATCGTATTCCTCATCCCGCTGTTCTACATAGGCATGGGGCACATGCTCGGCTGGCCGCTGCCCGGCATTTTCACCGACCATACCCACAGCATGACGCTCGCCCTCACTGAGCTCGTCCTGCTCATCCCCATCGTCTATGTCAACGACGCGTACTTTATCAATGGGTTTAAATCGCTCGCACACGGCGCGCCCACCATGGACGCCCTTATTGCCGTGGGCGCCACCGCCTCCATCGCCTGGTCGCTCTACGCCATGTTCATCATGGCCGACCAATTAGCCGCGGGTCAGGTCCACGAAGCCATGATGACAGGCATGGACAATCTGTATTTTGAGAGCGCCGGCACCATCCTGTCGCTCGTCACCGTGGGCAAATACCTCGAGACGCGCAGCAAGTCCAAGACCGGCGGCGCCATCGAAGCGCTGATCGACCTGGCGCCCAAGACCGCGACCGTCGTGGCAGAGGATGGCAGCGAGGCCACCGTCGACGTCGACAGCATCCTTCCCGGCCAGGTCCTGCGTGTGCGCCCCGGAGAGTCCATCCCTGTCGATGGCGTGGTGCTCGAGGGCAGCTCGGCCGTGGACGAGAGCGCGCTCACCGGCGAGTCCATCCCCGTGGAAAAGACCACCGGCGACACCGTCAACGCCGCTACTGTCAACCGCACCGGCTCGTTTACCTTCCGTGCCACACGCGTGGGTGCCGAGACATCGCTCGCCAAGATCATCAAGCTCGTCGAGGATGCCAACGCCACCAAGGCGCCCATCGCCCGCATGGCCGACAAGGTCGCCGGCGTGTTCGTGCCCGTGGTGTTTGCAATCTCGGCCGCGACCTTTGTGGTGTGGATGGCACTGACCGGCAGCATAAACGAGGCGCTCACCTCCGCCGTGGCCGTGCTGGTGATCAGTTGCCCGTGCGCGCTCGGCCTGGCTACGCCCGTCGCCATTATGGTGGGCACCGGCAAGGGCGCCGAGATGGGCATTCTGTTTAAGAGCGCCGAGGCGCTGGAGAACCTGCGCAGCGTGGGCACCGTGGTGCTCGACAAGACAGGTACCGTCACTCGCGGCAAGCCGGCCGTGACCGACATTGTGGTTGCCGCGCACGCCGACGGCTCGCCTGCCATGAGCGAAAAGGCACTGCTCAAGCTGGCCGCCGCATTGGAACGCTCAAGCGAGCACCCGCTGGCCGAGGCGATTATGGCCGAGTGCGAGACACGCGGAATTGTCGCCCGCACCGTCGAGGACTTTGCCGCTGTGCCCGGTCGTGGCGTTACGGCGCGCGAGGGACAAAATGTCATCGCCGCCGGCAACGTGCGCCTGATGGACGAGCTGGGCGTGGTGGTGCCCGCTGGCCTTGCCGAACGGCTCGCCGCCGAGGGCAAGACGCCGTTGTTCTTTACCAAGAATGGAGAGCTTGTCGGCACCATTGCCGTGGCTGACGAAGTCAAGGAGACAAGCGCCGAGGCTATCGCCGCGCTGCGTTCGCTCGGCGTCGATGTGCGCATGCTCACCGGCGACAACCGCGTGACGGCCGAAGCAATCGCCCGCCGCGTGGGACTGAACAGCAAGCAGGTCATCGCCGACGTCCTCCCCGCCGACAAGGAGCGCCACGTGCGCGAGCTGCAGAATGCGGGCGGCAAGGTCGCCATGGTGGGCGACGGCATCAACGACTCCCCCGCCCTGGCGCGCGCCGACGTGGGCCTTGCTATCGGCACCGGCGCCGACATCGCCAAGGAAGGGGCAGACGTAGTGCTCATGCGCAGTGACCTCATGGACGTTGCCCGCGCCATCGAGCTTTCGCGCGCCACGATCCGCAACATCAAGCAGGACCTATTCTGGGCGCTGTTCTACAACGGCATCGGTATTCCGCTCGCCGCGGGCGTGTTCTTCCCCCTCACCGGTTGGCAACTCTCGCCGATGTTTGGTGCCGCGGCCATGAGCCTGTCGAGCGTGTGCGTCGTAAGCAACGCACTGCGCCTGAAATCCTTTAAGCCTAAGACGGCGCGCTGAAGCACCCGACCTTGCCCCTCAAACCGTCGCTCGCGTACCCAAGTACGCTTCGCTCCTCTTTCGGGGCAATCTCGGGCACCTCAGCGCGCCTTTAAGATGACGCTGTTCACGACTAAACTGTCAGATAATCTCGATCGATAAGGAGTACACCCATGCGTTACACAATCAAGACTTCGGGCCTTATGTGCGGCCACTGCGACGCTACTGTCGAGACGGCACTGCTCAACGTTGCCGGCGTGACCGACGCCGACGCCGATCACGAGACCCAGACCGTCCAGGTGGAGTGCGCCGACACCGTGACCGCCGAGCAGCTCGCCGCCGCCGTCGAGGGCGCCGGGGAGAAGTTCCACGCCCTTTCGGTGACCGCAGCCTAGCTGCCACCGCACCAGCAGGCACCGCTGTCGGCCGACATAGCCGGCCGACATAGCCGCCCAGCAACCACCGCTCAACCAGCCCTTCAGAAGTTGCGGTGAAATAGTTCTTGATTGAAGGCTTGGAGCGCTAAAACAGGAACTATTTCACCGCAACTGACGGGGGGGCATCCGGAAGATCGACCAGAAACGAGGACCCGCCATGATGGCAGACCACAAATCGGTGACCCGCATGCTCAAGACGGCACGCGGTCAGATTGACGGCATCCTGCGGATGGTCGAGGAGGACCGCTACTGCGTCGACATTTCTACGCAGCTCATGGCCACACAGGCACTCATCGCCCGCATCAACGCCGATGTGTTGAAGGCACACATCGAGGGCTGCGTCGCCTCGGCCATCGAATCGGGCGACGAGGAGCTCAAAGCCGCCAAGCTCGCCGAGATCGAACGCGTCGTCGACAAACTCGCCAAGTAATTGGTGCAAGGGAGTCAGGTTACTTTGCACCATCTTGGTGTAATGGGGACAGGTATGTTTGCACCGCATTGGTGCAGATTAACCTGTCCCCCTTGCTCTAAATCGGGTATAAAGGCGTGCAGCATATCGAACGAAAGGCAATTTGCATGAATGACTTTATGAAGGGTCGCAATGGTGCCGATGAACTCACCATCGTGATGGGTTTTGCGGGTATTGTCATCGCGATGATCGGATCGATAGCCCGCATCCAGTGGCTCAGCTGGATTGCCATCGCCGTAATCGTGATTGCCGTGCTGCGCGGCCTGTCCAAAAATATCGATGCACGTCGCAAGGAGAACGAGGCCTTTGTCGCCGGCTCGGCTAAGGTCCCCGGCTTGGGCAAGTTCGTCGCCAGCTTGGGCGGCGGGGCCGCAGCGGCCAGCACCTCACGCGCGGCCGGCACCAGTAAGGAAGACTTTGAGCGTGCCAAGCGCACGGCCAAGAAGATGTGGAAGGGTCGCAAGACTACGGCATACCTCAAGTGCCCCAACTGCGGCCAGATGCTCTCCGTTCCCAAGGGCAAGGGCAAGATCCGCGTCACCTGCCCCAAGTGCCATGCCAAGATGGAAACGCGCTCGTAGCGCCCGCACGCGGGACAAATTAATTAGGTTTGTTTGTCCCAAATCCTAAGTATTTGTTCGATAAAAAAGCCGAGGCCTCGTGTTGAGACCTCGGCTTTTGCATGCGGCAACGGAGCCGCCCCTTTGTCACACCTACGCCACGCCGTCGCGGGCAAGCTCCTCGGCCAACGCCTCGGCAGGCATGTCCATAATCGTGTCGAGCTCGTTATCAACCTCGGGGATACGCTTCACCTTGAGCTTGCGCACCAGATCACCGCGACACATCACGTGCATCGGCTCACGCAGAGCGCACAGATCATCGAGCGGGTTCTCGCGCGTCACCAGGATATCAGCGGCCTTACCGCACTCGATTGTGCCGGTCTCGCCGCCCAGCCCCAGCAGCTCGGCATTGACCTGCGTGGCCGTATGCAGCGCGAAGGCGTTGCTCACACCCACGTACTTGGCAAAATAGGCCACCTCGCGCCACATGTCGTACTGGGTCACGAACGGACAGCTCGAATCCGTGCCTAGGCCCACCCTAACACCAGCTTCCAGTGCGGCACGGGCGCTCTCGATGATGCCCGAGCACACGATGTCGCCGTTCTTCTTTTGCGTATCGGTCGAATGAGTCTTTTCCGGATCGAGCAATACAAACGGCAGCGCCGGGCTGATAGTGCAGGTAACGCTGGGCGCACGCCCCTCAAGCTGTGTGCCCGCGGCGCCGCGGTACAGCTCCAGGATCTCGGGCGTCAACGGAGCGCCGTGCTCAATCGTGTCAACGCCGGCCTCAAGCGCGGCCTTCACGCCCTCGGTACTCTCGACATGAGCCATAACCGGAAGGCCCATATCGTGCGCCGCCTTGCACGCCGCTGCGGCAACCTCCACGGGCATACGCAGCACACCCGGCTCGCCCACCTCGGTCGCGTCGAACACGCCACCCGTTACGAACAGTTTAATGACGTCGGCACCGCGCGCATACAGGTCGCGCACCTGTTCGGCTGCCTCGGCGGGACTGTTGGCCACCTGAGCGAACAAGCCCGCACCATGGCCGCCCGGCACCGTGATGCCCGTTCCCGGCGCCACCAGGCGAGGACCCTGATACCTGCCGGCATCGATAGCATCGCGCACGGCAAGATCGGCAAACAGCGGGTCGCCCGCGCCGCGCACCGTGGTCACGCCACTTGCCAGCTGTTGTTGGGCGCTGCCCTTAAGAATGTGGCGGACAATGGCGCGCCCCACGGGATTATCGAGCTTCTTCATCAGCGCGCCCGCATCGCCCGCCGAAACCGGCTTGCCCGAACCGCACAAATGCACATGCATATTGATGAGGCCCGGCATGAGATACGCCCCTGCCAGGTCGATGACCTCGGCACCTGCAGGCGCCTGCGCCACGGCACTCGGCCCCATCCACGTGATGAGACCACGCTCAACGACCACGGCCATATCGGGCTGCGGCTCCATATGTTCCGAACCATCCAGGACGGTCGCATTGATAAACAACGTGGAACGATCGGCAGACGCCATATCGAGCTCCTCCCTCACGATTAACTTGAACATTTGTCCATTATCATCTAATGCAGCGAACTAAAGTCAAACATATCGGTTAACGGAGGGAAGAGAGAGATGTAGGGACAAACGGAGACAGCGCGGCGTTGCTCTGGCCGTGCTGACGAAACATCTCAATCTGTAACAGATACGGCCCCAAACACCCCCCCCATATGTTACAGATTGAGATTTTCAGTCACACGCCCAGCCTTTATCTCAATCTGTAACAGGTAGACCAGTTTTCAGCCGCCAGATGTTACAGATTGAGATTTTTCGTCAGCCGCCAACCTTCCGTCTCGATCTGTAACAGTTAGAAGGTAAAACAGTCCTTTGTTGTTACAGATCGAGACATTCCCCAGCCCCATCGTCAAACGTCTAAATCTGTAACAGGTAGACAGGTTTTCGGCCTCTAGATGTTACAGATTGAGATCTTTTAGCGGTAGCCAACCTTTTGTCTTGATCTGTAACAGTTGCGAGGCCAAACGGCCCCTTATTGTTACAAATTGAGACGGTCCGCTTCAGCGCCCATACCACTGGTGTCTCCATTCCTCAGCCAAATCGGCCCGTCGCGGAATACCCGCCAGCCTCATCTTCTCAACCAGCTTTCCCGGATTCTTGAGTTCATCAAACGTGAACCGAAGCACCTTGTGCCCGAGCATTGTCAGATGAGATTCCCGCTGACGCTCTGCCACGAACGGGTCGACCGACTCCCGACCCTCGCCGTTCTGCAAGGTATACTTCCCCTTTCCGTCGAGCTCGCCGATGACACATGTCCCGTCCTCGAGCCTCCAGAAATAATCGACCCGAAACACCTGGCTCGGATCGAGCGGGTCGCGAAACTCCGCCTGCAGCTCCGGAACCGGAAAGCCGTACGCAATAAAGAACGCCCGAAAACGAGACTCGCCGCCGTTTTCGGACAGCCCGTCCGCATACGACGCGATCACCTGCGCCCTGCGATACCCTCGCCTGCCCTCGCAATCCATACGAAGCCGCTCACAAAAGTCATCGCGCGATACGCCCTTTGCTCGCAACGCAGAATCGGCGATCGCCAGGCCATACGAAAACGGCGCGCGCAGCAGGCAGTCCTCAACCGTGCGCCAAAACGGCGTCACCCGCACGCCGTCGACTTGTTCAAGCGCACACGCCGCCCGCGGACGCAACAGCCGGCATCCTGCACTCAGCGGCACCGAGCAACCTGTCTTAACAAGATATCGTGGCCCGAGCAGATCATTCGGCACCTCCAGACCCCACAAAAGTGCCGCGTCATAACCCCAAAACGCCCAATCGGGATGAAACTCTGCAAGCCCTTTGATGGTGCGCAGCGCTCGCTCCGCCGGCGTCAACGCATCCCATTCATGCTGAAAACAGAAAAGGTGCGATTCGGGCTCCGCAATATCGTCTGTGCCCACATGGCGCCGCAGCCACATGAGCTCGGCATTGTCGTGCGTCACAACCGGCACGCCTTGTTCAGCCGCCTCCGTGAGCCTGGCAAGCATCCTATTCCGCGCCAAGGTGTTACGCGTTGCATGCTTGTGTTTAAAAACGGTATTAGACACTTCCATCACCACCACATCGGAGAAATGGGCCATCGCCGCTGTTGCCGCCGTCGACAAACGTCTCGACCTGTAACAGTTACGGGCACAAGCAGCCGCCAAACGTTACAGATCGAGACGTTCGCGCAGCATTGCACCTCTTTGTCTCGATCTGTAACAGGAAGACCGATTTTTGGCCGCTAGACGTTACAGATCAAGATCTTTCGGCACCGCGTCCAGCCTTTGTCTCGATCTATAACAGTTAGGTCGAATTTTGGCCTGTAGATGTTACAGATTGAGACATTCCCCCTGCCAGGTTCAAAACATCTCGATCTGTAACAGTTAGACGTTCTCCGGGCCCCTAAACGTTACAGATTACGACAAACCAGCGGCGCCCAAACATTCGTCTCGATCTGTAACAGGAAGACCGGTTTTTTGCCCCTGAACGTTACAGATCGAGATATAAAGGCAGAAGGCAAGGCAGTCGACAGTTGCCCATCCCCTACTCCCATTCCTGTTCGTAGATGTTGAGAGACTTTACGTAGCGCCCCTGGGCGCCCATGATGTCGCGGACCAGCCTCAGAAAGAAGCTGATGCACGAGGTGTCGAAACCATCTTCCAGATCTTCCGGATGAACGGCGCCAGGCCCGTCGACCGCCGTATCGCTCAGGCGCGCTATGTCGTAGAGGTAGAGCTGCCCCGCCGTCAGCCAGACATCGTCGACGCACGCAATACGCACCGCAATCGCACCTTCGCGCCAGTGCTCTTTTTGCACGATATGCGGGTCGTAGACATCAAAACGACGGTCGGTGCGCGTGTCACGCAGCGCGACCATACCGGTCGCCGGATCCTTGTCCAAAATGCCAAAGCGCGAAAAATACTGCGTGTCGCGCACTCGTTCGAGCCGTCTGAGCGAAGCAGGCGAAAGCGACGCCGGTGGCTCGTCCACATACAGCTCAAGCAGCGTCTTGCCATGGTAATAGGGACGCTCGAACAGCAGCCAATCGGTAAATGCCATGTTATAGGCCATGATTTCACTTTGCGATGGTTCTTCGCAATAGCTGAGCCATGGATCGACTATCACTTCGAACTGTTTCCGCGCCGACTCCAAAAACTGAAACTTGCGCAGCATCCAAAACTGGGCCATGTCAGCAATATCGTTACCGACAGCCTCGGCCAGACGTCCCCGGTCCAAAACATGATCAGCCATGGCATCCTCCTCAAACTGATGAACCTTAATTTGAGCTTACGAGGAGGGCCGGTGGTCGCCGCCAGCACGGGCGAAATGGGTATCAGGCTGCAAACCAGATGCCGACCGAATACTTGACGGAACGCTTGACCGATACGTTATACCGAAACAAAACCCCAGTTAAACATAGGCAAATAAACAGGGATTTTAAGCTTGCCAGCCGCAGCCATCACAAAAACAGCAAGGCGTCGCAAGCCTGCACGTCAGCAAATGAGCAGTCAGACGTTAAGGGGTGTCCCCAACGACTAGACAAAAGAAGACCGTCCCCAATGACTAGTCGTTGGGAACGGTCTTGAATGATTGCCTTACAGCCCCAAGGTCTCGGCAACCTCGGCGGCGCAGGCGAGGGCATCGGCCATGGCGCTCACCACGAGCGAGCTGCCGTTGCGGGCATCGCCGGCCACATACACCGGCGCGGCATCCGCAGCAATGCCATCCACGCGGGCCGCAAGGTGCGAGCCCTCGGAAACCATCACGGGCAACGGACGGCCCGCCGTGGCAACAGGTACGTCGACGGCATCGAACACGCTGTGCTCCGGGCCCGTAAAGCCACAGGCGATGAGCACCAGCTGCGCCGGCACCTCGTGCTCGGAGCCCGCAATGCGTTCGGGCTTGCCGGCCGACCAATCCAGATCGACCACGCGCAGGCCCGCTGCCGCGCCCTTCTTGTCCAGCAGCACCTCGAGCGTATCCACGCCCCAGGCACGCATCTCGCCGCCCATGGCAGCAATAGCCTCCTGCTGACCGTAGTCGGTCTTCTTAACGTTGGGCCACTGCGGCCAAGGGTTGCTCGCCGCGCGCTTATCGGGCGCGGCCGGCAAGAACTCAAACTGGCGCACGCTACGCGCACCCTGGCGCACCGCGGTACCCACGCAGTCGTTGCCGGTATCGCCGCCGCCAATGACCACAACGTCCAGGCCGCGCGCGTTCACCGCGGGCTCACCGCCATCGAGCACCGAGACGGTCGAAGCCGTCAGATAGTCCACGGCATACACCACGCCTGGGGCATCCACATTCGTAGCCGAAAGACCGCGGGGCGCACGTGCACCAGCAGCCACCACGACAGCGTCAAAGCCATCGAGCTTGGCTGCCACCGCAGGGTCCGTCACATCGGCGCCCAGCTCAAAGACAATACCCAACTCGCGCATAAGTGCCACGCGGCGCTCGACCACAGACTTCTCGAGCTTCATGTTGGGAATGCCGTACATGAGCAAACCGCCCGAGCGGTCGTCGCGCTCAAACACCGTCACGCGAGCGCCACGACGGGCGAGCTCCCATGCTGCCACCAGACCAGCAGGACCGGAACCAACCACGGCGACCGAGGGCGCGTCCTCCCCTGCCGGTTCAAAGCGACGCGGGCCACCGTTTGCCCATTCGTGGTCGCTGATCGCGCGCTCGTTATCGTGAATCGTTGTGGGCTGGCCGTCGACCGAGCCCAGGTTGCACGCGGCCTCGCACAGCGCCGGGCACACGCGACTCGTGAACTCGGGCATGGGCGAGGTGAGCGACAGACGCTCGGCAGCCTCATCCCAGCGGCCGCGGTACACCAGCTCGTTCCACTCGGGAATCAGGTTGTGCAGCGGACAGCCACTCGGGCGCGCCTTGCCAAAGCTCGCGCCCATCTGGCAAAACGCCACACCGCACATCATGCAGCGGCTCGCCTGGTCACGGCGTGCATCGTCATCGAGCTCCACGTACAGCGGATCAAAATCATGGCTGCGCTCCTCCACGGGGCGAAGCTCGTGAGTCACGCGATCGATATCAAGAAAAGCACCGGGCTTACCCATGGCACTTACGCCTCCTTCTTGGTCGAAGCAACAGAGCTGGCAGCCACGGACGCAGCGCCCACAGCACCGCCCGCGACATCGAAGCGAGCGACATCCGCGGCGCTCGCGCGACCGGTCACAATGTCAAACGCCAGCTCCTCTGCCTGCGCATGCGTCTTACCGGCAGCCTCGCCCGCCGCGACAATCGCCAGCACGCGCTCGTACTCGGTCGGAATGACCTTCACAAAGTGCTTGCTCATCGTCTCAAAGCTGTAGAGCAACTTAATGCCGCGCGGGCTCTGCGTCGCGTCCACGTGCTCCTGGATGAGCTCGCGAATCTGTACCAGCTCGCCGGCCGTCGGGGCCTTGAGCTCAACGCTCTCGTGGTTCACACGGGCATCGAGCGTGCCGTACTGGTCAAAGACATAGGCCACGCCACCCGTCATACCGGCAGCGAAGTTCTGCCCGACCTCGCCCAGGATGAGCGCCAGGCCACCCGTCATGTACTCGCAGCCATGGTTGCCGCATCCCTCGACCACCACGGTGGCACCGGAGTTGCGCACGGCAAAACGCTGACCGGCCAGACCGTTAATGAAGCCGCGGCCGCTCGTGGCGCCAAAGAACGCAACATTGCCCACGATGATGTTCTCGTCGAACTTGTAAGTCGCATGCGGGTTGGGGCGCACCGACACCTCGCCGCCCGAAAGGCCCTTGCCAAAGTAGTCGTTGGCGTCGCCGCACACGTTGAGCGTAATGCCACGCGGAAGGAATGCGCCAAAGCTCTGGCCAGCCGAACCATCGCAATCGATGGTGATGGAGCCGGCGGGCAGACCCTCGGGATGCGCCTTGGTCACCGCGTTGCCCAGGATGGTGCCCACGCAACGGTTGACGTTGGCGATATCGGCGCGGAAGCGAATCGGACGCAGGTGCGCACGGGCATCGGCCGTATAGGGCACGAACAACGTGGAGTCGAGCGTCTTGTCGAGCTCGCTGTCCGCGGCCATCTGAGGCAGGAAGTGACGACCGTCGGCACCCGGGATATGGGCACCAAACTCGCAGGTCGCGCTCGCCAGCACGGGCGACAGGTCGAGCAGGTTGGCCTTGCGGTTGCCCGGGACCTCGATCTGGCGCAAGCACTCGGGATGGCCGACCATCTCGTCGACGGTGCGGAAGCCCAGGCTCGCCATGACCTCGCGCAGCTGCTCGGCAACAAAGAGCATAAAGTGCTCAACGTGCTCGGGCTTGCCGCGGAAGCCGCGACGCAGGCGGCAGTTTTGCGTGGCGATGCCGGCCGGGCAGGTATCCTGCTGGCAGTCGCGCTGCATGAGGCAGCCCATGGAGATGAGCGGCATGGTCGCAAAGCCAAACTCCTCGGCGCCCAACAGGCAGGCGACGGCAACATCGGTGCCGTCCATGAGCTTGCCGTCGGCCTCGAGCACCACGCGTGAGCGCAGGCCATTTTGCAGCAACGTCTGCTGGGCCTCGGCAAGGCCAAGCTCCAGCGGCAGGCCGGCGTGCCAAATGGAATCACGTGCAGCGGCACCTGAGCCGCCATTGTGGCCGCTGATCAAGATCTTGTCGGCAGCGCCCTTGGCCACACCGGTGGCGATGGTGCCGACGCCGGCCTCGCTGACCAGCTTGACCGACACGCGCGCGCCGGGGTTGGCGTTCTTAAGATCGAAGATAAGCTCCGCCAGGTCCTCGATGGAGTAGATGTCGTGGTGCGGCGGAGGCGAGATCAGGCCGATGCCGGGCGTGGACTGACGGACCTCGGCGATCCAGGGGTAGACCTTCTTGCCGGGCAGGTGGCCGCCCTCGCCGGGTTTGGCGCCCTGGGCCATCTTAATTTGAATCTCGAAGGCACTGCACAGGTAGCGGCTCGTCACGCCAAAGCGCGCACTTGCCACCTGCTTGATCGCGGAGTTCTTGGAGTCGCCGTTGGCCAGCGGGGTCTCGCGACTCGGATCCTCACCGCCCTCGCCGGAGTTGGAACGGCCGTGCAGGCGGTTCATGGCGATGGCCATGCACTCGTGCGCTTCTTTGCTGATGGAACCGTACGACATGGCGCCGGTGTTAAAGCGGCGGACGATGTTGAGCGCGGGCTCCACCTCGTAGAGCGAAATCGGCGTGCGGCCGCTGGCATTAAAGTCGAGCAGGTCGCGTAGGCGCACGGCACGACCGGTGCGGTGCAGGCGGGCGCTGTACTCCTTAAAGGTGTCGTAGCTGTCCTCACGGCAGGCGGTCTGCAGCAGGTAGACGGTCTGAGGGTCGATCAGGTGATCTTCGCCACCGAACGGGCGCCACTTGGTCAGGCCCAGTGTGGGCAGCTGATCGGGAGCCGGACTCTTAAGGATGGCAAGCGCGGCATCATAGCGCTCATTCTGCTCGCGCTCGACGTCCTCGACACCCATACCGCCCACACGGCTCACCGTGCCAGCGAAATACGCGTTGACGAACTCCGGCGTAAAGCCAACGGCCTCGAAGATCTGCGCCGAATGGTAGCTCTGCACCGTGGAGATGCCCATCTTGGACATGATGGAGACGATGCCCGCCGTCGCAGCCTTATTGTAGTTGGCGATGCCCTGCTCGGCCGTCATGTCCAGGTCGCCGCGTGCCGCCAGATCGCGGATGCACACATGTGCGTTGTACGGATAGATGCCGCTCGCGGAGTAGCCCACCAGCGCCGCAAAGTCGTGCGGAGACACGGCATCGCCGCACTCCACCACGATGTCGGCAAAGGTGCGCACGCCGGCGCGGATCAGGTGGTTGTGCACGCAGCCCACGGCGAGCAGCGACGGCACGGGCACCTCGCCCGCAGCGGCACGATCGCTCAGCACCACGATGTTCACGCCGTCGCGGACCGCAGCCTCAACGTCCTCGGCAAGCTGCTTGAGCGCAGCCTGCAGTGCGCCCTCGCCGGCGTCGCGGCGGTAGACGGCACGGAAGCGGCGAGTCTTAAAGCCCACGCGGTCGATGGCGCAGATGCGGTCAAACTCCTCCTCGTTGAGCAACGGACGCTCCAAGCGCACCAGCTGGCAGGCCGTACGGGAATCCTCGAGCAGGTTGCCGTGGTTGCCCAGGTAGAGCGTAGTCGAGGTGACCATATGCTCGCGTAGGGCGTCGATCGGCGGGTTCGTGACCTGAGCGAACAGCTGATAGAAGTAGTCAAAGAACGAGCGCGTCTTCTTGGACAGGCAGGCCAGCGGCGCGTCGATGCCCATCGAGGCGAGCGGCGCCTTGCCCTGCTGGGCCATGGGACGCACGACCTCGTCGACGTCATCCCAGTGGTAGCCGAGCTTGGCCATGCGCACGGCGGCGGGCACCTCGGCGTCCTCGGCGGGCGTTGCCGCAACGGGCTCATCGAGCGCGTCAACGGTCAGCGTCTCCTCGGCAATCCAATCACGGTAGGGCTTTTCCTTAGCATAGCGGGCGCGCAGCTCGTCGTTGTAGATCACGCGGCCGCGGGCAAAATCGACCTCGAGCATCTGACCCGGCCCCAGACAGCCGCTCGTCAGGATGTTCTCGGGGCTCACCTCGATGGTGCCCACCTCGCTTGCCAGCATAAAGCGACCGTCGCGCGTCACATAGTAGCGGGCGGGGCGCAGGCCGTTGCGGTCGAGGGCGGCGCCCAGCGTGCGGCCGTCGGTAAAGGCGATGGCGGCCGGGCCGTCCCACGGCTCCATGAGCATGGACTGGTAAGCGTCGTAGGCGCGGCGTTCCTCACTCAGGCTGTCGTTGTGGTCCCACGGCTCGGGCAGCAACATGGACGCGGCACGCGTGAGCGGACGACCGTTCATGACCAAGAACTCGAGCACGTTGTCCAGAATCGCGGAGTCGGAACCCTCGCGGTTGATGATGGGCATCACGCGCCCAAGATCATGCTGCAGCACGGGGCTGTACAGGTTGGGTTCGCGGGCGCGAATCCAGTTGACGTTGCCCTTGAGGGTATTAATCTCGCCGTTGTGGATGATAAAGCGGTTGGGGTGCGCGCGCTCCCAGCTGGGCGTGGTGTTGGTGGAGTAGCGCGAGTGGACGAGCGCCACGGCCGTCTTGACGGCGGCGTCGTTGAGGTCGATGAAGAAGCGGCGCATCTGCGTGGCGACCAGCATGCCCTTGTACACGATGGTGCGCGAGCTCATGGAGCACACGTAGAAGATCTTGTCGCGCAGGGCAAACTCGGCGTCGGCCTTCTTTTCGATGGTGCGGCGGCACACGTACAGGCGGCGCTCGAAGGCATCGCCGGCGGGCGTGTCGTCCGGACGGCCCAGGAAGGCCTGCAGGATAGTGGGCATGCAGGCGCGGGCCGTCTCGCCCAGGTCGTGCGGGTCGACCGGCACCTCGCGCCAAAAGAGCAGCGGCACGCCGGCCTCGGCGCAGCCCTCCTCAAACACGCGGCGGGCATCCTCTACGCCCTTGTCGTCCTGCGGAAAGAACAGCATGGCCACGCCATAGTCGCCCTCTGCCGGCAGAATCTGGCCGCACTTTTGAGCCTCTTTACGGAAAAAGTGATGCGGAACCTGGAACAGGATGCCAGCGCCGTCGCCAGTGTTCTTCTCGAGTCCCGTGCCGCCGCGGTGCTCCAAGTTGACCAGAATGGACAGCGCATCGTCCAGAATCTGGTGATGGCGCTCACCGTTGATATCGGCAAGCGCGCCGATGCCACATGCGTCGTGGTCGAATTCGGGGCGATAAAGGCCCTGCTGCTGAGCGGAATCTGCCTGCATCGCGATCCTCCCCTAGATATTAGACAGTCAGTTGAATAGGCATACTAGGAGCATCGCCGGCCCGTTGTGTTTCCCGCCCGTTTCGAAACAATCGCGTAACGCGCGCCCTGCGAGTGGACACCACCGACCTCAAGGGCGACAACATAGGCCCCAAGTTCGGCCTGTAAGCTCGCCGCTTCAAACATCTCAATCTGTAACAGGAAGACCCAATTTTGGCGCCTAGATGTTACAGATTGAGACGTTTTTGAGAAACGGCTCCGAATGTCTCGATCTGTAACACGAAGGGCCGGTTTTTGCAGCTAACTGTTACAGATCGAGATTTTCCATAGGACCATTTCTTCCTGTCTCGATCTGTAACACCTAGGTCCAATTTCCATCCCTAGTTGTTACAGATCAAGACATTTCGGCAATCCCCTTTCACCGTCCTATTCAAATACAACAATTTTGTTAGTCTCGGTTAACCTTTAAGCCTAAAACGGGTACCCTTTACGGCGTCAAACAAACGGCACGCAGGAGTGCACCATGCTCAACCATCTCAAACAACACTTTGGTTCCCGGCGCACCGGTGGTCACGGAGGCCTAGACATTGCGCGGCATATCGGCCCCGGGTTGCTCGTGACCGTCGGCTTTATCGATCCGGGCAACTGGGCCTCCAATATGGCCGCGGGCTCGCAGTTTGGCTACGCGCTGCTGTGGATCGTCACGCTGTCCACGATCATGCTCATCGCGTTGCAGCACAACGCGGCGCACCTGGGCATCGCCACAGGCACCTGTCTTGCCGAGGCCACGACACGCTACCTCCCCCGCATCGTGGGACGCGCAGTGCTCGGCAGCGCCTATCTCGCGACCATCGCCACCGCCATGGCCGAAGTCCTGGGTGGCGCGATTGCCCTTCAAATGCTCTTTGGGCTGCCCGTGCGCGCGGGCTGCGTCATCGTGGCGGCAGTATCGATGGCGATGCTCATGACGAGCTCCTACAAGCGCGCCGAGCGATGGATCATCGCCTTCGTAGGCGTGGTAGGACTCTCGTTTTTGGCTGAGCTTACGCTGGTCAAGGTCGACTGGCCGCAGGCCGCCGCAAGCTGGATCACACCCAGTATGCCCACCGGCTCGGCCGCGATTATCGTAAGTGTCCTAGGCGCGGTCGTTATGCCTCACAACCTCTTCCTGCACTCCGAGGTCATCCAATCCATGCACTTCGAAGGCCAAGGCGAGCAGATTATCGAGGAACGTCTGCGCTACGAGCTCTTCGACACGCTCTTTTCGATGGGCGTGGGCTGGGCGATCAACTCGGCCATGGTCATCCTGGCCGCAACGACCTTCTTTGCGCATGGCATTGTCGTAGACGACCTCGCCGTCGCAGCGGACATGCTCTCCCCCATTCTGGGCCCGGCAAGCTCGACCATCTTTGCGGTGGCACTGCTGTTTGCGGGCATATCGAGTAGTGTGACGGCAGGCATGGCGGCAGGCACCATCACCGCGGGCATGTTCGACGAGGAATACGACATCCACGACCGACATTCCTCGATCGGGGTGGCGGCCTGTTTCGCCGGCGCAGTGGCGGCGTGCTTGGTCGTCCCGAATCCTTTTGAGGGTCTCATTTGGAGTCAGGCGCTGCTGTCTCTTCAGCTGCCGATTACGGTCTTTGTGCTCATACGGCTCACCAGCTCACGCCGCGTCATGGGCAAATACGCCAACTCGCGCCCGCACAACGCGCTGCTCGTAGGGATCGGCGTCATCGTGACGATTCTCGACATCGTGCTGCTAACGGGAATGTAATTGAGATGGCGTGACTGTCCAGATATAACGTCTCAATCTGTAAAACGTGAGACCGTTTTAAACCGTCAGATAAATCAAAAGGGTCCCGGCCGGAATATCCAGCCGGGACCCTTGGACAGAGCTCTGTATGGCTAATCGCCGTGTGTCTACGAGTTACTCCTCGACGAGCTCAAACTCATCGGGGCCGACGCCGCAGACCGGGCATACGTAGTCCTCGGGCAGCTCGGGCGTGTCGACCTCAACCTCGTAACCGCAAACGACGCACACAAACTTATACGTCTTCTTCTCCTCAGCCATGATGTTCTCCTCTCGAACGCGACTGGTGATGTACTTCGTTTAATAGTATAGATTCTCAATAATATAATGCAAGTATTTTTAAAACATTTCTAGCCTTGATACGAGGATGCCTTCGGAGGCGTCTTGCCCTTCAGGACCTTGTGATAGTAGTCGTACGTCAGCGGCGTCTCGTCGCTCAGGCGCTCGGCATCCTCGACCTCGCCAATAAAGAGCAGGTGCGTGCCCACATCCACGGTATCAATCAGACGGCAGCTAAACAGCGCCGCCGCGTGCTCGGGCACATAGGGCATGCCCAGAGCGGTCTCGCGGGTCTCGTACTTGGCAAACTTGTCGTAATCGCTGCTGGTGCGGAAGCCAAAGTTGCCGATATAGAGCATATCGGCCGTCTGGTCGATCACGGTCAGCGCGAACGCTTTGGCCGATGCGATGACGCCCGAGGTGACATTGTCCTTGTTCACGGCAACCGAGATGCGCGGCGGCGCGGACGTCACCTGCACCGCCGTGTTGATGACGCAGCCGGCACGCAGCCCGTCGGCCGCGGCACTCACCACATACAGGCCGCTCGGCATCGTAAAGAACGCAGTTTTGTCCATAACGATCACTCCCCTAACCCAGGATTGAACCTCATGGATGTATGTACCCACAAAAAAGGCGGCACCCATAACGGACGCCGCCTTTGAGACATATGTGTCAGAACAGTAAGAAAGATGAGACACCCACAGTTGCGGTGAAATAGGGACTGAATAGTCCCTCAAACAGGCAAAACAGTCCGTATTCCACCGCAACTTATACAGAGTGCCTAGCGGTTGCGTTCCTTAAGGGCGCGGTCGATCTCGCGTTGGACATCACGCTTGGCCATGTCCTCGCGCTTGTCGTAGAGCTTCTTGCCGCGACCCAGACCCAACAGCAGCTTTACGCGGCCGTCCGTATTAAAGTAGAGCTCCAACGGAACCAGCGCATAACCACGGTTGCGAAGTTTGCCGTCAAGAAAGTCGATCTCCTTGCGGTGCAGCAGCAGACGACGCCGACGATCGGGATCGCGATTCCACACGCCACCATGGCTATAAGGGTGGATATGCAGGCCGACGAGCCAGCACTCCCCGCCGCGGATCAGCGCGAAGGTATCGGTGATCTGGCAGGCGCGCTCGCGAATCGACTTGACCTCGGTGCCGCTCAGTTCAATGCCGCACTCAAATGTCTCATCGATAAAGTACTCGTGATGCGCCGAGCGATTCTTGGAAATGAGCTTGCGCTCGCGCTTACTGGGCATCGCCGGCCTCCTTGGCGCCATCGGCGTTTGAGCCCGCAGCCTCGCGCTTTGCCTTGCGCTCGGCATTGAGCTCGGCATCGCTCTCGCGCACCAGTTTAATAATCGCCGCGCAGGCCTCCTCGCCCACCAAGTCGCGAGCACGCACCGTCAGGCGCGTCGCCTCCTGCTTGTCGCCGTCGCTTGCGGCATCGGTCGCGCACATAATCAGGCAGATGGCAATCTCGGCCGAAGGCGAGGTCGGAACGCCTTGCAGGGCCAGTTCACCCATCACGTGCTCGTCGCTCTCATCGGCGGCATCCGGATAGGTGGTATGGATCTTGTTGAGCAGGCGCGTCGTATGCGCATCGTTGGGCGCCAGGCGCAGCGCCAGACGCGCGCAGCCCACGGCAGCCGAAACGTTCTCGGTCTCGGGCTCCAAGAAGTACTGACCTAGATTGGCGTAAGCACGGGCGGCGCACTTGCCATCACTTGCACGCTCCAGCACCGAGAACGAGAGCGATGCCCATTCCTGCTTGTCCTCGAGTGCGCGGAACAGCTCGGCCAAATCCAAGCGATAGTTGCAGTTCATGGGGTCCCAACGCACAGCCTGCATCAGGGCATTACGAGCGCTCACATAATCCTGCTGGCGAATGTAGGCAAACGCCATGTCAGAGTACAGGCGGTCAAACGGCACCTCGACCTGCACGAGCTCGCGCGGATCCTTCTCCACGCGGCGATAGGCCAAGCGCTCAAACTTGCTATCGAAGCTAAAGTACTGGCGATTCTCCTCCGTCTTGCACTCGGCATCGATATACTCCTCGGCGAGCTCAACCAGACGCTCCAACAGCGGCGTCGCCGTGGCCAGGTCGCCCTGCGCCAGATAGTTCTCGGCATACGTGATGTCTTGCAGGCTGATGGGCAGATCCATGGCTACTCCTCGATCTGAGCGAAACACGGCAGACGCCGTATATACGGTCGATACACAAAACCCGGGTCTCTTGCGAGGCCCGGGCGTTCATTTTGTGGTAGCCCGTACCAGATTCGAACTGGTGATCTCCGCCTTGAGAGGGCGGCGTCCTAAACCGCTAGACGAACGGGCCATATGTAGCAAATGCAATGGCTGGGATGGAGGGAGTCGAACCCCCATTGACGGAACCAGAATCCGCTGTCCTGCCATTAGACGACATCCCAATGACTGCATCGCTGCGCTCGGCTGTGCCTTTGCGCAAGAAAGAAATATACGGGAAGTCTCGCCGTGACGCAAGCCCCAATTTTGACTTTTTTGAAATTCAGTCAAATTGGCCTAATTTAGTCCAACCCGTGAAGGACCTGTGAAGCCAACCGCTGTACACGTAGGGCAAAACGCCGTGAGCGGTAGCCGTCAACCGTTGGCAGATTCTACCGTGAAAACGATAGCACCAGGCAACACAATCGAAGTATCAATGATCGCGTAGATATCGAGGCGCCATGGACGAAGAGCTTGATTACCTATGGGAGACCCTGGGCCTCGAGATCACTGCTGACCTTTGGCCCGAACGGGACAAAATCCATCCCACACTGCGCCCCGCCATCACGGTGATGCAGGCAAAATACCGCCGTGCATCCTTTTTGATCATGCGGGTGTCATGGCACGCGGGACTCCCCGACCTTAAGCGAATCCAGGCAAGCCTCGTCGAGCTGTCCGGTATGCCGACCGTCATATCCGAGGCGCACCTGGAGCAGCGCCAGCGCGAGCGACTGCAACAGCAGCGGATTCCCTTTATCTGCCCCGGCGTTCAGGCATATCTGCCCTTTATGGACGAGGAGTACTGGAGCGGCAAGCCCAACAAACACGTAAAGGTCTACGATCCGCACGAATGGGCACAGCTGGCGGACTGACTGGGGCAGGCCCGCCGGCGGAAGGTGCGCCCCAAATTTCAAGCTCAAACTGGTCCCCACTTTCCCGTCGAGCCCTCAACCGGAAACCGTGTCCCACAATCGAAGCTCAGAATGGGACGTGCTTTCCGCAACCGGCCACTTTGGGAAAGTGCATCCCATTCTGGAAGGGGATTCCGGGTCGCACTTTCCGCAGCCGCTACAGCAACGCCTCGGCCCAAGCCGCTTCCCTAAAGCCGGGAATCGCAAAGTCGTCGCCCACCAGCAGCGGACGCTTGACCAGCATGCCGTCGCTCGCCAGCAGCTCGTAGCACTCCTGATCCGTCATGCCCGCATCCAGACGCGCCTTCAGGCCCAGCTCTCGATATTTCATGCCCGACGAATTAAAGAAGCGCCGCACCGGCAGCCCCGAACGAGCAATCCAGGTCGCAAGCTCATCAGCCGTGGGATTGTCCAAAACGATATCGCGATCGATATACTCTACCCCATGTTCGTCCAGCCATGCCTTGGCCTTCTTACAGGTCGAGCACTTGGGATATTCAACAAACAATACCGCCATGGGATTTCCTTTCTTAGAGAAAACAGGTGTCTGGAAAACTGCACATCGACGACCGCTCGCGATTGCAGCCGTTATTGTAGTCAATGTCGAAGCATAGGCAGTCGCGATGTCTCGTCTTAAGGCTAGCGCCTCGCATGGGCGCCGATCGGCCGAGTCGCATGGCGCACCAACGCCGCTGCCAGCAATACCAACAGCATGGCGGTGACATAGCCCGCAGCATCGAATCCTAAATCGATAACGTCGAAATGCCTGCCGGGAACAAAGATCTTATGTACCTGATCGCCAACGGAGCAGGCGGCGCAAAAGAGCAATACGGGCACGCAACGGGAGCATACGCTCCACGGACGCTTGGAAAAGCAAGCCACGACCACCGAGGCGAACAATCCGACGAAGAAAAACTCTACGGTATGGGCAACGCGACGGACGTTCGTGCCCACCCACATGCGAATGGAAGCAAGTCGGCCAGACCGGACATTCGAGGCAGCCGAATCGGTGCCCCCGGTCATTCCGTTCTCCGCCTGAGCTTCACCCGTGGCATCGACAGCCTGAACGCCCGTAGCCTGACCCTCCACCACACGCGCGGTGGACTCGCTCAGCAACGACGTCTCCACCGCATTTTGCTCCGTCAGCACCCAGATGCCCGCCAGCGTTGCAGCGAACAGAACGATCGCGGTCCATCCGATTATTTGTTTTACGCGCGCCAAGGGTCAACCTCCTTTTTTGAATATCAGCGAGTGTAGCCCCAAATGGCATCGTCACCGTATCAAAATTTGAATCGCAACAGGAAGCGACAAAGCGACGCAAAACCCTACCCCGCCTCGCGCATCCAGCGATCGAACGTCCCCACGCACACGCCCAGGCACTTTGCTGCCTGGCTGCGGGTAATATCGCCCGCCTCATAGCTATCGCGCACCAGCTCAAACTGAGGAGGGCATGGCTTGCGAGGTCGACCGAAACGGACCCCTCGCGCCCGCGCCGCTGCAATCCCCTCCGCCTGGCGCCGATGGATATTCTCGCGCTCCACCTGCGCCACGTAGCTCAGCAGCTGCAGCACAATATCAGCAATCAGGGTGTTAGTCACATCCGGCGCGCCGCTGGCCCTGGCGCGCGTGTCAAGCAATGGCATATCCAACACCACAATGGCAACCCCGAGCACCTTGGTAATGCGTCGCCATTCCTCAAGAATCTCGGAGTAATTACGGCCAAGTCGGTCGATAGAAAGCACCACCAGCACGTCCCCGTCTCCCAGGACGTGCAGCAGCTCGCGATAACGCGGTCGATCGAAGTCCTTGCCGCTCGCATGGTCGGCATAAATATTCGCCGAGCCCACGCCATAGGCGCCCAGCGCATCCAGCTGCCGATTAAGATTCTGATCGCGCGAACTCACCCGCGCATAACCGTACACCGTCGCCATCTCATCCCCGCTTTCTTGTAAACCTGCCAAAAGGGACAGGTTTATTTTGGTAGGTTTTACCTCTCAAATAGCAGGTAAGCGGGCGGCCGAGCAGACGGCAAGGTAGCCACGATTCAAATGCGAAGGGCGGTCCCGAAAGGCCGCCCTCCGCTCCCCCACCATGAGTCGGGATTTGGCTAATGGATAAGCTTAAAGTCCAAGTGCCCACGCGTGGTATTGACGCGCGAGACCTCGATAATCACGCGCTGCCCCAGCTCGTAACGGGTGCCCGTGTCGGCACCTGTGAGCGTGAGCGCGTCCTCGTCGAACTCGAACCACTCGTTGCCCAGACTCTTGATCGAAACCAAGCCTTCGACCTGCGTTAGGTCCAAGCGCACAAAAAGGCCCATGCTGCTAACCCACGAGACGGTTCCGGCATAGCGCTCGCCCAGACGGTCCTCATAGTACTGGGCAATCTTGATCTTTTGCGTCGCATGGCTGGCGGCATCTGCCGCGCGCTCGGCATCGCTGCATGCGCGGCAGATCTGCGGCAGAATGCGCGGCAGTGACTCGCGCCCCTTGCCGATCAGGCGCGGCGTACGGACCAGGGCGTCCTTGCCGCCCAGCTGCTCATAGGCCAACTGCAGCTTGAGTACGCGGTGCACCACCAGATCGGGGTAGCGACGGATGGGACTCGTAAAGTGACAGTAGCACGGCGCGGCGAGCGCAAAGTGGCCCTCGTTGCGCGGCTTGTACAGCGCGCGCTGCATGCTGCGCAGAAGCAGCGTATTAACGAGCGGTGCGTTGGCCGTACCGGCGGCAGCATCAACTGCAGCCTGCAGCTCATCGGGGCTCCCCAGGGCAATACCGGCAGCACGGCGATCGTCGATGATGCCTAGCTGCGCCAGCGCAACGGCGGCACCGTGCAGGCTATCGGGGCTCGGATCTTCATGCACGCGATAGCAGGCCTCGATATCACGGTCTGCCAGCCACTCTGCAACGCACTCGTTGGCGAGCAGCATGGCTTCCTCGATAAGCGACGTGGCACACGAACGCTCACGCGCCACAATCTGCACGGGCACTCCGTCCTCATCCAATAGAGCGCGAATCTCGGCTGTGTCAAAATCGACTGAGCCGCGGGCGCGACGAATACGACGGCGAAGTTCGGCGAGTTCGTTAGCGGAGACAAGGAAATCGCCGAGGTCGATGTTGTAGCCGCGGGCGGCCTCCTCGCACGCAAGACCGCGCTCAAGCGCTTCCTCGCGCGAGGTCTCGGCAGCCGCAACATCCTCGGCTGCACCCTCCAGCACCGAATACTCAACCGCGCCGGCACGCACCAGCAGCGCCTCGGCGCCGTCATAGTCCATACGCACACGCGAGCGAATCACGCTGGGATACGGATCGTAATGCCGCACGCGACCCTGCGCATCGAGCTCGATATCGACGGTAAACGCAAGACGGTCCTCGTCAGGGCGAAGCGAGCACAGGTCATTGGACAGGCGTTCGGGCAGCATGGGAAGCACGCGATCGGCCAGATACACCGATGTCGTACGATGGCGAGCCTCAAGATCGATATGCCCGTCCCAAGCCACATAGTGTGAAACGTCGGCGATATGCACACCCAGCTTGTAGCCACCCTCGGGCGTGCGCTCCAACGAAATGGCATCGTCAAAGTCGCGCGCGTCGACCGGGTCGATCGTGATGACAAAGCGGTCGCGCAGATCGCGGCGGAGCGGGTCCTTAAGCGCCGCGGACACATCGAGCGAAAGCCCCTCGGCCTCGTCCAGCGCGGCCTCGGGATAGCTATCGGTATAGCCGTAACGCGCCATCACATATTGAACGCCCAAATCGGGCGCGTCATCTCCGCCAATGCGGCGCTCGATCGTCACGGTACCCGATTCCAGGCGCGTCGGGTAGGTCAAAATGCGCGCGACAACAGCATCACCCGGGTGGACACCCAGACGATCCGCCGAGGTATCCTCGGGCAGAATGAAGAAGTCGGCCTTCAGACGCGAATCGAGCGGCTCGATCACACCGAGCGGACCGGCGGTCTGGTACGTGCCCACCACGCTTATGGCTGCACGCTCAACCACGCTTTCGATCACGGCGCGCCGCTCACCGTGCGGGCTGTTCTTAATGCTCACGGCAACGGTATCGCCATCCATGATCTCGCGCTTACCGCGGCCCATGACCTTGTAGTCGCCGTTTTCGGTTACAACGTAGGCGCTATGCTCATGGAGCTGCACGCGCCCGGTCAGGCTCGGACGGCGTTCGCTGCGCACCGGCCCGCGCTGATTGCGAGCCCCACGCTTATGCTTGTTATTGCGCCCCATGGCGCCTCCTAACTATCGATTGCGAACTCCAAAGAGTCTACCCAAATGATTCGCTTTCCTGCCGTCCCCTAGGGATCAAAAAACGGGCCGCCCCATAAGAGACGACCCGTTGGAAGGGATGAATTCCAAGCATGCCTACACGCGCAGGTAGCGGCGCATGGCGATGGCAGAACCAAAGAGACCGATAATCACACCGACCAGAATCAGCGCAGCATAGGTCACCAGGTAGTACTGCATCGGCAGGGCAAACGACATCCAGCCGATGCTCTCCTGCAGACGCGGAATCATCAGATTGCGCAGCAGCTCCAGAACGCCGATGGAAAGCAGCGAGCCCAAAATGGCCTGCAGCACGCCCTCGGTGATAAACGGGCCACGAATGAAGCCGTTGCTGGCGCCGACCAGACGCATAATCGCAATCTCACGACGACGCGCCGTGATGGACAGGCGAATCGTGTTGTTGATGAAGATGAATGCGATAAAGGTCAGAAGACCAACGAGCACCACGGCGGCGATGCGGATGTAGTTGGTCACCTGGAACAGGCGGCTCACTTCCTCCTGGCCGTACAGCACGCTCGCGTTGACGTCGCCGTCATCCGCGATCTTCTGGAAATCGGCATCCTTCTTGAGCTTCTTTGCCGTGCTCTCGACCTTGGACGGATCGTCCATCTCAATAGCGAAGGAAGCCGGCAGCGGGTTCTGGCCATCGAGCGCGCTCATGGTGGCGTCGGCGTTGCCCGACATCTTGCTCGTATACTCGGCCAGCGCGTCGTCCTTGTCCTTATAGGTCACGGACTTGACGTTATTCCACGTCTTAAGCTCGGCCTCAAAAGCCTGAACATCGGCCTGATCGGCGTCATCACTAATGAACGCGTTGATGACAACCTGATCCTCGACGGTGCCGATCACGGAGTTCAGCATCGCAGAGCCCATGATGAACAGGCCGATGATAAACAGCGAAAGGAAGATCGTGATGACGGCGCCGAGCGAGGTAGTCCAGTTACGGAAGAAGTGGCTGATTGCCTCTTTGAAGGAGTAGCCCACGTTAGTTGGTGCCATAGTTGCCGTAACCTCCCCTCTCCTGGTCGCGGATGACGTGGCCGCCCTCGAGGGCGATCACGCGACGGTGCATGCTATCGACCATCTCGCGGTCGTGCGTGGCGACGATCACGGTGGTGCCGGTGCGGTTAATACGCTCAAGCAGCTTCATGATGCCCAGCGAGATCGCCGGGTCGAGGTTGCCCGTGGGCTCGTCGCAGATCAGCAGCGGCGGACGGTTGACCATAGCACGGGCGACGGCAACGCGCTGCTGCTCGCCACCGGAAAGCTGGTCGGGCAGCGAGTCCATCTGATCGGCCAGACCGACCAGGCGCAGCACCTCGGGCACCTGGCTGCGAATGACGCCCTTGGGCTTGCCGATGCACTGCAGGGCAAACGCCACGTTTTCGTAGGCGGTCTTTTGCGGCAGAAGCTTAAAGTCCTGGAACACGGCGCCAATCTGGCGGCGCAGGAACGGAACCTTACGGTTCTTGATCTTCATGAGGTCCTGACCGGCAACCAGGATGCGGCCGCTCGTCGGCTTGACGTCGCGGTTGAGCGTCGACAGCAGCGTGGTCTTACCCGAGCCGGAGTGACCGACCAGGAAGACGAACTCGCCCGGATAGATCTCGATGTTGATGTCGTCGAGTGCAGGCTTGTTAGGCTGTGCCGGATAGATCTTGGTGACATGCTCCATAAGGATGACGGGCTCGACACCGGCCTGCTTGGCCATCTTCTTGCGGCTGGCCTGCGGATCGATGGGCGCAAACACCGACGTAAAATCGGGGTTGTTGAGCGCGTTATCGAGGCTTGCGACCTCGGCTGCCTGATCGCTCTCGACCACCGGGGCAGCAGGCTGCGTGGGGTCGGGAATAGCGGCAAAGAGACCGGACTGCGCAGGCTGAGGAGCCGGCGTCGCAGGGGCCAAGGGGTCGGGAATGCCGGCCATGGTAGGCTGCGGCGTGGCGGCACCAGCCTGAGGCTGCTCCACGCGAGCGGTCACGGCCTGAACGGGCTCAAAACCCGCCGTGCCGGAAAGCGCGACATCGCTGGTTGGATTGTAGGCAAAGGGATCGGATGCCGGCTGTGCCTGATCTGCCGGCTGAGCGGGGGCCTGAGCAACAGGCTGGCCCTCTGAATCCGGAGTGGCGAAACGACTGCCCTGGACGCCTGCCTGCGTCTTGGGGGCATCATCGCCCGCACCGGAGGTACGGAAGTGGTTACCCACTGGTGCTCCTTATCGTCGTGCGTTTAAACTACATGAGCGCTTTGTATTTTAGCAGTATTAGCTTTGCTGCACATAAGAAGCATGGCGTGCTTAGGGATCCCGTCGGCCGGGCACAGGGTTACTCTCCAAATCGTCCTCGGACATGTCGGAGCCCCCGCTGCGCGCTTCGCGCTGCGGGGGCTCCTCCGTCCTGCGGAAAGATTTGGAGAGTAGCCCTGTGTCCGGCCTGCGGTAACTAAGGGGTCGCCGCGTTTTACTTGGGGTGCTGCATATACAAAGTTGGAAGGGTCTGAATTGCGCTTTGTCGATATATGCCCTTTTCCCTGATGGGACCGTGCTTGAGGGGCGTCTTCATAAGTTGCGGTGAAATAGGGACTGTTTTACCAGTTAAAAGGTCTAATCAGTCCCTATTTCACCGCAACTGAAACAGGGGCGCTCTCCAAGAGAGCGCCCCTGCCGGGTTTCCATAGTTCTGGCGAAGCAGTCCTTGAGATCCGCCTTGCCTTATGCCAAGAACTCCTTGGTGGTCGCCACGATGTTGGCGGCGTCCAGGCCATACTTGTGCAAGAGCTCGGCACCCGGGCCAGACTCACCGAAGGTGTCGTTGACGCCGATCTTCTTGAGCGACGTCGGGCACTGCTCGCACAGGACGTCGGCAACGGCGCTGCCCAGGCCACCGATCACAGAGTGCTCCTCGACGGTCACGACGTGACCGGTCTTGGTGGCGCTCTTGACGATCAGGTCGGCATCGATGGGCTTGATGGTGTGCATGTTGATGACCTCGGCGTCGATGCCCTCGGCAGCGAGCTGCTCGGCGGCCTCGAGAGCCTCGCCGACCATCAGGCCGCAGGCAATGATGGTCACATCGGCGCCCTCGCGCATGACAATGCCCTTACCCAACTCGAACTTGTAGGTCTCGGGGTCGTTGATAACCGGCGAGGCCAAACGAGCGAAGCGCATGTACACCGGACCGTCGCACTCGTAGGCGGCGCGCGTCACGGCGCGGGCCTCCACGTCGTCGGCGGGAACAATCACGGTCATGCCGGGGATGACGCGCATGAGGGCGATATCCTCGCAGCACTGGTGCGTGGCGCCATCCTCGCCCACCGAGATACCGGCGTGCGTGGCACCGATCTTAACGTTAAGGTGCGGGTAGCCGATGGAGTTACGGACCTGCTCAAAGGCGCGACCGGCAGCGAACATGGCAAAGGTGCTCGCGAAGGCAACACGACCGGTGGTCGCGATACCGGCGGCAACACCCATCAGGTTGCTCTCGGCGATACCCACGTCGAAGAAGCGGTCGGGGCATGCGGCCTTAAATTTGCCGGTCTGCGTGGCGGCGGCCAGGTCGGCGTCGAGGACCACAAAGTCATCGTGCTCGTTGGCGAGCTCGACGAGGGCCTCGCCGTAGCTTACACGCGTGGCGATTTTCTTGACGTCTGCCATCCTAGAGCTCCTCTCCGGCGGCCGTGAGCTCTGCCATGGCCTGCTCAAACTGTTCATCGTTGGGGGCCTTGCCGTGCCAACCAACCTGGTTCTCCATAAAGGAAACGCCCTTGCCCTTCATGGTCTCGGCGATGATGGCGGTCGGCTGACCCTTGGTGGCGCGGGCCTCGGCAAAGGCGGCGCGGATCTGGTCGAAATCGTTGCCGTCGGCAAGCTCCACCACGTGGAACTTAAAGGCGCGGAACTTGTCGGCGAGTGGCATGGGGTCGTTGACCTCCTCGACGGGGCCGTCGATCTGCAGGCCGTTGTGGTCGACGATCACGCAGAGGTTATCGAGCTGCTGGTTGCCGGCAAACATGGCGGCCTCCCAGACCTGGCCCTCCTCGCTCTCGCCATCGCCCAGCAGGGCGTACGTGCGGTAAGTATCACCCCAGTGCTTGGCGGCAACCGCCATGCCCACGGCAGCGGAGATGCCCTGGCCCAGCGAGCCGGTGGACATATCGACGCCCGGGGTGTCGTTCATGTTGGGATGGCCCTGCAGGTGGCTGCCGATATGACGCAGCGTCTCGAGGTCCTCCTTGGGGAAGAACCCGCGCTCGGCGAGCACGGCGTACAGACCCGGAGCACAGTGGCCCTTGGAGAGCACAAAGCGATCGCGGTCGGCCTTGCGGGAATCGGCCGGGTCGACGTTCATTTCCTCAAAGTACAGATAGGTCATGATGTCGGCAGCGCCGAGCGAACCGCCCGGATGGCCGGACTTGGCAGCGTGCACTCCGGTGACGATGCCCTTCCTTACCTCGTTGGCAACCTTTTTGAGCTCTTCGTCGCTCATTGTGCCTTCCTTTCATCCTCATTAGACAAAATGCGCACGGCACCGAAGGTAATCCCAACACAGCCGCAATGCACGTACGTCATTCATTATGCTGGAAACTGATGGCTTTACCAGAGTTTTTATCATTATTTGAACAATTTAGCAGGCAGAACCGCTGATGAAACGGTTTATCAATGTGAACGTCTTTTGGATGGAACGCAGTCGACCCTACGCGCTAATGTCCTTGAATCCCTCGCCGAAGGCTTCCGTAACGTCAGCGACCGTCACAATGGCGTGAGGATCGCGCTCGCGCACGATCGTCTTGAGGGTATTGAGCTCTCGACGGCTCACGATGACCATAATCACCGGCTTCTCGGCACCCGAATACATGCCAGTCGCCTTAAACTTGGTACAACCACGACCCAGGCCATACATGATATCGGCAGCGATATCAGGGAACTTATCCGAGATGATGAGTACCATACGGCGTTTGTTGCCGCCATCGACCACGGCATCGATCACGTAGCCGCTAATGACCATCGAAAGGCCTGCATATAGTGCGTTTTCGATTGAAAAGACCGGAGCCGACAGCGCACACACGGCAACGTCGATTGCCATGACGGTCGAGCCCACCGGCAGCGAGGTGTTACGCGAAATGATTTGGCCAATCGTGTCCGAGCCGCCGGTGTTGGCTCCGGCACGCAACACCATGCCGTAACCGATGCCCGTAATAATGCCGCCCCACATGGCGGGAAGCATCAGGTCCGCATCCGCCAGAGGTGCTACAAACGGGGCGAACAGATCGGTAAAGAAGCCCAGCAGCACAAAGCCCGTCGCGGTCTGCACCACGTAGAACATGCCGCCCTCGCGCATAACGACCAGCAGCAGCAAGGCGTTCATCACGATGGTCTGGATACCGACGGGAAGCGACACGCCTCGCGCCGCGCCGACCGCCTGGATAATGGTGGCAAGGCCCGTAACGCCACCGGCGGCAAGACCATTGGGAATCAAAAACAGGTCGGTCGCGATGGCGGCCAAGGCACACCCCAACATGATCTGGGGCAGGTCGTGAAAGAAGTTCATCGAAAGAATGCGCTTGATGTCCAGACGATATGCCATGCTGCCTCCCTCAAAAAAGCGCACCCAAACGGATGCGCTTTGAACTTCTTCTTGTATTCGATTCTACCGATTCGCCGGACAAAAACCACCCCTGCGCAGGGTTTATTCTGGATACAAACCCGTCCAACCGTTGGGCTTGGCATCGGTTTGAAGCCGCCCGATGTTTTAGACCTCCGAGCCTTCTGCATCGGCGTTGCCGGTGGCCCAGCGATGGTAGCCAATAACAAACGGGTCCAGGTCGCCATCGTCAAGAACGGCCTCGACATTGCTGGTCTCCACGCCCGTGCGTAGGTCCTTGACCATCTGGTACGGGTAGAGCACGTAGCTGCGAATCTGGTTGCCAAAACCAATCGTGGTCTTGGGTCCGCGAATCTCATCGAGCGCCTCGGCACGCTTCTCGAGCTCAATCTCGTATAGGCGAGCCTTGAGGATCTGCATGCACGCGGCCTTGTTCTGGATCTGGCTGCGCTCGTTTTGGCAGGTGACCACAATGCCGCTGGGGAAATGCGTCACGCGCACGGCGGAGTCGGTGGTGTTGACGCCCTGACCGCCCGGGCCGCTCGCGTGGTATACGTCCACGCGGATGTCGTCGGGACTGATCTCGATGTCGATATCATCGGGTAGCACGGGGATGACCTCGACGCCGGCAAACGTGGTCTGGCGGCGCTTCTTGTCGTCGGTGGGGCTAATGCGAACCAAGCGGTGGACGCCGGCCTCGGCGCGCAGCATGCCAAATGCGTCCTTGCCCTCGACGGTAAAGGTCGCGCGGTCGATGCCGATGACCTCGGCCGCGGGACAGTCGTTGATGGTGACCTTCCAGCCGCGACGCTGGCAGTACTTCATGTACATCTTAAAGAGCATGAAGGTCCAGTCCTGGGCCTCCAGACCACCCTGTCCGGGCTTGATAGTCACGATGGCATCGCCGTGATCGAACTCACCGGTAAACCAGCTCGAAAGCTCAAGCTCATCGATAGCACGGGCCAGGCGCTCAGCCGTGGCTGTAGCCTCCTCGCGAAGGGCGACGGCGTCGGGGTCATCCCCCATCTCCTCGACAAGCTCCAGCGCGGCGCGGGCATCGGAAAGCTCGCCGCGCGCGGTGTCCACGGCAGCGATATCTTCCTTGGTACGCGCGATCTCCTCCATGGTGGCACGGGCGGCGTCGGCGTCATCCCAAAAGCCAGGGGCAACGCTTTTGGCCTCGAGCTCGGTCACACGGGTACGCTTCTCGTCCAGGTGGAGATACGACTCGACCTCGCCGAGCCGGTCCGCGAACGCGTCCAGCTCGGCGGGCGTTATCTCTAAAGCCTCAGCCATTAACGATTCCTGCCGTGGCAGTACTTAAACTTCTTGCCGCTACCGCAGGGGCACGGGTCGTTGCGGCCCACGTTGACGTACGGATCGTCGCTCTCGGACTTGCGATAAGTGGTCACCTTGCCACCGTTGTTGACGGCAGCCGGACCACCCTGGACAGCCGTGCGGGCCTGCACCTGCGCCTGCTTGCGCAGCACCGAGTCGCCGTTATCACCATCGACCTCGGCAGGACCGGAGAAGCGCGCGCCCTCGAGCGCGGGCTCCTCCTTGTGCTCCACGGCACGCGGGGCAGCCTTGATCTCGATGCGCAGAACCGTGCGCAGGTAATCCTCATACATGGTATCGACGAGCATCTGGAACGCGCCGTAGGCCTCGGTCTTGTACTCGACCAGCGGGTCGCGCTGGCCAAAGCCGCGCAGGCCGATGCCGGTCTTGAGGTAATCCATCTCCTGCAGGTAGTTCATCCAGCGGGTATCGATGACGCGCAGCATGACCTGGGTGTTGAGCTCGCGCATCAGGTCCTCGCCCAAGCGCTCGGCCTTCATGTTGTAGCACTTCTCTACGTAAGCCAGGACATCGGCAGCCAGGGCCTCATAATCCTCGTCGGGGAACTTCGGCGTATCGATGTGGCCGGTGAGCTCCACAACCCACTTGCGCAGGCCCTCCAAGTCGCGCTCGCCATCGTGACTGTCCTTGGTGCAGAACTCCTGCACGCAGCGGTACACGGTGTCGTGCATAACCTCGGTGATGTGGTCGGTCAGGTCCTTGCCGTCAAGAATCTTATTGCGCTCGGCGTAGATGACCTGGCGCTGCTTGTTCATGACGTCATCGTACTCGAGGACGCTCTTACGCATGGAGAAGTTGATGCTCTCGACCTTGTGCTGGGCGCTCTCGACGGCCTTGGAGATGATCTTGTGCTGGATGGGCATGTCGTCGCCCATGTCGGCGGTGACCATCATTTTGGAGACGCGGTCCATCTTGTCGCCGCCGAACAGGCGCATGAGGTCGTCCTCGAGCGACAGGTAGAACTGGGTCTCGCCCGGATCGCCCTGACGACCGGAGCGGCCGCGCAGCTGGTTGTCGATACGGCGGGACTCGTGGCGCTCGGTGCCGATAACGGTCAGGCCACCGGCGGCAAGCACGCGCTCGCGCTCGGCCTTGCAAGTCTCCTTGGCCTCGGCGTTAAACTGCTCGAGCTGCTCGGGCGTCACGTCCTCCATGGTCAGGCCCTCGTACTCCAGGCGCTCGCGCACCAACTCGTCGGGGTTGCCGCCCAGCAGGATGTCGGTACCACGACCGGCCATGTTGGTGGCGATGGTCACGGCGCCGTAGCGTCCGGCCTGGGCCACGATGTGGGCCTCGCGTTCATGGTGCTTGGCGTTGAGGACCTCGTGCGCGATGCCGCGCTTGGTAAGGGCGGCGGACAGCTTCTCGGAGCTCTCGATGGAGACGGTGCCCACCAGGACCGGCTGGCCCTTGGCGTGACGCTGCTCGACATCGTCGGCGACGGCATTGTACTTGGCCTGGATGGTGCGGTACACCAGGTCCTCGTGGTCCACGCGCTGCACAGGCTTGTTGGAGGGGATGACCTCGACGGGCAGCTTGTAGATCTCGCGGAACTCGGCATCCTCGGTAAGTGCCGTACCGGTCATGCCGGAGAGCTTGTCATACAGACGGAAGTAGTTCTGCAGGGTGATGGTGGCCAGGGTCTGGTTCTCCTCGCGTACGAGCACGCCCTCTTTGGCCTCGATGGCCTGGTGCAGGCCCTCGGAGTAACGGCGGCCTTCCATAATGCGGCCGGTGAACTCGTCGACGATCTTGACCTCGCCGTTGGTGACCACGTACTGCTTATCGCGGTGGAACATGTACTGGGCCTTCAGCGCCTGCTGCAGGTGGTTGACCAGCTGGCCAGAGAGATCGGCGTAGATGTCCTCGATGCCCAGGCGGCGCTCGATCTTCTTAAGACCGCGCTCGGTAGCGGCAATGGTGTGCTTGGCCTCGTCCATGACGTAGTCGCCCGTGGGCTCCACGTCCTCGGTGGCGGTGAGCATGTCGTGCGACACGTCCTCGCCGCGCTCAAGGCCACGCACGGCACGCGCGAAGTCCTTGTAGGTGCTGGCGGACTTGGTGCCGGCGCCCGAGATGATGAGCGGGGTACGCGCCTCGTCGATTAGGATGGAGTCAACCTCGTCGACGATGGCGTAGTTGTGGCCGCGCTGCACACGCTGCTCGGGGCGGGTGACCATGTTATCGCGCAGGTAATCGAAACCGAACTCGGAGTTGGTGCCGTACGTGACGTCGGCCTGGTAGGCCGGGCGCTTGAGCTCGAGCGGCATGTTGTTCTGGAGCAGACCGACGGTCATGCCCAGGTACTTGTAGATGCGGCCCATCCACTCGGAGTCGCGCTTGGCAAGGTAATCATTGACAGTAACGACGTGCACGCCCTTGCCGGCAATAGCGTTAAGATAGCCGGCCAACGTGGAGACGAGGGTCTTACCTTCGCCGGTCTTCATCTCGGCGATGTGGCCCTCGTGCAGTGCCATGGCGCCAATGAGCTGCACGTCAAAGTGGCGCATACCCATGGTGCGCTTGGAAGCCTCACGCACGGTAGCAAAGGCCTCGGGGAGCATGTCGTCGAGCGACTCGCCGTTGGCGTAACGCTCGCGAAACTTATCGGTCTGGGCGCGGAGTTCCTCCTCGGTCATCTTCTCAAACTGGGGCTCAAGACCGTTGATCTGGTCGACGATCTTGTAGTAGCGCTTAAGGTCCTTATCGGATCCAAAGGACAGCAGCTTTGACATGAATCCCATGTGGTTTTCCTTTTTGGCCATCGCCCACGCCGTGCAGCTGCGGGCGAGTTAAACACAGATGATTGTACTTTAGCCAAACAAGGCGCGGCCTATACGGTCGAGCTCGACCGCCACGTAATAACTACGACCAACCTGCCACAATGGGATAGGTTAATTTTGGAGGGTTTATCTGGGCAAACGCCGCCTCTCCGCCATTTGATGCCATGGGGACAGGTTAGTTTGTACTAATCAAAAAGAAAAGGGCCGTGCACCCAAATGGATGCACGGCCCTCATGCCATGAATGCGAGCGATTCCGCGGCGAGCTATTTACTCAGCAGCCTCGGTGGTCTCGGCCTCGGCAGCGGCCTCCTCGACGGGAGCCTCTGCGGGAGCCTCGGCGGCCTGCTTGGCAGCCTCCTCGGCAAACTTAGCAGCACGCTTAGCCTTCTCGGCAGCCTTAGCCTCAGCGGCAGCCTTGCGAGCGGCCTCGGCCTCAGCAGCCTTGGCGGCCTTGGCAGCCTTGGCCTCCTCGGCCTTCTTGAGCTGGGCGGCAGCGGCGCCACCGAACTTGTCGGCGAAGCGCTGGACGCGTCCACCGGTGTCGACGAACTTCTGCTGGCCGGTGTAGAACGGGTGGCACTCGTTGCAAAGCTCGACCTTCATCTCGGACACGGTAGCGTGCGTCTTGAAGGTGTTGCCGCAGGAGCACGTCACCGTGCACTCGACATACTGGGGATGGATACCCTGCTTCATGGTAGGACTCCTTATTAGTCAGGCGCTGGTTACCGATCAGCGCATAAGGCGTCTTGGTTTCCGACCAAGACAACAAACTTGGCTATGGTACCACGGCGCCGCGCGTCCCACAAAAGGTTCACGGTCTTTGTGCAACGCGGCGTGGCCAACCGCAGCGGACACGCACCCTGTCGCCCCTTCGCCCATGTTGCAGACGTGTAACGCCGCAGTAAGCACACCCCTTTTGGTGCCAGACGGGTACAATGATGAACACTGTACCGTAGCGGAGCGCCCCGCGCGCGCCGCAACCACGCGAAAGGGTTTCCCATGGCCGAGATCTCGTCCTCCCGTATCGTCATCACCGTCCTTGGCAAGAACCGCCCCGGCATCGTCGCCGGCGTCACCCGTGTCCTAGGCGAGGCCAACGTCGACATCCGCGACATCACGCAGTCCATTATCGAGGACATCTTCACCATGACCATGCTGGCCGATACCGCCGAGTCCAAGCTCGACTTCGCCGAGCTGCAGAAGGCGCTGGCCGAGGCCGGCGAGCTTTCGGGCGTCAACGTGTCCATCCAGCGCGAGGACGTCTTCAACTTTATGTACCGCCTGTAGCGAGCAAGCCGCTGGGGATAGCCTGACGCGCGCATGCCCATGCAAGTCACCCCGACGCGGCCCGGAGAGGAGCGCGCATGGCCTACGACGCCAAGAAAATCTACTACCGCTTCGACGACCACCTGAGCCGCCTGGTCCTGGATTACGAGGCAAGCCGCCAGATTTCGCCCGAGAGCGAAAACCTCTACCACGGCATGCCGACTAATCCGTATGACGAGGGTCTGTTCGTCGAGCATAACGTCAAGCGCGGCCTGCGCAATGCCGACGGCTCGGGCGTGGTCGCGGGCCTCACTCGTATCTCGGATGTGCACGGCTACAACAAGGTCGACGGAAAGGTCGTGCCCGATCAGGGCAAGCTCACGCTTCGCGGCTACAGCATCGAGGATCTGGTCAACAATGCCCAGGCGGAGAATCGCTACGGCTACGAAGAAGTCGCCTATCTGCTTATCACGGGTTCGCTGCCCAACAAGGAAGAGCTCGACGGCTTCTGCGAGCGCCTAGGTGCCTTTAGACATCTGAGCGACGAATACGTCCGCGAGTTCCCCATGACCACGGTGTTGTCGAGCATCATGAATGTGCTTCAGCGCGCCGTGCTGCTGCTCTACGCCTTCGACGCCGAGCCCGACGCCATTACACCCGAGCACGAAATCGACGTCGCCATCTCCATGCTCGCCCGTCTCCCCCGCATCGCCGCCTTCGCGCATATGGCCTCGGTCGCCAAGCGCCGCGGCTCCGAGGTTCATGTACCGCACCCCACACCCGGCCTCTCCACCGCCGAGACCATCCTACAGGTCCTGCGCGGCGGCATGGCGTTCACCCGCGATGAGGCGATGCTGCTCGACGTTATGCTCATGCTGCATGCCGAGCACGGCGGCGGCAACAACTCCACCTTCGCTTGCCGCGTGCTGTCGTCTTCGGCCACCGACCCGTATTCCGCCTACGCCGCGGCTATCGGCTCGCTCAAGGGCCCGCGCCACGGCGGCGCCAATGCCAAGGTCGTGTCTATGCACGAGGACATCCGCGCGCATGTCTCCAACTGGGAGGACGAGGACGAGGTCGCGGCCTACCTGGGCAAGATCCTCGACAAGCAGGCCTTCGACGGCACGGGCCTCATCTACGGCATGGGCCACGCCGTCTATACGCTCAGCGACCCGCGCGCCGAGGTGTGCCGCCGTTACGCGCGCACGCTTGCCGCCAAGAAGGACTTGGGCGAGGAGTTCGCGCTCATCGAGCGCATCGAGCACCTGGCACCGCAGGTGATGCGCGACCACGGCATGACCAAGCCCATCTGCGCCAACATCGACCTGTACACGGGCTTTATCTACAAGATGCTCGGCGTGCCCGAGACGCTCTTTACGCCGCTATTCGCCGTCGCCCGCATGGCCGGCTGGTCGGCGCACCGCATGGAAGAGCTCTTCTGCGCGCACCGTATCATCCGCCCCGCCTATCGTCCGGTGATCGAGCCGCTGGAGTACAAGCCGCTCGCCGACCGCTAGGACGCGGACCGTTATAGAACTCGAGCGTGGTCAGGGACCCAAGCCCTCGGCCACGCTTTTTATGCCAGTAGAAAGGGCTGCATCAAATGATTGTGTTTTCCGATATGGATGGGACGCTGCTGACGAGCGATAAGCAGATGAGCGATGCCACCTGGGCAATGCTCGACGAGCTCGCACGTCGTGGCATCGAGTTTGTTCCCTGCACGGGACGTCCACTGTCGGGCATCTTTGAGCCCATTCTCGCCCATCCCGCCGTACACTACGCGGTCTGTGCCAACGGCGCCAGCGTCTGGCAGCTCGACGAGGATACGCCCACCGACGCCTCGCGCGCCACGTGCATCTTGAGCCGTCCGCTCGACCGTGGCATCGCCCACCGCATCCATCGCATTGCCGCCGGCCACGATGTGACCTTCGATATCTTCGCGGATGGGCAGTGCTTCCTCCCCCGCTCGCTATACGGGCGTCTGGATGAGTTCTGTGGCGGCGACCCCCACATCGCGGCTTCGCTCAAGCGCACACGAACACCGATCGACATAGATATCGACAGCAAGATCGACGAGGTCGAGACGCTCGAACGCATCGCCATGTACTGGCACGACCCGGCCGATCGCGACGCCATCGCAGCAGAGCTCGACACGCTCGGAGGCATTGAGGTCACGCGTTCGTACGCCATGAATATCGAGGTCATGGGTGAGGGCGCCACCAAGGGGACGGCCCTCACGTGGTTATGCGAGCACCTGGGCGAGCGTCTCGCCAACGCCTGGGCGTTCGGCGACAACATCAACGACATCCCCATGCTACAGGCAGCGGGCCACGGCATGGCCATGATCAACGCCGAGTCCGAAGACCGCGAGGCCGCCGACGCCATCACCGAATACGACAACGACCATGACGGCGTCGCCCGCACCATCATGGCCGCCCTCGCTTAGTCGTTGGGTAGTCATTGGGGACGTTCTTAAACGACTAGTCGTTGGGGACACTCTTCGCAAAAAGCTGCAAGGATTGTCCCCCACTGTCGGCAGAAAAGGAACGTCCCCATCTGCCGGATTAGGAGAGACTCTCCAGCACGCGACGGAGCTCCTGCTGGACGGCGTGGTCGCGGTTACAACCCACCACGCGATCGGCCACCGCCTTGAGCGCGGGGCGCGCATTTTCCATCGCGCAGCCCGTGCCGACAAAGCGAATGATCTCGTAGTCGTTCATCGAGTCGCCAAACGCCATGACCTCGTCGTGTTCGACGCCATAGTGCTCCATGAGCTGCTCGATTCCCGAGGCTTTCGACACACCGGGCTGCATGGCATCGATCCATGCGTTTCCAGAAGGCGCAAAGGTAAAGAGCTGGCCAAGCTCGCGCTGCAGTACGTAGGCACTGTCCATAACGGCACAGTCATCGCAAAAGATACTCGCCTTGATGATATTTACGCTGGGATCGGGCAGCTCCCAAATGCGCTCGGCATTGGGAAGGTCCTTATCGACCTCACGCACGAACTTGCACTCGTCATCGAGCAGGAAGGACTTGGTTCGGTCAAAGAGCGCAAGATGCAGATTGGGAAACGTCCTGACGGCTTGGGCGAGCCTTCGAATCGCCAGGTGGGAATACACCTCACGGTCCACCATCTTACCGTCGGCGTAGACTTGGGCGCCGTTAGCGGCGACAAAGTCCATCTTGTCGCGAACGGGCGCAAAGAACTCGCACAGGCGATCGTAGCGACGACCTGACGATGCAGCGAAATGCACACCATGCTCGTGTAGCGCCAGAATCAGTTCGTAGGTCTCGGGAGGCACCTGGCCGTTTTCGTCAAGCAGTGTGCCGTCCATATCGGATGCAATCAGTTTAAACATAGAAAAGCTCCCTTCGGGCTTGTTGGAATCAAACGCGTATCCGATTCCAACGTACCCAAAGGGAGCTCAAATAAGACTCCGCGGGCGTAAACGTTACAAGGACCTGGCAAATAGCTCACGCGCGCCAGAGGTCCTACGGTCGCGGCGTCAGGCAGCGCGCCAAAGAGTGTCCCCGATGACTAGTCGTTTAAGAACGTCCCCGATGACTAGTCGGCGTAGGTGAAGGTTGTGACGTCGAACATGCCCTCGGGGCGGATGCGGAGCGTCGGGATGACCGGCAGGGGCAGGAAGATGATGCCCATGATGGGGTCGAGCGGCGGCTCAATACCCATGGCGCGCGCCTTGACCATAAAGTCGTCGTGCTGCGCAGCAACGTCCTCGGCCGTGCCTTCGCTCATAAGGCCACCGAGCGCCAGCGGAATACGCGCCACGACCTCGCCGTTGCGCACCAGCACGTGGCCGCCCTGGCCCACGGCCTCGACGGCAGCCATCATATCAGCCGCGCTGTCGCCCACCACGCACACGTTGTGCGAGTCGTGGCCGATCGTCGAGGCGATGGCACCGCCCGTGATGGTAAAGCCGCGCACCCAGCCGCGACCGATATGCTTGCCGACCAGGCCCAGGCCAGCGGGGCCGTCGCCATCGGCGCCCTCGGCCTGCAGCGACACGCCGCGGCCGTGGCGCTCGATCAGCATAATGCGGCGCAGGCCCTCGGCACTCTCGGGGCGAGCCATACCCGTGATGGCCTTGCCCGGCACCACGTCGATCACGGCCTCGCCCGGCTTAAAGGCATAGTCGAACACGTCGAGCGATAGCTTCGGCAGTTTAACGGAAGCACGCAGTTCATCGGCAAGGGCCGCAACCTCGGCCATCTCGGGTGCGATCTCGCCCACAAAGGTGCCGTCCTGCGCCACCAGAGCACCGGCGGCATATACGCGATGCGGAGCCGTGGCAAACGTCAGGTCATTGAGTACCAGCAGGTCGGCACGCTTGCCCGGGGCGATGGCGCCACGCAGTTCGTGCGGGTCGCGGCAACCGTGGTCCAGGCCAAACGCCTCGGCCGTGGAGAGGGACGCCATGGAGATAGCGACCACGGGGTCGATACCGGCCTCAATCGCCACGCGGCAGGCATTGTCGATCATGCCGGTCGCAAGCGCATCGGAAGGGGCGCGATCGTCAGTCGCAAAGCAGCAGCGGCGGGCGCGCGCGGGATTCTCCAACAGCATCGGGGACAAATTGGCCAGGTCGTGGCTGCACGTGCCCTCACGCAGCATCACATACATGCCGCGGGACAGCTTGTCGAGTGCCTCCTCGGGAATCGTCGACTCGTGGTCGGCGATAATGCCCGCTGCGGCATAGGCGTTGAGGTCCTTACCGGCAACGAGCGGCGCGTGGCCGTCAACCTGCTTGGACGGCGTCTGGTTGGCAGCATCGATGCGAGCACAGGTCTCGGGGTCGGCCATAAAGACGCCCGGCAAGTTCATCATTTCGCCCAGACCAAAGACATCGCCTGGATGCTCGGCAAAAAACGCCTGCATATCGGCAGCCGAAATAACGGCACCGGCCTGCTCGTCGGGCAGCGCGGGTACGCACGAGGGCATCATGTACTTGATGGAGATGGGTGCGCGGCGGCCGTCCTCAATCATAAAGCGCAAGCCGTCGAGACCGGCAACATTGGCAATCTCGTGGCTGTCGGCAATGGCGGTGGTAGTACCGCGCGTCGCGGCCATGCGAGCATACTCGGCGGGACGGATGTTCGAGGACTCGATATGCAAATGCCCGTCAATAAAACCGGGAGCGAGATAGCGACCCTGGCAGTCGATGACCTCAGTTGCCTCGTAGGTGCCAGCGGCATCGTCGCGACCATCGTAGAGCACGCCGACGATCACACCGTCCTTGACGGCAACGCTACCGGGCGCCACACGCTGGCCATACACGTCGACAATCTGCGCATTGGTAAACAGCGTGTCGACGGGCACGCGCCCCTCGGCAGCATCGATCACAGACCTCATGACCTCAACGGACATACATACTCCTTTAACCGTAGAAAACAGCTGCGGAGCGGACAGGCCTTCACCGCAGCAAGCTAATAGCCATTGTATGCCCAAACGATGGGTCAACAATACGCCTCTCCGCTTAACGGCACACGCCGCTTGGCGTAATGGGGACTGCCGCTGAGCACCAATGACTACTCGACGACTACTAACTGCCGTCCCGACAACAAAAACGCCGATGTTTTGGCATCGCCAGCGAGCGGGTCGCATTTGAGACAAGGTGACGTGAAACGAAAGGGCGCTGACCTTCTGGTCGCGCCCTTGAAGTTGAACGTCAGATTGTCCAAATGCGGCCCGCGCAGCGTCGGCCGGTCCGCCGTTCGGTAGAACGGCGGAACTAAATCAATTTGAAGCCCTTGCGCTTGCCTACGGAGAGGGTGTCGCCCAGCTTGAGGGCACTGGGGTCGATGTTGTAGCTCTTGGGAGCCACGGCCTTGCCGTTGATCTTGACGCCGCCGCCGTCGATGTCGCGGCGGGCCTGACCGGCGCTGGCCGAAAGACCCAGGTCCTTGAGCAGGCCGGCGAGGTAGATCTGGCCCTCGTCGTTGACGGTCAGCTCAACATGCTTCTCGGGGAAGTCGGCGAGCTGGCCCTCCTTGAACACGCGGTCGAACTCGGCCTGGGCCTCGTCGCCGGCGCCGGCGCCGTGGTAGGTGTCGCACAGGTCGCGGCCCAGAGCGCGCTTGAGCTCATAGGGATCGGCAGAGCCGTCGGCCAGAGCAGCGTCGATCTTGTCGACCTCGGCCGGGGTGAGCGAGCTCGCCAGGCGGTAGTACTTGCCAATCATCTCGTCGGGGATGGACATGGTCTTGCCGAACATATCCTTGGGCGCGTCGGTCAGGCCGATGTAGTTGCCATAGGACTTGGACATCTTGCGCACGCCATCGGTGCCCTCGAGCAGCGGCATGGTGAGCGCGATCTGGGGCTCCATGCCCATCTTCTCCATGAGCTCACGGCCGGCGAGCAGGTTGAAGAGCTGATCGGTGCCACCCATCTCCACGTCAGCCTTAATCATGACCGAATCGTATGCCTGCATCACGGGGTACAGGAACTCGTGCAGGGCGATCGGCGTCTGGGACTGGTAGCGCTTGGTAAAGTCATCGCGCTCAAGAATACGGGCGACGGTGAACTTGGAGCACACCTGCAGCAGACCGGCCAGATCCATCGACAAGATCCAGTCACCGTTGTGCACGATGGTGGTCTTCTCGGGATCCAGGATCTTCATGGCCTGGCTCACGTAGGTCTCGGCATTGGCCTCAATCTGCTCCTGCGAAAGCTGCGGGCGGGTGGAATTCTTGCCCGAGGGATCGCCAATCAGCGCGGTACCGTTGCCGATGATGAGGGTGACGTTGTGGCCCAGGTCCTGGAATTGGCGCATCTTGCGCAGCGGCACGGCGTGGCCCAAGTGCAGGTCAGGGCTGGTGGGGTCGACGCCGAGCTTGATGTTGAGGGGCTCGCCCTTCTCAAGCTTCTTGCGAAGGTCGGCCTCGGGGACGATCTGCGCGGCGCCCGAGGTGATGATACGCATTTGCTCGTCAACAGACAGCATTGGGTATCCTCCTTTTGCTATAGCACCCTCGCCGAAAACGGCGGTGCTGGAAGTCCATAAACTCTCTTATGATAACAAACTGACGCGACGCAGCACCTACGACAGGAAAATCCTCGTCCTGCCGCATACGTCAACAGCGGCCGGCAGGCGCGTACCGTCACGTTCAACTAAATAGCGCGTTTGCCGACGACGTGAGCAGTCGCGGCAATGGACCTGCCCCGTCGCATCGGTGGCGCAAACGCCCTCGGCGGTCAGCAGGCAGTGTTCGCATACCATAAGCTCGGGACGGTCGGCGTCGATGGGGCCGAGGACGCCGGGTTCAGCAGCCAACTCGGCAATACGCTCCCTGTCATTGCCGAGCAACTCGGCAGGCAAGTATACCCACCCCGCACCAAGCCCGCGCAGCCAAGCAAGCGTGGCTCGATTGGCGCAGAACACCGGCGCCGCCACGTCAAACGCCGTGCCCAGCTCGCGGGCGATCGCCACCTGTCCCAGATTGCGGCAAACGACGCGCCCGGCACGTTGCATAAGCGCCCGAGTCCGCTCGGCGTCGCCTGCGCGGCACACTTCGTCAAGTACCACCGTCGCATCGGACAGATCTCGCTCATCGCGCGGATCCACATCCATCAGTTCCCAGGCAAAGACCATACGAGCAAAAGCCTCACGCTTTGCCGGCTCCGCCGGCCCCGCCAACTCCGTCGGCACGTCGCCATCTGCCAGAACGCCCTCAAACGGCAACACCTCAACGGACCGCTCAACAGGCGCAACCGCATCTGCCTCGGCCCGCATGCGCTCCAACACCGTTGCCGTCTGCCCCAGCACGCCGGCGCTGCGAATCAGATAGACCTCGCAGCCCGCGTCCACCTTGCGTTTGCAATGCACGACGATGCGCTCTCCCGCAGCGGCATCCACGGGGCAAGGCACCTGCGGCCAGCGCTTGGGCACATCGGGACGCGCGTCGGCACCCGGGTAAAATCGGATCTCGAGCGTATCACCCGCCGCCACGGCGGCATCAAGCTCAACCGTCACCTCTTCGTGACCCACCGCCACCAAGTGGCCCACGCGCACGCCCTGGTTGATCGCGCGCTCAAAGCTCATGAGCTCGGCGCCCGAACGGCCCCGCAGATACGCATCGGTAAAGCCGCGGTTGAACGACCTTCCCAGCTCGCGCTCAAGCGCCGGCACCGCATCGGCATCCCATGTGCCGTCGCGCAGCATATCGAGCGCCCGACGCCACACCCTCACCACGTTAAAGACGTAGTCGGGATTCTTCATGCGGCCCTCGATCTTGAGCGATGCCACGCCGGCGGCAACAAGCTCGGGCAGATGCGCGATACCCAGATAGTCACGCGGACAAAGCAGGCGATCCCCTTCGACAGCGACAACGCTCTGCCCCGCCTCGTCCACCAAGTCATAGGATAGGCGGCACGGTTGCGTGCAGTCGCCGCGCATCGCAGAGCGGCCACGTCGAAGGGCAGAGAACCCGCACGCACCCGAGTATCCAATGCAAATAGCGCCGTGACAGAACACCTCGATGGGCACGCCGGTGGCGCAAAGCGTCCCGATCTCCGCCACGCTCAGCTCGCGCGCCGTCGTCACGCGCTCAACTCCCAACTCCTTGGCAGCCAATTGCACGGCACCCTCGCTATGGGCGCCCGCTTGGGTGGACAGGTGAATCTCGACCCCCGGAATCGCCGCACGAAGTGCGCAAGCCAGCCCGGCATCTGCCACAATCAGCGCATCGGCACCCAACGCGTGCGCATGCGCCCCCAACGCCACGGCATCGGCAAGCTCATCATCGAACACGAACACGTTGAGCGTCACATACACACGCACGCCATGGGCATGGGCCACGGCACAACCGCGCGCGAACCCATCATCGCTAAAGCCATGCGCGCTCACTCGAGCGTTGAATCCATCCAGCCCCGCATAGATGGCATCGGCACCCGCCGCAATCGCCGCGAGCATCTGGTCGAGCCCGCCAGCAGGCGCCAGCAGTTCGGGCAGCGCCACTCCAACCGCCGCCAACTCGCTTTCGCATTGTCCGCTCGGTTCCATCGGCCGAATCGCCATCGGTAAACTCCTTGCCAAGGTGTGCTTTCACTCTGAAAATTGCTGCCAACCAGCATACACGAGGCTTCGTGCGCCCCGATTGGTTTATCGTGTAATAACTTATGTCCATCCTGCCCGGCAGCATACCTGCCGCCTGGCACGACATACCCGGAGGTCAATATATGGGTCCTCGCCAACGACAGGGACGCAGTCGCTCCAAGACGCATGTCCTTCCCATGATCTTGCTCTCGTTTTTGGGCTTTCTGCTTATCGCGGGCGTAGCGTTTGGCATCGGCATGATCGGCAACGTCAACCGCTGGCTGTCCGACCTGCCCGACTACACCGACGCCAACGCTTATCTGGTAAGTGAGCCCACCGAAATCGTCGACTGCAACGGCAACAAAATCGCGAGCTTCTACACTCAAAACCGCAAGTCCATCACCAAGGACCAGGTGTCCCCGTACGTGCTGCAGGGCACCGTCGACGTTGAGGACGAGCGCTTCTACGAGCATGGCGGCATCGACCTCTGGGGCATTGCACGCGCATCGGTGGCAACGCTCACCGGCGGCCACGAGGGCGCATCGACCATCACCCAGCAGCTGGTTCGCAACACCATCTTGCAGGAGGAACAATTCGACTCGACCATCGAGCGCAAGGTTCGCGAGGCCTATATCGCCATCAAGATGGAGGATATGTACTCCAAGGACGAGATCCTCATGATGTACCTCAACACCATCTACTACGGCCATGGAGCATATGGTATCGAGGCCGCCGCCGAGACCTATCTGTCCAAGACCGCCGCCGACCTCACCCTGAGCGAGGCCGCGCTGCTCATCGGTCTTCCCAACTCGCCCTCGCAGTACGACCCCACGGTCAATCCCGACCTGGCGCTGTCCCGCCGCAACAAGGTTCTGGACAACATGCTGCGTCTGGGCCACATCACGCAGGAAGAGCACGATGCCGCACAGGCTGAGCCCATCACGCTTAACGTGACCGAGATTTCGGGCAGTGGCGTCGATGTGTACTCTCAACCCTACTTTGTCTCCTACGTTAAGCAGCTGCTTGAGCAGGAGTTCTCCACCGACGTGCTCTTTAAGGGCGGTCTGACCGTCAAGACCACCATCGACCCCACCATGCAGCAGGTGGCCGAGGAGGCCGTGCGCGCGCAGCTCGACACGCTTTCGCTCGACGGCCTGGACATGGGCATGGTCGTCGTTGACCCCAAGACCGGCTACATCAAGTGCATGGTGGGCGGCTACGACTACAACGCCGACGAGAATCATGTGAACCACGCTACGGCAAAGCGCCCCGTGGGCTCCACGTTTAAGGCCTTTACGCTGGCAACTGCCATCCAAAACGGCATGAACCCCAACGTCACCCTCAACTGCAACTCGCCTCTTACAGCCAAGGGCACCACGACCAAGGTGCAAAACTATGCCAACCAGAGCTATGGCAACATCACGCTTAAGCAGGCAACGGCATACTCATCCAACACCGGCTACATTCAGGTGGCAGAAGCCATCGGCAACAACAAGATCATGTCGCTCGTCAAAAAGCTCGGCATCGATCCCGCCAAGGACAATATCGAGGACGTTCCCGTCATGACGCTCGGCACCGGGTCCATCTCGCCGCTCGAGATGGCATCGGCCTACGCCACTTTTGCCAACGGCGGCTATTATCGCCAGCCGATCGCCATCACCGAGATCGACTCGCGTACCGGCTCGGTTCTGTACCAGCACACCGACAATCCCACGCAGGTGCTCACCGAAGGCGAGGCCGCCGCGGTTACCGACGTTCTATCCGGTGTCATGCAGGGCAGCGGCACGGGTGCCGCCGGCGCGCTGAGCGTCAACCAGCCCTATGCCGGCAAGACGGGCACCACCGACAACACCACCAACCTGTGGTTCTGCGGCTACACGCCGCAACTGGCATGCGCCCTGTGGACCGGTTATTCCGCAGGCGAGATTCCCATCCAAAAGTACGGCACGGACCTGCTGGGAGACAGCACCAACCTGCCCGTCTTTAAGAAGTTCATGAACACCGTTTTGGCCGGAACCGAGCGCGAGGAGTTCGCGACCGGAACGGCTCCCACGTACAAGAACAATAACGTCTGGAAGTTCTACGGCACAAACAATAAAAAGGAAAACGAAGAGGACAAAGACAAGGAAAAAGAAGAGGAAAAGGAAGAGACCACCACAACCACCACAACGACAACCACGACCACTGAAACCCCGGGCGGCAACACCACCGGCGATAGCGGTACGACAGGTGGCGACGGTGGCACGGGTGGCGACGGTGGCACGGGCGGCGACGGTAGCACGCCGACGCCTACCCCCGATCCTACGCCCACGCCCGACCCCTCTACGGGCCAGTAAGCGCACAGGACGACTGACACCAAGGCGCCCGAGCAGCACGCACGCTGCTCGGGCGCTTCTTTATTTCGGCAGATGCCACAAGATGCCGCGACCTCACCGGCTACAGGACCGATAGGGCAACAGGCACTGGCATGCAAAAAGGGCGCCGACCTTCGTCAACGCCCTCGGCAATTACCTATAGCAACAATCGGCGCAGTAGCAGCGCCACTACTCCCCTACTTGCGAGAATTGCTCAGCTTATTGATCAGCGCCTCAAGACGCTCGCCGTCCTCGGCCGTCTGGGCAATAACCAAAATCGTATCGTTGCCGGCAAGCGAGCCAAGCACATCGGGCAACTCTGCCGCATCAACGGCGGCGGCGATGCCGGAAGCCGTGCCAGGTTGAGCCTTAATCATAACCAGATTATCGGTACGCAGAACGCCCGTTACGAGCTCGGAAAGCATACGCTGCAGGTGCAGGTCCTCTGCCAGAACATAGATACCCTCGGGGAGCTTACGCAGCCCCATGTCGGCAATATCGCGAGAGACAGTCGCCTGCGTGCAATCAAAGCCCATAGCACGGAGCTCATCGACCAGCACGCGCTGCGTTCGGACGTCCTTATTGCGCACAATATCTCTAATGGCATCCTGGCGCCCATTGCGTTTTTTAGCCATACAAACCCTCTCTCCAAAAGATGGCGGAGACAATCAATCAGTGATTGAATAGTTTAACGCTATTTGAAGGCTTTTGTGTATAAGAACGCATTTCGAAACAATTCTATGCAAGTTTGTTTCGAAATGAGCCGTTTAGGCGGTTTTTGCGCCCGTCCGGTTAAGAAAAGCTGCCAGATGCGTACACATCACGCAGCGCGCGGGCTTGGCGCTGGCGATCGGCCCAAACAACAGACCGAGCCCCCGATGGTTATCCTTGAGCGCGGCGACCATCTGACGGGTTCGAGGCGCATCGAGCATATCACGCATGCGGGCGGAACGCTCGATTGACGACACCCCATGCGGGCTCAGACACAAATTCTCGATGCAGGCGACCAGTCCGGCAAAGTAGAACTTTTGGCTTGCCAGCTTGAGCCGACCACCGCTGTCTGCTTCCGAGAGTGAGTCCGCAAGCTCGTCGAGCGCTCGAGTGTCATCGGATACCTTGGCATACATGGTGGGATCAAAGGCATCTGTAAGTTTAGGTGCCGCCGTGTGGAAACAAGCATCGCCGCAGCCGGACACGCATCGTGTCTGCGAAAGCGCGCATGCCATAAACCCAACTGTGCGAAACACCTTGTCGCACAAAAGGCATGCCTCAAACAGCGAGCGGCTGTACATCACACCAGAGGTCTGAACGACTAGGCCGCCTAAAATCAACTGAGGCAGCCCGGCCACCATCGAAGATTTGCTATCAATGGAAATATGAGCAGCATCCAAGACGCGCGAATGGCGCTCTCGATGTGCATCATAGCGGTCGAGCGACACCGTGGGGAGCACTATGTCTGCCGTAGTATCGCACGCGATATTGACCATCTTGGAAAGGGACTGCGGAGCAAACCACTCATCGGCGTTCATAGCGATGATTTGAGAGCCGCGCGAGGCAGCAAAACCGGCACGAAGACAAGCGCCGCGCTTCGCGTCCTCGACGTCAATCAAATCAATATGGATGTCCCTGTCGGCAGCAACTTGAAGCGAATGGCGCACACCGGGCGCAGCATCGCGGCAGACAACGACAATCTGCAAATCGTAGAGGTCTTGGTTCTGGATACTCTCGAGCGCACGCATCGCATAGCTGGGCGAACCTTCTACCACAAGGATCACCGAAAGTCGCGGATGCGAGCCACGTCGAACCAAGTTATCCGTCCTCTCGACAGCAGTGAATCAAACTGTCGTTCATGGTACACCCCGGCAATAAAAGCAATGAGACACCGGTTGTATTGCACGCCAAGAACAGATGTTGCACACGCGCAGCCCACAGATGACAGGTGCCGACGCACGACGCGCCGAGCCCTCCCCTAGTCGAGCACGATAAGCTCGGCGAGATCGTAATCCACGCCCATAAACGTAAGGCCGCAGGCAGGAGCCGTGGGGCCCGCAGCGGTACGGTCGCAAGCATCGATGACCTCGCGCATCCACTCGGGTTCACGGCGATGCATGCCAATCTCGACAAGCGTGCCCACGATCGTGCGGACCATCGAATGCAGAAACGCATTGCCCTCGATGGTAAACGTCAGGATGTCCTCGCCAAACGCAACCTCATGGCCAAACTCGGCACGCATCACGCAGCGGTGCGTGGGCTTGCCCACGGCAGACGCCACCTTGCAAAAGCTCTTGAAGTCCTGCTCGCCCAGCAGCGCGGGACAGGCCGCAGACATCGCCTCAACATCCAATGGGTAGCGATGCCACCACACCGCACCGCGCGAAAGCACAGGGCGCGCGTCGCGATCGGCAATACGGTACGTATACGTACGGGAACGCGCATCAAAGCGTGCAGAAAAGCCTTTACGGGCCTTGTAGACCTCGTTTATGGCGATATCTTTGGGCAGGAGGGCATCCATGGCCCTCAGCCACCTACGGCGCGTCAAAGCCAACTCAGCGTCCGTTACGGGCACGCTGATAAACTGTGCCACCGCATGCACGCCGGCATCGGTACGTCCCGCACACGTCAGGTCGATCGGACGGCGCAGGAGCGTCTCAATAGCTCGACGTAGCTCACCTGCAACCGTCGTCTGTCCCGGCTGCTCGGCAAATCCGCTATACGACGAGCCATCATAGGCCACGCGAAATACGAGTGTGGCGTCAAGCTCGGAAATCGAATTGAAATCAGACGGCGCAGTCATGGGCGCTCCCAACAAACAAGCAACGGTATCGCGACAAAAAAAGAGGGGTACGCGAACGTACCCCTCGAATATAGCCTATGCAGACGGATTGTCTACTCAGCGGTCTCCTCAGCAGGAGCCTCCTCGACAGCCTCGACCTTCTTGGGAGCAGCGGCCTTCTTGGGGGCCGGAGCAGCCTTCTTAGCCTTAGGCGTGCAAGGCTCGGTGACGAGCTCCATGATAACGATGGGAGCGTTGTCGCCCTTGCGGTTACCGAGCTTCATGATGCGGGTGTAACCGCCGTTGCGGTCCTGCCACATGCCCTGAGCAGCCTTGTCGAAGATCTCGGCAACGAGCTGCTTATCGCCGAGCTTGGCGATAGCCAGACGACGAGAGTGCAGGTCGCCCTTCTTGGCCCAGGTGATGATCGGATCGACGACCGAACGCAGCGCCTTAGCGCGGGTCTCGGTGGTCTTGATGCGGTCGTTCTCGAAGAGGGCCTTAGCAAGGCTCTTCTTCATGGCCTTGGTGTGGCTCGCATCGGTGCCGAGCTTCAGGCCCTTCTTAACGTTATGACGCATGGTCTAGTTTCTCCTCAAATATGCGAAGCATTAAGCCTTCAGGCTCAGGCCCATGGACTCAAGCTTGTCCTTCACTTCCTCGATCGACTTAACACCGAAGTTACGGATGTTGAGCAAATCGTTCTCCGAGAACTCAACGAGCTGACGGACCGAGTGAATGCTGGCGCGCTTAAGGCAGTTGTAAGAACGGACGGAAAGGTCCAGATCCTCGATCTGCTTGTCCAGCTCAGCGTTGTCGTTGGTGACCTCGGGAGCGAAGATCGAAGCCTCCTCCTCGACCTCGGGGGTCTCGGCAAGGTTCATAAAGGCAGCCATATGCTGGTTAATGATATTGGCAGCCTGGACCACGGCGTCGCGCGGGGCGATGGAGCCGTTGGTCTCGATCTCGAGGACAAGGCGGTCGTAGTCGGTGTGCTGACCGACACGGCAAGCCTCAACGAGCTTGGCGCAACGGGAAACCGGCGAGTACAGCGAGTCGACGTGGATCACACCGATGGGATCGTTGTCGCGTTTGTTGGCCTCGCCAGAAACATAGCCGCGGCCATAGCCGATGCGCATGCTCATGGTGAGATGGCCACCCTCGGTGAGCGTAGCGATGTGCTGCTCGGGGTTGACCAGCTCAAACTCGGACGGAATAAAGAAGTCCGCACCGGTGACCTCGCAGGGGCCGTCAACCGAAATGGTGGCGGTCGCCTCGTCGGTCGTGCCGAGAGCCCTGAAGACAAGACCCTTGACATTCAGGACGATGTCGGTGACATCCTCGACCATGTTAGGGATGGTCATGAACTCGTGCTGCGCGCCATCGATCTGAATAGCCTCGACGGCGGCACCCTCGAGCGAGGACAGAAGAACGCGACGAAGGGAGTTACCCAGCGTATCGCCGTAGCCACGCTCGAGCGGCTCGACGGAGACACGAGCAGACGTCTCGTTGATCTCTTCGACCTGAACCTGAGGCCTAATGAATTCTGACATGTATTACCTCCAGCCTCAGCAGCCCGGATGGACTACTTAGAGTAGAGCTCGACGATGAGCTGCTCGTTGATATCACCGCTGATCTGCTCACGCGTCGGCAGAGCGAGCACGTTACCAGACAGCTTCTCGATATCGACCTCGAGCCAGCCAGGGACCTCAAAGCGCTCGGAGGAAATCAGAGCTTCCTTGATGGGGAGGAGGTCACGGAACTTCTCGCCGACAGCGACGACGTCGCCGGCCTTGACGCGGTAGGACGGGATGTCCACGCGCTTGCCGTTCACGGTGAAGTGACCGTGACGGACGGACTGACGAGCCTCTTTGCGGGTGCGGGCGAAGCCAAGACGGAAGACGACGTTGTCGAGGCGAGACTCAAGAATGATCATGAGGTTCTCACCGGTGACGCCGTTCATCTTACGGGCCTTGTTGAAGTAGCCGTGGAACTGCTTCTCCAGAACGCCATAGATGAACTTGACCTTCTGCTTCTCGCGCAGCTGCATGCCGTACTCAGATTCCTTGCGACGGCGCTTGGGCTGACGGATAGATTCCTTCTTGCTGCTGTAACCGAGCTCAGCGGGATCGATCCCGAGCTGACGGCAGCGCTTAAGAACAGGAGTCCTGTCGATTGCCATATTGATACGATCCTTTCAGTTACACGCGGCGACGCTTCTTGGGGCGGCAGCCGTTGTGCGGAATGGGGGTCTTGTCCTGGATGCTCGAGACCTCGAGGCCAGCAGCCTGGAGGGAGCGGATGGCGGTCTCACGACCGGAGCCGGGGCCCTTGACGAAGACGGAAACCTTCTTCATACCGTGCTCCATGGCCTGCTTGGCAGCAGCCTCGGCAGCCATCTGGGCAGCGAACGGCGTGGACTTACGGGAGCCCTTGAAGCCCACCTGGCCAGCCGACTTCCAGGAAATGACGTTGCCCTGGGGATCGGTGATCGAAACGATCGTGTTGTTGAACGTAGAACGAATGTGAGCCTGGCCCACGGAAATGTTCTTACGGTCCGCGCGCTTCAGACGGGCAGCGCGAACGTTCTTCTTAGCAGTAGCCATCTATCTAGCGCTCCTTATTTCTTCTTCTTAGCACCGATCTGACGCTTCGGGCCCTTGCGGGTACGAGCGTTAGTGTGGGTGCGCTGGCCGCGGACCGGGAGGCCCTTGCGGTGACGAAGGCCGCGATTGCAGCCGATGTCCATAAGGCGCTTGACGTTCTGGTTGCGCTCACGGCGGAGGTCGCCCTCAACCATGATCTGGTTCTTGTCGATATAATCGCGGATGGCGTTAACCTCATCCTCGGTGAGGTCCTTAACGCGCGTATCCACGTTAACGTTGCACTCGACGCAAATCTTCGTCGCAGTGGTGCGGCCGATGCCGTAAATGTAGGTCAGACCGATCTCAACGCGCTTCTCACGCGGGAGGTCGACACCATTAATACGGGCCAACGTAGTCTCCTCTCTTAACCCTGACGCTGCTTATGACGGGGGTTCTCGCAAATGACGAGGACCTTGCCATGGCGCCTAATGATTTTGCACTTATCGCACATCTTCTTGACCGAAGGACGTACCTTCATCGTTCTTCCTTTCGGTAGCGCTCAAACTACTTCCCTACTATCTACTCGCCCAGCCGCAGGCGTTTAAAACTATGGCTGGTCTTCACACACAATCCGACCGTAGGTTGAGCTAAGCCTGCAGTCGGAAATGGAGTGCGTGTATACGTGCCGCTATTTGTAGCGATAGGTGATGCGGCCGCGGGTCAGGTCGTACGGGGAAAGCTCCACGACAACCCTGTCACCGGGGAGAATACGGATGTAATTCATTCGGATCTTGCCAGAAATGTTGCACAGAACCGAATGACCGTTCTCGAGCTCGACCTTAAACATGGCGTTGGGCAACGGTTCCTTTACCGTACCCTCGAGCTCAATTGCGTCTTCCTTCTTCACAAGCAATCATCTTTCTCTAGAAAACGACAGCGATTGAGTATTCTACAACACGTATGCACGCATCGTAATAACTTCGTAATGGCTCCACAACTAAGTGGAACTTGTTACATTTCTCCGCCTTGGAGCGAACACCAAGCACCTTGGGCATCCGTGGTCAGAATCACCGGACCGTCATTGGTAATGGCGACGGTGTTCTCGTAGTGCGCGGCGGGCAGGTGGTCGTTGGTCGTAACAATCCAACCGTCGGAGCCCGTGCTCACATGGTTGGAACCCATCGTAACCATCGGCTCGATGGCAATGACCATGCCGGCCTGGAGGCGAACGCCCCTCCCCTTCTTTCCGTAGTTAGGAACGTTGGGGTCCTCGTGCATCACGCGGCCAATGCCATGGCCAACATAATCACGAAGCACGCCGTAACCGTGAGACTCGGCGAGGGACTGAACGGCATAACCGACGTCCCCGATATGGTTACCGGGAACAGCCTGCTCGATGGCAGCCTTAAGGCAATCGCGCGTGACCTCGCACAAAGCCTTGGCTTCGGGCGTGGGGGTGCCGACGAAAAACGTCCATGCGTTATCGCCGACCCAACCGTCGACAACGGCTCCCGTATCGATGGAGATGATATCGCCATCGCGCAGGATCATGTCAGGGTTGGGAATACCGTGGACCACGGCATCGTTGATCGATGCGCAAATGGTCCCCGGGAACCCGCCGTAACCCTTAAAGGCAGGGGTGCCGCCATGCATGCGGATAATCTGCTCCGCGAGCTGATCGAGCTCAAAAGTCGAAACGCCGGGGCGCACCATGGCTCCAACGTGGCGGAGCGCCATCTTAGATAGCGCTCCTGCCTTCTTCATCTGCTCGATTTGCGTTGCAGACTTAATCTTGATCATAGACCGAGAGCCTCTTTGACATCCCCGTACACGGTCTCGCGAGCCTGGTCACCGTTGACCGACTTGAGCAGACCCTGGCCACGATAGTAGTCGACGAGCGGGCTCGTGGACTTCTCGTAGACGTCGAGACGGTTCTTGATGGTCTCGGGCTTGTCGTCGTCGCGCTGATACATCTCGCCTGCGCACTTGGGGCAGGTGGCATCGGCAGCGGTGCCGGTGTAACCGCAGGCGCGGCAGGTGCGACGCGAAGACAGACGATCGATAATGACCTCGGGGGCCACATCGACCAGAAGGGCACAGTCGATCTCGCGACCCATGGCGGAAAGCTCGGAATCGAGCGTCACAGCCTGGGCGGTGTTGCGCGGGAAGCCGTCGAGGATGAAGCCCTGCTGGGCGTCATCGGCGGCAAGGCGCTCCTTGACAAGGTCGATCACGAGCTGGTCGGGAACGAGCTCGCCAGCGTCCATGTACTTCTTAGCCTGAATACCAAGCTCGGTGCCACCCTTGACGGCAGCACGCAGCAGGTCGCCCGTGGAAATATGGGCGACGCCAAACTCGGCGACGAGCTCCTGTGCGACGGTGCCCTTACCGGCACCCGGAGCTCCGAGCAATACGAGGTTCATGAGCAATCCTCCTCTAGCCTATTTAAAGAATCCATCGTAATCATACATCTTGATTTGGCCTTCGAGCTTATCGACCGTGTCGAGCACGACGCCGACCATGATGAGGATGGACGTGCCGCCAAATGCCTGGATCAGATGGTTACCCGTGAAGGAGAAGATGATCGAAGGCACGATGGCGATGAGCGCCAAAAAGACAGCGCTGGGAAGCGTGATCTTGTTGAGCGCGTTCTTGATGTAGGCCGCGGTAGCCCTACCCGGACGGACGCCCGGAATAAAGCCGCCCTGCTTCTTAAGGTTATCGGCCGTGTCATCGGGGTTGAACACCATGGAGGTGTAGAAGTACGCGAAGAACACAATGAGGACAACGTTAAGCACCCAGTTAAGCCAACCGGTCGAAAGCGCGGAGGCAACTGCCTGAATCCAGCCGATGCCGGGGAAGAACACGGCAATCTGAGCCGGGAAGTACAGCAGCGCCGAAGCGAAGATGATCGGCACGACACCCGCGGTGTTGACCTTGATGGGCAGGTAGGTGGTCTGGCCACCCATCATGCGACGGCCCACGACGCGCTTAGCGTAGGAGACCGGGATGCGGCGCTGGCCGCGCTCAAGGAAAACAATCAGCGGGATAACCAGCAGGATGATGGCGCAGATGATCACCATGGTGATGATGCCACCGGCGTTACCCTCGGTGCTGGAGAAGATAGCCTGCGGCAGACCGGCCATGATGTTCGCGAAGATGATCAGCGACATGCCATTGCCGATACCGCGCTGGGTGATGAGCTCACCAATCCACATGATCAGCATAGCGCCCGCGGTGAGCGTACCGACGATCATGAGGTCGAAGATGATCTCGGGAGCGCCGGCGCCATTGAAGCTGATGCCGAAGCTCTTAAAGAGGAAGAGGTAACCCACGGAGTTGAGGATTGCCAGAGCCAGGGTGAGGTAACGCGAATACTGCGTGATCTTGGTCTGACCGACCTCGCCCTCGCGGGCAAGCTCATGCAGGGAAGGCACAACGGCCTGGAGCATCTGGAGGATGATCGAGCTGGTGATGTAAGGCATGATGCCCAGCGAAAACACCGACACATAGCTCAACGCGCCGCCAGAGAAAAGATTCAGGAGGGCCATAGCACCTGCGGCGACCGAATTGTTATCGGTCGAGAAAAGGCCCAGCATCCCCTGGAAGGGAATGCCGGGCACAGGAACGTGCGCACCAATGCGGTACACGACGAGCATAGCTATGGTAAAAAGAATCTTTTCGCGCAATTCTTTGATGCGGAAAGCATTCTTAAGACCATTTAGCACGGCAGCTCGACCTTTCCGCCGGCGGCCTCGATCTTGGCCTGCGCAGAAGCGCTGACCTTGTCGACCTTGACCGTGAACTTCTTGGTGAGCTCACCATTGCCGAGCACCTTGACGGGCTCGAACTCGCTCTTGGTGATGCGAGCGGCCTTAAGAGCGGCACCGTCGATCACAGCGCCGTCCTCGAACTTACGCTCGAGACGCTCAACGTTAACGGCGGTGTACTCGATACGACGGGGGTTGCGGAAGCCCGGAAGCTTGGGCAGGCGCATAGCCAGCGGAGTCTGGCCACCCTCGAAGCCGGCACCCTTGGTGCCGCCAGAGCGGGAACCCTGGCCCTTCTGGCCGCGGCCAGAAGTGGTGCCGTGACCCGAAGAATTGCCACGGCCGACGCGCTTACGGTTCTTGGTGGAACCGGGCGCGGGAGTAAGATCGTGAAGCTGCATTTGCTACTCCTCTACAATCTCGACAAGGTGCTTGACCTTGAAGATCATGCCGCGGACGGACTCGTTGTCAGCAATCTCGCGAACCTCGCGGATCCTGTGGAGACCGAGGGCACGGACAGTACGGACCTGGTCCTGCTTGCAACCATTGGTGCTGCGGACCTGCTTGATCTTGATGGTGTCAGCCATGCTTAGTTCTCCTTACCGACGAACATCTCGGAGACCGTCAGGCCACGGCGAGCCGCGACGTCCTCAGGGCTGGAGAGCTCCTTGAGGCCCTCGACGGCAGCCTTGATGATGTTGAGGCCGTTGTCGGTACCGAGGGACTTGGACAGGACGTTCTTGATGCCAGCAAGCTCAAAGAGGGGACGCACAGCGCCGCCGGCGATAACGCCGGTACCCTCGACAGCGGGCTTGATGATGATGCGGCCGGCACCAAAGTGGCCGAGAACCTCGTGCGGGATGGTGCCCTGCTCGGTCACCGGCACGTGGAACATGTTCTTCTTGGCATCGAGAGACGCCTTGGAGATGGCCAGGGGCACCTCAGCGGACTTGCCCATGCCAACGCCGACGTTGCCCTTGCCGTCGCCAACGACGACGAGAGCGACGAGGCTCATGCGACGACCGCCCTTGACGGTCTTCGACACGCGGTTGATGTAAACGACGCGCTCCTCGAACTCGGAGGCCTCGCGCTGCTGCTTCTGATTACGAGCCATGTGCTACATACCTCCTAGAACTCGAGACCGGCGGCACGAGCACCGTCGGCGAGGGCCTTGACGCGGCCATGGTAGATACGGCCACCGCGATCGAAGGCGACCTTGGTGATGCCGGCCTCGATGGCGCGCTTGCCAACGAGCTGACCGACCTTCTCCGCAGCCTCCTTGTTCGAGGTGTGGGTGCCCTTGAACTCGGCCTCGAGGGTCGAGGCGGAGACGAGCGTCAGGCTGGAGCCCTTGCTGTCGTCGATGATCTGGGCATAGATGTTGGCGTTAGTACGGGTCACGCGAAGACGCGGACGCTCGGAGGTACCCGAGACCTTGCCGCGAACACGACGCTGACGACGCTTGAGGCCTTCCAGCTTCGCCTTATGCTTGTTCATACGTAAACTCCTAAAAAGGTTGATCTTGCCAGCACCTGACGGGGTGCTGGTCTTATGCGAGTGAGTCGGTTACGACTACTTGGCGGCCTTACCCAGCTTGCGGCGGATGTGCTCGCCAACGTAGTGGATACCCTTGCCCTTGTAAGGCTCGGGAGGACGATGGCCGCGGATCTCAGCGGCGATCTGACCGACCTGCTGCTTGTTGATACCCTTGACGTTCACGTGGGTGTTGTCGGGAACCTCGAAGGTGATGCCCTCGGGAGCCTCGACGATCACGGGGTGCGAGAAGCCCAGGGAGAACTCGAGGTTCTTGCCCTTCTGCTGCACGCGGTAACCGACGCCGGCGAGCTCAAGCTTCTTCTCGAAGCCCTCGGAAACGCCAACAACCATGTTGTGGATGAGGGCGCGGGTGAGGCCGTGGCGGGCACGGGTCTCACGCTCGTCGTCGGGACGGGAAACGGTGAGGACATTGTCCTCAACGTTGATAGCGAGCTTCTCAAAGACATCGAGCTCGAGCTGGCCCTTGGGGCCCTTGACGACAACGTTGTTGCCGTTGACTGCCACTTCGACTCCGGCGGGAATCTGGACAGGCTTATTACCGATACGAGACACGGTGATCTCCTTTCCTTCTACCTACCGAGCGAATTACCAGACGTAAGCGATGATCTCGCCGCCGACGTTGTGCTTGCGAGCATCGCGGTCGGTCATGACGCCATGGCTGGTGGAAATAATGGCGGTACCAAGGCCACCGCGGACGCGGGGCATGTCGGCAACGCCGGTGTACTTACGCAGGCCCGGCTTGGAAATGCGGCGGATGCCGTTGATGACCTTAGCCTTCTTGGGACCATACTTAAGCGTGATGTGCAGAGTCTTCTGGGGAACGGTGTCCTCGACATCGTAGCCCTCGATGTAGCCCTCCTCGTGCAGAACACGAGCGATCTCGACGAGCTTCTTGCTGCTCGGCATGGAGACCGTGGCCTTGTTCACAGAGTTAGCGTTACGGATGCGCGTAAGCATATCTGCGATCGGGTCTGTAAGGTTCATACAGATTCTCCTTCGTTCTTGATGAACACGTGCTCTTGGTTCTTCGCCGCCCTTAACGGCAAAGCCTTTTTAGCGCGTTTTCCCTGTTCCAAACGGATGCTTGAAACGCTGGTAGTGACTTACCAGCTGGCCTTCTTAACGCCGGGAAGCTCGCCCTTGAGTGCAAGCTCGCGGAAGCAGACACGGCACAGGCCGAACTTGCGGTACACAGAGTGCGGACGGCCGCAGCGCTGGCAGCGCGTGTACTCACGAGTAGAGAACTTCTGCTTGCGATTGCACTTGACGATCATCGATGTCTTAGCCACTTATATCCTCCTCACATAGAGTATTGTTCGCCCCAAGCGCCGCCCCCTTGTGGGAACGGCGCTTATAGGGCAGGTGAACCTATTTCTTGAACGGGAAACCGAAGGCGTCCAGAAGGGCCTTGGCCTCCTCATCGGTGTTGGCGGTGGTCACGAAAGTGATGTCCATACCACGCTGGTGATCGACGGAGTCGAAGTCGATCTCGGGGAAGATGAGCTGCTCGGTGACGCCCATGGAGAAGTTACCACGGCCGTCGAAGCTCTTGGCGGAGATGCCGCGGAAGTCGCGGATACGGGGGATCGCGACGGAGGTCAGACGATCGAAGAACTCCCACATACGGTCGCCACGCAGGGTAACCTTGCAGCCGATCGGCATACCAGCGCGCAGGCGGAAGGTAGCGATGGACTTGCGGGCACGGGTGATCATCGGCTGCTGGCCGGTGATGGCGCGCAGGTCGCGCACGGCACCGTCGATGGCCTTGGAATCGGTAGCGGCCTCGCCGACACCCATGTTCACGACAATCTTCTCAAACTTGGGGATCATCATGACGTTCTCGTACTGGAACTTGTCCTGAAGCTGCTGCTTGACCTCGTTGTTGTACTTGGTCTTCAGACGCGGCACATACTTCTCTTCTGCCATTGTTCACTCCTTCTTGGGGTTTTAAGCACGGGGCGTGGCCACGATGGGTTGTCCTCGTGCCTCCTGGCTACATCCGCGCCGCTCATGGCATTTCGCGGTTTGGACTCGACGCAGCAGGAGCCGACAAAACAATCGGTACTATACGCGCATCGGGAGCGTATTTCCAGAAAAACCTCGTCTGCCTGCACAACTCCACAACTCCCCCGCACAAATGGATCCCAAAAAGCAGTTGCAGTGAAATAGGGACTGTTTGACGGCCTAACAGGCTTAAACAGTCCGTATTTCACCGCAACTTATTGGTGGGGATCCGATTAGCGCTTGCGGGGGACGAGTTTGGTGCGGCGCAGGTGGATCATCTCGGCGGCGATGGAGATGGCGATCTCCTCGGGGTCCTCGGCCTGAATGGCAACGCCGATCGGCAGGTGCAGCTCGTCGATCCGCTCCTGCGTAAAGCCCTCCTGCTCCAGGCGGGCGCGCACAAAGGCCGTCTTGCGGCGCGAGCCCAAGCAGCCCAGATAGGCGGGCTTGGCGCGCATGGCCTGAATCACCACGTCGATATCGGACTTGTGACCCGCCGTGGCGACGACCACCAGGTCGCGCGGGCCGATGGGACACAGCTCGCTCAGGTTCTTGTAGTCGACCAGACGACGGTCGTAGACGCCGGGCACCCAATCGGGGGTCAGCGTGCCGGGGCGGTCATCGCACGCCACGACGGCAAAGCCCGCCGCCGTGAGCACGCGCGCCGTCGCAGCGCCCACGTGGCCGCAGCCAAAGATATAAGTCAGGCCCTCGGGGCAGAGCGTCTCGATGTGCGCCGGGGGAATCTCGGAGGCCGCGTTGGTGTAGGTGACCTTACTCCCCTCCTCCACCAGCGAAAGCCCGGGACAGCCCGCAATGGTGCGGCGCGATTCCTCGCCATGGTACTCGGCCACATCGCCCTCGAGCGCGCTTACGACAAACGGCTCAAAGTCGATGACGAAGTCGCCGATGCGCCGAAAGGCCAAGACGTCGGCAATTTCCTGGAACAACGGTGCCTGGGTCGCATCCAGATGCAGGTAGCACAGGCAGATGGCTCCGCCGCAGATCATGCCGGTATCGGAGTTCTCGCCGCCCATGGTGTAGCGGACCAGACGCGACTGACCCGCGCTCAGGAGCTCGCGCGCCTCGTCCAGCGCAAAGAGCTCAATCTTGCCGCCGCCGATGGTGCCCGCCTGGCTGCCATCGGCAAAGACGGCCATCCATGCGCCCACACCGCGCGGTGACGACCCTGCCGTGCCGGCAACTACCACCAACTCGCACGTCTTACCGGCCTTCAGAGCGCCAAGCGCAGCATTCACCACATCGAGCTTTTCCATTGCAATTTCCTATCCCTGGAATACACCGGTGAGCATAGCGAGTGCCTCGAGCACGCCGCCGCCGACCGACGTCGCCTTGTCCGAAATGTAGTTGATATAGCTGGCATCGCCGCGCGGATCGACATCGGCGCATTTAAAGCCCTCAGTCACCTGCACGCCGTTCGCCAAAAGCCCGCGCAGACAGCCATCGATCTGCGTGCACATGGGCGTATCGCCCGCATAGCCAATCACGTCTCCGGCGCTCACGATGTCGCCGATTGCGCGGTCGGACCGAAACACGCCGGCGGCGGGGCTGTGGATAACGCGCTCTTTACCATAGCCGGCGATAATGCCTGGCACGCCCGTGTTGGGCTGGGGCGAACCTTGGGTAATGACACGGCCGAGAAAATGCCCGCGCATGGTCTCGACCACGGCATCGCAGTCAACCGGCGCGGTAAAGCCCGGCCCCACGGCGATGACGGCAGGCGCCATGTCGCGCGTGGTGCCCAAGTTGCGCTTAGCCAGAATCGCGTCGACCACGGCAGCGGGTTTCAGCTCGCCGAGCATCTTGGCCTGGGGGTCCACCACAACGGCGACGTCTCCGGCCTCGGTAATCGCAAGTGCCTCTGCCGGCGTCTGTGCCAAGCGAGCGCGAATACCCTCGACCTCGACCTCGCCCAGACGAATGGCCTCGCAAAAACTGATCGTGCGGCGGATGCACGTGGGAACCGCGATATCGGCCATAACGACCGACACGCCGGCGCGCACCAAGCGAGCGGCGACGCCCGTGGCGATATCGCCGGCGCCGCGAACATAAACGAGCATTCCCGGGGCACCTCCCTGTGCTACGGTTTGAGCAGAGCAAAAGCGGTTCGACCGCTACTCTGATGATTATTTATTATCACAGTATTATACGGCGGTGAACAGATGGAAACGACGAGCGGAAACCTTGCCTCCGCGCTCAAGATCGAGCCGGGCATTACCGCAATTATCGGCAGTGGCGGCAAGTCGACATTGCTGCGTGCGTTGGGTCTCGAGCTCATGCGCGCCGGCGGCAGGGTGCTTCTCTGTACCACCACGCACATGTTTCCCGTCGCCGGCGTACCATGGGACGGGTCGAATCGTCGCCTGGACGCCGCGCCTTGGAAGCCGGGGGCCCTGCATGTTCCCGGCTGCACCTGCGAGGCATGCGCGGGCATGAACCGCGGAAGTATCTGCCAGGCGGGTGTTTTGGGCCCGGAGACAGGCAAGCTCTCCGCCCCCGTTGAGCCGCTCAACGAGCTGGCGCAGCGCTTTGACTATGTATTGGCCGAGGCAGATGGCAGCAAGCGACTCCCGCTCAAGGCGCATGCCGCCTGGGAGCCGGTAATTCCCTCCGGCACGGCCAACGTCATCTGGCTCGTCGGCGCCTCGGGACTCAGCAAGCCCATCAACGAAGCCGTCCACCGCCCCGAGCTCTTTTGCGAGCGTTGCGGCTGCGAGCTCACCGACATCGCCACGCCCGAGCGCGTCGCCCAGGTGCTCAATGCCGAGATGCGGATGCTGAACCTCAACAATGCCCGCATCATGCTCAACCAAGTCGACACGCTCAGCGACCCCACGATGGCAGATCGCTTCGAGGCAGCCCTCAACCGCCCCCTCATCGCCACCAGCCTCAAGTAGCCGGCCCCATCTCGTCAGTTGCGGTGAAATACGGACTGTTTGGCCGCCTGACGGCCGCAAACAGTCCGTATTTCACCGCAACTGCGGAGGGGACACGGCATCTTTGCTGCTAGCGGGGCACGTAGCGACCGGGCTGGGCTCCGGTAGGCTCGCCGTCGCGTGCCGCCAGCACGCCGTTCACAAACACGGCCTTGGCGCGGCCATGTGCCTCAAAGCCTTCGAGCGGCGTGTAGTCCACAGCCTGATGCTGTGTCGCGGCGCGAATGGTCCAGCGCGCCTGGGGATCCCACACGCACACGTCGGCATCGGCACCCTCGGCAAGACAGCCCTTGCGTGGATACATGCCAAAAACGCGCGCCGGGTTCTCGCTCATCAAGCGGCACAGATCCTCGGGACCCAGCTGTCCCTCAAAGCTCGTGGCAATCGCGACGGGACGATGCTCCACGCCGGGCCCGCCGTTGGGAATCGCGCGGAAATCGTCGCGCCCGCGGTCCTTTTGCCCGTGCAGGTTAAAGCTGCAGTGGTCGGTCGCAATCGTATCGATCTCGCCGGCCACAAGCGCCTCGCGCAGCGCGGCACGGTCACCGGCATGGCGCAGCGGCGGGCTCATCACATACTTGGCGCCCGCAAAGCCGTCCTCGCCCTGCTCCAGATAACAGGTGTCGTCGAGCATCAGATACTGGGGGCAGGTCTCGACATAGATATCCTTCTGCCCGCGCGCTTTGGCAGCGCGAATGGCCTCGAGCCCCAGCTTGGTCGAAAGGTGCACCACGTTGACCGGAGCGTCCCCGGCCAGGTGCGCCAGATACAGCAGGCGGCTCACGGCTTCGGCCTCACACACGTCCGGGCGGCTGAGCGCATGCCCCTCGGGCCCATGAATCCCCTGCTCGTACACGCGCTTCTGCAGCTCATTCACCAGCGTACCGTTCTCGCAATGCACGCACAGTATGCCGCCAATACGCTTGAGCTCCTCGAGCACCTCGAGCGTCTCGGCATCGTCCAGGCGCAAATGATCGTAGGCAAAGTAGGTCTTAAACGACGATACGCCCGCCTCGCGCATGGCCGAAAGATCGGCGCGGTTGCGCTCATTCCACTCGGCGAGTGCCATATGAAAAGCGTAGTTGGCCGTGCAGGTTCCGTCGGCGCGGCGATGCCACTCGGCCAAGGCATCGGGCATGGTCACGCCGCGATCGGCCGTCGCGTAGTCCACAATGGTCGTCGTGCCGCCGCAGGCAGCCGCGCGCGTGCCGGTCTCAAAGCTATCGGCTGTCCAATCCATGCCAGTCCAGCACTGCATGTGCGTGTGGCCGTCGATAAAGCCGGGAAACACCCAGCAGCCCGCGGCGTCCTCGACGGTATCGTCGGCGCCCGGCTCAATCGCTGCGGCGATCCGCACAATCTTGTCGCCCTCCATGGCAAGATCGGCGCGGCGAAGCCCCTGGGGCGTCACGAGCGCGCCGTTTTTGATGATGATCATAATTGCTCCTTATTGATTGATGCAGTTGGCCACGCGATCAAAATACGAGCAGGCGGCAATATGCTCCGTTATGCGTCGCTGTCCCTTGACGGTATCGACGTCCCACAGCTCGTAGGAACGCGCCTCGACCAACACCACATCGGTACGGCCCTTGAGGATCGAACCGCCGCCGTCCTTGCCCTCAAGACACATAAGCGCATCGAATAGTTCCGCCGGAAAGAGCACCGGGCTCGAAGGCTCACCGTTGCACGCAAGACGCACCGGATGCTTGCGGCCACGCTCGTCAAATGCACGAACCATAGCCTCAAAAGAATCCGAACTCACGAGCGGCTGGTCGCCCGGCAAAAAGAGGCAACCTTTCCAGTTGCGTTCGACTCCCCACGAAAGGCCCGCACGGACGCTTTCGCTGCGCAGCTCGCCATCGTGCAGCACGCACGGGCAATGCTTGTCCTCGCAAATCTGAGCGACCTCGGGCCAACGCGTCGAAACCACGACGTCAAAGCCCCGGGGAACCGAATCGATGGTCCGGGCAATCAGCGGCTCGCCATAGATATCGGCAAGCATCTTGTTAGAGCCAAACCGCTTGCCCTCGCCCGAAGCCATAATGACGCATCCAAGTTTCATCTCCGCAAACCTCCCCTGGCTGCCTTGGACACCATAGTTGCTATACCCACCATACCAAGCTCGCACTCCGTCGGAACAGGTATGCGCTCGTTTTTCCAGCGAACGCCCCTTGGCTCTCCATAGCACAAAGGAGGGCACCCCGCGACGCAGGGCACCCTCCTCAATGGTGCAGATATGCCTACTCAGCGTCGCCGGTAAACGTGGTACCGGTCTTGCCGGCAAGGCCATCGCGCGCCTTCTCGAGCAGTGTGATGAGCGCCGTGCGGCCCGGCTTGCTCTCGGCAAACGTCGAGGCGGCCTGAACCTTGGGCAGCATGGAGCCGCGACCGAACTCGTTGGCCTCGGACAGACGCTTTACGTCAGCCGCGGTCAGCGTGTCGAGCCACTGCTCGTGGTCGGTGCCAAAGCCAATGGCAACCTTCTCCACGGCCGTCAGGATAACCAGGGCATCGGCATCGAGCTGCTCGGCGAGCTTCTCGGCCGCAAAGTCCTTATCGATGACGGCGGCAGCGCCCTTAAGGTGGTTGCCCTGGGCCTTGGTGACGGGAATGCCACCGCCGCCGCAGGAGATCACCACATGGTTGGACTCGACGAGCGACTTAATGGTGTCGAGCTCGACGATGTTCACGGGCTTGGGCGAGGCAACCACGCGACGGAAGCCCTGCTTCTCGTCGTGGATGAACTGGTAGCCGCGGTCGGCCTCCAGCTCCTTGGCCTCGGTCTCGCTCATCCACGGACCAATCGGCTTGACCGGGTCGGCAAAGGCCGGGTCGTCTGCCGCAACCTCGACCTGGGTGAGCACGGTGGCGACACCCTTGTCGATATTGCGGTCGAGCATTTCCTCGCGCAGCGCATTTTGCAGGTCATAGCCAATGTAGCCCTGGCTCATGGCGCCGCAAACGGACAAGGGGCAGGGAACGTACTTCTGAGGATTAGAGCGCGTGAGCTCAGCCATCGCGTTGGCGATCATGCCCACCTGGGGACCGTTGCCATGCACGACGACGACCTCGTTGCCCTCCTCGATCAGGTCGACGATAGCCTTGGAAGTCGTCTTGACGGCCTCCATCTGCTCGGGAAGGTTGGCGCCGAGGGCGTTTCCGCCCAGGGCGACAACGATACGCTTAGCCATTTCTCAGCCCAGCTTTAGGCCTGGAACCAACGGGCGGTGTTGCGCTCGTCGAGGGCCTTGAGGGTAGCGGCGGGATCGGCAACCTTCTGCAGGAACATCATGGCTGCGATGGCGTACGGCTTGTAGCTGGCCTCCTTGTACATGCCCACGCGGTGCATGTCGAAGACGTCGGCGTTGACCTCGCCGTGCTCGCAGGAGACACCGGAGATGTCGGCGGGCAGCGGGTGCATAAAGATGGTGTCCTGGCCGTTGGCGGTCTTCTCCATGAGCTCTGTCGTGGAGCACCAATCCTGATGCGTAGCGTTCTGAGCGAGCAGCTCCTTCTCGAGCGCAGCGATACCGGCGTCGTCGCCCTCGGCGTACAGGTTGGTACGCTTCTCCATGGCGGCAAACGGAGCCCAGCTCTTGGGGATCACGATGTCGGCGCCCTCGAAGGCCTCGGCCATGGTGTTGACCTGCTTAAAGGTGGTGCCGGACTCGGCGGCATAGCCCTTGGCGCGCTCGACGACCTCGGGCATGAGGTCGTAGCCCTCGGGGTGAGCCAGGGTGACGTCCATGCCAAAGCGGGGCAGCAGGCTGATCAGCGACTGCGGGCAGGACAGCGGCTTGCCGTAAGAGGGCGAATAGGCCCAGGTGACGGCAACCTTCTTGCCCTTGAGGTTCTCGAGGCCGCCAAACTCGTTGATAAGGTAGAGCATGTCGGCAGAGGACTGCGTGGGGTGATCGGAGTCGGACTGCAGGGAGATGAGCGTGGGACGGTGATCCAGAACGCCATCCTCGTAAGCCTGCTGGACAGACTCGGAGACCTCAGCCATGTAGGCGTCGCCCTTGCCGATGTACATGTCGTCGCGGATGCCGATGACGTCGGCCATGAAGGAGATCATGGTAGCGGTCTCGCGGACGGTCTCGCCGTGAGCGATCTGGGACTTCTTCTCGTCCAGGTCCTGCAGCTCAAGGCCGAGCAGGTTGGCAGCCTTAGAGAAGGAGAAGCGCGTACGGGTGGAGTTGTCGCGGAACAGCGAGACGGCCAGGCCCGAATCGAAGATCTTGGACGAAACGTTGTTCTCGCGCAGCTCGCGCAGAGCGTCGGCGACGATGTAGAGCGCCTTGAGCTCATCGGTGGTCTTATCCCAGGTGTGCAGGAAGTCGCTGCCGTACATACCCTTAAAATCGAGGCCGTTCAGCTGCTCGACGAGCTCGGTAAACTTGGCGTCCATGTAAATGTCCTTTCTAAAGGTGAAACGATCGCAATGAGTAGATGCGCTCCGGCATGCGCGTGTGGCTAGAACATGCCGAGCACTATGACGAGGACCCGCCACCGTCGAGGAAGCATGGGAGATAACGACCGCGGGCCCCAAGTCAACAGGAGGCGCCGGGGGCATAAACTGCCCCCGGCTCAACAAGATCGAGGAATGGGACTAGTCGATCTTGTTGTTGGTCAGACCGGCGCGGAACACGGTGGCATCGCCATCGGCCTGGCTCGGATCGTAGAGGTTCAGGGCAGCCACATACATGGCGGCAGCGGTGACCAGGTCGTCCTTGTAGGTGACCTCGTTGGGAGCGTGAGCCTGAGACTCGGCACCCGGGCCAAAGCCGACGCAGGGGATGCCATAGCGGCCCTGGATGGAAACGCAGTTCGTGGAGAAGGTCCACTTGTCGCACAGCGGACGACCGGTGCGCTTGTCCATGCTGGGCTCGCAGCCGATGCGCTCGTCACCGAACATAGCCTTATGGGCGTCGACGAGGGCCTTGACGTGCGGAGCGGTCTCCTTGTTGATCCACGTGGGGAAGTAAGCCTCGGTCTCGTAGACCTCGCCGGTCCAGGACGGACGGTCGTACATGTACATGGAGACCTTCACGTCGTCGCCGTACTTCTTGGCTGCCGGCAGGTTGCGGATCTCGTCCAGGCAGGACTCCCAGGTCTCGCCGGCGGTCATGCGACGGTCGATGGAGATGGCGCAGGAGTCAGCGACAGCGCAGCGGCTGGGGCTGGTGTAGAAGATCTGGCTGACGGTGCAGGTGCCGCGGCCCAGGAAGCGGGCGTCCTCGAAGTGCTCGGGGTTGTACTTGGGGTCGAGCATCTTGACGAGGCCCTTGATGTCGGTCGACTCGTCGCAGCCGTTGTTGTTGAGGGCGCGGACGTCGGCGATGATGTCGGCCATCTTGTAAATGGCGTTGTCGCCGCGGTCGGGAGCGGAGCCGTGGCAGGAGGTGCCATGAACGTCGACGCGGATCTCCATGCGGCCGCGGTGACCGCGATAGATGCCACCGTCGGTGGGCTCGGTGGAAATGACGAACTCGGGCTTAATGCCGTCCTTGTTGTAGATGTACTGCCAGCACATGCCGTCGCAGTCCTCTTCCTGGACGGTGCCGACGACCATGATCTTGTAGCCTTCGGGGATGAGGCCCATGTCCTTCATCATCTTGGCAGCGTAGGTAGCAGAAGCCATGCCACCCTCCTGGTCGGAGCCGCCGCGGCCGTAGATGATCTCGTCGGTCTCGTAGCCCTCATAGGGATCGGCGTCCCAGTTCTCGATGTTGCCGATGCCGACGGTGTCGATGTGAGAGTCGATGGCGATGATCTTGTCGCCCTCGCCCATAAAGCCCATAACGTTGCCCAGGCCGTCGACCTTGACCTCGTCATAGCCAAGGCTCTCCATCTCGGCCTTGATGCAGGCGACAACCTCACCCTCCTCGCAAGACTCAGAGGGATGGCTGATCATAGCGCGCAGGAAGCGAGTCATATCAGCACGATGGGACTCAGCAGCAGCCTTGATAGCGTCGAAATCGAGTTCTTTAGCCATTATTCATAACCTTTCAAACGAAGGAATCTACCTGTGAGGTGGCGGAGCGATACCTATTTACTCCACCCAGTATTAGCAAGTGGGGTATTCGCCCTCCCAGACGATGCGACGGTACTGATCCGGATCCGTGTCACCTTCCGTGGAGAAGCAGAGCACGGAGCTCGTCTTGTCCAGGCCGATGAGCTCTTTGAGCTCGGCGTACTCGGGATCGAGCATGAGGGTCTCGACCAGGCCGGTGGTCACCGCGCCGGACTCGCCGGAGATGACGCGCGGGTCACCCTTCTCGGGAGCACCCAGGGTGCGCATGCCGCGAGCAGTAACCCAGTCGGGGCAGGACACGAAGGCGGTGGTGTGGTTGCGCAGGATATCCCAGCCCAGGATGTTGGGCTCGCCGCAGCACAGGCCGGCCATGATGGAGGGCATGTCGCCGTCCACGATGCGCGGGTCGCCGTCGCCGGCGGCAGCGCCCTTGTACAGGCAGGCGGCAGGAGCGCACTCGACCACGACAAAGGTGGGCGGGTTATCGGGATACAGGTTGGTGAAGTAGCCCACCACGGCGCCAGCGAGCGAGCCTACGCCAGCCTGGACAAAGACGTGCGTCGGGCGGTTGATGGCCATCTCGCGCAGCTGCTCGGCAGCCTCGGAAGCCATGGTGCCGTAGCCCTCCATGATCCAGGACGGAATCTTCTCGTAGCCCTCCCAGGCGGTGTCCTGAACGATGACGCCGCGCTCGCAGGCATCGGCCTCGGCGGCGGCCATGCGCACGCACTCGTCGTAGTTGACCTCTTCGATGGTCACCGTGGCGCCCTCGGCAGCGATGTTATCGAAGCGGGGCTTGGTGGAACCCTTGGGCATGTGCACGACGGCCTTCTGGCCCAGCTTGTTGGCAGCCCATGCCACACCGCGGCCATGGTTGCCGTCGGTGGCGGTAAAGAAGGTAGCCTGGCCAAAGTCCTTGGCAAGCTGATCGGAGGTCAGGTAATCGAAGGTGCACTCGGCAACGTCCTTGCCAGTCTCGTCGGCAATGTAGTTGGCCATGGCAAACGAACCGCCCAGAACCTTAAAGGCGTTGAGGCCAAAGCGATAGCTCTCGTCCTTAACGCACAGGTTGGACAGGCCCAGGCGCGCGGCCTGGCCATCCAGGCGGGCAAGCGGAGTGACGGTGTACTGGGGGAACGACTGGTGGAAGGCACGGGCCTTCTTCACGTGGTCGAGGCTCATGATTCCCAAGTGCTTGTCATCGCTCTTGGGCATCGTGTTGCCCGCCCACTGGATCTTATCGGCCATACGGTGAACTCCTTAAGTTCTCTCTTGCCGGCCCCCGCATACGCGTTTCAGCCCATTCCCATTCATGCGACTGAACTTTTATGTGGATGCCAAACAAAAAGTTTGTTAGCACTGTTCTATCACACTTTTTGATTGGAAAACCTAACAAATTGTTTGTTGCCGTAATCGGTACCTTTTCGCCGACGAACGGTTACATAACGCAGCGACGCTTTCGTTATTTGCGAACAAGTGGGGTTTATGGCAAAGTGAGCCCAAACTAATTTTTAGGAAGGCACCTATGACCCCCGCACAGATTGAGTTTTATAAGCGCCTTGCACACGGCCTGGCGCTCCAATTTGGCCCCAACTGCGAAGTCGTCGTCCACGACTTGGAGACCGAGGACGTGGACCACTCCATCGTAGTGATCGAAAACGGCCACGTCAGCGGGCGCAAACTGGGTGACGGCCCCAGCCATATTGTGCTTGAGTCCATGCACGAGGGCACCGCCGACGTGCACGACCGCGAGCCATACCTCACCAAAACCGCCGATGGCAAGCTGCTCAAGTCCTCGACGATCTTTATCCGCAACGACGAGGGCAAGCCCGTCGGCATTTTGGGCATTAACTTTGACATTACGCTCATGAAGGCTTTTGAGCGCTCGCTCGACGCGCTCACCGGCACGGGCGACAAGGGATACACCGAGCCCGAGCCCATTACCAAAAACATCGGCGACCTGCTCGAAGACCTGCTGCGCGAGTGCGAACAGTTTGTGGGCAAGCCCGCGGCGCTCATGACCAAAGACGAGCGCATCCGCGCCATTGGCTACCTCGACCGTCGCGGCGCCTTCCTCATTTCCAAGTCGAGCGAGCGCGCCTGCGAGTTCTTTGGCATCTCCAAGTACAGCTTCTATAGCTACCTCAATGAGGCCAAGGCGGCGGCCGGCGACAAGTAGGCACTCGCCTGGATTGCCCCTCCCCTTTTGGGCGCGAGTTCTGGAAAGCACGAATCCAAGACCGAGCCGCTTGGGAAGTTCCATATAATCGATGACATTAGTATTTCGAAAGGATGGAACAGAATGGCGTTGAGCAAGGCATCATGCACCGGTCGCGGATTGATTCCGGCAATTGGTGGACATGTGCACCGCATGTTCGATGAGAGTGAAGACGACCTGTTTTCGTTGAGCCTTGACGACGTGATGGATGATCGCCCGTGGACCACCGACGAACTCATGAGCGGCGGGGCTCGCCCGTCAAGTCCCAATCCCGCACTTGCGCCCAAGCCCGCATCTGCGCCGACTCCTGCGCAGCCGCCTGTTTCGACGCCCGCGCCTACGCCCGCACCCACTTCGGCGCCCACGCCCGCTCCCCGCCCCGCAAGCGACCCGTCCGAGACGGCGGCATTTCTCGCTGCAGCGACGCAGGGCAAATCGGCCGACAGCACCGTTATGTACAGCGCCCAGCAGTTGCCTGTTCCTGCGGCACGCAAGCCTCCGGTCGCAAGGCTCGATGAGCCCATTGTCCATCAGGTTGCCTACGATTCCTGGGCTGCAGCCGATCTGGATGAGACCTCTACCGGCATGCCGGCGCTCGACGTTCCAGTTAACCCGCTTTTTGCCGCCAACACGAGCGCCGCGGACTATGAGGGCGGTGCGGCATATTCCGATTATTCCGATGACTATGCTGGCAACGGTCGCATCGAGACAGAGGATTATGGCACCGCATCGAGCGATTATCTCAACGATCCGTACGCTGCCACGCCCGAACCGGAATATGACCCGGAGGCCGCGTCCGCACCGGCGTATACCAAAAGCACGGGCGAAGAGCGCTTCGCCGATTATTACGCCAAGGAAAAGGCGCTGCGTTTCTCGGAATTTCCGCAGGCAGTCAAGGTTGCCTTTATCGCCATTGTCATTGCCCTGCTCGGCGTCATTGCATTTGAGGGATTCCAGCTGTTCCGCGGCCCCACCCAAGCGGAGTCGGAAACCCAGCAAAAAGAGGACGATAACCAGTACCTGGACATCAACACCCTCAAGGGCGACCCCAACGACGGAGACGACGAGTAGCGAGGGCTGAAGGCGGCCGCAGGATCCCGCATCCAGCACCAGCTTCTAAGTGCTGTTTTGTCATCCAGCTACACTTTTCCGAAGTTTTAAGGTGCCTATTTCGACACTTTTCCGGATTTTATACTCTGTCCCTCCAGATGCGCTTTACGGTGCAGGCGTTGGAAGAAGGGCCATGTGCCGCTGGCGGCCCACATGTTCTGCAGATCAAGCTGCTCGGAGACGACTCGCGCGAGCCGTCCAGCTGGGAGCTGTTTGCCGACGGCACGTGCGTTGCGGACGGATCTGGCGCTTTTGCACGCGAGTGCTTCTGCAAGGGCGCGGAGGTGTTCCTGGACCTGTGCCGCGGCGCCGTGCGCACGGCCGAGCTGCACCAGTGGAGCCAGAGGGAGTACGAGCTGCTGAGTGCCGCGCGTGGGATTGCGAGGGTGTAGACGAACGCACCCGCCACGCGAAACCGAATGGCGTTCTCAAAAGGCCTACCTCCCCTCCGCCTTCAGCTTCAGCAGCAGGTCGCCCAGCTCGGGGCACTTGCTGGAAAAGCACGTTTGGGCTCGCTCGCCCATCCCCCACCGCTGGCGGACTTCTTGGGCGCGCGGGCTCACGCGGTAATCCCCGTCCATCACCTGCTTGAACAGCTTGGCGGTCACGCGCGCATCGGCCAGGACACTGTGGGCGTGACCCGTCGACTCGTCGAACTCGATGCCAAACCACGTCGCCGCGTCACTCAAAGAGACGCGCCCGTGGCTCATAATCGAGGTGCAAAACGCCTGCAGGTCGGCCCAGTCCGTAGGAAATGCGGCAAGGTCGATATGCTTTGCCTGGCACTCGGTCAAAAGCTGTCGACGATCTGCCCCGCTCCAGCAAACCACTTGGGCGGAGTAGCGACCGATCCAATCGCTGAGCCTTTTAATCACCATGTAGAGCGGATCGGCCATCGCGGTATCCACGGCCGATATCCCTGTGAGCTCGCGGACGGGATACGCAACGCCTTCGGTAAATTCCGTCTGCACAAACTGCGAGAACTCGCCCATAACGTTGCCGTGGTAATCGAGCTTGACGGCGCCGACCTCGATAATCTCGTTGCGCAGCCCACGGCGTTGGCGCTGCTTTGGCACCGGCGCAAACTCAAAGTCCAGCACAATCTGGCGCGCAAAGTTTGTCGTATCGATAGCCGAGATGCACGGCGTCTTTTCAGCTGACACGGTTATGGCCTTTCTCCGTCAACTGCCGCTTGCTACATAAGCGGCTACATTGCCGTAAGGATAGGCGCCCGTACGGACATGAAAGTGGGGCGCAATACCATGCGCCAGGCACACGCCATGCAGACGGCCCCAAGAGAGTTGCCCGCTCTATTCAAATGCATGAAAAAGATTTAGGCCCGGTGACTTGAATCAGCGGTCATCCCGGGCCCATCAATATGCAGTGTACCTACAGAGGGCTGGTTAATCAAACGGGCTTTCGGTGACGAAGACCTGCGCGTCTAGCCCCAATCGCCCAGCGCCGTCTTCTGCCGCCCTTACGAAAGGCTGCTATTCGAGGGAATCACGTTGCTGTTATTATCGAACATATATTCGTATTTATGACCGCGCTTTGATAGAATGGCAGTTGTTGACGGCAGTTCCATGTGCCGGGCAGCGCCCTCCATGCGACGGGAGGTGATGCCCATGACCGATCTGATTGATTTCGTGAAGCTCCTGACCGCTTTGGTCTCGCTCCTCACGGCGCTTATCGGACTTTCCGAGGCACTTAAGCAGCGTACGAAGCAAAAGAAGAGGGGTCGACGCCGTTAAGGCATTGACCCCTTGAACTAAGTAACGGCGCTGCCCAGCTATCACCCTTGGGCTGCCGTCGACTTTATTCTACCTACGGTTGCCAGGTTTAACAAATGAATTTTCAGTAATGGAGCCTCGGAGCCCGCTCGCTCAACCACCTGGCCATCGGATTAGCCGGATTCTGGGACACGCCTTCCGTTCCAGGCCTCTACCGGAAAATGCGTCCCACCCTGAGGCTCGATTCCGGGACACGGTTTCCGTTTGAAGCCCCGATGGGAAAGCGTGTCCCGTTCCAGAGCTTATTCCGGGATGCAGTTTCCACTAGAGATGCCACCGGGAAAGCGTATCCCGTTTTGGAGCCGAATTCCGGGTCGTAGTTTCCGCCTGAGGGCCGATCCGGAAACGGCATCCCATTCTGAAGCCGAAATCTGGAACGCACTTTCCGCCAAAGGTCGCAAAAGGAAAGCACATCCCATTCCCAGCATCAAATCAGGACGCACTTCATTATCCCCGCCCTCACATCTCGGCAAACGAGATCAGCTTGACGTCTCCCCTACTCTCCGCGGCATCCCGACATCCCTGCGTAAAGCCGCTTTTTGAGAAAAGCGCGTAGCTTTTTCGTTGCCGTCTAAAGAGCTCGCTTCGGTGCACGAGCTTTTGCAGCACGTCTTCTCCCACCGGTTCATTGCGCCATTTGCACTCCGCAAACAGCGCAGCGCCCTCGCCATCGTCAACGATCAAGTCGATTTCTTCCTGCGTATGCGTGCGATTATCCGTCCCCCACCAGCGCCCGACGCTCGCCGGAACCACATCGAGCTGGCCCGCCCGCGCGAGTTCGTACACGTATTGTCTGCATATGAGCTCAAAGACCGTACCCATGTAATCCGATACGTGCGGCTCAATGCGCTTATACGCCATCTCGGCCATATCGTTTTGAATCAGCCCGATGTTCTGCGGAACAAACTTGTACCAGAACCTAAACATCTGGTCGCTCAGCAGATACACGGCTCGCTTATTGCTCGTCTCGTTTAGGGGCAGCTCGCGCTCGACAATCCCAAGCGACGCCAGCTTATCCACATAGCTCTTTACGTTGCTCGCAGGGATTCCCGTAGAGCTCGCAATCTCCGAGATCCTCGAGCGCCCCTGAGCAATTGCTTGCACGATCGCATCATATTGCTCGGGATTGCGGCACTCTTGCAATAGCAGGTTACTCGGCTCCTCAAAGAGATAGCCCGTAGGAGTAAGAAAAAGACGTTTGATGTTGTCCTCGAGCGATACGGTAGGATCGACTTTCTCGATATATGCAGGAATGCCGCCCGTCATGCCATAGCAAACCGCAGCGTCTTCGCGACCCATGCTCTGCCACAACCCGAGGGTCGTCGTAAAATCGAGCGGCATAATCTTAAACTGGGCCGTACGCCTACCGTATAGTGGGCTCTCGTAGCCCAACACCTGTTCCTCCATAAACGAAAGAGACGAGCCGCATAGGATCAGCATTAGCCTGGTCTCTTTGTACAAGTGATCGATCTTGTCTTGCAGCAACGAGCTGATCTCGGGATTCGATTGGGCGAGATAGGGATACTCGTCAATCACGACAATCAAACGTTCCGTGCGAGCCATGGTGGCCAACGCATCGAACGCCTCGTCAAAACTACGAAACGACACACCTGCAGCACCAACCGAACCCGCAAGTATCGCCTGGCTAAAGCCGTGCAGGTTTGCCACTGCATTGGTACGACGAGCTTGAAAGTAAATAGCCTTCTTGCCTTGGATAAACTCTGTGATAAGACGCGTTTTACCCACGCGACGGCGGCCGTAAATCACAGGCATTTCAAAGGAGCCCGTGCCGTACAGTCGATTGAGCTCGGACATTTCCACTGTTCTTCCGATAAACATAGGGCCATCCTTCCTTTGCGTTATAGCTAGCTATATTATACCTTCCTATAATATAGCTAGCTATAACGCAATTCGACAAGCGGCGCACGCAAAAGGGGCGGTACACCCCCGCACGTGGACCGTTCCGGAAAATGTATCCCGTTCTGGAGCCAAAAACTGGGCCGTAGTTTCCGCCAAGCATGCCATCCGGAAAGCGTGTCCCGTTCTGAGCCTGAATTCTGGGATGCGGTTTCCGCTGAAACTTCTACCGGAAAGCGAATCCCATTCTGAGCGTCGAATCCGGGACGCAGTTTCCGGTTGAGGGCTGTTCCGGAAAGCTTGTCCCGTTCCGAGCGGCAATTCCGGGTCACGGTTTCCTCAGGTACAAGGCGACAGTCCGCCGCCCTTATCACATGCCTTCAAATATGCGATCCAGAAACACAAAACAGCAGATAGAATGCTCTTTTTCAAAAAGTACACGTCCCGAAACTTACCAAGACTTCATATCCAGCTACCGTTCACGGTCGCCGATTACCGCTCACCGATTCAAACAAGAAATATGTCGCCAAAAGCAGGTCATCTACCTGCATGGTTAGATTTTGGTCAGCTTTTGGTCAGCTGAGCGGCAAGTTCCAGCTGATACGTTTTTGCTACCCAAAAGGAGGCGGTAGCTCATGACCCATTGCAACGACCAGCTCATCGACCAACTGCTCACTCAAGCCGAACAAGAGGGGCGCTGTCTGATTCCCCCGAGCACGGCGATCCGAAAAGCGCTCCTTCGGCGCACCGGCGGCACGGTTGTCTCGCCCATGCCGGGGTTGTTTGCGCGAAAAACGCACTGGGATGAACTCAACCGAGCGCAACGCCATTGCGAGATCCTCCGCGCCCTTGCGATCATCCATCCCGATTGGACGTTCTGCTCGTTTTCGGCAGCTTGCCTGCTGGGGCTCGAGGTCTCGTGGCGACACCTGAACGTCGTGCATGTTTGCAGCTCGACAAAGCCGTCGGCTCGTCCGGGCGCACATATTCAGCGACACCAGATTGAGCCGGCCGGAGCAATACGCAGAGCCGGCATATCGGTAACGCCGCCCATCCAAACGGCCACAGATTGCCTGCTGCAAACTGGTTTTGCCGACGGCATGCCCATTGCCGATTCGGCGATCTCAAAGCTCGGCCTTGCGTCGGAACAGCTGATGGAGGCCGTTGAGCAACGAGCGACTGCCCGCAATGGTCGCGCGATTCGCACCGCCCTCACAACGCTTCGATATGCCGACGCCCGCGCCGAGAGCGGCGGGGAATCGGTCGCCCGAGCCATCATGATCGAGACGGGCTTTGCGCCCGACTGGCTTCAATACGAGCTGACGGACCCCTTCGATTCGGCCAAGCCCATACGAACGGACTTTGCCTGGGAGCGCCAGGCGCGGGAACTCACGCTGGGCGAGCTCGACGGGCTCATCAAATATACCGACCAGACCATGCTGGCCGGACGCACCACCGCCGAGGCGCTCGTTGCCGAACGACAGCGCGAGGCGCACCTATCGCTCTACGGCCACCCTCTGCTGCGCTTTACCATGAACGAGGTCCGCTCGGCAGGAATGCTCGCCAAAAAGCTGCAGACGGCAGGCATCCGGCAGACCGCGCTGCCGACGTGGCTCAACGACGTGGAGCTGTAGGAGCTGTTGAGCTTATGCCCGCCTGCCCATCAAACTGGGGCACACTTTCCAGTTGGCGGCACCCGCGGAAACCATATCTCAGATTGAGTGCTCAGAATGGGATGCGCCTTCCATATGGCATACCTAGCGGAAACCGTGTCCCGGAATCAAGGCCCAGAACGGGACACGCTTTCCGGCTGAAGCGCCCAGCGGAAACTGCATCCCAGAATAGACGCTCAAACTGGGACGCAATTTCCGGTTTCCTGCTGTTCCGGAAAGTGCATCCCATTCTGGAGCCGAATTCCGGGACACAGTTTCCGCATGCGGAGGCGCTCCAAACAAAAGGCCCCGGCTCGCGATGGAGCTGGGGCCAAAGGCGCAGCATATACAGTTGATGTTGAGCGCGAACGGCCCATCAGCAATGGTCGTCCGCGCTCTACCCTAGCCGCGGTGACGAGCGCGGCTGTACGGCGTATCCACCATGGGCAGATCCGGACGCAGCTTGCCGTCAAACGCGCGGTAGGCGTTCTGTACGGCGGGCGCCGTGGGAATCGTTGCGATCTCGCCGATGCCCTTGCCGCCGTATGCCACAGGCAGTAGCTCGTCCTTCTCCACGTAAATGGCGTGGATATCCGGAATCTCGGGCGCACGGAACAGCCCGAGCGTGCCGTACCTTGCCTGGGGTACGCAGTCCTTGAGCGGCCAGTCCTCGGTAAGCGCATAGCCCATACCCATGAGCACGCCGCCTTCGATCTGACCCTGGATGGAGATGGGGTTGACCACCTTGCCGGAATCGTGCGCAGCATAGACCTCGCTCACGCGGCCGTCATCGTCCAAAATGACCACATGCGTGGCAAAGCCGTAGCAGATGTGGCTCTTGGGATTGGGAACGTCGGCGCCCAGTTTGTCGGTCGGCTCCAGGTACACGTAGCCAAACTCGCATCCCTCGAGCGCCTTGATGGCGGCCGCGGGATCCTGAGGGTGCATACCCTGGCCGGCGACGAGTTCCTGCGTGTGCAGCTGATAGGCGCGGCCGTCGTCATACTCGATCTTGACGCCGTCGCCATGCGCACTCACGGGAGCGGCGGGCGCAGACTTGCCGGCCTCGATATCAAGCATGGCATCGCGCAGCAGGAAGGCGGCACCGCGCACGGCCTCGCCGGTCACGACCGTCTGACGCGAGCCAGACGTGGTGCCGGAGTCGGGAGCGTTCTCGGTGGAGCACTCGCCGTTGGCGATGCAGCGAAGCGGCAGGCCGCATGCCTCGGCAACGTCTTGCAAAAAGACGGTGTTACAGCCCTGGCCAATGTCGGACGTGGCGGCATAGACCACGGCCGCGCCGTTCTCGATGCGAATCTTGCAGCGGCCGGCATCGGGCAGGCCCACGCCCACGCCGGCGTTCTTCATGGCGCAGGCAATGCCGGCGTGTCCGGGATGCGCATAGTAGGCATCCTTGACCTCGAGCAGTGTCTCCTTCAGCGCCGTGGAGCAGTCGGCAATCTGACCGTTGGGCAAAACCTCGCCCGGCTCGATGGCGTTGCGGTAGCGAATCTCCCACGGATCCAGGCCGACCTTCTCGGCCAGCAGGTCGATTAGGCTCTCGAGCGCAAACTCGGACTGGCAAACGCCAAAGCCGCGGTACGCACCGGCGGGCGGGTTGTTGGTGTAGTAGCCAAAGCCGCGGATGTCGGTGTTCTGGTACTTGTAGGGGCCGACGGCATGCGTACAGGCGCGCTCGAGCACCGGGCCGCACAGCGACGCGTAGGCGCCGGTGTCAAAGTTGATCTCGCAGTCTAGGCCGGTAAAGTTGCCCTCGGCGTCGCAGCCCAGCGTAAAGGTGCCGTCCATGGCATGGCGCTTGGGATGGAAAGCGAGCGACTCGGCACGCGTGAGCTTACACTTCACAGGACGTTGGAACTTATAGGCGGCGAGCGCGGCCAGGTGCTGGATGGACACGTCCTCCTTGCCGCCAAAGCCGCCACCCACGAGCATGGTCTCGACGACCACGCGCTCGGGTTCGCTATCCCAGCCAAACATGTGGGCACACTCTTTGCGCGTATCATAGGCACCCTGGTCGGTCGACTGCACCTTGACGCCGTTCTTGTACGGGAAGGCAACGGCACACTCGGGCTCCAAGAAGGCATGCTCGGTAAAGGGCGTGGTAAAGCGCTGCGTCACGGTGAACGCGCTTTCGGCCAGCGCCTTGGCGGCGTCGCCGCGCGTCACGTGGCGGCTCTGGCACACGTTGTCCTTGAGCTCCACCGTGTTGCCAAAGGCAAAGAAGCTGTCATGCAGGCGCGGAGCGTCGGCGGCCCTGGCCTCGACAATGTTGCGCACGGGCTCCAGCGGCTCGTAGTCAATCTTTACGAGCTTCTTGGCCTTCTCGAGCGTCGCCTCGTCCTCGGCAACCACCAGCACGATGACATCGCCCACGCAGCGGGTGATATCGCCCTGAGCGATCATGACGTCCCAGTCCTGGATAAGGTGACCGACCTGGTTGACCGGCACGTCCTCGGCGCGCAGGATGCCCACCACACCGGGCAGGGCCTCGGCCTTGGAGGTGTCGATGGAGAGCACGCGGGCGCGCGGATACTTGGAGCGCACGGCGCTGGCATAGGTCAGGCCCGGCTGATCGAGCTCGTCGATGTCGTCGGGATACTTGCCCTCGCCGAGCACCTTCTTGCGCACGTCAATACGGAAGGCGCGCTTGCCCACGCCGTAGTCATCGCCGCGCTCCAGGTCCTCGTCGATCTGCTTTTCGCCGCGGAGCACCGCAGCGGCCAGCGAGATGCCCTCGATAATCTTTTTGTAGCCGGTGCAGCGACAGACGTTACCGCGAATGGCGTACTTGATCTGCTCCTCGGTGGGCTCGGGGTCCTCGGCGATGAGCGCCGCACCCGCCATGACCATGCCGGGAATGCAAAAACCGCACTGCACGGCGCCCACGGCGCCAAAGGCGTACACAAAGGCCTCGCGCACGTCCTCGGGCAGGCCCTCGACGGTCACGATGTTGCGGTCGGCGGCAAGAGCGGTGGTCAGCACGCACGCCTTGACGGCCGCACCGTCCACATGGATGGTGCAGGTGCCGCAGGCGCCCTCGGAGCAGCCGTCCTTGGCGGAGTGAATGTGCAGGTCGTCGCGCAGATAGCGCAGCAGTGGTTTATTCTCCGTCGTCGTGTGCTCGACACCGTTAACGGTAAAAGTGAATTCCTGTGCCATGGTGATTCCCTTCTACACGCCGGCGGCGATGCCGGTGCGGTCGTGGATGGCGCCATGCGGGCAGACGACGGCGCACATGCCGCACGACAGGCAGTCCACGCCGTCGATATGGGCGCAGTTGTCCTCGATGCGGATAGCGCCGGCAGGGCACTTTTTGGCGCACATACCGCAACCGATGCAGCTCGTGTCGCAGACCTTGCGCGCAATGGCACCTTTATCGGTGTTGTTGCAGCGCACCAGAATGTTCTGGTAGCCGGGGACGAAGGCAATCACGCGCTGCGGGCACGCCATGCCGCACAGGCCACAGCCCGTGCACTTGGAGCGGTCCACGCGGGCGATGCCATCGACCAGCGCAATGGCGCCGTGGGGGCAGGCCGTGACGCAGGCGCCACAGCCAATGCAGCCTTCGCTGCAGCGGGCGTCGCCGCCCGCGGAAGCACAGCCGCTTCCGCAGGCAACGTAGGCCACATTATGTTGAATGGATTTGGCCATAAGAGACTCGCCTATTTCTTAAGAAGGTACGAATAGTTGTCGCGCACAGCCCTGATGGTCAGGCGGACGGCCTCGGGAAGACCGGTGTTGACGGCATCGACCGAGACGGTGCGGACCGTGCCGGCGACGCGAACCTTAAAGTGGTCCTCGTCCACGGCCAGGAAGCCCTCGTTCTCGGAGTTCTCCATGTCCTGCTCGCTCCAGAACAGGGTGAGCTTGTCCTTGTAGGGACGACCCTCCTGGTAAGGGCAGAACACGGCGCAGTTGCCGCACTCGTTGCACATGCCGTCGACATGGACGACCTGATGCTTGGCCAGGCCCGGCACCTTAATTGCCACGTTGGCGCGGTTGGGGCACACGTCGCAGCAGACCTCGCACACCGAGCCGCAGCCCAGGCAGCGGGTCTTGGTGCAGTTGCGCTTGTCGCGGCACAGCGACCCCTTGCGCTCGTAGCAGGTGTCCTCGCGGCCGGCCTGCTCGTTGCAGTCGGCGTACTTGTTAAAGTCCACACCGGCGATGGCACGGGCGACCTCGGCGGCATCGGCGATAGCCTCGACCACGGTGGCAGGACCGCGACGGCAGTCGCCGGCAGCCCAAACGCCCTCGACGCCGGTGGAGGTGGCGGCAAGACGGCCGCGACGGTCGTGCTCGACGCCCGCGGCATCGTACAGGCTGGCATCGATGCCCTCGCCCACGGCGCAGATCACAGTGGTGGCGGAAAGCTCGACGGTCTCGCCCGTGGCGACGGGGCTGCGACGGCCGCTTGCATCCGGCTCGCCGAGCTCCATGACGTCGCAGGTCAGCACGGAGCCGTTGAGTGCCTTGGGCGCCAGCAGCTCGCAGAGCTCAACGCCGTCGGCAAGAGCAAGATCGAGCTCTTCCTCGTCGGCGGGCATCTGCTTCTTGGTGCGGCGATACACCAGGCGCACGTTCTTCACACCAGCCAGACGCTTGGCCACGCGGGCCGCGTCCATGGCGGTGTTGCCGGCGCCAATGACCACGACGTCCTCGCCCAGCTCGAGTTTCTCGCCCTTCTTGGCGGCCTCGAGGAACTCCAGCACATCGAGCTCGGCACCCTCGCCCAGGCCCGCAGAGCCGGGCATCCAGGCACCGGTGGCCACGACCACGTCGGTAAAGCCCTGGTCCTTGAGCTCGTCGACGGACTCCACGCGGGCGTTGAACTGAACCTTGGCGCCAAAGGCCAGGCAGAGCTCGACATCGTGGGAGATATCGTCGCTCGCAATGCGGAACTCGGGGATCACGTGGCGGACCACGCCGCCGAGAGAGTCGCGGGCCTCAAAGATGGTGACGGGCACGCCGGCACGCGTCAGGAAGAACGCCGTCGCCAGGCCGGCCGGGCCGCCGCCGATAACGGCAACGTTGCGCTCACCGTCGTTGGCGATGGCCTGGGCGCGCAGCTTGGGCAGCACGGCGGTCATGGCCTCACGGGCGGCCTTGAGCTTGCTGGCGCGAATCTGGGCACCCTCGGGCTCGTAGAACGCACGCTCGCAGGCACGACCGCAGGGATGCGGGCAGATGGTGCCGGTAATAAACGGCAGGGCGTTGCGCTCGATGATGATGTTGAGTGCGTCCTCGTAGCGGCCCTCGTCAACAGCCGCCAGATAGGCGGGAACATCCTGCTGGATGGGGCAGCTCGTGCGGCACGGCGTGGTAAAGCAATCGGAAAGCGGGCTCTTGCCGGCGACCTTGCGGTCGGGCAGCGGACGCAGCGGCTTCTTGTAGAGCGGGTTGGTGAGCGAATCGGCCTGGATCGCGGTCACGGCCTCGAGCGAAATGCCCTCAAACGGCTTGCCGTCCAGATCGGTAAACTCACCAGCCATCTGGCTAAAGCGCTCGTAGCCACCGGGCTTGAGCACGTCGGTCGCCAGGGTAACGGGCCAAATGCCGGCATCGTACAGGGCGCGGATATTGTAGACCGTGGCACCGCCAGAGTAGCTAATGCGTAGTTTGCCATCGAACTGCTCGGTAATGCGGCGGGCAGCCTCGATGGTCAGCGAGAACAGCGAACGGCCCGACATGTACATCTCGGTGGAGGGCAGCTCGTTTCTCGTCACGTCGACGGGGAACGTGTTGGTCAGCTTGACGCCAAACTCCAGGCCGCGCTCGGCGCACAGGGCAATCAGGCGCTCGAACATAGGCACGGCGTCGGCCCATTGCAGGTCCTCGCGGAAGTGCGTGTCATCGAAAACGATGTAGTCAAAGCCCAGCTCGTTGAGGCGCTGGCGGGCAAACTCATAGCCCAGCAGTGTGGGGTTGCACTTGATGTAGGTGTTGAGGCCCTTCTCGGTGATCAGATAGGTCGCGATGCGCTCGATCTCGGCCGGCGGGCAGCCGTGCAGGGTAGACTCGGTGATGGAGTTGGAGACGCGTGCCGGGATGGACTCGACGAACGCGGCGTCGACATGCTCAAACTTGTCCAGGTTGGCGAGCGCCCATGCGCGGCACTCGTTCCAGACGTCGGAGCCGCTGGCGTCCTTCATGCCCTCGATGTAGGCGTCGACCTTGGGGCTCTTGATGCCCTCCAGGTCATAACCCACGGACATGTTGAAGACAAAGCCGTCCGGGCTGCCCAGGCCGTACTCGCGAGCGATCAGGTGGCAGGCAAACCATGCCTTCACGTACTCGGCAAAGGCCTGCGGAACCTCGAGCTCGGTCGACCACTCGCAGTTGTAGCACTCGTCCTGCGCCACGATGCAGGGCTTGTTCACACACTTGGAGAGCTCCTCGCCGTCCATAACCTGAACGGTCTTAAGCTCAAAGAAGCGGGAACCGGCCACATAAGAGGCCACGATGTTCTGGGCAAGCTGCGTGTTGGGACCGGCGGCCGGGCCAAACGGAGTCTCGATGCGCTCGTCAAAAATGGGAAGCGCGCCCTCCTGGTTGGTCGTGACCATCTTGCGCACGCCAAAGACGGCGCCCTGAGTCTTGTGCTCCTCGATGATCCAGTTCATCAGCTGCGAAAACGGGATCGGCCTCATGATGTCGCTCATAGTGAGCTCCTCTCTGTAACGCCCGGCGAGACCGCGCGGCGGGCGCAAATACGGTGTAGCGCTAGCACAGCGCCGGCGACCCCGCGGAGGCCGCCTATGCGCGCGCCGGATGTGGCGAAACATCCGACGCGCGCGAATCTACTTGTGAATTAGTAGGTGCGATCGTTGAGCGTGCTCCAGAGCTTCTTGGACTCGGCCATGGTCCACGCGTTGATCTTGTCCTCATCAATGCCAACGAACTCGCGATCCTTGTACAGGACGCGGCCGTTGATGATGGTGGTGCGGCAGTTTTTGCCCATCATGCCAAAGAGCATGTGGCCGTCGATATTCTCCTCGCTCAGCGGCGTAAAGGGCTTGTAGTCCATAACGATAACGTCGGCGGCAGCGCCGGCCTCGAGCACACCGAGCTTGCGATCGAAGTACTTGCTCGCCATCTTGGCGTTGTTCTCGAACAGCATCGTCATGGCCTCGCACCAGCCCACGTTGGGCATGGCGGCGTTGTGGCGCTGAATAATCAGGAAGACCTTAAGGCTCTCGAGCATATCGTGGGTGTAGGCGTCGGTGCCCATGCACACGGGGATGCCGCGGCGGAAGAACTCGAGCACGGGGGCGCAGCCCACGGCGTTGCCCATATTGGATTCGGGGTTGTTGACCAGCCAAGTGCCGGACTCCTTGACGATATCCATCTCGGCAGGCGTCACGTGGATGCAGTGGCCCAGCATGGTGTCGGGACCCAGCAGGTTGTGTTGCAGCAGGCGCTCGACGGGGCTGATGCCGCCGCGGTTGAGGCGGGAATCCCACACATCGTTCATGCCCTCGCACACGTGGATGTGGAAGCCGGTCAGACCGTTGTTGGCCTCGGCCATCTTGTCCATGGTCTCGTCCGACAGCGTAAAGGTGGCGTGACCGCCAAACATGGCGGCGATCATGTGGTTATCGTTATCGTGACGCTCCTTGGCGGCCCACTGGGCAAACTCGGCGTTCTCGGCAATGGCCTGGTCGCATTTTTCCTGGCCGCGGCGATCAGAGACCTCGTAGCACAGGCACGAACGCATGCCCAGCTCCTGAGCTGCGTCCTTAATGGTGAAGAGGCTTCCCGGGATCTCGCAGAAGCTCGCATGGTGATCGAAGATCGTGGTGACGCCATCGCGGATGGAGTCAAGAATCGTGGCGTAGGCGCTGGCCTTGGTGCCGTCGAGCGTCAGGTTGTCGTCAATCTTCCACCACTGCTGCTCGAGATTCTCCAGGAAGTTGATGGGGTTGCAGCCCTTAATGGCAAGGCCGCGGGCCAGACCCGAGTAGATGTGGGTGTGGCAGTTGATGAGTCCGGGCATGATGAGGTTGCCCTGGGCGTCGACGTACTCGGCATCCGGGTACTTGGCCTTGAGCTCGCGCTCGGGGCCCACTTCGACGATCGTATCTCCGTCAATGGCGACCGCACCGTTTGGAATGAACGGGGTCTGAGCGTTGCGGGTAAAGACGGAACCGTTAGCGACCAGAAGCATGAATGCTCCCTTCAACATCAGGGGCGGGGTTTGACACCTCTGACATAGCGGAGTGCGAAGCGCCGGCCTACACCGGAAACGGGCCCTCTCCCGTCAACGCTTCACCAAAGGGACAATCCTTTGAAGTGCGGCTTGGCGCCGCATGACGTCGGCGGACGAGGCGATGCGTCCGCCGACGAATAGCACCGAATTGGTTACTTCTTGCTCTCGGGCAAGACCAGATCCACGGCAGCGTCCTTGGCAGCATCGATGTGCTGAGCCACGACCGGCGTCTGCGGAAGGATCAGGTTAAGGACAATGGCCATGATGGCGGTGGGGGTTACGGCATTGGAGCCGATGACGGTGGACACCCAGGCGGGCATACCCTCGCCGGCAAGGCAACCGCTGGCCATCCAGATACCCAGGCCAAAGACGACAGAGGTGCCGACGATGGTGGTAGTGCGCTGCGTAAGGCCCTCGCGGGTGAACATGCGCACGCCGTTCATGGTGATGGTGCCAAAGACGCCGACGGTCGCGCCGCCGATGACGGGCTGCGGGATAGCGGAAAGGACGGCAGAGAGCTGCGGGAACAGACCGGCGATGGCAAAGACGGCCGCGATGATCACAAAGACCCACTTGTTGACGACCTTGTTGGAGCAGATGATGCCCACGTTCTGGCCAAGGGCGCTGGTGGGAAGACCGCCAAGCAGGCCGCCGACCATAGAGGTGAGGCCCTGGGACACGATAGCGCCGGAGAGCTCGCGCTCGGTGGGCATACGGTCGATGGAGCCCAGGCAGGCGGCGGAGACGTCACCGATAACCTGGATGGCAACCATGGGGAACACGACGGCGAGGGTAATGCAGACCTCGGGATCAAACTCGAGCGCGTAGGGCATGAGCTTGGGAAGGGCGAAGACCTGAGCGGTGGCGACGCTGGAGAAGTCAATCATGCCAAAGGGGATGGAGACGATCATGCCGACGATCATGCCAAAGAACACGGATCCCAGCTTGAGCGTGCCCTTGCCAAAGTTGGCGAGCGCAAAGACCACGGCGAAGGTGATAAGAGCGACGCACCAGGCCTGCGGAGTGCCCCACAGCGGCGTACCCATACCGCCGGCCATATACTTGACGGCCGTGGGATAGAGAGAGACGCCAATGGAGAAGATGACCGTACCGGTCACGACGGGTGGGAACAGCCACTTGATCTTGCTGTAGGCCAGACCAAAGAGGACCGCGACGGCGCCGCCGACGATCTCGCCACCCAGCAGCGCACCAAAGCTAAAGCCCGAGGCACCCATGGCCTGCAGGGCCGGCAGGAACGCGAACGAAACGCCCATGACGATGGGCAGGCCGCCGCCGATGCGACGGAAGGGAGCGAAGGCCTGAAGGGCCGTATCGATCGCCGAAAGAATGAGCGCGACCTGGATGATGTCGGTGCTCTGCTGGCTATTAAAGCCGTAGACGCCGGCCATGATGACCGCCGGGGTAATGATGCCGGCAAACGATGCCAGTACGTGCTGAAGGGCACACGGGATCATTTCCTTAACGGGAGGCATGCCTTCGCGAGTGAACAGGGCTTCAGTGCCGTTCGTAACCGTCTCCTGGGTCATTTGACCACCAATCCTCGAAGTAGTTGTTTTCGCATCTAACGCTCTATTGTGACGCAGTGCGGGGTTGAGGTTGTGCCTTCATTGCATATCGTATTAAAGATGATTCTCATTCTCAATAATAATTTTTTGTTATCAGACTATTCTTCAGCTGAAATAACGCATTTCCGCAGGTCAGGAAAGTGTCTGGTCAAAATAACATCTAACTTTTCTTTTGGTCAACCGTTTACCGCTAAATTCCTACCGTTCGTCTGCATTACGTAATGTACCTGCGGATATACGAGATGATGGGCAGCGTGTTACCATGAGAAAAAATTGTTATGAACATTTCCGATTTCACTCAAAGGAGTTGCCCGTGAACGAGACCGTACGCCGCTTTTTGCCGATGGTCGATTTTCTGGAGCAGATACTCGGCAAAAACAGTGAAATCGTGCTGCACGATTTCTCGGATCCCGACCACGCCATCGTCGATATTCGCAACGGCATCGTGAGCGGCCGCAAGGTCGGCGGTCCCGCCACCGATCTGGCGCTCAAGATCATGCACGACCCCAAGTATCGCGACCTGCCGTTTATTACGGGCTACGAGGGGCGCGGTGCCGGCGGCAAGACGTTGGAGTCAGCGACGTACTTTATCCGCGAGAATGACGAGATCGTCGGTATGCTCTGCGTCAACACCGATCTCTCGACCGTGCGTTCCATCAACGCCATGGCGCAGCAGCTCATGGCGTGCTTCGACGCGGCGCCGACGCGCACGGAGCCCGCCCCTATCGAGGTCGAAAGCCTTTCGGAGTCCACACAGGAGCTTATCGACCGCAGCATTGCCGAGTTGCTGAGCGCGCGCGGGCTGGATGTAGCGTCGCTTGGTCAGAGCGACCGCGTGGA
>CABUIY010000002.1 GCA_902491765.1 uncultured Collinsella sp. | reverse complement strand
TCTCGGAAGGCACGTGCAGACCTTTCGTCATGGCCTCCTACCTTTCTTTCGGGCCTTACTGGCCGAATGTATCAGCGCCCCTCCGTATGGGACACTGCTTGCTAACAGCTCTAGTTATATCCAAAAACCACCTGCAATTCCACCTCGCCCCCGAACGGTCAGCAAAGTGCGATGAACGGTATATCGCATATGATTCCCCCATGATGCACTTCGGTTCTCTAAAGCAGGTTTTCAAAGGTAAATGTTCTTTTTTCTAAGGAATTAAGCTAGATTGCACAAATATTTTCATGTTTAGGAATTGCATAGCTAAAACGGTTTTCTGCATATATATGTCGTTTGTCCATGATTCAATTTGGATTCGATTATATTCAGCTCGCAATCATTCTTATTCATACATCCTCACCAATTGAGTATGGATATAGATTGTTTCTAAACGAGTTGGGCAGTTAGTTGCATGCCTTGGCAGCGTAAGAAGTAGGTAAAGATACCGTTCGCGCGATACGTCCGTGCCAGCGGTCGACTAAATTGAGACAATAGTGAAAAGTGTTAGGCTACCGTCCTCTGTGGGGACTGAACGGACAGATGCATATGCCGAGCAAAATCGAAAAGAAGCAAGCCGCCGCAAAGCTGCGCAAACCGCCGCGCGACTTCTCATACACGCAAAACCGAGAGCTTAGCTGGCTGCGCTTTGACAACCGCGTGCTTGACGAAGCCTTCGATGAGACCGTTCCGCTGTTCGAGCGTCTAAAGTTCGTGTCGATTTTCGAGTCCAACCTCGACGAGTTTCTCATGGTGCGCGTGGGCGGCCTGTCCGATCTGGCAGAGCTCAAAAAACAACCTGTCGACAACAAGAGCAATATGACCGCCTCCGAACAGGTCGATGCTGTCATGGCCGAAATGCCCGGGCTCCTTACCCGTTGGGAGTCCATCTTTAAGAGCATCGAGGGCAAGCTCGACACCTTGGGCGTTCACCGCGCCCGCATCGATTCGCTTACGCCCGAGGAGCGCACCTTTGTAACCCGCTACTTCCAGGCCTACGTGTCGCCGGTCATCTCGCCGCTGGTCATCGATCCGCGCCACCCCTTCCCCAACCTGCGCAATGGCGCGCTCTATCTGGCCTGTGGTCTGGACGGCGCCACCGACGAGGAGAGCCTGCTGGGCCTTATCGAGATTCCCGCCTCGATGAACCGCGTGGTCGAGATCTCCTCGCCCACCGGCACCTACTCCTACATCTTGCTCGAGGACGTCATCCTCGCCTGCCTGGACAGCTGCTTTGGCTCCTATAAGCCGCTGGATCGTGCGCTGATCCGCGTCACCCGCAACGCCGACATCGATCCGGACGGCGAGGGCGTCGAAGAGGAAGAGGACTACCGCCAGCACATGAAGCGCATCCTCAAGAAGCGCCTGCGTCTGCAGCCGGTAGTGCTCGCGGTCTCGGGGTCGCTCGAGAAGGCAACGCTCAAGACCATCCGCAAGGCGCTCGAGCTTTCGCGCCGCTCTGTCTTTACCTGCGATATCCCGCTCGACCTGGGCTACGTCTTTGGCATTGAGGGCAAGATTCCCGAGCACCTGCGCAACGAGCTGCTCTTTACGCCGTTTAGGCCGCAGCCCAATCCCACCATCGACATGACCCGCTCCATCCGCGAGCAGGTGCTGCAGCACGACAAGCTGCTCTTTTATCCCTATGAGGCCATGAACCCGTTCTTGGACCTGGTGCACGAAGCAGCCTACGACCCCGAGTGCATCTCGTTGCGCATCACGCTCTACCGCGTGGCCAAGCAGAGCCGCCTATGCGAGTCGCTGATCGATGCTGCCGAGAACGGCAAAGAGGTCACGGTGCTCATGGAGCTCCGCGCACGCTTTGACGAGCAGAACAACATCGAGTGGGCCGAGCGCCTGGAAGAGGCCGGCTGCACCGTCATCTATGGTTCCGAGGGCTTTAAATGCCACTCAAAGATCTGCCAGCTCACCTATCGCGAGGGCATGGCGCTAACGCGCCTCACACTTTTGGGCACCGGCAACTTTAACGAGAAGACGGCCAAACTCTACAGCGACTTTATGCTCATGACAGCCCATCCCGGCATCGGCGAGGACGCCAACCTGTTCTTCCGCAACCTGTCGCTGGGCAACCTGCGCGGCGACTACCGCTTCCTGGGTGTGGCGCCCGTCGGACTGAAACCGCTCATCATGCGCGGGCTTGACCGCGAGATCCAGCGCGCCCTTGCCGGCGAGCCCGCCCGCGTGTTCTTTAAGCTCAACTCGCTGACCGACCGCGAGGTTATCGACAAGATCGCCGAGGCATCGTGTGCCGGCGTGCGCGTAGACATGATCATCCGAGGCATCTCGTGCCTCAAGCCCGGTGTTCCGGGCAAGACCGAGAACGTGCATGTCCGCTCCATCGTCGGACGCTTTTTGGAGCACGCGCGCGTCTATGCTTTCGGCGTGGACTCGGACATGATTTACCTGAGCTCGGCAGACATGATGACGCGCAACACCGAGCACCGCGTGGAGATTGCCTTCCCCGTGCTCGACCCCACCTGCCGCGCTCTGGTGCACGAGTACATGGGCATGCAGCTGCGCGACAACGTGAAGGCCCGCAGCCTCACGAGCGACGGCACCTGGGTCCCCGTGGAGCGTGCAGAGGGTGAGAAACCCTTCAACTCGCAGGAAGCTCTACTGGAGCGTGCCTATCGCAACGCCGAGGCCGCCGCGCAGCAGCGCGCACAGGAGAAGGAACGTGTGGCCGAAGAAGCTATTCAGGACGAGGTTGAACATGGGGCAGCCGCCAAACCGGAAGCGGTTGCCGCTCCCCCGGTGAATGAGCCCGAGGCTGCCGCAGAGCCCGCCATGGAGAAAGCGCCCGAGCCCGCTACCGCGACTCCGGAGCCCGCCGCCGAGGCAAAGCCCGCCCCAGCTCCTGATCCGCAGCCGACCACACCCAAGGTCCAAGAGGTCCAGGCGACCGTCATTGAGCCCGAGCCTGCACCTGCGCCTCAGCCCGAGCCGCAGGTCACCAAGCCCGTATCCGAGACGAGCGCCCGTCGCGATAAGCCCGCCGGCAAGACCAAGGCCATCGAGCGCCATCGCCCCGGTCGCGTGCGCATGGGCCTGGGCCTGATCGGCCTGGGTCTTAAGACGCTCATTACCGGCAAGACGAAATAGTCGTTTGTAGAAGCGCCCCGTATTTGAGGAATGCCCCAGATACGGGGCGCTTTTCCCTGCTACCATGGTTGCGAACAAAACCGCGAATGGCAGGCAGGAATATGAAGCTCACCATAGAATCGATGACGTACGGCACCGACGGTCTGGCACATGCCGACAACGGCAAGGCCGTCTTTGTGCAGGGCGCCGTGGCAGGCGACACCGTCGAAGCCGAGGTCGTGCAGGACGGCAAGTCGTTTATGCGCGCCCGCACGACCGAGATTCTGGAGCCGAGCCCCGATCGCATTCAGCCCCCCTGCCCCTTCGTGGGCATCTGCGGTGGTTGTTCGTGGGGCAATCTCTCACGCACGGCACAGCTCGCCGCCAAGGAGCAAAACCTGCGCTCCACGCTCGAGCGCATCGGCAAGTTCGCTCCTGAGCAGGTCGATGAGTTGGTACAGCCCATCTGCCACACCAAGGACGACTGGGGCTACCGCAATAAAATCGAGCTCGAACCGACCGTCGTCAACGGTCGCGTGCGCCTTGGCATGCACGGTGTCGACCCCAGCAAAATCGTGACCGTCGATATGTGTCCGCTGTTCGATAAGCGCTTCCCGAAGGCACTCAAATCGGTCGTCGGCGCACTTAACTATCTAAGCGGCAGCCATGACTTGGGGCTCGAACGCGTGGGCATTCGCGCATCGCGCCGCACCAAGGCACTCGAGGTCGCACTCTGGACGCCGACAGGCTCTTTTCCGCGCTCGCAGGTCTCCCGCGTGCTGGCGGACGCCGCTCATCCCACGAGCGTCGTGCGCGTGATGAGCAAGGGCGAAAAGAAGGCCCGCCGTGTCTCCAAGGTCGAAATGCTCGCCGGAGAGGGCTCATGGACCGAGAATATCGCCGAGGGTCAGATGCGCTTGTCTGCCCCGTCTTTTTTCCAGGTCAACACCAAGGGCGCCGAGATTTTGATCGAGCTCGTTATGGAGGCGCTCGATCCGCAGGAAGACGAGCTTGCCGTGGACCTGTACTGCGGTGCCGGCACCTTTACCTTGCCGCTCGCCCGCCGCTGCGACTTTGTCGCCGCCGTCGAGGCCTACGGCCCGGCCGTGCGCGACCTGCGTCGCAACCTGGAGATCAACAAGCTCGATAACGTCGACGTCATCGGCGGCGATGCCGTGCGCGAGTTCCCCGACCAGGACGCCGATGTCCTGGTGGTCGACCCACCACGCGCGGGCTTGGCGCCCGAGGCCATCGACCTCATCGCCAGCACGAGTGCGCGCGATGTCGCCTATGTGAGCTGCGACCCTGCCACCCTGGCGCGCGATCTCAAACGCTTTGTCGAAGAAGGCACCTTCTCCCCCGTAAAGATCACGCCAGTCGACCTGTTCCCACAAACCTTCCACTGCGAGACCGTCGTCCACCTTAGGCGCAACTAGCCGCTTAATCATTGCTCAGAAAATCATTGGGAAATCGAGCGTGGCAAGCGGAGGTCTTCGGGGTATAAGACGGCTAATTGTATGCCGCCTATGAAAGGAACCCTCATGCCCAGCGTTGCCGTTCTCGCCGCCGATGGCTTTGAAACTATTGAATGCTTGACCATGGTCGATGTCATGCGTCGCGGCGGCGTGCGTGCCACGCTCGTCTCGATCATGCCCACGCGCGAGGTCGTAAGCTCGTTGCAGATCCCCGTGACCTGCGATGCGCTCTTTGATGAGATCAACTTTGACGAGTACGACTGCGTCGTGCTGCCCGGCGGCCTGCCCGGTGCCACCAACCTGCGCGCCGATCAGCGCGTCTGCGACGTGGTCTGCGAGTTCGCCGCGACCAAGCACGTCGCCGCCATCTGCGCCGCCCCGTTTATCCTGGGCGAGCTCGACCTGCTCGAGGGGCGCCACGCCACGTGCTTCCCTGGCTTTGAGAAAAGCTTCCCCGAGGGCGCCTATACCGGCGAGAAGGTTACGCAAGACGGCAACATCATCACCGCCAGCGGCATGGCCCAGTCGCTCCCCTTTGCGCTTGAGCTGCTGCGCACGATCGCCGGCGACAAGGCTGTCGAGAAGGTCGCCGAGGGCATCCAACTATGATTTTGGCTTCGCAATCACCGCGCCGCATAGAGCTGATGCGCGAGGCAGGCTACAACATTCGCGTGATTCCCGCGGATATCGACGAAACGCCCTTTGATGGCGAGGCCCCGCTCACGCTTGTCGAGCGCTTGGCACGCGCCAAGGCGGCTGCCGTTGCTGCCGAGTATGCCGAGCCCAATGAGCTGACGGTCGCGGCCGACACCATCGTCACCTTCGACGGCAAGATTTTGGGCAAGCCGGCAACCGAGGGCGAGGCGCGCACCATGCTCCGTGAGCTTTCGGGCCGCACGCACCAGGTCGCAACCGGCGTCTGCATCGTTAAGGCAGGCGATACGGCCACCCCGCATGCCGCCGAGAGCCTGTCGTTTGTCGATATGACCGACGTGAAATTCTACGAGCTCACCGACGAGCAGATCGAGCACTACGTTGCCTCGGGTGAGCCCATGGATAAGGCCGGCGCCTACGGCATCCAGGGCACAGGCGGCCGCATGCTCGTGCACGATATTTCGGGCGACTTCTATAACGTGGTGGGCCTACCCATCGCCCGCGTCGCGCGCGCGATTCAAAAACTCTCGTAATTGCATCTGGCGCTGGGTATCCCCCAGCGCCTACAATTTTGGCGTACCGTACGGATCCCGACCGGGCACAAGGCGCGGCGGAAAACCGATAGGAGTTAAACATGGATACACTGCTCGAGGCCATTGACGTCTGCGATGTCGATGGCTTTTGCTATGGCAACTATACGGACGAGGAGGCCGGCACCGGTTGCACCGTAATCGTGGCACCCGAGGGCGCCACCGGCGGCGTTGACGTTCGCGGCGGTGCTCCCGCTTCGCGCGAGACCGACCTGCTGCGACCCGAGAACACCGTCGACAAGGTCCACGCCGTCTGCCTTTCTGGCGGATCGGCCTTTGGCCTCGAGGCTGCAAGCGGCGTCGCTCGCGAGCTTGAGAGCCGCGGCATCGGCCTTCCCGTCGGCCCCACGCAGGTGCCTATCGTGTGCTCGAGCTGTATCTTCGACCTCGCCTTTGGTAACCCCACCGTTCGCCCCGACATTGAGGCCGGCATCGCCGCCGTGCGCGAAGCACTCGACAACACCCCCACCAAGCTCGAACAGGGCAACGTAGGCGCCGGCACGGGCGCTACCGTGGGTAAGCTCATGGGCCCCGCTACCTGCATGAAGGCCGGCCTTGGCGCTGCCGCCGTGGCGCTCGGCCCCATCAAGGTGGGCGCCGTGGTCTCGGTCAACGCCTGCGGCAACGTTGTCGACCCCTTCACCGGCGAGTGGGTCGCCGGTATGCGCGCCGCAGCCGATAGCGACCAGATCGTCGACATGGAACTCGCAGCCTTTGCCGCCGCCGGATCCATGCAGATGCCGCTCGACCGCACCAACACCACCATCAGCTGCATCGTCACCAACGTGGAACTCACTAAGGCACAAGCCACCAAGGTCTCCCAGATGGCCGCAGACGCCTACGCACACGCCATCCGTCCCACACACACCACCAACGACGGCGACACCATCTACACCCTCGCCAGCGGCAAACTAGACGCTCAGACAAGCGCCGCCGTTCCCCTAGACCTACTGGGCATGCTCGCCGTAAGGGCCCTGGAAACTGCCATCGTAAACGGAGCCAAAACCGCCAAAACCTCCCACGGCATCCCAGGTGCTGCGAAGTAATCTCACTCGACCGTCGGTCGGAGGCGGGCGGGCATTACGTTTGCTGCTTTACAGTCCTATGCAAGACGAAGGCCACATTAAGTGGCCTTCTTTGCATGCGGAACTCGCGACAAACGTAATGCCCGCCCGCCTCCGACCGACTACCAACTAATATTTTTTCAGCCCAGGCCCCTGTGTACCGCGCGTCGAAGATCTTCAAATTCAAATAACCTGACAATCGATTCTTATAGCAGAGGCCCCTTGGCCTTTAGTTTGATACAAGTTCCGCACGAGTCGGAAAGCACTTAATGTGCTTTCCGTGCGAGCAGGACTGTTCGCAGTAGCAAACTAAAGGCCAAGGGGCCCAGTCAACCTATCAGCAGCGATTACTCGGCAGCTAGTTGAATTTGAAGATCTTTGAGGCAAGACGGTATAGGCCAAGCGTGGTTTTGTCTCCGGCCCGTCCGCGCAGATTGGTGAAGAACCCGACCACGCCGTAGCGGGCACGACGATACATGCGCTCGTCGTAGGCCTTCAAATCATTCCACAGCGTCTTTAGGCGCTCGTCGGCGCAATCTTCCTCGGAAAGCTTGGTGAGCACCGAGCAGATCGCCATCATCATGGTGAAGTAGCCCATCATGTACGAACGTAGGCGTGACGACTCGACATCGCTGTACAGGTGGTACGACTCCATCATGATACGCGTAACACGGAACTGCTGGTCCAGACGCTTGACCATCGTGGCCTCGTTGACACTCTGGCCCTCGCGACCGATAAAGTAGCGGTAGAGGTCGATGTCGGCGTAGTACATGGTCTTGCAACGCGGCAGCGGCACGTAGGCGTAGATGTTGTCCACATAGAACGTGTGCGGCGGCATGGGAAGGTTGGACTCGCGCAGCACATCCGTGCGATAGCACAGGCTGTGCATGAGTAGGTTCTGGTCCAGGCGGAAATGACCGATCTGATCCCAAGAAAAGATCTTTTTGCGCGGCAGGGCAAATTTGTAGCCAATAGCGGTATGCGTGCCCTCGTAAACCTTCTCGTACACGTAGTTCGAGATAAACAGGTCAACGCGCTGGTCGCGCTCTTCAAAGCCACGCAGAATCGACAGCATGGTCGAAAGGGCAGCACCGTCAAGCCAGTCGTCCGAATCAACAACCTTGTAGTAGGTACCCTGCGCCTCGCGCAGACCCGAAAGGACGGCAATACCGTGACCGCCGTTCTCCTGGTGCACCGCGCGGATGATTCCAGGGTAACGGGCCTCCCACTCGTCGGCCTTGGCGGCCGTCTCGTCCTTGGAGCCGTCGTCCACCACGATAATCTCGATATCGGTGGCGTAATTGCTCCCCTCCAAGATAGAGGTGATGCAATGGTCCATGTCCTTGGCGGCGTTATACGAGGGAATACCGAATGTTATGACTTTATGCATGGCAGGCGATAATCTCATCCGAAAGATCGAGGGCGGAATTGGTCACAGCGTCCATATCGTAGTAACGATACTCGGCCAGACGACCCACCGGGTGGAAGTTCGTCAGGTTCTGGACGCGCTCAAGATAGCGCTCATAGAGCTCACGGTTCTCGGGCTCAAGAATGGCGTAGTACGGCGTCTCACCCGAGCCGGGCGTATAGGCCTTGGAGTATTCCTTCATGATGGTGGTCTTGCCGGGCAGGACCTGGCCAGTCATATTCTTGAACTCAGTGATGCGCGTGTAATCCTCGCTCGTGGTGTAGTTGACGGTGCCCACGGGCTGGAACTGATCCATATCGAGCGTCTCGAACTTCATGTCGAGCGTACGGTACGGCAGGGCGCCCAGGTCGAGATTGAACAGCTCGTCGAGCGGACCGGTGTAGACGATCTCGCCGCCATAGACCTTACCGTCGATCTTGACGGTGGTCTCGTCGATCTCGAAGAGGTCGCGGGCGTCCACGTCGCAGAACACATCAATCAGATCGTGGTCGAGCATATGCTCAAACAGCGCGGTATAGCCGTCCTGCGGCATGCCCTGGAAGGGAGCCTGCGGGAAGTAGCGGTCATCATCGCCCACAAAGACGGGAACACGGCCGGTGATCGAGGGATCAATCTGGTCGGGCGTCTGGCCCCACTGCTTCATGGTGTAATGCAAAAAGACGTTCTCGTAGACGTAATCAGCGACCTCGGCCAAGTCGGGGTCGTTCTTCTTACGCAGCTCCATAATGGGCACCTTGACATCCTTGCCAAAGGTCTCCACGAGCTTCTGATACAGCTCCTCGCCGCGCTCGTCACCAAAGGCGAGCTTGAGACTCGCGTGGTTGAAGGGCACGGGCATAAGGGTGCCGTTGATGTTGGCGAGCACCTTGTGCTGATAATCCGTCCACTTGGTAAAGCGCGACAGGAAATTGTGCACGCGCTCGTTAAAGGTGTGATAGATATGCGGACCGTACTCGTGGATCAGGATTCCGGCCTCGTCAGTGCAGTCATAGGCATTGCCCGCAATGTGGCTACGGCGCTCCAAAACGGCAACACGATAGCCGATGGTCTCGGCAAGACGGCGGGCGCAAACGGCACCGGCATATCCAGCACCGACGACAATCATGTCGTACGCGCCGGCGTTAAAGCCTTCAGGCAGGCCTGAGGTAATCTGCATCGATACTCCTTGTCAAAAGCCACGGGCTCGTTAGCTGGGCTTTTCTCGAACATTCTTCGAGACATATTTATCAGAGCGATTATAGCGCTAATGCGTCCTATAATGAGCTTGCCACACAAGGAAAGCTCAAGCACCGCGGCGTACAAATTTGAAAGGTAAACCCGCTAGCAGCGGGTTTATTCGTGAACAGCCGGGCGCCTGGAGCTTAGTGAAACGCTTGTAAGGAGTAACATGAGCGATTTCCTTAACCGTATGAAGTCTGCCGCCAAGGCCGACCTTAAGACGATCGTCCTGCCCGAGGGCGAGGATCCGCGCACCATCGTCGCGGCCACCAAGATCATCGAGGAGGGCCTGGCAAAGATCGTCATCCTGGGCAACCCCGACGAGATCAACGTTCCCGGCGCCACCGTCATCGATCCGCGCAATGCCGAGAAGCACGAGGAGTACGCGCAGAAGTTTGCCGAGCTCCGCGCCAAGAAGGGCGTCACCATCGAGCAGGCTCGCGCCCAGGTGATGGACGCCACCTACTTTGGCACCATGATGGTCAAGATGGGTGACGCCGACGGCCTGGTCTCCGGCGCCTGCCACTCCACCGCCGACACCCTGCGCCCCGCGCTGCAGATCCTTAAGACCGCCCCGGGTACCAAGCTGGTCTCGGCCTTCTTCGTGATGTGCACCGACACCCCGCAGTTCGGCACCGACGGTACGCTGATCTTCGCCGACTGCGGCCTCAACATCAACCCGTCCTCCGACGAGCTCTCCGAGATCGCCATCGCCTCCGCTCACTCCTGGTCCACCTTTATGGGCAGCGTCGAGCCGCACGTGGCCATGCTCTCCTACTCCACCATGGGCTCCGCCGGCGGCGAGGTCGCCAAGAAGGTCCAGGAGGCCGTTAAGTTCTGCAAGGAGAAGGCTCCCGAGCTCGCCATCGATGGCGAGCTGCAGCTCGACGCCGCCATCGTTCCCACCGTCGCCCAGCTCAAGGCCCCCGGCTCCTCCGTTGCCGGCAAGGCCAACGTGCTTGTGTTCCCCGATCTCGAGGCCGGCAACATCGGCTACAAGCTGGTCCAGCGCTTCGCCGGCGCCGACGCTTACGGCCCCATCCTGCAGGGCATCGCCAAGCCGGTCAACGACCTTTCGCGCGGCTGCTCTGCCGACGACATCGTGGGTGTCGTAGCCATCACCGCCGTCCAGGCTCAGATGGCTGAGTAGCGGACATATCCCCTCGGGACCCTACAGGGTAAAGCTCTGAAAACGTCCTCGGACATGCATGAAACCCCCGCTGCGCACTTCGTGCGGCGGGGGTTTCATGCGTCCTGCGGAATATTTTCAGAGCTTTACCCTGTAGGGTCCCTGCCACCACGTAGCAATCAGGGAATCCGGGGTGGACGGCGGCTTGGCTACGAGCTGGGGCTGAAAATCTGAATGGATGGGTGCCGTTGCTGGGAGCGCAGGCGTTGCTGGTGGCGATCACTTTGGGACTGGAATTTCCGCCTGCTAGTAGAAAGGCCTCCGGAGCTGTTGCTCTGGAGGCCTTTTTGTCAATTTCAGACGAATGCGTTAGTTGTTCTTGGTCAGGCGCTCGACGTCGTGGGCAATCATGTATTCCTCGTCGGTGGGGATGACCATGACCGTGACGGCGGAACCGGCGGCGCTGATGACCTGCGGGCCGTTGCCCACGGCCTCGCGGTTCTTGTTGTTGTCGATGCGCACGCCCAGCCACTCAAAGCAGTCGCAGAAGGCCTTACGGATCGACCAGTCGTTCTCGCCGATGCCGGCGGTAAAGGTGATGGTGTCCACGCCCGCCATGGAAGCAATCATGGAGCCGGCCTGCTGCATGGCCTTGTAGGCGAACATATCGAAGGCGAGCAGGCAGCGCTCGTCGCCCTCGGAGGCGCGCGTGCGGATGTCGCGGGCGTCGTTGGAGATGCCCGAGATGGCAAGCAGACCAGACTGCTTGTTCATCATGTCATCGACTTCCTGGTAGCTGTAGCCGCCCTCGCGCTGCAGGTAGCACACGGTGGCCGGGTCGATGGAACCACAGCGGGTGCCCATCATCAGGCCGTCGAGCGGCGTGAGGCCCATCGTGGTGTCGCGGCACACGCCGTCCTCGATGGCGGCGAGCGAAGCGCCGTTGCCCAGATGGCACGAAAGCAGACGGTGGCAGCGCGAGCCCAGGATCTCCTTGGCCATCATCCACTCGTAACGGTGGCTCGTACCGTGTGCGCCGTACTTGCGCACGTGGTACTTGTCGCACACGTCCTTGGGCAGCGCGTAGGTGTAGGCGACCTCGGGCATGGTCATGTGGAACGAGGTGTCAAAGACGGCCACGTTGGGCAGCTCCGGATACTTCTCGCGGCAATACTCGATTGCTGCGGCCTCGCCGTAATTGTGCAGCGGGGCGAGCGGGGCCACCTCGAGAATCTTAGCCATGACCTCGTCGTCGACGACCGCGGAATCATCGAAGTGCCAGCCACCCTGAACGATACGGTGGCCGATGCCATCGATCGTAAAGTCGGTCTTCTCGAGCTCCTCGAGCACACGCGCGATAGCCGAACGATGATCCGGGAAGGGGACCTCCTCGGTCTGCTTGGCGCCACCGTTCTCGGAGTGGCCAAAGATGCCCATGTCCGAACCGATACGTTCGCAGTTGCCCTTGGCGAAAACCTCTCGGGTATCGGTATCCAAAAGCTGATATTTAAGGCTTGAGCTGCCGGCGTTGACAACAAGTACGTTCATGAGACTCCTTTGCAGTGCAATACGGTCGACGCAGACCCCTTAAGGCGGCCGCATTTTAATAAGAAGTTATCACAACTTGATAAATAGCTATCAGTCATATCGCCCAACGAGCGCAAAAGAGGGGCCGAACGGCGCTCGGTCGTCCAGCCCCTCCCCTTGCATCAATTACTTGCCGTTGACGATGCGCTCGACGTCGGAAGCGATCATGAACTCCTCGTCCGTGGGGATGACGAAGATCTTGACCTTGGAATCCTTGGCGGACAGGCACCAAGCGCCGTCGCCACGCAGAGCGTTGCGGGCATGGTCCATCTTGACGCCCATAAAGGCCAGACGATCGGCCACGCCGGCGCGGACAGCCGGAGCGTGCTCGCCGATGCCGGCGGTAAAGACCAGGGTGTCCATGCCGCACATGGAAGTGGCCATCTCGGCAGCCTTGGCGGCAATCTTGTAGACGAACATATCGAAGGCGAGCTGGGCCTCGGGGTCACCAGCAGCGGCGAGCTCCTCGACGTTGCGGCAGTCGTTGGTCTTGCCGCCGGTCACAGCCAAAAGGCCGGACTTCTTGTTCATCATCTCGTCGACCTCGTCGAAGGTGTAGCCACCTTCGCGCTGCAGGTAGCACACGGTAGCAGGGTCGATGGAGCCGCAGCGGGTGCCCATCATGACACCGTCGAGCGGCGTCAAGCCCATGGTGGTGTCCATGCACTTGCCGTCCTCGATGGCGCACAGGGAAGCGCCGGAGCCGATATGGCACACGACGACCTTGCGGGCCTCGCCGTTGGTCATCTCTGCGACCTTCTTGGAGATGTAACGGTAGCTGGTGCCGTGGGCGCCGTACTTACGGATGTGCAGCTTGTCGCAAACATCCTTGGGCAGGGCGTAAGTCTTGGCGACCTCGGGCATGTTGAAGTGGAAAGCGGTGTCGTAGACCGTGACGTTGGGCAGGTCGGGATACTGCTCGAGGCAGTACTCGATAACGTTGGCCTCGGGGTTGTTGTGCAGCGGCGCCAGCGGGGCGACCTCGCGGATCTTGGCGAGAACGTCCTCGTCGACGAGGGAGGAGTCGCCAAAGTACCAACCGCCCTGAACGATGCGATGGCCGATGCCCTCGATCTTGACGCCGTTGGCCTCGAGGTCCTTCAGGACGACCTCGATGGCGACCTTGTGGTCGGGGAACTCGATGTTCTCGGTCACCTTCTTGGAACCGTTGGCAGCGTGGGTGAAGGTACCGCCGGTAAAGCAGACGCGCTCGCAGGAGCCCTTTGCGGACACCTTGTGGGACTTGGTATCGATGACCTGATACTTAAGGGTCGAAGATCCTGCGTTGACGACCAGAACGTTCATGTGTCTCCCTACTAACAGGCGGTGTGGCGCCGCCAGGTTACATACGTTTCAATAATAAACCCAAACGCCCTCGCGCTCGGGTTTATTGCGTTGATATATAAGTTATCGGTGCCTAAATACTCATGGCCTTTGGCTTGTAAGACGAAAGAGCGCGGGGATATACACCAAAGAAGAAATCCCGAGCGCGACAAGCAATATGACTCGAATGTCCGCGATGCTGCCCAACGCAGCATTGAACAGATAGAAAAGGATGGCACCCACCGCCACCATCTGACTTTGAACCGAAATCAGTGAACAGCGCATCGAAGAATCGGCGGCATTTTGAAAAATTGAGTATTTAATTGGAGCAAATAACGAGTAGGCGACCGTCTGCAACACATAGAACACGGGCAGCAAATAGATCGGAGTAAAGGGAATCAAAAATAGAGCAGTCAGGGAAAGGCGCACGATGCCGCAAATACGCGCAAAACGGCTCTTGTCGACATGAGCAATCACACTGGGCACAATAAGCCCCATGGAGGCGGAGGCAAAGAGCTGGACCGCAATGGTCACGCCCGAAGCGACGGCATTCATTCCGCGGCCTGCAAACAACAGTGAGAAAAAGTCTTCCAGAGCGACGAAGGCAAATGCCTGAGAACAGTCCATGATGAACGCTGACCGAAGAATGCCATTACCCGCAATAGCAGCACCGATCATCTTCGGGCTAATTCCATGCTCAGGTGTCGCTGCAGTGCCCCCTCTTCGCATCTCAGGAATGCAGACAACGACAACCAACGTCAACACCATTGCGATGATATCTGCCGAAAGACCAATGAGATATGCACCGACAGACGAAATGAAACCGCCCACGCAAGCGGAGATGGCATAAGAGGCATAGAAAACAAATCGCTCAATGACATTAAGTCTTATGAGCTGGTCCTGAGAGACACTGTCAATGTAAATTGCTTCGATGGATCCGCTCACACATGCAACGGCAAAACCTTTGAGAGCAAACGCGCCGATTAAAAGCAGAGGAGAACGGACGAAAAGCAGGGCGGCGTAGTATCCAAGCATTCCCACGACGCCAACGAGACCGCTTGCCTTTCGTCCAAACCTATCAGCAATATAGCCAGTGGGAACTTCGAGGATGAACTTGCTCACTTGATATGCAATCATCATGCTAGAAATCGCTACCATCGAAAGCCCAACGAACTCAAGGTAGACAGTTAGGAAATACAAGATGGTGCTGAAGTTCGACAGGAAAACGAACATCATATAAAGCAAAATCGTACGATTTTTCATGCTCCGCCCTCCAAGAGCCAATAACCCAAACCGAAATCTTGGAAAAGCATGAGGGCAAAGCCGTCAGTCATGTGTTACAAGGCGTCAACATTCACTTGACGCCACGAGGCCAAATGGCCTCACGAAGCGAGATGACGCAATAGGTGAAGAAATACCGTCTGGTGTCGATCGGTCCAGGCATTTTGTCGATAGCAAAAATAGATGGGCAAGGCTACGTCATGCGAGCCTTCAATGGAGCACTCGCTCACTTCCAGTCCATCTGTTGCAAGAGAAGAGCCAGAAAAACTCAATATCAACCCCCCGGCTTGAAGAAACTCAGCCTGCGCCCTGTTTCCGTATTCGACATCGCGAAAGCGGAAATTAACCAGCTGAGCTTCGGGACATTGATTGATTGCATTGAGACAGGGTGACAAATTAATGGGAACAGCGAGCCTGCCTCCCAGTAACTCACGAATGGTCATAGCACCCACAGATTGATGACCCGCTGGGCACGAAAGAACCTTGAGCTCCTTTTCACCCAAGTATTTCGAAGAAAGGACACTGTCCCTTGGTTCCTCAAATGAGATGGCCGCATCCGAAATGCCAAGCATAAGCGACTCAAAACATGTAGCCGTTGGCTGATGCCAAACATCAAGGTGAATCTGGGGGTGCGAACTTTCAAACGAGTCGTACCAGTTTTCGGAAAAAAGACGCCCCCGCCCGTGAAGACAGGGGGCGTAAAGACGGAAGTGGCCGTCGGGCGAAACGCCGCCGTTCCCCGATTGAGCGTACTTTTTGAGATCGTCGACTTGCGCCAGGATCACGCGTGCACGACGCGCAAATTCTCTGCCCGCCGAAGACAAAACAGCCTCCCCCGCCGATCGGTCGAGCAAAACAATCTGATACTCAGATTCCAACTTTTTGATTGCCGACGAAACGGCCTGCGGACTCACATGAACGGCGCGAGCTGCTTTGCGCACGCCGCCATAGTTCGCTACCGCTTGAAGGTATTCGAGTTGAGAAAGCTGCATAGATTACTCCAAAGGCAGCCAAGTCGACGGGCCACGCGTCCTCAGATGAGGTTCTCGCCCAGGTTCTTGCCGCCGAGGACGTGCATGTGGAAGTGCATGACGGTCTGGCCGGCGTTGACGCCCTTGTTGGAGATGACGCGGAAGCCGTCCTCCAGGCCCTTGGCCTTGGCGACCTCCTGGATGGCGTGAGCCATGGCGCCCATGGTCTCGGCAGGTACGTTGTCGGCGATGTCGCTGTAGTGCTTCTTGGGGATCACGAGCGTGTGGACCGGCGCCTGGGGATTGAGGTCGTCGAAGGCGATGACTTGGTCGTCCTCATAGACAACGGTCGAGGGGATCTCGTGGTTGGCGATTTTGCAGAAGATGCAATCACACATGGTAGGTTCCTTTCTCACAGACCAAGGTAATTATATTTGGCCGGGATGGTTAGAACGAGAGATTGTCGTCGGTGTTGGCGGCTTCGCCGTCGGCGAGCACGTCGTTGCCGTCGACGTCCTTAAGGAGCACCGAGACCTTCTGCTCGGCATCGGACAAGCGAGTACGCAGGCTCTTGAGGAGCTCGACGCCGCGGGTATAGCTCTCGAGCGACTCCTCGAGCTCCATATCGCCCGACTCCAAGCTACGGATGATGAGCTCCAACTCCTGCGAAGCCTGCTTATACGTAAGCTGCTCGACCGGGGTCTTCTCTGCCATATCTGTTTCCTTTCCTAAAGGTTTATCACTATGAAACGCGGTTACTCGACTGTATCGACCGTTGCCGCCACGTTGCCGTCTGCCATGCGCACGCGAATGGCATCGCCGGGCTTAAAGGTCTTGGCGCTCGTAGCCACACCGTCATCGCTGTACGCGATGGAGTAACCGCGGGCAAGCACCTTGAGCGGCGACAAGGCATCGAGCGACGCGGCAGCTCGGCCCAGGTCGGACGCGGGTTTGCTGAGCATCGTGCGCCCCTGATGCTCCAGACGGGAACTCGCAAGTGTGAGCGCATGGCGCTTGCCATCGAGCCCCGAGGTGCTTGCAACCAGACGCTCGGGCAGGCGCTCAAAGTTGGAGCGGAATGTCCCGACCGAGCGTGCGATGGCGCCGGACAGACGATCGGCCGTCAGGGCGAGCTCAGACTCGCGACGCTCGACCATAAACGTGGGGTCGTTGAGGCACGGGCGGCACGCGGCCGCATCGAGCGCGTCGCCCAGACGAGCCGTATAGGTGTCCCAGGCACGACGACCGCGCTGGTCGAGCATTTCCAAATCGACCTGATCCGACCCGATCATCGAAGCCATCGCGGCGCCCAGACGCTGATGGCGCGTCTCGAGCACATCGACCAACTCCGTCATAGCCGGCGCCACCGATTCTGCCGCAGCCGTGGGCGTGGAGGCGCGTCGGTCGCTCACCATGTCGCAGATCGAGGTATCGGGCTCATGCCCAATGCCCGTCACCACGGGCACGGGACAGGCTGCCACCGCGCGGGCAAGCTTCTCGTCGTTAAAGGTCATGAGGTCCTCGAAGGAGCCGCCGCCACGGACAAGCAAAATGCAATCGGGCGCCGGCGTAATGGCAGCGGCACGACGCAAGCCTTCAATAAGCTCTGCCGGCGCACCCTCGCCCTGGACCTTTGCGCCCACGCAGACAAGCTCGACGAGCGGGTTGCGTCGGCGCAGTGTGCGCTTGACGTCGTCGATCACGGCGCCCGAAAGCGAGGTGACAACCGCCACGCGCGAGCAAAACACCGGGATGCGGCGCTTGCGCGCTTCGTCCATCAGGCCCTCGCGGCGTAGCTTTTCGGCCAACTGAGCCACCTGCTGACGCAGCAAGCCCTCCCCCGCCAGCGAGAACGAGCGGGCGACGAAGCTCATGCGACCCGTAGGCTTGTAGAGATTGAAGCTGCCCTTAAAGCTTACCTGCATGCCGTCGCGCAGATCGAAGGTGCGCTTAAGGTAGGCGCCCTTCCAGATGATGCAGTCGACGGCCGCCGAGTCGTCCTTGATTTGGAAGTAGCAGTGGCCGCTTCGGGCATTGGGACCACGAAAACCCGTGACCTCACCCAAAACGCTCAGCTGCGGAATGGCATCGAGCGCGCCGGCGGCGATCTCCACCGCTTGGCTCACGCTGAGCTCTTTGCGCTCCTGCTCGTCCGATCCGTCGAACTCGGCGGAAACGGTATTGCCGGTCAGATTCCAGCCTGCCACGCAGCCCCCTTTCGTCATCGTGCACACGGGCTCCGGCCCTGCGCAAATTCAAGTCCAACACATAGTACAGCGCCGCGGGGACACGAATCCCCGCGGCGCCCAGCGACCCAATTTGTTATCGGTTGGAATTTCTGTTGTAGCGAGCCATAAGGTAGAGCAGTTGAATGATCGAAGTGAGCGCTGCGGCCACATAGGTAAGCGCGGCTGCCGTCAGCACCTTCTTGGCGCCGTTGACCTGCTTGGAACTCATGCCCGACTGCTCGATATACGCCACGGCGCGGCGACTGGCATCGATCTCGACCGGCAGCGTAACCAGCTGGAACAACACGCTAAACGAGAAGAAGACCAGCGCGAGGGTCGTGAGCCCCGCGATGTTCATGAACAGGCCCATGAGCAGCACGATCGTCCAGGTGTTCTGGGTAAAGTTGACGACGGGAACCAAAGCGGTGCGTACCTTCATCATGGCGTAGCCGCTTTGACGCTGGGCGGCATGCCCCGCCTCGTGGCAGGCGACGGCAACGCTTGCGACCGACCCGCCCGAACGGTTGGCATCCGACAGATACAGGTTGTTATCCTGCGGGTTGTAATGATCGGTTAGCTCGCCGGCGACGCCCTTGATACCCACGGCATTGCAGCCGTTTGCATCGAGCATGCGGCGCGCGACCGTAGCACCCGTATCGCCGTCTGAGCGAACCTTAGACCACGTCTTGTACGTCGAGTTGATATAGCTCTGCGCGGCAAGGCCAAGCACCGTGCAGACAAGAACAACCAGCAGGTACAGCGGGTCAATGCCAAAGCCGTATCCATAGTAATAAGGCATGCGAATTCCTCCGAATCGAGTTACACGTTGGAGGCATTCTACCCACTCAGCCGGCTAGGCTTCCCTATAACAGTTCAATCTTTCCGTCCTTCACGGTGAGCCCCATATTGCCGGAAAGCAGATCGTCCAGACGCGAACCCACGAGCTCAAAGCGCCAGCCTTCGCGCAGGGGGCTCTGCTCGGGATGCTCAATATAGTCGGCCAGGTCATCGCGCGAGGCAATGACCGAGGTCGCCACGCCCGAGCGCTCGGCAACCAGGCGAATGAGCGCATACATCAGGTCCGTCACGCTCTCCAACTCCGGCGAAATCTGACGGTGCCCGCGCACCATGAGCGGCAGGCGATCGTGTGGGCAGCTCGCACCGCGCTTAATGGCCATGAGCGCGCCGTCCACGTCGCGCTCCCCCAGCTGGTCGGTACCGCGAATGCTGCGGAACTCCTCAACACGAACGGGATTACGTTTAACCAGGGCCAGCAGCGTATCGTCGGACATGACCCACTTGCGCGGGATGTTGCGGCGCTCGGCGCGGTCCTCGCGCCAAGCGGCAAGCTCGCGTGCGATGCCCAACTGGCGACGGCTACACGAGTTGATGCGCTTGACCTTGCGAAACGCCTCATGGCGGTCGGCGCGGTAGTGCGACTCGTCGGCCAGCGGACGCAACTCGTCGAGCACCCAGTCCACCCGGCCCAGCTCGCGCAGGCGACTCATCATCTCGGTATAGGCGACGATCAAGTACTTGACGTCATCGATCGCGTACTCGATCTGTTTGTCGGTCAGCGGGCGGCGCGACCAATCGGTCAGCGACTCGGTCTTGGGCAATGAGACGCCGCAAAACGTCTGCACGAGCGCGCCGTAGGAAATCTGCTGGCGCTCGCCCAAAAAGGCGGCGGCCACCTGCGTGTCAAAAATGGGACTCGGCAGCACGCCCACGGTGTGGAGCATGACCTCCATATCCTGCGAGCAGGCGTGAAACACCTTGGTCACGCTCTCATCGCCCATAAGCTCGGCGAGCGGCGACAGGTCGTCGATCACCAGAGGGTCGACCGCCACGCTCTCGGCAGGGGTGGCAATCTGGACCAAGCACAGGCGCGGATGGAACGTGCGCTCGCGCAAAAACTCGGTATCGACGGCAATCGCGTCGAACTCACGGGCGCGCTGGCAAAAGTCGAGTAGAGCCTGATGTGTGGAAATGTACATATCAACCCATCGAATAAGGTTAGGCCCGAAAAACACGGGTAGGATATCGGCATTGCCCTACAACTATACTCGGTTAGTCACAGAACGGGAACGTAAGTATGCGCTGCCTTATCATCCACAACCCGGCATCGGGCCCCAGCTCAGATGAAATCTACGCGTTCACGCACGCCCTCGCGCAGGGCGGCGACGAGGTCGTGATGCGCTTTATCGGCGATGGCATGGAACCCGAGGACGCCGTGGCAGACGTGCGCGAGTTTGATCGCGTGGTCGTTTCGGGCGGCGACGGCACCGTCTCCAACGTGCTCGACCAGATGCGCGGGTGCGGTGTCCCCACGCTCGTCTTCCCCTCCGGCACAGCCTGCCTGTTCTTTAACAACATCGGTAATGCCCCCGAGGCAGCGGCGCTTGCCAAGGCTTGCCGCGCCGGTCGCACGGTCAAAGTGGACATGGGCGAGCTCTTTTGGCTCGACGAGAACGGCAACGAGAAGCGCCACGGCTTTATCATCATCGCCGGCTCGGGCTTCGACGCCGAGATCATGATGAAGGCCGCCCCCGCCAAAAACGACATCGGTGAGATCGCCTATTTCCTGTCGGCGCTCGCCACACCCAACCCCACGGTGGCGCACTTTACGATTGAGCATGACGGCATTGTCGAGGAGCTCGATGGCATCTGCTGCATGGCCGGCAACACCTCGGTCATTCAAAACGACATCAACCTGTTCCCCGATTGCCGCATGAACGATGGCATGGTCGACATCGCGGTCATCGAGCCCGTAAAAACCGTCCAGCTCCTGCCCACCGTGATCACTGCCGCGCTCGACCCCGCCGGCAAGGTGCTCGGCCGTCCGCAGTTCAAGATAATCCAGACCAAGGAAGCCAAGATCACCTGCACGCCGTCGCTGGGCATGCAGTTCGACGGCGAGATCATCTCCAGCAACTCGGGCGTCTTTGGTGCCCGCGCACTTCCGCAATGCCTCGACCTCATCGTCGACGAATTCTCCCCGCTCGGAAAATAGGAGGACCCCATGAACGACAACCCCCTGATTGGCTTTATCGTCATCGTCTTGGCCATGCTCGTCGGCTATGCGATTAACGTAATCCACCGCCGGAAGAAGTAATTTCACACTGGTATGATATTCATCCAATCATCGTCTCCCCCGTTGTTTATGCATTTGCCAAACAGCGGGGGATTTTTCTTTGCGCCCCGTGCAAGGCGCTTTATTCAGGTACAGTAATTGCAGGGCGTCTTTATTTAACTAAAGCTAGATAATGAGTATTCTTGTCCGCTCATCGCATATTTTAGGACGCTCATCGAGTATTTCATCGAAATAGATGAATACTATTTAGACTTCCGATAGGCTAATAGATGTATTTATTAGCTGAAATCCTGCACGGTTCCGCGGGGTTTCAACGGTTGGGAGGGATCATGAGGTTTACTCATCCTGTCAACACGCTCAAAAAGCTCGGCTGCGGCCTTGCGTTTGGAGCAGCGGCCATCATGGCCATGCCGACTTCGGCGCTCGCCTGCACCCAGATCTACATGGGCAGCAAGCTCACGGCAGACGGCAACACGTACTATGGCCGTTCCGAGGACTTCGGTCCGCGCTATGTCAAGCACTTTGGCATTGAGCCCGCACACAAGGACGGCAACGAGTACACCTCGGTCGAGTCCGGTTTTGAATACAAGTCCAAGGGCGCAACCTACCGCTACACCTTCGTTCGCGACAACCCCTCTCAGTGGGAAGATCGCTACGACGCATATTCCGAGGCTGGCATCAACGAGAAGGGCGTTTCCTGCTCTGCCACGCTGAGCACCTCCTATAACGAGAAGGCCGAAGAGGCCGACCCCATCACCGAGGAGACCGGTATCGGCGAGTACAACTACGCTAGCGTCATCCTGGGCGAGAGCGCCACGGCCCGCGAGGGCGTCGAGCTCATCGGCAGCCTGATCGACGAGCAGGGCGTCTGCTCCAACGACCAGATCATCATCGCCGACAGCACCGAGACCTGGCTGTTCGCCGCGCTTTCCGGGCATCAGTGGATTGCTATGAAGCTCACCGATGACATCGCCTCGCTCAACCCCAACATCGGCAACCTCACCTATAACGTCGACCTCGATGACACCGAGAACTGTCTCCATTCCGAGGGCATCGAGTCCATGCCCAAGGAGAAGGGCTTTGCCGAGTACACCGACGGCAAGTTCGACGTCGCCAAGACCTACGGCGAGGAGATCGGCGAGGCCGGTATGCACCAGTGGTCGCGCTATATCCAGGGTCGCGATTACTTCATGGCCCCGCTGGCTGAAGGCACTGACTACGAGATCGTCAAGGACGAGCGTGAAGACGCTCGCGCCACGACCGGCGCCCTGGTCCACGAGATGCAGCCGCTGTTCTTCCAGCCCGGCAAGTCTGACTGGAACACCTTTGAGATGATCCGTTCCTTCGCCGCTCGCGGCGAAAATGTTGCCGGTCTCAACGCCAACACCGACGGCGCCTACGCCATCGGCTCCAACCGCAACACCGAGATTCACACCTTCCAGATCCGTCAGGGCATGGATCCCGAGATCGCGACCATCCAGTGGGAGATGCTCTCCAACGCCGAGTTCTCCGTCGCCATCCCCCTCTACTCTGCACTGCTCACCGAGGTCAGCCCCTACTTTAGCGATCAGGATGTCTCCTTCGATCACTGCGAAGAGGAAGACGTCGTGAACAACGAGGAGCCCAAGAACTCCATCAACTACGTCCTCATGGACATCAACACGCTCGCCTATGAGAACCGCGACCACTGCGCCACCGGCGTCCGCGCCTACCTCGATGCGCTGCAGAAGGAACTCATCGAGCAGAACCTGACCGTCGACGAGGCCATGCAGGCCGCCGAGGACACCGAGGCGCGCACCGCCCTGGCCAACAAGGCCGGCAAGGCTGCCACCAAGAACACCTACCTCAAGTGCAAGGCCATGCTCGAGGAGATGCGTGACTACCTTAAGGAGGGCGACTTCTCCGAGGAGTTCGTCCCGAGCGACTACGATGCCGACAACGACTGCCTGTTCGAGTCCATCACCTACGCCGACGAGGCCCTCTCCGATGAGGATGTAGCCGAGCCCGAGGTTAAAGAAGAGGCAACCGAGGAGAAGTCCGAGGGCAACAACATGGCCGCCATGGCCGTTGGCGCCGTCGTCGTCATCGGTGTCTGCGGCTTCGTGCTCTATCGTCGCAAAAAGGCCTAAGAACCCCTCACCTTAAGGCGCGGGCGGGAAGGCCAAGGTCGCCCGCCCGCCCAGCCACCCATTCGACCGGCAGGAAACATCGCCGAAATCTTTTCAAAAAAGATTTCCCCGCACACACTTCGCTGTGCTATAGTGCAGCGCAACAGCAACTAGGTGCGACCGCGCCACGGCATCACGAAAGGAGCCACCAACATGAAGAACACGATGAAGTCTCTCAACAACTGGTGGTGGCGTGATGCGAATACGATCGGTCGACAGTGAGTCCCTCACGCCTGTTTTGCGCTCTAGGTGATTAGAAGGCCTCCGGTTTCGACCGGGGGCCTTTTTCTATCTCGAGCCCAATCGCATTCGCATCACGCGCCTCCGCTTTTCCCTTGTACTCCCCTTCCGAAAGGATTTTCACCATGTCTCAGAGCACCACCGCCACCCAGCCCCGCACCGTCCAGACTACCGACCGCGGCAAACTCGACGTCCGCGCCCTCGTCTTGCTCGCCATCCTGCTTGCCGCCGGCTTCATCCTCAACTTCACCGTCGGCAAGGCCATCTCCGGCATCTCGGGCGGCATGATCAGCCCCGAGTTCATTATCTCGGCCTTCTGCCTCACTATCCTGGTCGTTCGTCCCAACATTGGCCAGGCGCTCGTTATCGGCCTGATCTCGGCCGCCGTGATCCAGATCACCACCACCTCGCCGTTCGTCGATTTTGCCGCCGAGGGCATCGCCGCCATGCTCATGGCCGTCATTGTCAACGCTGCCGCCAAGGACGGCCAGGTCAAACCCGCCGTCGCCATCGTCGCAACCTTCGTGACCACCTTTGTCTCGGGCGTCATCTTCATGGTCATCAAGATGGCCATGCTCGGCGTGGTGGGCGAGCTCGCCGCTGCCATGCTGCCCGTCGTCGCCATGACCGCCGTCTTTAACGCCATCCTGGTCGGCGCTCTCTACATGCCCATCCAGAAGGCCCTTAAGCTCAACTAACCTGCTCGGCTTTACGAGCCACCCCATCTTGGCGTTCATTCGTCGCTCGCGTACCCAAGTACGCTTCGCTCCTCTTTCGCGCCAACCTAGGGCCCCTCGTAAAGCCGTCTCCGTGCTTCACCACCAAAGACTGTCCCAAACAGCTAGCTTTTGGGGACGTTCTTAAACGACCAGTCATTTAAGAACGTCCCCGATGACTATGAAAGGTATCCATGGAAACGATCATCAACGTCGACGATGTCTCGTTCTCCTATGGCACGCAAGCCGAGCAGGCGCTCAGCCACGTTTCGCTCAGCGTGAACAAGGGAGATTTCATCGGCATCATCGGGCCCTCGGGCGCCGGTAAGTCCACACTTGCCGCCTGTCTGTCGGGCGCCGTACCTCACCACTACACCGGCGCCTTTTATGGCTCCGTGTTAGTTGACGGCCACGACACCTGTGAAGTTTCGCTCACCGATGTGTCGCAGATCGTAGGCAGCGTGTTGCAGGACATCGACACGCAAATGGTCGCCTCGGTCGTCGAGGACGAGATGCTTTTTGGCCTGGAGAACTTTGGCGTTCCCCACGACCAGATCGAGCAACGTGTGAGCGAGACGCTTAAGACCGTCGGCATCAGCGACCTGCGCGACCGCGAGATTGCCACACTTTCGGGCGGCCAAAAGCAAAAGGTTGCCATCGCCGCCATCCTCGCCATGCGTCCGTGTGTGCTCGTGCTCGACGAACCCACCGCTGCGCTCGACCCCGCCAGCTCCACGCTGGTCTTCGAGACCCTACGCGAGGCCAACCGCGCACTCGGCATCACCATCGTCGTCGTTGAGCAAAAAGTCGCCCTGCTTTCGGAGTATTGCAACCGCGTGCTCGTGCTCAATCATGGCGAAATCGCGCTACAGGGCAAGCCGCACGAGGTCTTCGCGTACACCGATGAGCTCCGCGCCATCGGCGTCGATTGCCCGCGCGTCACGCGCATTTTCAACAGCCTCGAGGCCGATGGCCTGGCCAGCGGCACTCCCTGTTTGGATGTTGATGAGGCCGAACGCCTGATTACAGGCATCGTCGACCCCGCACACGCAAGCAGCGACACTCAGGCACCCGCCGGCTCACCGCACGCACCGTCGTTGCGCCCGCACGCCAAGGACGCCGAGCCCGTGCTCACCTTCAAACACGTTGAGTTTGCCTATCCCAATGGCGGCGCCGCCGTCCACGACCTCAACCTGACCCTCTATCCCGGCGAGCTCGTGGGCATCGTCGGCCAAAACGGCGCCGGCAAGACCACGCTCACCAAGCTGCTCACAGGCCTGCTTAAGCCCGCCTCGGGCAGCGTGCGCGTCACGGGACTGGATACCGCATCCGTTCCCACGAGCCGCATCGCCCGCGAAGTCGCAACCCTCTTCCAAAACCCCGACCGCCAGATCTGCAAGGACACCGTGCTCGACGAGGTCGCCTTTGGCCTGGAGCTTGCCGGCATCGACCGTGCCGAGGCGCTGCGTCGCGCCCAGCTCGTCATCGACCGCTTTGGCCTGCCGGCCGACGAGGCGCCCTTCTCGCTCTCGCGCGGTCAGCGCCAGATGGTGGCACTCGCCTCCGTCGTGGTCGTTGAGCCCAAAATCGTGGTGCTCGACGAGCCCACGAGTGGCCTGGACTACCGCGAGTGCATGACCGTGATGGAAACGGTGCGCACCATGGCCGAGCGCGGCTGCGCTGTAATTATGGTCTGCCACGACATGGAAGTCGTCTCCGACTTTGCCGAGCGCATCGTAGTCATGGCCGACGGCCGCATCCTCGAGCGCGGCCGCACGCACGAGCTGTTCTCGAACATCGAACTCATGCAGCGAGCCTACGTTGAGCCACCCCAGGTCATAGAGCTTTCTCGTCGCCTGACATCCTCCGTCTCTCCCGCCTTTGCACAGGTGAGCGAGGTCACCGATATCGTTCGCATTACCGAGGAGATGGTCCGCCGTGGTTAACGTCATCGACTACATGCCGGGCGACACGCTGCTGCATCGCCTGAACCCCGTCGTCAAACTGGGCCTTGCCGCCGCCATCATCGTCGGCATCTTCCTGTCCGACACCTATGTGGCGCTGCTGGGCTTTTTGGCGCTCACCCTTGCACTGGGAGCCTACGCCGGCGTCGCCAACCGTCTGCTCGCACTGCTCAAGCTGCTGATTCCGCTCGCGCTCATCATGTTGGTGCTGCAGCTGGCCTTTATGCGCGATGGCAACGTGGTGTGGGGCTTCGTTACCGACACAGGTCTCATCACCGGCTCCAAGGCCTGTCTGCGTCTGCTGGGTGTAGCGCTTCCGCTCATCCTGATGCTCATGGTGACCAAGCTCAACGACCTTGCCAACGCCTGCGTCGAGGTGTTGCACGTGCCATATCGTTATGCCTTCACCTTTACCACGGCACTGCGCTTTGTGCCGGTGTTTGGCCAAGAGATGAACGCCATCATGGAGGCGCAGACCGCGCGCGGCGTCGAGTATGACACCAAGAACCCCATCAAGAAGCTCAAGCTCATGCTGCCGCTGTGCGTGCCGCTGCTGATCTCGAGCGTGGGCAAGACCGATGCCACGGCCTTGGCAGCCGAGCAGCGCGGCTTCTACCTGCGCACGCGCGCGAGCTCGTACAAGCGCTATCCCATCAAGGGCCTGGACATTGCCATACTTATTATCAGCATTGCCCTCATCGCCATCGGCTTCCTGTTCTAGTTCACCACCGACAGCAACCGCCCAACGCAAAAGGCCTCGGCTCGCACCAAACGAGCCGAGGCCTTTACTGTTTTCCCAGATAAAACCTACCAAAACAAACCTGTCCCTTTTTGGCAGGTCGAGGGTTATAAGCGGTAGGGGGCGCCGCTGCGGATGATGGATTCGCGCACCAGGACATCCATGGCGTCGAGGGTGATCTCGGGCATCTCTCGGTACTTCTGCAGCACCGAGAGCTCGGTACAGGCCAGAATGACGCGGTCGCAGCCGCTACGGGCGAACTCCCACATCACGCGGTCGAACTTATCCATATCGGGCTCACGCCCGGCCTTCACATCGTCGTAGATGAGCGACATCACGTCAGCCTGACGCTTTTCGCTGGGATAGACGACCTCAACGCCCGCGGTCTCACATTCACGCCCATAGACGCCTGCGCCCACGGTGCCGTCGGTGCCCATAATGCCGATCTTGTGCACCGGCTCGGCCGGCATACTCAGGTTGGGGTCGAACTCGCACTCCCCCATCACCGCGCCGGCCAGAGCATAGCGCACCGACTCGCGCGGCATGTGGATAATCGGCACCTTCGTAAACGACTGGATCTGGTCGTAGAAGTAGTGTGACGTGTTGCAGGGAATCGCTATGTGCGCGCAGCCCAGCGACTCGAGTGCCTGGGCGCACTCCTTCATGGTCGCCAGCAGCTCGGCATGCTCACCGGTCTTGATGGCCAGCGTGCGGTCGGGCATGGTCGACTTGGAAAGCACCACCATGTCGATATGCTCCTGGTCGCACGTAGCCGCCGTATGACGTACCACCTGGTCGTAGTAATACGACGTGGCCTCGGCGCCCATGCCGCCGATAACTCCCAGCTTTTCCATCGCCGCCTCCTTGGTGACGCCCACGCAATTGCGCGTATCATACCCGCGCCCGCCCGATACATACCGGACGGGCGCCACACTCGTCTACTTGTAATACGTCTTGAACAGCTTAAAGTGACGCAGCTTGGTGTGCCACATGCGCAACCAGCGGTTAAAGACAAAGTCTCCCTTCATAAACGAGGGATCAGCGCCCTTGCCCTCCTTGGCAAGACGATGCACCTTGGCACGCAGCTCGGGATCCTTGACGTATTTGTCGACGACGCCCATGGGAACGACCATCCACAGCGCCTCGTCCTGCGCCGTCACAAACTCCGGCTCAAACGGGCGGTTATAGACGTACTCATCCACCACGTATTTAGCAACGTTAAAGCCACTATTGGTGACATAGTAATTACTGCGGCCCTGACGGGTGTTGAAGTCGAAGAACTTAAACGAGCCATCGCGCTCGTCGTACTTGACGTCGAAGTTGGAGAAGCCCGTAAACTTAAGGTCCTCGAGCAGCTTGCGCACGCCACCCATAAGCTCATCATTGGGCTCGGTGATGATGCAGGCGTGATTACCGACGCCATGGGGCTGATGTTCCTCGAGCAGCACATGGCCCAGGCACATCATACGAACCTTGCCGTTGCGGTCGGAATAACTGGTAAGCACGCGCATGTACTCGTCGTTGCCGGGCACGCGGTCCTGCAAGATGAGGTCATCGGTGTAGCCACTGGCGTACACATCGCGAATGACCTGCTCCAGCTCGGCGCGGTCGGCAATCTCGTAGGCCTTCTTCTGACCCTCGAACTCGTGCTCCCACCACATGATGCCGTCGGAGGGCTTCAGGATCATCGGGTAGGGGAAGTCAATCTGGTCGAGCACCTCGGCGGGAGCCTCGCCCCGTGCGTTGAGCATCGCCATGGTGAAGGTGAACGTGTGCGGATAGGGCACACTGTGCTTCTCGCACAGCTCGTAGAAGATTTCCTTCTTCTGGCACTGCTCGAGCATGCTGTAGGGGGCGTAGGGTGCGATGACGTTCGAGGCAAGCTGACCGGCGTCCTGAGCCTGTGCGGCAAGCGCGACGTAGTTGTCGCCGCAGCCCATGAGAATAATCTTCTTATCAGGATTGGCCTGTGCGACGCCGTTAACGGTCTCAATCATGACCGGCATGGTGTCGATATCCACGTTAGGCGTGTAGTCGATAATCTGACTGCGATACGCAGGACCGGTCTGATACTTGCCAAAGACCAGGCTCTTAACCTGATACTCCTCGTAGAAAGCGCGCGCCACCGAATACGCGTTGATGTCGCCGCCGAGCAGCACGGGGATAAACTCGCGCTCTGTAAACTGCAATGCCATGGAAACTTCCTATCTAGAACTGCCCACACGACGGGCGGTCTTTGTGCAACTGATTTATTCTAGCGTGCCGAGCCGCCGGCACCCAAAGCTCCACCGTATCTATGGCAATCGGCGTAATTATCCAGCACGAAAGCGGCTATCACCGGCGTACGACAACGGGCAATGAACCCACCGTTGTTGTAGGATTCAACATGTTGCCCGCCCCGTCGAAAGGTGCACCGTGCCCCAGGCTCATCCGATCAACAACCCCATCATTGACGCCGCAAAGCGCGAACTTGCGGATCGTGCCCAGTCGGCTGCTCCCTCACGCACCGCAAACGATGCTTACAACGGGTCTGCCCGCATCGTCTCGATCAACACGTCGGAGCACAAAGGCACGCGTAAGTCACCCGTCGCCGACGGGCACGACACCGTCATCGAGCAGTTTGGCCTCGCCTCCGACGCGCACGCCGGGCATTGGCACCGCCAGGTTTCCTTTTTAGCTGCAGAGTCTATCCAGACGGCGCGGGCGCGCGGGCTCGATGTGCACGAGGGCGACTTTGGCGAGAACTTCACAACCCAGGGCATCAACCTGCTCTCGCTCCCCTTGGGCACGCAGCTCAAGCTCGGCAGCGAAGTACTCGTCGAAATCAGCCAGATCGGCAAGGTCTGCCACGCACGCTGTGCCATCTACTATCTCGCCGGCGACTGCATCTTCCCCCCACGAGGGCATTTTTGGCGTCGTGCTGCAGGGCGGAGAAGTCCATGTCGGTGACGACGTCCAGGTAATCAGGCTCGGCGACGGCACCTGTTCCTTCACCCCCGCCGAGGCACTCAAAGAGGTGGAACGGGCTCGTCGCGAAGGAACCCTGTAGTTGCAAAACCCCACATTGAGGTAGCTTTTGCAGCCAAAAACCCTCACAAACAGGGTTCCGTAACGTTAAAGTTGAACTCTATGGTTTCTCAACAATTCGGTATAACTGCAGGTCAAGGCCAAAGCCTCAAGTTCAACTTGACCCTTTAGAACCTTTAAGGTTCAAGTTGAGGTCGAAAGCAGTAGTAGAATACACCTCGACCAATAACCTACGATTGATTGCAGAGGGACTGGATGCAGCATTCGAACCATCGCACCGCAGCGCTCATCGCGTCGAAGCCGGCTCGTATCATCACGAGTGCCGCGCTCGCCGTCGCGCTGACGGCCACGCCGATGCTCTCCCCCGTCGCGGCCTATGCCGCCTCGCAGGCAACGCAGGATCAGCTTTCCGCCGCCCAGAAAAAAATCGAGGACGCCACGAGCGCCTACAACGACGCCCGAACCAAGCTCGAGGATCTGCAAAAGCAGATCGACTCCAATGAGGCGAGCATCGATAAGATTGAGGCCGAGTTACCCGAGCAGCAGGCCAAGGCAAGCTCCGCAATGCGCGATCTGTATAAGTACCAGAAGGGCACCAGCCCCATCGTGAGCTTCCTGGTGAACACGCAGAGCTTGGGCGACTTTATCACCACCTGCAAATACACCAACCAGATTACGAGCTCGAGCGTCGGCGAGATCGAAGAGCTTAACAAGATGCAGACCGAGCTCGAGCAGAACAAAACCGAGCTCGAGCAGGCCAAGTCTCAACTCGAGGGCGAGCAGAAAAATGCCGAGGATGCACTGGCGCAGGCTCAGCAGCTCCGCAGCGAGGCGCAGGCAAAGGCCGAGCAGGAAAATGCTGCCGAGCTGGCAAAGCTCGAGGCCGACAAAGCCGCTGCCGCCGAGAAGCTCTCAGGTACCGGCGTGAGCGGCAATAACTCCAACAGTCAGGCCACCAACTCCAACACCACCATCGACACCACGGTGAACAACTCCAACAGCGGCAATTCCGATTACAACTCGTTCATTAACGAGTGGACGAGCCGCATCGACAACTACCTTGCCGGTTCCCCCATGGCAGGCCAGGGCTATAACTTTGCCGTCGCCGCTTGGAATACCGGCGTCGATCCCCGTTGGTCCCCCGCCATCGCCTGCATCGAGAGCAGCAAGGGCCTCTATTGCGCCGGCTCCTATAACGCCTGGGGCTGGAGTGCCCGCGGCGGTGGCTGGCGTAGCTTTGGTAGCTGGAGCGAGGGCGTCTCCGCCCACGTTGCCTACCTGGGCGCCAACTATGGCTCCACGCTCACCCCGGCGGCCGCCAAGAAGTACTGCCCGCCTACGTGGCAGGACTGGTACAACAAGGTCGCTTCCCAGATGAACCGCATTTAGACTCGCAAGACTCAACTGCAAAGGGCCCCAGACGGGGCCCTTTTTCGTATATCTAGGAGACGACGCCTGTCGCGTTGCCGATAACAACGACGACGCACATGACGGCAAACATAAACCCGAGCGCCTTGAACCATAGTTCGACAAAAGCACTCCCCCGATACCGATCGAGCACGGGAAAGCGACGTCGAAGCCTACGCCGGTCGAGCATTCCGAATGCAATGAGCAGCACCAGGCCATCGACCATAAAGAAATACTCAAGCGCCAAAAACCACGTTGGATAGTTTCGGTTTTCGCCCGTTGGCGTAAATACCGCAAAATGGCTGCCCATCAGCAGCAACAATGTTGTCGCATAGACGCATCCATTCCATATGCGCCCCGCGGGCTCGGGGATACGCGAGAGCAGACGCGCACATTTGGACGTCACGGGAGAGACGATCGAATGCCGGCTTGCAGAAGACGGAAGCGTGAGAGCAACCGGCTGCTGTACCCGCTGCACCTGTGACGCCGCGGCCCGGGGCACACTGGCAGCAGAAAAGGTCACGGGCGACGGTGCAGGGAGACATAGCTCATATGCCGCACGCGCAGCATGCCCCAGTGCCTTTGCACTCGCAAAGCGCTTGGCCGGATCGAGCGCCATCGCCATGCAAATCACATCCGCCAGCGGAACGGGAATGCCATGCGCCTCGCATTGCTCGCGCATGTCACGCCCCGGTTTGGGATCAGCCCCCGTCAGGCAAAAGAACAGCAGCGCGCCAAGTGCATAAATATCGCTACGCACGCTCGTCTGCCCAAACCCAAACTGCTCGGGCGGCGCATAGGAACGCGTGCCAAACTTGACGGTGTCGGCGTCGGCGCCATCGCGCCAAACGCGCGCGATTCCCAGGTCAATAATCACCAGCGAGGAAAAGGTCATGCCGGCATCGGTCGCGTATCTCACGCCCGACACAATGATGTTCGAGGGTTTAAGGTCGCGGTGGATTACCGGCACCCCCGGCTCCCCCGCAGCTTCAAAACCAGCATGCAGCTCGCCCACCGCTTCACACAGAACGGGATACAGCCCGCGGGCATAATCGGGCGTCGCCCCCAAGCGTCCCACCAACGCCTCGAGCGTCTCGCCCTCGACATACTCCATCACCACGTCAAGCTCGTCGCCCACACGGCGGCAATCGACGATTCGGGGCAAGTGCTCAAAACGACGACCGGCGCGCTGGGCCGCAAACAGGCGCTCATATGCTCCGCCAATCTGCGCCGAAGCGTCGATGCGCTTGCGGACAAAGGGGCCGAGAGACCCGCCGCCAGAGCCCTCAAAATAGACGAGTTCGGTCGTCTCGACATCCGAGAGCTTGAGCACGCGCTCCACACGATAGCTGTCATCGCGGTCGAGCGACGCCAGGTGCTCGACAAGTGAAGCAGTCAGCTCGTCATCGGAATATGTTGGGCTCTGAGTATCCATGGCGTCCATCATAACGCAGGGTGCGGACATCCCATGGTGTCCGCACCCCGTTCGTTCGCATAGTTGTTTTGGTGACACCGCCGGCTCAGCCACCGACCGCTAACTCACCGTCTCCTCGCCAAAGCGATACAGCTCTTCATTGACCTTTTGGAGGCTACAGCCACGGTCGATGCAAAAGATAATGATTGCGTCGCGACGGTCCTTGCAGTTGAGAACGCTCACTCCGGCAGCCGTCAGGGCGCGGTTGGTCTCCTTCATCGATAGCGCCATTGCAAAGGCAATCTGCAGCACCTTATTGCGGCTCGGATTGCGCGAACCGGTAAAGATCTGATAGCCAAAGGTCTCGTTGAGGTCGGCCATGCGCACCACGCGCGAACGCTCGAGCCCCTTCTCTTGCAGCAACTGCTTTAAGTAATCCGAAAGCGACGGGGCGGCAAAGTCGTGTTCCTTGATATAGCCATCGATACTCGGCGCATCAAGGAGCTCGTTGAGCAACTCGTCAGTCAGCTTTTTATCGGGCATACGACTTCACCTCCCATACGGCGCAACGGTAGCGACATGCTAGGCCAGCACCCAGCTTGCAGTGGCAGATTTATCAAACATGTTGGCAAAATAGAGAGCCTTCTTGATGTCACCATCAAAGTAGATATTGCCCGCCACGGAGCCACCGGCGGCAAGGGTGCCAGACTGCAGTTCATCGGAGCCCTCGCTGTAATAACCCTGGTTCTGCTGAGCACCGTTGGCGTCCTCGCCCTTCCAGTCGTAGATATTGTAGTCCGCGCCCTCATCGCCATTGTTGACGTACGTGACGTGAATACCCGTCATGGTCGAACCGTCATAATTTGTGAGACCGGGCTGGACGGAATCGACGACGACGGAAAGGCCAGCAGTCGTGGTCACCGTCGTGCCAACAGCCAGGTCAGTCGTCGGCTGTTCTTCCTTCTTCGTCTCTTCCTTCTTGTCGCCATCGCCAGCGTCCTCGGTGACGGTCGCCTTATCGCTACCGCAACCGGCAAGAAGGCCGGCAGTCCCCAAGGCGACGGAGGCGAATGCGCCAAGTGCAGCGCGACGGCTCAGCAGCACTTCGTTTTCGAGCTTATTCATCATGCATCCTTCCTACGATCCGGCTACCGCGCCGGCACACAGCACATCGTAGAAGGCAGCGAGCTCAAATTCATTAGCTGGGAGCTAATGGAGGTTTGTAAGCCAGATTGGTACTGGATTGAGAAGATGCCTGTTCAGATGGAGCGGTGATTGAGGCTGCAGCTTGATGCCAAAGCGCCCTTGCCGCGCCTCTGGCCGACATTAGCCGCACCCCTCTCACCTGCAAGATGCCCATGAGGGGGCCGCCCGCGAAGATAACGCGCGCATTGTGTTCGACGATTCCGCCGCCCCGCTATCGAATAAAAGGTATGGTCATAAGATCACTCAGGCAATAAAGCAATAGCGCTGCGGTATATCTCCCCGTGCTTTAAGTCGGCATCAGCCACCTCAGGCAAGCGATTCAAATCACGGCACCCCTATGCCAGCTCGCGAAGCCTCCCGAGCGCCAGCCTGAACCACTCCAGATCGTCCTCATCAGGCACGCTATCGTACTTCCAGTGCGTTATATAGCGCCACCGAGAGAAGACGCCGCTGCCCAGAAGCCCAACGTCGTCTATGGTGTCTATGTCCTCTCGCAGTCCTTCGGCCGTACCGGAGCGCGGATATGCCCCGGCAAAGGCCTCGCCACAGTCCATGTGCCAACCCAGGCCGAACATGTCATGGGCCAACGCGTGGAAGTCGCGGGTGGGACCGTCCAGCGAATCCTCGAAGCGCTTAACGAACCTGCACAGGTCATCACCGTAAACCCCGCCGAACAAATAAGACTCAATCACGTCCATGCCGCGCAAGGCCTCTAACCACTCGGTCGGAATGCCCTCGTATCCGTACAGGATGCCGGCCAATCCACCGGCCACGCAAGCCGTGGTGTCGGTATCGTCGCCCAGGTTCACGGCGGTCAGTACGCAGTCGTGGTAGTTGTCGGTATGTTCTAGGCACCAGATGGCGGCGTGGCAAGTATCCCACACGTAGCCGCCGCTGGCACCAGCTCTGTCCTCACTCTCGCAGCCGGCGTGCCCGCTGTAAAGCACCTCGCGGGCATAGGCGATCATGTCCACGCAGGCCTGGCAGCAGTCGTCGGTAGCGTGGGTGATCGCGCTGACCTCCCTTATGTCGCAGTCGGAGCATTCCATGAACACCATAGGCAGGCAGCGCATGAGCGAGCCGTTGCCCTTGCTGTATTCGCTTGTGAGCCCGCAACCCGTATCGAGCGCCTGCCTGGTGGCGTTGCCGTAGTCGAAGACATTCCCGTCGGCGGTGTATGCGCCTTCGTTTATCCATTTGCGGAACTTGACGAGGATATCGTCGCAATTGATATCGCCCAGCTCGCGGTAGCTGTCGCACAGCGCGAGCGCCATGGACGTGTCGTCGCTCCATGTGCCCGCAGGCTGGTTGTGCGTGCCGCGGCCCACCATGTCCGTGCAGGCAAAGCTGTCGCGCGGCCTGAACTCGTAGGGCACGCCGAGCGCATCGCCCACGGCCATGCCGTACACGCAGTCCCTGACCGTCCGTAACAAGCCCATGGCGCGCACCTAGTTCCAGTTCATGCCGAACTTGCGCGAGCAAAGCACGTCTTTCCAGTGACCCTCGCGCTCGCACACCTCGGCGGTGGTCATCTTGGTGTCGCACACCTCTAGGATGGAGTAGGTGAAGTTTTCCATGATGTACCCAATTCCGTGCTCGGCCACGATGGCCTTGAACTCCTTGTTGCCGCCAGTCGGGTCCATGGGGTTGGCATAGGCGCTCCAGCGCTGCCAGATACCCAAGTCCGCGCCCGCGTCCTTCTTGCTATCGCCCGAGGCCGAGCCCACGTAGAGTTTCCCCGTCGCGGTGTCGGTGATGCAGTAGACGCCCTTCACGTTGTCCAGCGCCCAGTACCAGTCGGAGCCCACGCCGGCGATAACGGCCCGCAAGGTCTTGTGGTCGATGCACACGTACTTGTAGCCAGGGAAAGGGGCAACGTTGCCCAGGCTCATCGAGTACTCGTACACTACGGGCTCGAAGTCGTGCATCGTGTTCTCGTAGAACTTGTTGTAGATGTCGCGCCCGATAGGCTTCTTCAACTTGATGATGAGGCGCTTGATGTAGGCCTCGTAGTCGGGAAGAAGCGTCAACTTGTAGCCCACGCCGCCCAGCACCTCGGGTACTGCCTTCTCCACTTTGTGCATGCCGCCGAAGATGAAGTACTCGGGCCCGTAGGTGTAGTACTGTGCGAACGAGAGCAGGTAATCCGCATGGTTGAGGTTGTTATTCGCTTGTCCCGTCGCGCCCCTCCACGCGTTCATCTCGTACCATCGCGAGCCGCTATCGGTCTTCTCGGGGGTCGAGGTGTCCTTCAGCAGCATGTCGTACGCGCGCACGTTCACGTCGCCAGCGTTCATGTTGAATTTGATCTTTGTCTTCTCTGGGTGCGCCACCGGCATCAAATCCCTGAGCGTTATAACAACATTTCCCATGTTAATTCCGCCGTTTCAGTTTGAAAAGCCTGTAGGTCGAATCATACCACTCGCTTTCCAGACGAAAATTAGCGCTCGGCTAACCGCTCTGCTGTTGTCGTTTCTTATAGCGAAGAAGAGCACGAAGCCGATAAGCCCCGCGCCCGTGTTTATGCCTTGTTTGGCGATTGTTCGTGTTGTGCCCGCACAGCTATTTTTGGTGAATAATCCGAAAGTAAGGAAGATAAGTGCGAATCATCCACGCCACCATCCGTCTCGCCCGCACTCGGGCAATACGCAGTGCCCGCTCCTGATCGGCCGTCCCTAGCGCCGGCGCGAACTCTTAGATGGCGTCTTTTGCGCTCATCACCTTGCGGAAGACGGTCGCGTCCTGCTTGCCGATGGGAATCGCGATCTTCTTGCCGCCCGCGCGTCGCACTCCGTCTTGAACAACATGTCCCATCCGCCCCCTCGCCTCATCCTCAAAAGGCTCGTCGAAGCCTAGCCCACCGTGACGGATTCCCCGGTAAAGGTGCTAACGAGCAGCAAAACAAAGAACACAAGGTAGCCGATGCTCAACAGGTAGGCGGTAACCAAAAAGACAATCCATCCCACATCGGTCTTGCCGTCGGCACGACGTTGCTCGCGATTGCGGCAGAGCCAAATCGTCACGCCAATAGCCACAATCAGCAGCACGAGCGCCGCCGCGGCAAGCCCCGCAAGCACAAACATCAAGCCAACGCTCACGACGATGACCGGAATCAGCAGCAAGCCACACCCGCATCCACCCGGACTATACACGGCAGTCTGTCGGCGTCGTTCCATCGTCACTCCAACTTCAATATCTTTGAGCACTACAACGCAACGGCCCGCTGAACGGGAACGATCTTATCCAGCTCCGGCTCGATGCGCCTCTTCTCTGCCTCGAGGTCAAACGCCATCTGAGCGCGAAGCCAATAGCCATCCGTTAGGCCAAAGTAGCGGCAAAGGCGAAGATCGGTGTCAGCCGTAACACGACGCCTTCCCAAAATAATCTGCCCAATACGCTGTGCCGGAATCCCGGTCTCCTTAGCAAGGCGATATTGAGAAATGCCCATAGGAACAAGAAATTCCTCTTTGAGAAGTTCACCAGGAGTCACCGGCGACAGCAAATCGGGCGCGGTCTCATCGCTTGTGATAATCGACGATTTCGACATTCCAAGCCATCCCCTGTCTCCACTCAAAACAGACCCGATAGCGCTCATTACGATGCAATCATAGTATCGCCTTACGTTAATAACGTCAAACGTTTCTATAGACTTACATCTCTATTATACCGTACATCTGTTCGTATTTTCTAGAACAGGTATTCTTCGCCACTTAAGCAAGCAAAAGCAATCGTTTGTAGACATCGAGGCCTTTGAGCAGAATTTCCTCGTCAAAGAGCATGGTATCGGTATGCAGAGCACTCGTGGCATAGGCGGGACAGCCATCCGAATCGTGCGGGTTTTCTTGACCCTCCGGCACGCCCGTGCCCAGCAAGAAGAACACGCCCGGCAGATGGCGCTGATAGAAGGCGAAGTCCTCGGCAATCAACAAAGGCTCATCTACGAGCTGTAGTTCGGGCAAAGCCGGTGCAATGCAGGCAAATAACTCGGGGTCGTTATCGACTGGCGGATAGCCCTCGGCAAAGTCGAGATCGTACGTACAGCCTGTTGCGGCGCAGGCCTCGTCCAACACGCGGCGCACGCCCTCGCGCGCACGGTCGAACATACCGTCCGTAAACACGCGCAGGCTGCCAGCCACATGGGCCTCCCCCGCCACTGCATTGCAGACGGTGCCGGCCTGCAGCAGGCCGAACTTACCAATGCAGGGCTCGTCTGCACCCAACTCGCCCATGAGCTCGCGCTCGGAAACCAAGAACTTGGCAGCTGCCAATGCCGCATCGTGCGATTCCTCGACTGGAACGCCGTAGGTCTTGGCGATATGGATGCTCGTGCCATGGATATGGATGTGCGTCTCGCTCGAACGCGCCAGCAGCGGACCGGAACAACTCGCCAGCGTACCGGCAGGCAAATCGGGCCACACATGGAAGCCAAAGATGCGGTCAACCCCATAACGCTCGAATACGCCGCTCTCGCACACCGTCTTGGCGCCACCGGTCGTTTCCTCGGCCGGCTGAAACAAGAAGAGCACGTTGCGCTTGATGGCGCCCAGCTGTTCACGAATCGTTCGGTCAACAAAGGTTGCCGCCGCAAGTGCCATGGCCATGTGTCCATCGTGACCGCACGCGTGCATTTTGCCGGGATGCCTCGAGGCAAAGGCCGCGCCTGTTGCCTCCGCGATGGGCAGGGCGTCCATGTCGGCGCGAATCGCCGTAGCATGCGCGGCGCCCGTGCCGGCATCGAAGAAAGCGCAGACGCAGCTGGGACACGGATGGGTCACCTCGCAGGCGAGCGGCGCCAACACGCCCTCAATATAGGCGATAGTCTGCGGAAGATCGAAGTCGAGCTCCGGGATCCTGTGCAAGTCGCGCCGATAGCGACGGAGTTCTTGGAGCTCGATCATAAAGGTTCCTTTCATAGGTGCGCGCCAGTTGCCATCTTATTGTGCCGCAAGATTGCCGCACCCTTATTTCCAGCATATCCCTGCATTTTTTAAACGTTATATACGAATACTCTTGTTTGGTAAAGTGCAACGTGGTAGGGTCGTTACCACTTGATAGAGGCGCGGGCACGAAGAACCGCGGGCGAGCCGGCAGGCTTTGACCCCGTGGGGAGGCGAAACCCGCCGAACTGGGTTTTTCGGGCACGAACAACCTGGTGGGCCTGCGGGAAACACCCGCAGGACTGTCTGCAGCAATGCGGGAGCGCTATCCGGACATGGGGTCCACGCTATGCGGATTCGATGCGCAGATGGCGCCGTCTGGATAGCGAGGTTTACGGGACATGGCATTGACCCCCAACGAAGCGTATGCGGCCAAGCAGCCGTTTGTGGACAAGGAGACGCTCGAGCATATCGTCGAGCAGTTCCCCACGCCGTTTCATCTATACGACGAGGCGGGCATCCGCCGCAACATGCAAGAGGTGCGCGACTCCTTTGCGTGGAACCCGGGCTTTAAGGAATACTTTGCCGTCAAGGCTAATCCCAACCCGGCGCTCATCTCCATTCTCAACGAATACGGCTGCGGCTGCGATTGCTCGAGTTATACCGAGCTCATGATTGCCCGCTCACTGGGTATCACCGGCCACGACATCATGTTCTCGTCCAACGACACGCCGGCGGCAGATTTTGAGCTCGCCGACAAGCTGGGCGCCATCGTCAACTTTGACGACATCAGCCATATCGAGTTCTTTGAGCGCGTCGCGGGCCCCATCCCCAAGACGGTCAGCTGCCGTTTTAACCCGGGCGGCCTGTTCCAGCTCTCTAACGGCATTATGGACAACCCCGGCGACTCCAAGTACGGCATGACCACCGAGCAGCTCTTTGAGGCTTTCCGCATGCTCAAGGCCAAGGGCGCCGAGAATTTTGGCATCCACGCCTTCCTTGCCAGTAACACCGTCACTAATGACTACTATCCCAAGCTCGCACGCATCCTCTTTGAACTTGCCGTGCGCCTGGAGCGCGAGACCGGCGCACATGTCGCCTTTATCAATCTGTCCGGCGGTGTGGGTATCCCCTACCTGCCCGAGCAGCAGGCTAACGACATCCACGCCATCGGCGAGGGCGTACACGCAGCCTACGACGAGATTCTGGTCCCCGCCGGCATGGGCGATGTGGCCATCTGCACCGAGATGGGCCGCTTTATGATGGGCCCCTACGGCTGCCTGATCACCAAGGCCATCCACGAGAAGCAGATTTACAAGGACTATATCGGCGTGGACGCAAGCGCCGTCGACCTCATTCGTCCCGCTATGTATGGTGCCTACCACCACATTACGGTGATGGGCCAGCCGGGTGGCGCCGACAAGATCACAGCGCCCGTTACGGACACCTACGACATCACGGGTAACTTGTGCGAGAACAACGATAAGTTCGCCATCGACCGCGAGCTGCCGCAGATCGACATGGGCGACCTGCTTGTAATCCACGACACCGGCGCGCATGGCTACTCCATGGGCTACAACTACAACGGACGGCTGCGCTCCGCCGAGGTCCTGCTGCGCCCCGATGGCTCGGCCGAGCTCATTCGTCGCGCCGAGCGCCCGGGCGATTATTTTGCCACGCTCGACGTGCTGCCGTGCGGCCGTGAGCTGCTGGCAAAGTCGCGCGCCGAAAGTGCCCGCCGTCGGGCCCAAGACGAGCGCCTGGCTGTCGCCGCCCAATGGAACAAACGCATCCAGATCGCGGAAGCGAAGGAGAAGAACATGGATATCCGCAACCTCGAGGGCTCAATCGTCGCCCTTGTTACGCCGTTTAAAAAGGACGGCAGCGTCGACTTTGATGCACTCGAGCGCCTTATCGATTTCCACCTGCAAAACGGCACCGACGCCATCCTCACCCTGGGCACCACCGGCGAGAGCGCCACGATGACCGATGACGAGGACAACTCCGTTGTCGCCGCCGTGGTCAAGCATGTTGCAGGACGCGTCCCCGTCATCGCCGGCTCGGGCTCCAACTCCACGCAAACCATGCTCACCAAGTCACTCACTTACCAGGGCCTGGGAGCCGACGGCCTGCTGCTCATTACCCCTTACTACAACAAGTCTAACGAAGAGGGTATCTACCAGCACTTTAAGACCGTCGCCGACGCCGTGGACATCCCCTGCATCCTGTACAACATCCCCGGCCGCTGCGGCTGCGGCATCAGCGAGCGTAACGTAGAGCGCTTGGCCGCGCACCCCAACATCATGGGTATTAAGGAAGCCTCGGGCAGCGTTGCCTACGCGGCCAAGATTGCCCACCTGCTGTCCGACGACTTCCGTATGTACTCGGGCGAGGATGCGCTCACCGTGCCGCTCATGAGCCTGGGCGCCTCGGGCACCATCAGCGTGTGGGCCGACGTTCAGCCGCAGCTCGTGCATGACATGTGCCGCGCCTATCTGGACGGTGACGTGGCGCGTGCCCGCGATATCCAAATTGCCGGCCAGCCGCTCATCAATGCCCTCTTTAGTGAGGTCAACCCCATCCCCGTCAAAGAGGCGCTCGCTCAAATGGGTATGATCGAGGCAAACTACCGCATGCCTCTGTGCCCCATGGCAGACGACACGCGCGCTGCACTTACCGATGCTCTGAAGGGAGCTGGTCTGCTTGATTAAGACCGTCATTATGGGAACGGGCCGCATGGGCTCGCTCATCCGTACCACCGCCGAGGCTGTTGTCGACGCCGCCGGTCAGCCCGTTTTTGATATTGTCGCGCAGATTGGCTTTGATCTGACCGAGCTCGAGAGCGCCCCGGCGGCCGACGTCATCATCGACTTCTCGAACGTCGTGACCTTCGATGCCGTCGTCGCCTATGTCGAACGCACGGGCGCCGCGTTGGTCTCGGGCACCACGGGCTACACACCCGATCAGATGGATCGCCTGCGCGAGCTGGGTCAGAGCACCCGCGTCATGCACTCCGGCAATTACTCCATCGGTATCGCAGCCCTGCGTCATCTGGTAGCACAGGCCACACGCGAGCTGCCCGGCTTTGACTGCGAGATCGTCGAGACGCACCACAACCAAAAGGTTGACGCCCCGAGCGGCACTGCCAAGCTACTGCTCGACGCCGTCGTCGAAGCTGAACCCGAGGCAGGCTACCACCCCGTCTATGGCCGCGAGGGCATGTGCGGCGCGCGTGACCCCAAGGAAATCGGCATGCACTCGCTGCGCGGTGGCACTGTCGCCGGCGTGCACGAGGTGAGTTTCTTTGGCCAGGACGAGGAGATCACGCTCACCCACCGCGCCACGAGCCGTCAGATCTTTGTCAACGGCGCCTTGGCAGCTGCGCAGAAGCTCGTCACCCGCGAACCCGACTTCTATACGTTCGACCAGGTCATGTTTGCCTAACCAGGTATCAACCGAATCCACCCAAAGGAGAGATAGCAAATGAGCAACGCAGCCGAGATGGATGCACAGGAGATTATCAACTACATCGCCACTGCGCCCAAAAAGACGCCCGTCAAGCTGTACGTGCGCGAGAAGCCCGGCATGAAGGTTGCCTGGGGCGATGCGCACGTCTACGGCGGCCGTCGTGGCAAGACCGTCTTTGGCGACTGGGATGAGCTCAGGGCCATCCTCGATGCCAATGCCGACTCCATCGACTACTACGACGTCGAGAATGACTGCCGCAACTCCGCCGTCCCCATGCTCGACCTTAAGGGCATCAACGCCCGCATTGAGCCGGGCGCGATCATCCGCGACCGCGTCGAGATCGGCGACCGCGCCGTCATCATGATGGGCGCCATCATCAACATCGGCTCCGTCATTGGCGAAGGCTCTATGATTGATATGGGCGCCGTGCTGGGCGGCCGCGCCACCGTGGGCAAGAACTGCCACATCGGCGCCGGCACCGTACTGGCAGGCGTCGTTGAGCCCGCGAGTGCCACGCCCGTCATCATCGAGGATGATGTCATGATTGGCGCCAACGCCGTGGTCCTGGAGGGCGTGCGCGTGGGCAAGGGCGCCGTCGTGGCTGCCGGTGCCGTATGCGTCGAGGATGTCCCCGCCGGCGCCGTCGTGGCCGGTGTCCCCGCCCGCGTCATCAAGATGCGCGACGCCCAGACCGACAGCAAGACCGGTCTCGAGGAAGGTCTGCGCCAGCTTTAATAGTTACGCGGTCTTGACAAACCGCGTAACGGCTCGACGCTGCAAACGCCCCTAGGCGGCAATCTGACGTTCAATCGTCGGGCATGACCAGAAGGTCAATGCCCTCCTCTTTCACGTCACCTTGCTCGCCTAGGGGCGTTTTCGCTGACTTATGCTCAACCTGCGGGGTACTTCATCCCTAAACAAAAAGGCCGAAGCTCCATTGGGGCTTCGGCCTTTGCTTTGCCTGCAGTTCAAGCGCAGTTTATCGATTCTCAATTGACCCGATATTCTTGAGCTCGATGGAGATGAGGCCGTTGGGCTCGTTGACGAACTCGATGTATTCGGAGTTCGAACCCATCTCGGCCGGGAAGCTGATCTCGATACCTGTGTCGGTCCGGATCTTATGATTGCGCACGGCTGCGCGTTCGACCTGCTTGCGCTCCACGGGCACACGCTCAGGCACCTTCTCCTCGGTCAGTGCCGCGCGCACGTTCTCCTTGATGACCGGTTCGTCTTCAAAGACCTCATCGACGATATCCCAAGGCGGCAGCTCCTCGTCATCCTCAACCTTCTCGGCAACGGCAGCCTTAACCTTAGCGAGCGCTACAGCCGTGTTGGCACCGTGCTCCTCGGCGACTTCCTCGACCACACGCGTCACGGTGTCGATGACCTCCTTGCCCGATACGCCCGTGTCGCACTGCAGCAGGCCATCGGGGATAAGCATACGGTCCTCGCCGGCAATCTTGCGCTTCTTGTCCACGTAGCCGATCTCCATGGTACTCGCGCGGACGATGGCATAGCTCGGAACCTTTTGCGAAGGGTTCGGCAGAATGGCATAGTGGCGCGCGATGTCGTTACGAACCTCGCCCTCTTCGCGACCCACCTCGTGCATGAATGCCTGCTTGGAGCCCAGCAGCATCACGGCAAACCAGCGGGCATCCTCGTCGTCGTCAAAATCGGCCACGAGCACGTCGGTGGATTCGGCTTTCTCGGCTTTGGTGAGCTCGGAGGAAATAAACTCCGCAATCTGCTGCGACAGGTCAACGAACTCGCGCTCGCCAAAGAAATAGCCCTTGAGCTCGCCGCCAAACGCAGAGTTCTCGGCAAACGTGGCACGTTTATTGTCGGCCGAGGTGCGTGCACGGCGCAGATGCGTGGTCACGAAGTTGCGCACGGTACGGCTTTCGATATCGAGCTCGCGCTGGCTCATGACGTTGACGGCAGAGTCAAAGTCCAGGATATGCAGAATCGCGTGATTGATTTTCATATACGGCATTCCGTTCTAAATCGAATTAAGCACGAACCAGTATAGCGGTCGAGCCTGCCCCAAGCGTATCGAAGATTGGTGCATCGGGGACAGGCGCTTTGCACCAATGGCTAGCGCAGGAGCTCGGACTGCCAAGCCTCGAGCTGTTCTGCCAAACTCTTGCCGGCAGCGGGCATGTCGATCTGGGGTCGTTTGGGCAGCAGTGCGCATTTAAGGATTGCCACGATGGTCTGCGAGACAAAACGTCGCGTATCCTTGTCAAAGCCTTGCGCAGCCTGGAGCATCACGGGCAGGCTCTCGCGCAGATTCCCAGCGATATCCGCAAACCGCTCAGCACCCGTAGCCTCAAACACAGAGAACAACGCATCTACAAAACGCTCGCGCTCGCTAGGCGACACCGCAAGCAGCATCTCGCGAATGGAGCCATCAACGTATCGAGCACCGGCGGACAGGCGCTCGCAGTACACGAAGTCGCAACCATCAACCACCCAGCTAAAGGGATTGTGCTGCAGCAGGCTAAACTCGGTGCTCTCAACGATGGCATAGTCCTCCTGTGTCTCGAACATCATGCCAAAAATCGACGACCGAGGTAGCGTCTTGTCGATTCGACCGGAAAGATCGGCAAAGGCGTCGCCGTTCAGAAACTCCTCGACGAAGCCCGGACCATCATGGGAATACGCCCGTTCGATTCGCTCGCGGGCGACATCGGAGCACATCGCCGCACCGTACACCGCAAGGTTTCCGCCCTTGGAATGACCTCCGCACAAAAGCGGCCCGTCAATCGCATCCGCCGCCTCGTCCACATAACGCGCCGCGGATTCCTGGGCCGGCACAGGACACCGGAACGCCATGTTAAAGTCCTCTTTCCAGCCCACAATCGTGCTGTCGGTCCCCCGGAAGGAAAGATAGCTAAACCCCGCCGGAAACCGGAACGTCATGGCTGCAAACTGCTCTGTCGCCACCACATCGCTCACGGCACGATAGCCGCAAACGTGCACGCCACGGTAGCGAGGACTTGCTGCCACGGCCTCCAACAAGGCCCTGCTGCCCTCCGGGTCCCACAACTCGTCAATCATGTCCCGGTAGCACTCGGCACGCAGCAGCTCGCGTACGTCAAGGCCCTGCCAGTTCGTCAGCTCCGCCATATCACCCGGCAAACGCAAATAGGACAACCACGCAAAGACGAGGCTATCCACCGCGCAGAACGGCCGCTCCTCAAACGGATCAAACGCCGTCTGGGCATAGGTCAAAAAATTAGGCGAATCCGACATGGCCCTCCCATCAACTATGGTGCATTGGGGTCAGGTTACTTTGCACCAAAAGGCGCCCGGGCCGTGTGGACCCGGACGCCTTCATTGTAGCTTTTCGCTCTAGCGAGCTTGATTTAGCAGGAGAAATCGACGCTGTCGATGATGTCCTTGAGGGCCTTGGCGGAGACGGTGAGCTCATGCTGCTCGTCATCGTTCAGCGGCACGGGGACGCGGCAGACAACGCCGTCGCGGCCAACGACGGTCGGCATGGAGATGGCAAGATCGGACAGGCCATACTCGCCCACCATGAGCGAGGAGACAGGCAGAACGGTCTGCTCATCGCGCATAACGGCGGTGCAGATGCGCTTGACGGCCATGGCGACGCCATAGTAGGTGGCGTGCTTCTTCTCGATGATGGTGTAGGCGGAGTTCTTGACGTCCTCGGCGATGCGCTTCTCGGCAGCCTCATGCTCCAGGTGGCCGTGAAGCTCACAGAAGGTGTTCAGCGGAACGCCGGCAACCTGAGCGCTGGACCAAGCGACAAACTCGGAGTCACCGTGCTCGCCCATGACATAGGCCTGGACATCGCGCGGGTCAACCTCGACGTGGGCACCAAGCATCTGCTGCAGGCGGCCGGTGTCGAGCACGGTGCCGGAACCGATGACGTGGCCCTCGGGCAGGCCGGACATCTTGATGGCGGCGTAGGTCAGAACATCGACCGGGTTGGAGACGATTAGCAGAATGCCGTCGAAGCCGGACTTCTTAATCTCGGGAATAATGGACTTGAAGATGCTGACGTTCTTGTTGACCAGGTCCAGGCGGGTCTCACCGGGCTTCTGGGCAGCGCCAGCAGTGACGACGATCATGGCGGCGTCGGCGACATCGGAATAATCGCCGGCGTAGATCTTCATCGGCTCGGCAAACGTCATGCCGTGCGCGATATCCAGGGCCTCACCCTCGGCACGGTTCTTGTCCACGTCGATGAGGACCATCTCGGAGAACAGACCACTCTGCATCAGTGCGAACGCCGAAGACGAACCGACGAAACCGCAGCCGACAATAGCGACCTTCTTCTCGTTAACCATTAGAAACTCCCATCTCTCTCCACAAACAAGCCGCCCGGGAACGACCCGAGCGGCTTGTCGTAATCCCAATACATCCAATCGGGACTTTGATTATGCCCCTATTCGCAGCCAAAAATCGACCGTTTACCGAAATTGTTTGCAGTATTCGTAAAATAACTGCGCGAAATCGGTTTCGAGCTATTGACGAGTCGAAATAGGTTTCTAATACAGGCCCGCCTCGCGAATGGCCTCGACAGCCAAAGCGATCTGATCGGGCGGTAGGACCAGCGCCATGCGCACGTGTCCCTCGCCCGAAGGACCAAAACTCGCGCCCGGCGTCACCACAACGCCGGCCTTCTCCATGAGCTCCTCGCAAAACGCCATGGAATCGGTGCGGCCACCGGGAAGCTTGGCCCACACAAACATAGAGCCATGCGCGTTGGGACGCCCCCAGCCCAGGCCCTCAAGACCGTCGCACAGGGCATCGCGGCGCTCCTGGTACTTCAGACGCTGCGCCTCGACCTCATCGCGCGGACCGTTCAGACAGGCGATGGCGGCCTTCTGGATCGGGAAGAACATGCCGAAGTCGATCTGGCCGCGCAGCTTGGCAAAGGCCGAGACCACATCCTCGCGACCGACCAAAAAGCCGATGCGCGCGCCGGTGACGTTAAACGACTTGGAGAGCGAGAAGAACTCCACGCCCACCTCGAGCGCACCGGGGTACTGCAGGAAGCTGCCACCCGGCTCACCGTCGAACACGATGTCGGAGTATGCGTTGTCGTGAACGATGAGCAGGTCGTGCTCGCGGGCGAAAGCGATAATCTCCTCGTAGACCTCGGGCGTACCCACCGAGCCGGCCGGGTTCGCGGGCAGCGACACGATCATATACTTGGCACGATCGGCCACCTCGGGATCGATACCCGCCACATAGGGCAGGTAATTATGCTCGGCAACCAGCGGATAGTATTCGAGCTTGGCATCGGCGATCTTGGCACCCGCCTCAAAGACCGGGTAGCACGGATCGGGAACCAGAATGGTGTCACCCGGATCGAGCAGGGCCAGGCCCAAATGGCCCACGCCCTCCTGCGTGCCGTTGCACGACTGCACCATAGACGGCGTAATGCCCGAAACGCCAAAGCGACGCTCATAGTAATCGCACACGGCTTGCTTGAGTTCGGGCAGGTCGCGCAGGGCATACTTCCACATCTCGGGATCTTGGGCTGCCTGCGTGAGCGCCTCGACCACGTGGTCGTACGGCTTAAAGTCGGGCGTGCCCACGCTCATGTTGTAAATGGTCTTGCCCTGAGCCTTCAGCGCGAGAAGCTTGTTGTTGAGCGAGGCGAAGACCTCCGCGCCAAAGCGGTCGAGACGCTGCGATGCCTGCATGGTGCCACCTTTCGATATAAAAAACGCGGCGCTCCGACAAGAGCGCCGCGCGATACGGGCCATCAGATTGCAAAAGTGTAACGCTTGCAACCCCCGTATTGGTTCAATTTAGCCAACCTTAGTCAACTGGATTGAGCGCGTCGATCTGCGCAAGCCACAGACACGAGCTAGCGTCACTCGGCATACGCCAATCGCCGCGCGGACTGAGCGTCACCGAGCCCACCTTGGGACCATCGGGCAGGCAGCTGCGCTTAAACTGCTGGGCAAAGAAGCGACGATAGAACGTACGCAACCACGTGTGGACGGTCTTGACGTCGTAGACGCCCTCGAAGCTCTTGAGCGCCATGCGGTAGATCTTGCCCGGCTCAAAGCCAAAACGCAGCAGGTAGTAGAGGAAGTAGTCGTGCAGCTCGTACGGGCCCACCAAATCCTCGGTCTTCTGTGCAATCTCGCCATCGCCCGTGGGCGGCAGAAGCTCGGGGGACACCGGCGTATCGAGGATATCGAGCAGGACCTCGGCAATGCGTCCGCCAAAGACATCGGCGGCATAGCGCACCAGATGGCGCACAAGCGTCTTGGGCACGCTCGCGTTGACGGCGTACATGCTCATGTGGTCGCCGTTATAGGTAGCCCAGCCGAGCGCCAGCTCCGACAGGTCGCCCGTGCCGATGACAAAACCGCCAGCCTGGTTGGCCAAGTCCATCAGAATCTGCGTACGCTCGCGGGCCTGGCTGTTCTCGTAGGTCACGTCCTGAACTGCCGGGTCGTGCTCAATGTCCTTGAAGTGCTGCTCCACAGCCGCGTGGATCGAAACCTCGCGGAAGCTCACACCCAGGTCGCGAGCAAGCGACTCGGCATTCGACTTGGTGCGATGCGTCGTGCCGAAACCTGGCATGGAGACCGCCGTGATACCGGTGCGCGGCAGCCCCAGTGCATCGAAGGCACGCACGGTCACAAGCAGAGCCAGCGTGGAGTCCAAGCCGCCCGAAAGGCCGATGACGGCCGCCTTGGTGCCCGTATGGGCAAGGCGGGTCTTGAGGCCGGCGGTCTGCAGATCGAGGATCGTCTCGCAACGCTCGGCCAGGTCGCCATGGTCGGCCGGCACAAAGGGCGCGCGGGGGAAGACACGGTCGATATCGCAGGCATCGCGCAGGACAGGTTCTTCGGCCAGCACGCCCTCAAACGAAAACTCAACGGTCGTGGCCTCCGGCGCATCGTCCGCGCGCGTCCACGTCGTCGAGCGGCGGCGCTCGGCAACCAGGCGGTCAAGGTCAACGTCGGCGACGGCCATATCGCAGGTAAGCAGTTTGGTCGCGGCGAGCTTGGAGCCGTTTTCGTAGACGAGGTTCTCCCCCGCAAAGACCATGTCGGTCGTGGACTCGCCCTCGCTCGCGTCCGCGTAGGCATAGGCGCAGTACAGACGCGCGCTTTGGTTAGAGATCAGGCTGCGGCGGTAATCTGCCTTACCGATGATTTCGTCAGAGGCGGATGGATTGAGGATCACCGTCGCACCGGCAAGCGCCATCTCGGTCGAAGGCGGCGCTGGCACCCACAGGTCCTCGCAGATCTCAACGCCCAGCGCCATATCCTCGGCACCTTCATCGCAGCAACGGTAGACAAGCCCCGAACCCAGCGGGACCGGACCCTGGCCGGCAAATTCAACCCACACGGGATCCGCAGGCGCCGGAGCAAACCAACGGCGCTCATAGAACTCGCCATAGTTGGGCAGATACTTCTTGGCCGTGAGGCCCAAAAGCTCGCCCGCGCAGCACACGGCGGCGCAGTTGTAGATATTCTCGGCAACTGCAACGGGAAGACCGATAGTAAAGACAATCGGCAGCTCACGAGTCTCATCGAGGATATGCACCAAAGCAGCCTCGCAGGCATGCAGTAATGTGCGGTTATGGAACAGATCGGCCGCGGTATAGCCGCACAAGTTGAGCTCGGGCAGTACCAGCGCGCGAACGCCGCGCTCAACAGCCGCGCGAACAGCCGCTAACGCAACCTCGGCATTGCCCTCGACATCGGCCACGCGAATCTGCGGCGACGCCGCCGCCACACGCAAAAAGCCATCGTTCTTATTAGCCGAAACGCAGCATTGCCTTGTTGATCTGGACACTGGAGGCCCCTTCTACCCTGAGATTCAGTCTAACGAACGTTCACATACCTCTAACTAGCCAAAGCAACCTCCCAGTTTACTGAGAGGCCAACCTGTGCTAAGAGCATGTATTTCAAAAATATCTTTAATTAAAAAAGGAGAAATCGATAATCGACTTCTCCTTTAAGCGAGGCGAGTAAATTCCGAAACTAATGGCAGAATTTATCCATGTAGTCCTCAAAGTCGAACACTTCTACCACGACGCCCTCTTCCTGAAACTCTTTCAGTTGCTCCAAGAGATCTTTGTTAATAACGTCCATGCAGAAACCTCCTCTATCTAATCAATTGTAGTATATCTGCTTTCATGCAATTATCAACCAACTTGTTTAATTGCTCCTCGTTTGCCGATAGTCCCTCTTTTTTCAAAATGTCGCGCACCTCGTTCTTAGTAATCGGCTTTTCAAACAACGAAAGCAAAGCGAACGAAAAATCATTAACCGCACACATTCTATGGGTGGCACAACTCAGCAGTACTCTTAACCCCTCTTTTGAGCGTCCGACTTCTTTCACAAACGAACTTTTAACCAATTGAAAACCATTATCGTGCATTACATAATCGGCATCGATATTTGTATTCAGCAATCCATAATGCAACAGTTCTTCTATCGCCCTTGTCAGCTCGAGATCGCCCTGATCAAGGATAAGAGAAATGCTACAATCAGCCTCCAATAAACGGGCCAACTTAAGGTATACCAACTGGGAAACAGCATAGACATGATGGTATTCAGAATTATAGAAGTAGGCAAATGGCTCAACGAGCACGACAGAGGTCTTGGAATCCAGCCAGATTCGATCAGCTGGATTTAGACTAGTTAGCCGTCGCTTTACTTTGGTCAAATGTCCCTTATACCTGACAGCGTGAATAGAATCTAGGATCCAGGTCACCTCTGAAATATGAAGCCGCTGGGGCAAGTCAATTGTGTCGCTACCGTTTATGACCTCTTGCATATAAAAATCAATATGATGCTCATCAGATAAGGATTTTGCTTCATTTAAAGTTAAACCAGTGCCTGAAACATAATCCACTTCGAGGCGCAAATCCTCATATTGGGACTTCGGCATTACAGAGACACCATACTTATCGGGATGATTCCAAACATCCGACCCCATAACGAGACCAAAATTCGTAAATCCTCTCGTGGAATATGGAACACCACATACCTGTTTTGAATAATTCAAAACATTCTCTGTATAAGCTAAGGTGTTCAGAGCCTCTTCTTTAGTTTCGGTCGGAAAGCCAATCATAAAGAATAGATGAACAGGAATACCCGCATTGAGACAATCATGGATATTGCGATCAATCCAATCAACTCTCGTGTTCTTCTTCATTAGATCAAGAACTCTTTGGTTGTATGACTCGAGGCCAAACTGAATCTGCCTACATCCACTTTGGTATATCTTGTTGAAAACGTCTGTACTTAGGGTTGGAGAGAACCTCGTTTCTCCATGCCAGAAAAACGTTTTTCCCGATGCGTTTATTTCATCCGCGAGTTGCTCCATTCTTTTGCCTTCGAATGTTTCATCCACAAAAGAGAAAACTCTCGTGCCGTATTTTTCATTTAACCGACACATTATTTCAAATACTCTCGATATGGGCATCTTTCGGTAACAACCACCGGTAGCACCGGGAATGGTGCAGAAGGCGCAATGATTAAAACACTGCCTAGAGGAATAAACCGGCAATATTAACTCAGGCATGAAGTATTTAGAAAGGGCGAAGCCATCGAAATCGGGAACTGTATCGTTGATAAATGTTTGCTCAATCCGATGGTTTTTATATATCTTTCCACCTTTAGCATGGCAAAGGTTTGGAACACAGTCGAGATTGTCATCACCAGAGTCAAGAGCCTCAAGAAGACGTGCAAGCGGCTCTTCGCCGTCATACATCATTATCGAATCAATGTATTCAAAAAAGGGATGCCATTCTTTCATGCAGTCATCTGCTAAACGAGTAATGTAATTGCCGCCCAATGAGACGTGTTTAACAGATGGACATTCTTCTTTAATCAGTTTCGCTAACGTAACTGCGGAAATCAATTGGAAACAGCCGCTCACCGAAATCCCAATAAACTCGATTTTTTCCCTCTGAATACGCTTAAGAAAGGCAGTTTCATAGAAGGAAATAAACGGATTATGCAAGGTATCCGCAAGCGATTTCATTATTTCTGGTGTCGAATAATAATCATAGGGCAGATCTATGGAGTTGAACGTGTATTTAACTCCATATGAGACGTGATTTATGATATAGAGTGCATTTCTAAAAATGTTTTCAGCATATTGTCTTTCTTTTAGATTAAAGTATCTCTTTGATCTGAAAATATCTTTTGCTTCGTCAACATTAAGTGCTGACTTTTGTATCAACTCGATTGTTAATTGAACATTCGAACTAAACGAATCCTTTGATTCCCGATACCTTTTACAGCACTCTTCGACATTTCTAAAAGATAGGAGGTCATCGTAAAATTCCACGTTTAAGTCAACAATGTCAACTTTGTATTGTTCAACCTCTTGAAGATATGACTTCAAAACAGGCAAGGCAAGATACGGCCCCACTGGACTCCATCCTGGGGGAATACTAAAAGCGTTTTAGGCATATCAACGTCACATCTTTCGCAAATAATTCAATTGAAACACAACTACCATCATAATTGAAAATACACCAAGTCCTGTAACGAGAATTGAGAACATCGCGATGCTCGTGAACAGCGAAACAAGGAGTGTTGAAATAACAACAGCAACCGATTGCAAAGACTCCCTAATTGAAAACAGGCTTATCGATTCAGATCCGTCTCTCGCCAAATCCTGCAGCGATGTTATGAGAAGCACATCTTGAATGGCGTTTCCGGCACCGACGATAAAAAGGAAAATAAACGATATCCCAGACGCATAGCGATAGCCAAACGCCAGATACGCACCGAGCGCAAGATACGTCACAAAACAATATGATTTAACGCAATCGGAACCACTGATTAAACGACCATATATTGTATTTCCGAACAACAGTCCGATTGTAAGACTACTCTGAAGGAATCCGTATTGTATCGATGACGAGTCAAATTGCAATTGCGCTATAGCTGGCAAAAGAGAATTCAGAGAGCCGAATGCCACGCCACTAGAAATATCGATTAATAGGAAACCAATTGCCAAGTGCTTCGCGCTAAGATCACTAAATGCAGTCCTGTTTTTTTCATTTTTGCTTATCCCCTCTTTATCATTAACCTCGATAACCGACGGAACATCTCGCAGCAACCAGAACGACGCGGCAAAAGAAAGCGCGTCTAATGCAAGAACAGCCTCCGCCCCAAATTGAGCGACAACAAAACCGCCGGCAACTGGCCCCAGAACCATCATCAAATTCTGCAGAAACCCAAACGAATTATTAATTACGTCGCGATTGATACTATTCGTATTGGCTCTTAACAACGAGTAAAAGCAGGGCATTTCAACCGTTCGGCAAAGCGATACCGCGCACGTAATAGCAAACATACTCCATTTACTATCAACAAAAATATAGCAAACGAATAATCCCGCGCGAATTAAGTCTGCCAATCTCATGGCCTGCAGTGTCCCGATACCCATCTTCTGAGGCAGCTGCGCGAGCGCAACTGAAAACAGAGAGGGGGCAAATCTGCAGCAGACCATCAAAGCAGTTGCAGAAACATCGTGAGTTACCTCGTAAATCAGCATTGGCAAAGCAATATTCGCACACCAATTGCCTATTTCGCTTATCCCTCTAGCAATATATAGGACCCGAACCGGATGGCTAGCTCTCAATACCGTGAACATCACGATTAACCTCGTATTTCAGGCCTCGTTCATCCCTTAATAGGAATCCATAATCAACCAAGTACCGCCTCAACACGGCATAATCAGGATAGAGCTGTGACAGCACACGATTAACCTGAAGCTCCGTATAACTTGTATTTAATTCAAAGAAAGAGACGGCCCATAGCAGCATGATTCTTTTATAGCTTTCCTTTTTTGGAATTGAAACCAGCTCGCCATTCTTGAGAAATCGTTTTTTAAAGTCTATTAGCTCATCCATTCACATCCTCCATTTCATACGCATCTAATACTAAAAATGCATACGCTTTAGGTCATCTCATTCGGCTTCTATATTCGAACTAAACTCGAACTAATCTAAATGATTTGCTCAAACACTCTTCGAAAGCTCGTTTTTCACTCTGAGTAAAATGCCCTTCCCAGTCAGTCCACGAACAGGAAGGCAACTCACAACGAGCGGAGTCGAAGCCCTCTGCCGTCGGTCGTTCAAAATGCACGATAACCTTTTCGATATCCCCATCTGTTATCAGGTCAGAATGAACGACCTCGGTACCGTCTTCGAATGTCATATATGGGTACATCACGTAAACCACCTCGCAATCGTAAATCCAGTTTAGCATCAAGCTATTGCACCAAAGACAGCAAGCCCCCCTTGATGAGTTGATGGTATCTGTTAAATGTCACGTACGATTCACATCTGGTGGGTACCCTGATGGCTACATGAAACGAAGCAGATTTACACCGGGAGGGTCCCGCATGACAACCAAGTACACCGACGCGCCGCGCACGCGCGTCATGACGCCGGCATCGCTCAACAACGGCGTGCACGAGAACCATTCCATCGGACAGACCATGGCCATCGCGCCCAAAAAGGGCCTGTTCGATGACATTTCCATTCCCCAGATCATCGCCGGCGCCGCAGCCGCCGCCACAAGCGTCGCGCTTGCCTCCAAGATTGGTATCGCTGGTTCAGTAATTGGTGCCGCCGTGAGCTCGGTCATCACCGTTGTGTCCTCGCAGGTCTATCGCCACTTTATCTCCGCCAGCGCCGAAGCAATCAAGGGCACGCATGCCGCTGTCGACTACCCTGCCGGCGCCTACGAGCCCGTTGAGCCCGATGTCGAGGAGCACCTAGGTGGCGCCGCGACCACGCAGGAGATGCGCCAGGTTGCAGGACGCGCGACCACGGCGCGCGTTGCCCCCAACAGCTTGCGTGCCAAGGCGGCGGCAGAGCGCAGCCAGACGCAAAAGAAGGTCATCGTCTTCTCGATCGCCATCGCCATCGTCGCAGTCATCGCCTGCGCCGGCGCCATCCTTATCACCACTGCCGGTGAGGGTCTGGGCGAGCGTCCCGAGCCAATCCTTTCGTCGCGCACGACCGAGCACGACGCGGATAGCTCCGTTCAATCGCAAAGCCAGCAGGACGACCCGCAGGGCACCTCCGCATCCACCGACTCGTCCTCGAACACCCCCGATCAATCGCAGGGCGTCGATTCCTCTGCGAACAACAGCGGCACGCAATCCGGCACGACCGACTCAAGCCAAACGACTGACAGCTCGCAGCCGAGCACGGGCGACCAGACGAGCGGCAATACATCGGGCACGGGATCTACCGACAACAGCAGCACTAACAGCTCGAGCGGAACCGCGTCCGGCACGGCATCTGACAGCTCGAGCCAAGGCACGGCATCGGGCAACTAAGCACGTTTGCCTCTCATAGATAACCGACCTGTATAACGGGCGCGAACCGGCAACGGTCGCGCCCGTTTGCCTTAGGTGCCGAGGTGGCACGCCCCGTGCGATGGTAAGATGCTTTGGTGTGTAAAGAGGAGATTTGCCATGAGCAAGACAATAGTTACGCCCGCACTATCGCTGGGCAACCACATCTATCTGTATCGCCTGCTGCGCGACGCGATTGGGTGCGGTAAGCAAACGTTTATGACGCAGGTCGAGGAGGCACTCGACGCTGGCGACATGACTGCTTATGACCTGGGCTTTGAGTCCACACGCGAGCTGCTCGAGGAGCTCGACGACTGCATTAAGCTGACCGTCTTTAAAGGCGGCCGCCTGTATGCCACGGTCATCGCCAACGAGGCCTGGGATGCTGCGCTTGCCAAGGGCGAGGACAAGCCCAAGACCGCCAAGGGCGCCAAGCAGTCCTACAAAAAGAAAAAGCGCGGTGAGAAGGACCTCAAGGCCGTGCGCCCCAAGCACGTTAAGCGTCCCGAGCCCGAAGCCATGGTTGAAGCCGCGCCGGAACCCGAGCCCGAGACAGAGATCGAAGTTGCTATTGAGGTAACGGCAGAAGCCGAAACCGAAATCGCCGCCACGACCGATTCCGAAGTCATATCCGAGCAGGAAGCCACTGTGGAGCTCAACGAAGCGCCCAAGTCGACAACCGAAGAAGCCGCTGACCAACCCGAGCCGTCTGCGTTCCAAAACAGCGATGTCTTTGGCGACGAGGCCGAGGATGATCAGTCCGACGAGCCCGCAGATCAAGACGCTACCGAGTCGACACCGGAGCCCGAGACGCCGCAGCCCGCCATCTCGCTCACGGTCGTCTATGACCCCGAGAACGCCAACGCCGGCATCACCACCATGGCATCCACGCCCATCGAGGCAAAGTCGAGCGTCGAGAATGAGAACGCGACGCAGGTTGAGGTTGAAACTGCCGCTGCAGACGCGCCCGTCACCGTGGAGCCCGCAGATTCCACGACCAAGCCGGACTCGACGCCGGGGCCCGCGACCGTCATCGAGTCCGTGCCCACCGCTGCTTGCGACCAAATTCCCGGACCGGCACCGGCTTCGGCACCCGCAGCAGCCCCAACCCCCGCACCTGCAGCGCCCGCCATCCCCAAGGACTTCCCCGTCGATTTCACAACCGAGATCTTCTGCCCCGGCCCGCTTCTGCACCAGCTGTCAACCTATCTCCCCTACGGCGCCGACACCCTCGGCATCGTCGGCGAGTACTACTGGATCGCCCGCGAGCGCGGTACCATCGAGGTCGCGCGAAACCGCGCAAGCTTCCCCCTGCGCTACACGCAGGCCGGCGAGCGCCGCGAGGTTACCGTACGCATCCGCCGCAACACCACCGGCGGTCTCGGAGCCGCCTGGACCATCGATAAAGTCGAGCCTTCTACCAAGTAACAAAAAGGGACGATAGCCCTCAAGGTTATCGTCCCTTTCTCGTTAGGTCACCTGAGCTCGACTAATCGCGCGTCAGCTTACGGTGGATACGATGCGGCTGGGCTGCGTCCTCGCCAAGGCGCTCGATGCGGTTGGCCTGATAGGCCTCGAAGTTGCCCTCAAACCAATACCAGTTGCCCGGATTCTCGTCGGTGCCCTCCCACGCCAGAATGTGCGTGGCGACGCGGTCCAGGAACATACGGTCGTGGCTAATGACCACCGAGCAGCCCGGGAACTCGAGCAGTGCCGCTTCGAGCGAGGACAGCGTCTCGACGTCGAGGTCGTTCGTGGGCTCGTCGAGGAGCAGCAGGTTGCCGCCCTGCTTGAGCGTAAGCGCCAAGTTCAGACGGTTGCGCTCGCCACCGGAGAGTACGCCGGCGCGCTTCTGCTGGTCCTGGCCCTTAAAGCCAAAGCTCGCCACATAAGCGCGGCTCGGAACCTCGGTCTCGCCGACCATCATATGGTCCAAGCCATCCGAGACGACCTCCCACAGGTTCTTATCGGGGTCGATGCCAGAACGGTTCTGATCGACATAGGAGATCTTGACGGTCTCGCCCACCTCGAGCTCGCCCGAAGTCAGCGGCTCCAGGCCCACGATGGTCTTGAACAGCGTGGTCTTGCCCACACCGTTGGGGCCGATGACACCCACGATACCGTTGCGCGGCAGGGTGAACGATAGGTCGTCGATGAGCACACGGCCATCGAACTCCTTGTGCAGGTGATGGGCCTCGAGCACCTTGTTGCCCAGACGCGGGCCCACGGGGATGCGGATGTCGGTCCAGTCGAGCTTCTGGCTTGCGCGGGCCTCGGCCTCCATCTCCTCGTAACGAGCCAGACGAGCCTTGTTCTTGGCCTGGCGAGCCTTGGGCGAGCTGCGTACCCACTCGAGCTCGGCCTCCATGCGCTTGGCGAGCTTGGCGTCGCGGTTGCCCTGCGCCTCGATACGGGCGGCCTTGGTCTCCAGATACGTGGAGTAGTTGCCCTTGTAGGGATAAAGGTGACCGCGGTCGACCTCGCAGATCCACTCGGCAACGTTATCCAGGAAGTAGCGATCGTGCGTGACGGCAAGCACCGCGCCCTGGTAGTTGTGCAGGAAGTGCTCGAGCCACAGGATCGACTCGGCGTCCAGGTGGTTCGTGGGCTCGTCGAGCAGCAGCAGGTCGGGAGCTTCGAGCAGCAGCTTGCACAGGGCCACGCGACGGCGCTCGCCGCCGGAAAGTACGTTGACCGGCATGTCGGAATCGGGCAGCTGCAGGGCGTCCATGGCCTGGCCGAGCTTGGAATCGATATCCCAGCCGTCAGCGGCGTCGATCTCGTCCTGGAGCTTGCCCATCTCGGCCATGAGGGCGTCCATGTCGCAGTCCGGGTCGCACATCTCCTCGCCGATCTTGTTGAAGCGATCGACCTTGGCAATCATGTCGCCAAACGCCATGCGCACGTTCTCGATGACGGTCTTGTCGTCGTCGAGCGGCGGCTCCTGCTGCAGGATGCCCACGGTGTAGCCGGGAGTGAGCCTGGCATCGCCGTTGGAGACCTCCTCGATGCCGGCCATAATCTTGAGCAGGGTCGACTTGCCCATACCGTTGGGGCCCACGACGCCGATCTTGGCACCGGGGTAGAAGCTCAGGGTCACGTCGTCAAGGATCACCTTGTCGCCATGGGCCTTGCGAGCCTGATACATCTGGTAGATAAACTCTGCCATTTGCCTGTTCTATCCTTTCTACCTGCTGTTTCCCTATTCTTGATTCGCTTTAGTGGAAACGAAATGAGGGAACCAGCTCTGAAACGTAACGAAAAAGGGGCATAGTTGCCCACACCCCCTAATACTACCTGGGAAAAGTCCCCCGGAACATACCATGAACTGCGTACGCTAGTTTTCCGCAACCTTAACGAGCGGCTCGCTGCGATTTGCGCCACAACAGATACGAGTAGACGTAAACGGCTCCAACCGAACCAAACGCCAGAGCCGCAATCACCGCGGCGACGACTTCACTCGAAAGCACGCTACCTGCCACGCCCATCACAATCAGGCCAATACCCAGCACCATAAAGCAGGCGCCGCCAAAACGCTGCGTACGGCGCCAGTTCTCGGGATCGGCAAGCGCCCAGGGTGTCTTGATACCGAGCGTATAGTTCTGCTTCACACGCGGCAAGTAGTTGCCTACGCCGATGAACAGCAAACCGACAACACCGGAAATCAGCACGTTGACCGAACCGACCGCCGGCACCACGCCCCAGACCGTAAGCTCTCCCAGCCAGCTTATGGCGCACATGAACAAGGTGAAGGCGATTACGAAGCCCTGGTAGAACTTGCCCGAGGTTCGATATGCCTCACCTTTGGGGTCGATGCGCGGCACCACGCAGAACATTACGAGAAGCGCCAGAGGCAGCGCGCCGAGCGCGGAGGCCATCCAGCTAGGACCCCAACCGTCGACGGCGCCGTTCGCGCCCCAGTGCGTGGGAATCTGCGCAGGCAAGCTCGGCATCACCATGAGGTGCGCTACGACATTGGCGGCGCACAGAGCGACCAGCGCAATCCACACGCGCGACGATACCCCCGTGGGGTGAATGCCCTTGTTTTCGTTATTCATCCTTATCACCTTCAGTGTTTGTAAAGCCCATAAACCAGCCAATTAAATCCTGCATGACGGTGGTGTTTAAGCTGTATACGATGTTTTGGCCATGGCGCTCGTCGGTCACCAACCCGGCATTTTTGAGCGTCGCCAAGTGATGGCTTAGCGACGGCTTACTGATATCGAAATGCTCGGCAAGCTCCCCCGCCGTGCAATTGCCCTCGCGCAGCAACTCCAAAATGCGCCGTCGCGTTGGATCGGCAAGCGCCTTAAAACCCTCTCCCGGCATAAGACCCCCTTTCATCATCTCTCATGACGCGCACACTATACTCGATATTTAGATGTTTGTCTAACTATCTAATACAGGAACATCTATAGAACATTCGTTCGTATTTAGCTACAATGGAAGTTGAAGCAGATGGGCCAGCTCCCTCTACCCGAGAAGGAGATGGACTATGAGTATTGACGATGTCCTGACGTTGTTATTGCTTGTAATCGCGGCTGTGGAGCTCGGCATCCACATTGGAGGTCGAATGAAATAGCCGCCCCCGCGTAATGCGAAGACGGCCACTTCTCACGCTACAAACGTGTTTGGGAGTTGGCCAACCCGCGGCAACGGGTGCCATCTGCTTCATCTTATGCGAATCACTGCCTCATTTCAACAAGCCCCTAGGGCTCAAATGGAATCGCGATAATACCTATAATGACTATAGCTAAAACACGATTCGCTTCCCCATCGGAGGATGTCTATGACCGAAACCACAGCCGCAACCCCCAACGAGACACACGACACCAAGCTCGAGATCATCATGGGCCGCGAGGCACTCGACAAACTCGCCGCCGCCACGGTGCTGGTGCTCGGCTGCGGAGGTGTGGGCTCCAATTGCTGCGAGGCACTTGCCCGCGGCGGCATTGGTCATTTCGTCATTCTGGACAAGGACATCATCGCGCCCAGCAATATCAATCGCCAGGCCATCGCATTTCACAGCACCATCGGCAAGCGCAAGGTCGACGTTATGGAGGCCATGATCAAAGACATCAATCCTGCCGCCACCGTCATCAAGCGTACCGAATACCTGCTAAGCGACAACATCGACGAATTCTTCGCAAGCGTTTTGGAGCAGACAGGCGGCAAGCTCGATTACGTCATCGACGCCATCGACACCATCTCGGCCAAGCTCACCATTGCCAAATATGCTCAGGACCACGACATTCGTTTGGTTAGCTCCATGGGCGGGGCCAACAAGCTCCATCCCGAGTGCCTCCGCTTTGCCGACATTTTCGATACGGTACGTGACCCCATGAGCCGCATCATGCGCAAAGAATGCAAGAAGCGCGGAATCAAGAGCCTGCATATACTGTTTAGCTGCGAGGAATCGGTTAAGACACAGCCCCGCGACCCTTCCAACATCCACGAGCGCACCGAGCTGGGAACCGCCAGCTTTATGCCGCCCATCATGGGCCAGATGATTGCCGGCGAGGTTATCCGCCAGATCAGCGGCCGCGGCACTGAGCGCGTGCGCTCCGATGGCCAACGTCTGGACTAGCGGAGCGCACCGAGATGGAGCCCCGGTTATTTGATGCACACTGCCATCTTGATTTAATGGCTCACCCGGACGCCGTTGCCGATGAGGCGACGGTGCTGGGCTTGGGTCTATTTGACTGCGGCGTCAATCCGCGCGACTTTTCGGCCGCAAACGAGCGCGCCTGTCGCCAACCAGGCATCATCGCCGGCGTTGGGCTTCACCCCTGGTGGCTCGCCGATGGCCACTGCGGTTTTGTCGAAGTCAATCTGCTTTGCGAAGTTGCTGCCCAAGAACGCTACATCGGCGAAGTCGGACTCGACTTTTCCGCGCGCTTTGCTGGAAGTGAGCCGCTACAAATACAGGCACTTAACCGGCTCTGCGATGCGCTCGTGCAGCATCCTCTTACCGGGCGCGTGATATCAATTCACGCCGTTCGTTCGGCAGGAGCCATACTGGACGTCCTCGAATCGCATGGACTACTCATCCCAAACCCCGACTCCCCCGTTATCATCTTCCACTGGTTTAGCGGTACTTCGGACGAACTCGTCCGCGCGCGTAATGCGGGCTGTTATTTTTCCGTCAACGAACGCATGCTCGCATCTAAACGAGGACGCGAATACGCACGACAGATTCCACTCGATCGTTTACTGCTCGAGACCGATTCACCAGCCGAACCAAACACAGAAACAAGCGCACAGTCGCTCATCAGATCGCTCGAAAGCGCCTCAGAACACGTCGCCTCGCTCAAAAAATGCGACGCAAAGCATATTGAGTCGGCGGTTTTAGCGAATGCACACTCTGTTTTTAGCCTTCGCTAACCCCTGTGGTCAAAAAACGTCAAATATGAGTACTGCTAGCGAAATGGATACATTACTCTGAGCTTTCCGACCACCAGAATAATCTACGATTGTCCATTAACTAACACTTTTACAGTCACTCATCCTGCATTTTCGCAATCTTAAACCCCTCCAAACGCTCAAATCACGTCTGAAGGGGTCGATTTTGCTGCGACTAAATTAGTCACAGTACTCATATTTGGCTTTTTTGACCACCGAGTCACGGGAAGGCACCAATACAGCTCCCCGGGACAGCTCGGCTATTCGACGATTGGTGCTCCGTGGCCCCAAGAACCTTCCATACCGCACACGGTCGAGGCAAACCCGGCAGCAAAGTCGAGCGCGCGCTCGATGGCCTCGGCGCCGTCCTCGCCACGCTTGGCGGAATCGAGATAGCACATCAAAAACGAGGTGAGGAACGAGTCGCCCGCCCCCATGGTGTCCTTCATGTCCGTTACCGGTTTAGCCAGCTGGCGGTAATAACGCTCGCCGTCGTAAGCAATGCAGCCCTCGGCGCCCGCCGTAGCCGACACAAAACGCGGACCCAGACCCTTCACCCATGCCAAACGCTCGCGGATCTCGTCCTCACTCGCGGCATCCGCCGCACTAAAGAAAGCGAAATCGACGTAGGGCGCAATCTGCTCGTAGTACTCGTCGGTGGAGTCGTCCGAAAAGTCAAAAGAGACCGTGACGCCCGCAGCCTTCAGCTTGGGCAGCTCGCGCTCGGTAAAGCAATAGTTGCCCGAATGAACCACATCGAACTGCTTCATGTACGAAAGGTCAAAGCGATCGAGGACATAGCGCGCATCGCCACGGATACCGCCCTCGTTGGAGCCGAGGAAGACACGGTCACCGTCAACGACGGTCACGCGAGCCGCTCCGTTCTCGCCAATCATCTGCTCGCACTTGTCAAGCTCGATACCTTCATCCTCGAGGCTTGCAATGACATGCTCGGCAGCGGCGTCATTACCAAAAATGCCCATGTATGCAGAGCGTGCGGCACCGCATTTCTTGGCATAAACGGCGAAGTTCACCGCATTGCCGCCGGGATACATGGTGTGGATATGCTCGTAGCGATCGACGACGTTGTCGCCAAATCCGAGCGCGTTAACGTTAAATGCCATGGCCTTTGTCCCTTCTAGTACTCGACAACACCCATATAGCGACGGAAATCGGGATCGTGATCAAACACCTTGCCGCGTGCAGCACGCAGCTCGCAGTTCATGGCGTAGAACAGCACCGGGTCCAGATAGGCACGGACGCTCGCCGGCACGGCTTCCATACCGTACTCCTTGGCATCGAGCACCATCAGCGTATCGGTATGCGTCTTAAGGAACGCCAGGGCGCGCTCGTCCATGGCACGGCACTCGCTGGAGCCCATCTGCAGGAAGTAAAAAACGCCATCCTGAGTAGCCTCGAAGGGGCCATGGAAGTACTCGGCAGAGTGGATGTAGCTGCAGTGCTGCCACTGCATCTCCATAAGAGAGCAGATAGCGAAACCGTAGGTCTGGCTAAAGTTGGGACCGCTGCCCAGAATGTAGAAGAACTCGTGCTCCTGGCAAAGCTTGGCAAAACGATCGCCCAGCTCGGCATTTACCTTCTCGCGTGCCGGGGGAAGAATCTTATCCATCTCGGCGATACCGGCATACATATCGGCAAGATCGGCGTAGCCCTCCTGCTGATCGAGCAGCTCGGCCGCAAGCGACAGCGAAATGCCAGCGGGGACCTCGGCCTGCGGCACGCCCTCGCCCCACGGGTAGACCCACGTGGTCCACTTGCCGGAGTCAATCTTGGATCCAGCGTTGTCGGTCTGGGCGATCACCGTAGCGCCGGCAGCAAGGGCAATCTCGCAGCCCTCGACGACCTCGGGGGTGTTGCCGCTGTGGCTACAAGCGATGACCAGGGACTTCTCGCCCAGACGACGCGGACGCATGATATCGAACTCGCGAGCCGTATAGATATACGAAGTGAAGGTGGTTGCCTCGCGCTGCAGAAGCTCATGAGCCGGGATCAAATCGATCATGGAGCCACCGCAAGCAATCCAGTAGACACTGTCGAACTTGCCCTTCTCGGCAATTGCCTCTTTGATCAGATCGTGTGCGTTCATATCCAGTTCCTTTCTTGTTTGGCCGCAATCAATGACGTTGGCTGCGTGGCCGATAGTTGTTTTAGTCAATCAGATATTTCTCGAATGCGGCCATGTTCTTGGCATCTGCCGCCGCCGGGTCATCGTAGTAACGACCGTCCGTGATTTCCTGGCCCAGCATGCCGTCGAAACCATGGGCGTTGAGCGTGGCGACGAAGGCGTCCATATCGTGCTTGCCATCGCCCCACACCAGATGGCCATACGGGTCACCGTCGATAAAGTGCATCTCGTGAATTGCCCCATCACCAAAGGCGGCAAACCAGTCCTCGAGCGTCTCGCCTGCAACGCCCATCGCGGTTGTATCAACCATGGGCTGTAAGTACGGGCTCGCGACCTCGTCAATCATGCGCTTCGCATCGGAAACCGTCGTCACAAGGTTGCTCTCCTCGGGACGCAGGCTTTCCATCGTAAGCACCAGACCGTGCTCGCCGGCATACTCCGCCAGAATGGACAAGTGCTCGCGGCTGCGCTTCCAGGCTTCCTCGCGGTCCTCGTCCCAGTCGCCCCAGCCCGAGTTGATGGACATGCGGTCGCACCCAAGTACCTCGGCAAGCTCAATGCCGTGCTTAAAGTACGCCAGGCTGCGCTGCTCATGCAGCGGTTTGCGTGCGCAATACTGCCAAGGATAGACAACATTCTCGGGGCACAGAGTACGATACCTAAGCCCACGGTCTGCAGCCTTTTTCGCCAGGACCTCAGCCTCAAAGTAGCCCGTGTGGTCGAGCGTCACATGCGGCTCTGCACACCACAGCTCAATGGACTCAAAGCCCAAGCGCTGCTGCACATCAAGGAAGTAATCGAGCGACCACATGATGTAGTGGATATTCATGCCCGCAATCTGTTCGCGGTGCAGCGTCGGTTTGGATTCAGACATCTTATGCCTCCTTATTTCGATCGAACACGATTTGTCCGTCCGACATCGTCATGTCAACCGCAAGATCGCGTGCGTCGCGATAATCGAGGTCGAACACATCCCGATCGAGCACGCAGATATCGGCAAGCTTGCCAACCTCGAGCGTACCCAGCTCGTCTTCGCGCATCAGGTCGTACGCGCCCCCGGCAGTCCAAGCGCGCAAGAGCTCGACAAGCGTCAGCGTGTTGACCTCATTCACGGGCAGTCCGTCGGCGAAGAATCCGCCGCACGCGCTGTAGATTGACTCGCCCAGGCTCGGAATCAGCAGCGGCAGATCCGTGCCGCAGCACACTGTGCATCCGGAATCTTCCATGCCGCGGCGATTCCAACTGTGCAAAAGTCGCTTCTCGCCAATTTGTCGACGCATCATCGACAGGCAATCCTCGCGCCGGTCCAGCGTCAGAATCTGCGGATAGACCTCGCAAATTCCACCTAACTTGCCAAACTCGACAAGATCGGTCGGGTCAGAGTTCTCGAGATCGGTAATCGCATGGCGGCGAAGCATCCGTCCATGCTCGTCTCGAGGCAGCGAGGCATAGAGCGCCACGGTGCGACGAACGGCGCCATCGCCTTGGCAATGCAAGGAATATCGGAAGCCGTCAGCATCAATTGCACGCAGCTCGTTCTCAATCAGATCCCACTCTGGCTCCTCGACGACCGTCTTGCCGGCAGCGCCCGCATCGGCCGAGTCCGCATAGGGGTCAATCATCTCGGCAAGCCCCGCCCATACGCCGCGATCGGTCATACGGTTGAAGCCAGAAAAACGAACGAACGGTCCCCGGAAGCGCTCTCGTGCCTCGCGGGCATATGCCAGATTTGCACCGGCACCCACCGGCTGCGACATCATAGAGACGCGAACCGTCAGCTCACCAGATTCCTCACGGCGAGCCATTTCGTCGGCAAAGCCGTAGTAGTCATCAAACGCCATCTCCTTGATGGCGGTAACGCCGCGTTCGTTAAGCATGCTCATGTAGTCCGAATACCCTGCACGCACCTCGGGCAGCGCGAGGAAATCGCTCATCATGCGCCAGATCTTCTCGGCATAGCACGCCTGGGGTGTGAAGCCGTATCGCGCACTGGCGGCAGCATTGAGAACACAGGTATCCGCGCCCGGTGTAAAGCAGACGACGGGGATATCGCCAAAACACTCGTCAAACACAGCTGCTGTATTTGCGTTCTCGGCATCCGATGCCAACGTTTCGGGTAGGTTGTGGCCAAAAGCCGCCGCGCAATCCGGACGATCTTCTTTCCATGCACGCAAGAGCGACACGGCCTCTTTGGCATCAGCGATGCCGGACAGATCAGGCCCCAACGTCCGCAGCGCCCAGCCTGTATAGAAGGTATGCACATCGATCAGGCCGGGCATGACGGTGCGGTCGCCCAGGTCAACTACCTCGTCCGCCTGGGTCAAATACGAAGCTAGCTCACACTTGGTGCCAACAGCCTCAATTCGATTGCCACGGACCGCTACGAAACCTTCAAACGGCAGGTCCCCCGTACCGGTAAAGACGCTCTTAGACGTCAGGACCGTCAAACGATCAGACATCACAACCACCTACGCCGGAAGCATGCCGGAAATGGCAGTAATGACCAAGCCAAACACGACCATGAAGATGAAGAACTTCCAAATGGTCTTCCACCATTGGCCAAACGAAATCTTAGCCACGGCAAGGCCGGCGACCGTCATACCCGCCACGGGGCTGATGGTGTTGATGGTCTGGTTGGCAAACTGGAGCGCGGTGACGGCCGCCTCGGGATTGAGGCCCATGAGCTCGGTCAGGGGGCCCATAACGGGCATGGTGAGCGCCGCCAGGCCAGAACTCGAGGGAACCAGCAAAGAGAGCAGGCCAAGGACGACATACATAAACGTGGTGTAGACGGCGGCAGGTGCACCGGCGAGCGCGGTAGCAAGCGCCTGGAGGATGGTGTCGATGATCATGCCGCCCTCGGCGATGACCAGAATACCGCGAGCGATACCGATAACGACGGCAGCGTACGCAAAGTCGGCGAGACCCTTAACGAACTCCTCTGCGATCGTCTGCTGGTCAAGGCCGCCCAGGATACCGGCAAGCAAGCCCATGCCAAGGAACACGGCGGAAATCTGATTCATGTACCAGCCCTGGGTAACAAGACCCCAGACGATAATGCCCATACCGCAAGCAAAATCGATAAGCACGAGCTTCTGACGGATAGTGAACTCTTCCTCGATGGAGGCATCGGTCACGGAAAATTCAATACGCTTGAGCTTATCGTCCTCGTACACAATGGACGACTCGGGGTTTTTCTTGACGCGCATGGCGTAGCGCATGGCCCATGCGATACCGACGGCAGTGAAGATGACCCAAGAAACGGCGCGCAGCCACAGTTGCGGATTGCCCTCGATGCCAATGATGCCTTGGGCGATCAAAACATTAAACGGGTCGATGGTCGAAGCACAATATCCCAGGTTGGGACCAAGGAAGCAGATGATGAATGCCGTCATCGAGTCATAGCCGATACCCATCATGATGGGAATGAAGATGGCATAGAACGGCAGGGCTTCCTCAGACATACCAAACGTAGTGCCGCAAATGGACAGCAGCGTCATCGTGATGGGAATGATGAGGATGTCCTTGTTCTTGAGCTTTTTAACCACACGGCTCATGCCGGCATTCAAAGCGTTGGTCTTGGTGATGATTGCGAACGATCCGCCAATCAATAAGACGAACGCAACGACGTCGGCAGCCTCCTGGATACCCTTGGTGGGCGCTTGCAGAACCGCGAAGATATCCTGGCCCAGATTGATGGTCTCGCCGGTCTCGGAATCGGTGTAGTTCTTATCGACCTGTTCATAGGTTCCAGCAACGGCGACTTCACGCTCGCCCGCCGCTGTCGAAATCGTCTTGCGCTGATACTGGCCAGAGGGAACGATCCAAGTCAGGACCGCAAAGACAACGATCAGCAAGAACATGATCGTATAGACATGCGGTAATTTGAACTTAAAACGTCTGTTTGTCTTCTTCGCCTTCGTATCTGACATAGATACCCCCCAAAGAACTCGAGACTGCATCGCATCTCGCTTCAACGTTTGCACAATGCAAACGTTCTATGACGTCCCATAGATTACCAGCAGCTTTTTCCTTCATCAAGATAATTTCAAACTGATTGCCGCAACGCGGTTGAACGGTTGCGTTTGCGCCGTGAACGGTATGGAAACGCCCGGTGAGATGATCCACCGGGCGTTTCCATTCGCAATGTCCTAGATGTCAAAAACGTAGCGAGACCCAACGATCCGCTGACGACCGATGATAAACGGCCGCCGCTGCTCATCGAAAAAGAAGGCTTCCATATAAAACAAGGGTTCGCCAACGGGAACTGCCAACAGCCGAGCGACCTCGGGCGACGCGCACGCGATCTCGAGCGTGCACGGGTCGGTAAACGCGGGCGTGCGGCCCGTTCGGTTGCGCACGAACTCAAAAATGGATTGGTTAGATAGAGGTGCCGTTGATAGATAGGCGTTGTCCTCGTAAACGTATATGTTGTTCTCGAGCATGACGGGGACTCCATCGGCAGTACGTACACGCTCAACGCAAATCAAATCAGTTCCAACGGGAACACCAAAGAACTGCGCTTCGGTAGAATCTGCCGGCAGTATCTTTCTCGAAATGACGCACGCCCCCGGCTCCATTCCGTTAACGCGGCATGCGTCCGAAAAACTCTGGACGTCATCCTTCTGGCGAATCTTGCGCTTGAGCTTGGGGGCATTGACAAACGTGCCTTTCCCCTGTCGCTTCGTTAGATAGCCCTGCTGGACGAGCTCCTCAATAGCGCGCCGCACGGTAACGCGGCCAACTTTATAGCTCTCAGCCAATTCGAATTCGTTGGGTATCCGCGCGCCTGCCTTGTAGGCGCCGGAGTTGATTTCGTTTTTGATGATATCAATAACCTGTTGGTACAGCGGTATCGCTGCTTTACCGTCAGTTAGCCCTTCAGTCGGTGGCATATACCCTCTCCAAGCACGATTAAGTCTAAAACAGGCTTAAGGGCATTCAACAAGTCCTTAAGCCCGCATTAGCTTAAAGTATGCTAGGTGCCGCACCAAAATGTCGGGTATTTACTCATCAGACCCGAAAAACGCGCAACTACCGCACCCCTAAGAAAGCGCGAGCAGCTCCGGCAGCTGGTCGATGATCTTGTCCGCGGCATCCTGGCTAAAACCGAAGCGCTCCTCGCGCTTGGCAATGACTGTCAGGCCGGCTCGCTTGCCGGCAGTGATGCCAGGCACCGAATCCTCGACGCAGCAGCAGCGATTCGCGGGCAGCCCCAGCAGGTCCAGCGCATGCAGGTAGATGTCGGGCTCGGGCTTGCTCTCCTTAAACTGCTCGCCGCTCACCACATACTCAAAGGCATCCGACAGCCCGCATGCGTTGAGCACTTCCTCGATGCTATCCATGGGAGACGAGCTGGCAAGCGCCACGCGAACGCCGCGGCGCGGCAGCTCTCGAATCGTATCCACGGCGCCCGGGTTAATCAAAGCCTGATAGTCGCGCGGACGCTCATGCGCCCACTCGTCCCAACGGGCCAACGCTTCCTCGCCAGTGAAATGCCCCTTACCGGCGCGCTCAAACCAATCGACCAGCATATGCAGGAAGAACTGATGCGAGGTACCGACCTGCCCATTCAACTCCTCTTGAGTCAGATTAAGCCCAAGCTCCTTGGCAAACGCGGCGGTCTCGCCCAGGTAGTAATACTCGGTATCGACAATGACGCCGTCCATGTCAAAGATAACGGCATCGAACGGAAATGCGGACACGGCACCCTCCTTAACAAAAGGGCGCCCGCAAGCGGACGCCCGAGCCATGCACTATCGGCGATTCTAACCCAGCAGCTTGTCCAGTGCCACCGCAATGCCGTCTTCGTTATTATTGGCGGTCACCATCTGGGCCACAGCCTTGACCTCATCGACGGCGTTGCCCATGGCAACACCGGTTCCGGCCCATTCAATCATGGATTTGTCGTTCTGGCCGTCGCCAAACGATACAACCTCGCTGGCATCGATGCCGAGCTTGGGCAGGGCACCCTCGAGTGCGCGGGCCTTGTCAATACCGGGCGCCGTGTACTCAAAGTACCAGTCGGCCGTAAACATGCCCGAAAGCGTCTGCTTAAAGGGCGCATACATTTCCTCGTAATGCGCCTGCAGGTAGGCCGGATCACCCGCCGTCAGCAGCTTGTCCACGGGATAAGTGTCCACGACCTCATGCAAGCTCTCGACCTCGCGGATCTTAAGGTCGCAGGCATCGCGCTCGTATTTGACGATGTTTTTCCGCGAGCCATCCGGCAGCGTAATCATGCAGTGGTACGAGTCCTCAACATGCAAGTCGCGACCAAGCGAGATCATGGGGATCACATCATAGTTTTGCAGGTGATCAATCAGACGGTGCAGTTCGTCAGCCGGCATGGCCTGGTCAAAAAGGACCTCATCGGTCTGAGCGTCGACCACATGCGCGCCATTGAAAGCGACTAGCAGACCGTCATGGTTTTGGAGGTCGAGCTCCTGCGCCAGAGCATGTAGCCCCCATGCGGGACGGCCCGAAGCCAAGATGAGCTTAATGCCCGACTCCTGCGCCGCGAGCAGCTTTTCACGCGTGCGCGGGCTGATGACCTTTTGGTCGTTGGTGAGTGTACCGTCGATATCCATCGCGATGGCTTTGATTGCCATATGTGCCTCCTTGCATCGTTTTTATCGCGCACTATCTTATCCGAGCCGGGGCACGTTCGCACAGCGCGCGTATGACGGTTGCAAAACCACCCCATTTGAAACAAAGGCAAAAAAGTACTTGCAAAGACGCGTTCCGACATATAAGTTAATAAAAGACCGCCGTTGCGGTTTTAAGTAGATCGAGCATATGAAGTTTGAGTTTTAGCGTGTAAGAGAAGGAAGATCGGCAAAGTACAACCCCAAACGCAATGACAACTTAATGAGGTAACTGCCACATGTGAGGCACCCAGGACATTGCTGTCTCGATTTTGAGCACGATGCCTTCCGCCTTGCATGGGCCGTTCCATCCCGCCCCTGCAGCAACTGCCTCACGGGCTCATTGAAAACCGCATAGCACCCCAACGTCAGCACATCACCCACGGCAAGCACATCACTCACGACAACCAACACATCAACAAACAGCACGAACATCAACCGATTGGAGAAGCTATGACAAACCACCACGCTGAAGACGGCGATAAGAAAAGCATTCTGGATGCCCGCATTGAGCGAGCATATGCAAACGAATATGACGCCGTCTTTGCCGCCGCGACCATCAAGAACTACGCGTCGCTACCGCTCGCGACGATCTTGGCCGATCACCCTCAACTGCTGAAGCGCTGCACAAAGATCATGGGCGACCCCGACATTCGCAAGCTGACAGACCCCTATGCCCCAAAACGCGACAACGATTCGCACGTTCTTACCGTAGGCTGCCTAGCCCATATGCTTACGGCGCTCGACACGAAACTCAAGCTCGAATGGGAACCCGACGAGCGTCATGAACTCGAAAGCAAGCGGAACACCCTGCGCACCGCACTGTTCCTTCCGTTGGACGGCCTCAAGCGCTGCAACGTCGAGCTCAATACACAGGCGCGGCAAAAGCCCGGGACCACGGGGCAGAAAACTCCTAGACCCCATGTGGCCATCGTCGACCGCAACCGATATAACCGCATGACCGCGCACTTTTCTGCCGAGGGAGCAGCCATAAGGACGCTGATCGACCTGCTGTGCCTCCTGAGCATCAACGAGCTATTTGAGGGCTATCTCGCCCTTGTTCCCGCGACGGCACCCAAGTCGGTAGCAAAGATCATCGAGACCTGCAGACGCCAGTTTGAGCGCCATCGCAATGGCAGCGAGATGAACGCCAGCATCGCGCAGTACTACGCGGCTCATTACAAAAATGACGGATGTGCCCCTGTCGAGCATCAGCTGCGGCTCGCCTACACCACGCCCGCCGCAACGCTCCATCGCTTTGGAGCCCTTGGTGCTTGCGAGCCGCACGAACGGGCAGCATGCCCCACAACCGAGCTCGATCTCAGGCTCGGACGAACCCTGTAGCCCGCCAGCCCCTCCGCGGGCAACAATCCTATTCCACAACACAACCAACAGAAAGGAGTCCTCATGGACACCAATCATTCCCCCATCATCAGCCCCCTCACCATGCGTGAATCCGCCCGAGGTATCACGCTCACCAGCATTTACGATGAGATGCTCGCCCGTCGCGAGCTCTCCGTCATGGGAAACATCGAAACCCCGATGGCCCACGACCTATGCCAGCAGATCCGCCTGCTCGATGCCACCGACCCCAGCCGCCCCATCACCATATTTGTCGCCAGCGCCGGCGGAAGCGTGCGATCGGGTCTTGCGATCTATGACGCCATGCGCCTCGCATCGTGCCCCATCCGCACCGTCTGCCTGGAATTCGCCGCGTCCATGGGCGCCGTGATCTTTATGGGCGGCGACGATCGCCGTATGGCGCCCCATGCAGAGCTCATGATTCACGACCCGCTGATTCCCCAGGGGGCAGGCGGCTCGGCACTTGCGCTGCAGGAAACCAGCCGGCGTCTCATGCAGACCCGCAAGACCCTCACGCAAATCCTCTCGGACCGCAGCGGCCTCACGCCCAAGCGCATCCAGTCCCTCACTGCAAAAGACACCTACCTTTCGGCCGAGCGCGCCGTCGAGCTCGGCTTTGCCCACGAAATCCTCTCGACCACCAAGGAGGTCGCCCATGTCTAACCTCGCCAGCCGCCTCGCCGCATCTGAGTCCGCGTCGTCCACCATCCTCGCCAAGGATCGAACGCTTTCCTGCGACACCCGCCAAACGGGACTCAACAACAACGCACTTGTGATCGGCCCCTCGGGAGCCGGCAAGACCCGAAACGTCCTCAAGCCCAACTTGCTGCAAATGAACGCAAGCTACATCGTGCTCGACACCAAAGGCACGCTCTGTCGCGAAGTGGGACCCGTGCTGGCAGCCCACGGTTACCGCGTGCAATGTCTCAACTTCGCCGACCTCAACACCGTCCCGGCCCTTGCGCCCGGCATCGAGCGCTGCGGCTACAACCCCCTGAGGCACATTCGCCGCAAGGCGGACGGCAGGCCCAACCAGCAGGACATCCTCTCGGTGGCAAAGGCCATCTGCCCCATCGAGGACAACAACCAGCCTTTTTGGGATCATGCGGCGGCAAACCTGCTGTCGTGTCTTATCGCCTACGTCACCGAACAGCTACCCGCCGACGAGCAGACGATCAGCTCGGTCATCAAGCTGATCGAGCACCTGCAGGACGGTGCCACGGGTCGATTGTTTGACGACCTGATCACGACCGACCCCCAAAGCTATGCCCTCTCGCTATGGCGGCGCTACGCCATTACGCAAAATGCCGAGCGCATGCACGCGAGCATCGTCGGCATCCTTGCCGAAAAGGTCATGTGTCTGGGATTCGACGGTGCGGCACAGCTCTATCGTGAGTGCCATCAGGTGGACTTCGCTTCCATGGGACACACCCCCTGCGCCCTGTTTGTAACCGTGAGCGATATTGACCGCAATCTCGATCCGCTGACCGGCCTCTTTATTTCGCAGGCGTTTATGGGCCTCATTCGTGAGGCCGATAGGCAGCCCGACGGCAGCCTGCCCGTGCCCGTGCGCTTTATGCTCGATGACTTCGCAAATCTGCAGATCCCCCAGATCGACAACGTGCTCTCGATTATCCGAAGCCGCAACATCTGGGCAACGCTGCTGCTGCAGTCGACCAACCAGCTCGATGCGCTCTATGGCGAGGCACGCGCACGCTCCATCATGGGCAACTGCGACACGCATCTGGTGCTGGCGTTCCAGGATCCCGAGAGCGCCCGGGTGTTTTCCGACCGCGCCGACGCACTGCCCAGCACGCTCATGGCGACGCCGATCGATCGCTCGTGGCTCTTTGTGCGCGGCCACACTCCCGAACAGGTCGAGCGCTTTAGGCTCGAAGACCATCCGCTCTACGGGGAGCTGCCCGAGGCGCAGCGAGACCATGCGGAGGCCGAGATCTAGGCGCAGGGTTCTCGCGGCGCGCGGCGCCCCGGCGATGTTCCACAAAGGCCGTGCGCCCCGGGACTACGGCAAAGCAAAGGGGCCCGCATCCAATGGGATACGGGCCCCTGACTATAAGGCGCGATGTGTCAACAGCAGCGACTACTTGCGGTGGGCGCGGTAGAACTCGATGAGCGCCTGGGTCGAAGCGTCCTGCTCGGCCTTGGCGGCATCATCGTGGAAGGCAGGGGTGATCTGCTTGGCAAGCTGCTTGCCCAGCTCGACGCCCCACTGGTCGTAGGAGTCGATGCCCCAGACCGTGCCCTCGACAAACGTGATGTGCTCGTACAGGGCGATGAGCTCGCCGAGTGCGAACGGGGTCAGCGTGTCGCCAAAGATCGAGGTCGTCGGACGGTTACCCTCAAAGCAGCGAGCCGGGACGATCTGCTCGGGCGTGCCCTCGGCACGAACCTCGTCGGCCGTCTTACCAAAGGCGAGCGCCTTGGTCTGGGCCAGGAAGTTGCCCAGGAACAGCTCGTGGACATCCTGGCCGCTGTCGGTCGCAGGGTTTGCGGTATTGGCGAAGGCGATGAAATCGGCCGGGACCACCACGGTGCCCTGGTGCAGCAGCTGGTAGAAGGCGTGCTGACCGTTGGTGCCGGGCTCGCCCCAGAAGATCTCACCGGTGTCGGAGGTCACGGCGCTGCCGTCCCAGCGGACATGCTTGCCGTTGGACTCCATGGTGAGCTGCTGCAGGTAGGCCGGGAAACGATGCAGGTACTGGCAGTACGGCAGCACGGCGTGGCTCTTGGAACCGAAGAAGTTGACGTACCAGACGTTGAGCAGGCCCATCAGCGCGACGGCGTTGTTCTCGAGCGGGGTATTGCAGAAGTACTCGTCGATGGCGTGGAAGCCCTCGAGGAACTGCTGGAAACGCTCGGGGCCGAGCACGACGATCAGCGACAGGCCCACGGCGGAGTCGACGGAGTAGCGGCCGCCGACCCAGTCCCAGAAGCCGAAGGCGTTGGCGGGGTCGATACCGAAGGCCTCGACCTTCTCGAGTGCGGTGGAGACGGCGACGAAGTGCTTTGCCACGGCCTCGGCGTTCTGCTCATCGGAGCCGTCGATGGCGCCCTGAGCCTTGAGCTGCTCGAGCATCCAGGTCTTGACCTCGCGAGCGTTGGTGAGGGTCTCGAGCGTGGTGAAGGTCTTGGAGACGATGATCACGAGCGTGGTCTCGGGGTCCAAACCCTTAAGCTTCTCGGCCTGGTCGTTGGGGTCGATGTTGGAGATGTAGCGGCAGTCGATACCGGCGTCAGCATAGGGACGCAGGGCCTCGTAAGCCATGACCGGGCCCAGATCGGAGCCGCCGATGCCGATGGACACCAGATGCTCGATCTTCTTGCCGGTAACGCCCTTCCACTCACCGGAGCGCACGCGCTCGGCGAAGGCATACATGCGATCGAGGACCTCGTGCACGTCGGCGACGACGTCCTGGCCGTCGACGATGAGCTGACCCTTCTCGCTTGCCGGGCGACGAAGCGCGGTGTGCAGGACGGCGCGGTCCTCGGTGGTGTTAATGTGCTCGCCGGAGAACATGGCGTCGCGGCGCTCCTCGAGCTTCACCTCGCGGGCAAGATCGCACAGCAGCTTGACGGTCTCGTCGGTCACCAGGTTCTTGGACAGGTCGAAGTGCAGGTCACCGGCGTCAAAGCTCAGCTTGTTCACGCGCTCCGCATCGGCAGCGAACCATGCCTTAAGGTCGATACCCTCGGCCTCGAGCTTCTCCTGATGGGCCTCGAGCGCCTTCCAAGCGGCGGTCGACGTAGCGTCGATAGGTGCGGCAACAGTTGCCATAAAGTCCTCCTCAACATACGGGCGCATACCTCCATGCGCCCGGATAATCAGATGACCCTATTCTAGCGCAGGTCAAGACCGTAATCAGCGAGCGTTGCCAATCCGCCCCTAAACGGCGACCGACCAAAAAGGGACAGGTTAATTTTGGCAGGTCAAACGCTTTACCTACCAAAATTAACCTGTCCCTTCCTGGCAGATATTAGGCCGCAGCGCAGACGCTACCGAGCAACTCACGCAAAGGAGACCCGATGCCCTCCAGCAGTTCGGGCGCGATAATGGCAAAAACGGGAACCTCGCCGGTGCCCACGACAGCAGGCACCTTGCCCTCCGAGACAATGCATCCATAAGGCACAAAGCCGTCTTCGCCGGCATCGAGCGCCGCCATGCGACGCGCGAGCTCGCGCGCAAAGCCGGCAGTATCGGCATCGCCAATCGCCAGGACAAAGTCCACGCCTTCGTCGGTCGCCAGGGCTACGGCCTCATCGACCAAATCGTCTCCCCCGTCGCCCCCGACCAAGCCGCAGCGAAAAAGCACGCGCTCGAGCAGGGCTCGATCAAGCGAGCCGAGCGCCGCCGAGACGAGCTCATCGTGCGTATGTTTGTCACCGCCCAACACGACCAGCGCCTTGGTGCCACCGTAGTGAGCGACCAATCGTCCGCACCAGCGAGCCACGTCTCCATCCGCAACAAGGCGCGTCGGCATACCAAACACATAATTGACCATCTTTTCCACAACCCTTCCGTGCGTATAGGCGGTATCGATCGTTAGTCTCATGCTACGAAGCGAGCTTTTCCGAGCTGTTTCGCGCTCTTTAGGGCTGCGTTAAAAACCCGATGCAGCCGCACGACCATACCCGCCAAAAAGGGACAGGTTTTGACGGTGTCTGGTCGAGCGGGTATTATCGAACAGGTATTCGATAAGAACATGTGTTTGATGGGAGGACGCGTGGCGCACGAGCAGCACACCTACATCTGCATCGACCTCAAGACGTTTTATGCCAGCGTCGAGTGCGTGGACCGCGGGCTCGATCCACTCACCACCAACCTGGTCGTTGCCGACGAATCACGCGGACGCACGACCATCTGCCTCGCCATCACACAGGCCATGAAGGACCTCGGGATACACAATCGCTGCCGTCTGTTCGAAATTCCCGATGGCATCGACTACATCACGGCCGTACCGCGCATGCAGCATTACATGGAGGTGTCGGCGAAAATCTACGGTATCTATCTGGAATACGTCAGCCCCCAGGACGTGCACGTCTACTCCATCGATGAGTGCTTTATCGACGTGACGCCCTATCTGGACCTCTATCACACCGATGCGGAAGGGTTCGCCTGCACGCTGCGCGACGAGGTCCTCGCGCGCACCGGCATCACGGCGACGGTCGGCATCGGCCCCAACCTATTCCAGGCCAAGGTAGCGCTCGACATTACCGCCAAGCACGTACCCAGCCGCATCGGCATACTCGACGACGAGACCTTTCGCAAGGAGATCTGGCCCCATCGCCCCATCACCGACATCTGGGGCATCGGCCCCGGCGTGGCAGCCCGACTCGAAAAGTATGGCGTCTACGACCTGATGGGCGTCGCCGCCCTTGACGAAAACCTGCTCTACGACGAGCTCGGCGTCAATGCCGAATATCTTATCGATCACGCCTTCGGACGCGAGCCGACAACCATCGCCGATATCCAAGCCTATCGCCCGCAGGCAACTTCGACCACCACAGGACAGGTGCTCTCGAAGGGTTATGCCTACGAACAGGCCTATACCGTCTTGCGCGAGATGGTCGACAACGCCGTTTTAGACTTGGTCGATAAGCACGTGGTCTGCGACAGCATCTCGCTCTTTGTGGGCTACGCGAGCGAACGCGCCGACATACGCCGCCTCGACGCCAGCGGTACAGCGCAGTATGTGGACGGATGCGGGCACCTGCGCTCGAGCACATCGAGTATCGAACCCACCGCAACCGCCGGCCCCGAGCTCGCGCCCCGTGCGCCCAAGCCCGTCCAGCGCGATGACGAACGGCGTCGCCTGGTGCGCGAAGCGCAGGCAATCGATGGCATCTTTGTGGGAGAGCATGGCGGCAAACCGCGCGGTGGCTATGCCGCACTCTTTGCGCACTCTAACGCCTCGCGAAAGCTGCCCGAGCGTACCAATTCGTTTAAGAAGATCATGGGCTATTTCGATGAGCTCTGGGCGCAGACTGTCGATCCCAAACGACCGGTCAAGCGCATCAACCTGGGATTTGGCAACCTCATGCCCGAGGAATTTGCCACCATCGATCTGTTTAGCGATGTCGAGGCCGATGAGCGCGAGCGCGACCTGGCGCGCGCCGTCCTGGCCGTGAAAGGCAAGTACGGCAAGAACGCGCTCGTCAAGGGATTAAGCTTTACCGCCGGCGCCACCGCGCGCGAACGCAACGAACAAGTTGGAGGACATCGTGCCTAAGTCCCAACAACAGCCGATGCGGCCACCGACACCTTTTGAACGCCTAGCGGACCCCGAGGGAAGACGTCGCTCCGCCGACCCAAAGCTCACCGCCAACGGCACCGTCCGTGCCGGCCGTGCCGCGCAGTTTATGCCCTTTGCCGCCCTCACGGGATACTACGAGCTCGTGCGTAAACAAGAGATCACCGCCGAGCCAAAATGCGAACTCACAGAAGAAAAAGCCCTCGAACTTTCGAAAAAGCTCGAGGGCCTCAAGCGTGGCGACTTGGTTCGTGTCACCTATTACGATACATACGGCTATCGCAGCCGCACCGGCATCCTCGACGAGGCGCTCCCTGCTTTCAAACTCCTCAAGCTCAAAGATATCGCCATCGACTTCGACGACATCCAGGACATCGAGCTACGCGGACGAGCCTAGACAAGGACGCGCATCCAAGGCAAGGCCTACAGCGTCATGACGTAGTAACCCGCATCTCTCACGGCAGCCTCAAGGACACCGCGATCGATCGGCCGCTTGGAGCGCACGCGCGCTGTGTGGTCCGCATACGTCACCGTTGCCCACACGCCATCCAGTGCATTGAGGGCATTGGCTACATTCTGAGCGCAGCCGTCACAGCTCATGCCACCGATGAGTAGCTCATCGCTATAGGGGTAGTGCGATGCATCGGTATCCACCACAACAACCTTTTTGGCTTTCTTGCCGCTCGCGCCATCGCTGCAGCAACTCTTCCCGTGTGTCGAAGCGGCAATGCGACGCAGTCCAAAAAACATGCCGACGGCAATGACGGCCAGCACGATGAGATTCGCAGGGTTGAGCAAGTCACTCATGCGTTCCCCTTTCAAGTAGCCCTATCTAGATACCCCCATGGGGTGTCCCCATCTTAACCCAAAATCATGTCCGTTCGGTCAATTAGTTTCCCGCTTCAAACTTTTTTGTTGACCATGGCTTACTTTCGTGTATAAGTTTTCCTAGGCTAACAGTTTAGATCCGTGAGGAGCGCCGTGACTCGAACCATAGACATCCCAACGTTTCAGGCAGCAGTCGTGCGCAACTGCTCTCCCACGCTCGAGGGCATCAAGCCGGCATCGCTCTTTACCTATCCCGGCGTTTACGCCAACCAAAACGGAAAACCCGGCGCCGCCCATATCGAAGAGCGACGCTCTCGCCTGCTCGCCGTCATAGCCCAATGCAACCGCGAGCTCCAGCCACTCGGAATCCATATGAGCGTTTTGGTCTGGCGCCCCTGCGGAGCGCTCATCTATGTGTACCGCCCTGCGGACCTCATGCGATACCTCTCCGACCCCCGTGCCACGACGGCGCTAGCCGCCGAAGGTTACGATGTCCACAACCTGCCCGCATCCCTGGTGCATCTCGCCGCGCGCATCACGCTGGCAAGCAGCAATGCCGCAGAAAGCGCCTATGACGGCAGCGTCTGCGCACTCGCGCGAAATAGGCACTGCGATACGGGGTGCATATGCGAGTTCCCCCACGAAATTGGCTATTTTTTGGGCTATCCCTACGAAGATGTCCATCAGTTTATCGTCCAGCACGGCGAAAACTATAAGGTCTTTGGCGCATGGAAGGTATACACAAACGTTGAGCAGGCGCTCACGACCTTCGATTCCTATCGCGCATGCACGCAATACCTTACCTACATCTATCAACAGGGCTGCACTCTGGGACAACTTGTCCAGGCAACCCGATAGAGCATACAAAACGCGGCCGCACGCCGCACAACCGAAAGGAAGACATATGAGCAAGATCGCAGTCGTCTACTGGAGCGGTACAGGCAACACCGAGGCCATGGCAAACTTCGTTGCCGAGGGCGCAACCGGTGCCGGCGCCGAGGCAGAGGTCATCTCCTGCGCCGACTTCTCTGCCGACAAGGCCGCCGAATATGGTGCCTTCGCCTTCGGCTGCCCCGCCATGGGTTCCGAGGAGCTTGAGTATGACGAGTTCCAGCCTATGTGGGACGAGGTCAAGGAGACCCTCGGCGATAAGAAGGTCGTCCTCTTTGGCTCTTATTCGTGGGCCGAGGGCGAGTGGATGGACAACTGGAAGGCCGATGCCGACGAGGCGGGCGTCAATGTCGTCGATTCCGTCATTTGCTACGATGCGCCCGACGATGAGGGCGAGACCGCTTGCAAGGCCCTCGGAGCCGAGCTCGCGTAACGAACCCAGGACCTCCAAAAGAGTCTGCATCAAAGCGCATCCTTATCCCTACAAAAGAGCGGGGGCTGGATTCAAGTCCAGCCCCCGCTCTTTTATAACGGCAGTTACATCAACCGGCTACGAGATATTGCCCAAGAACGCCTTGGTGCGCTCGCTCTTGGGGTGGTCGAAGACCTCGCTCGGCGTACCCTCTTCCACAATGACGCCGCCGTCCATAAAGACGACGCGGTCGGCGACGTCGCGGGCAAAGCCCATCTCGTGCGTCACGACGATCATGGTCATGCCATCGCGTGCCAGGTCGCGCATGACACCCAGAACGTCGCGAACCAGCTCGGGATCGAGCGCCGACGTGGCCTCGTCAAAGAGCATAACGTGAGGGTTCATCGACAGGGCGCGGGCGATGGCAACGCGCTGCTGCTGGCCGCCCGAGAGCTGGCTCGGCATAAAGTCGATACGCTCGGCAAGACCGACCTTGGTCAGCTCCTCGACGGCGATCTTCTCGGCCTCTTCCTTGCTGCGCTTGAGCACCTTTTGCTGCGCAAGCATGACGTTCTTTTTGACCGACAGGTGCGGGAACAGGTTGAACTGCTGAAACACCATGCCCAAGTGCGTACGCACCTTATTGAGGTCAACGCCCTTGGCGCACACATCCACGCCCTCGACGACAATCGAACCACTCGTAGGATGCTCCAGACGATTGATGCAGCGAAGCATCGTCGACTTGCCCGAGCCCGAAGGACCCAGAACTACGACGACCTCGCCCTTATGCACATCCAGATCGATATCGCGCAGGACCACGTTATCGCCAAAGGCCTTCTGGAGGTTCTTAATGCTGACGACGACCTCGTTCGAGTTATTGGTTTCGCTCATGATAGGACCTCCTTACAGACCGGCGATGTGATCGGCAGGCGTCGCGACAACCTGTCCGGCGCTCTTGGCGGGACGCTTCTTCTTGGTCTCGGTCGTACCCAAAAGCCTCGCCTCAAGACCGCGCACCAAGCGAGCGAGCGGCAGGGTGATGACCAGATAGAACAGGGCGGCAACCACGTACGGTGTAATGGAGCCCGTCGTGGCCACGATGGTACGGGCGTTCATGACGATTTCGACCACACCCACGGCGGCAAGCAGCGACGTATCCTTGTAAAGCAAGATAAACTCGCTGGTCAGCGTAGGCAAAACATTGCGGAACGTCTGCGGAATCATAACGTAGAGCAGCGTCTGGAAGGCATTCATGCCCAGAGAGCGAGCAGCCTCGTTTTGGCCCTTGGGGATCGATTGAATACCGGCACGGAAGATCTCGCACAGGTACGCAGACGAGTTCATGGCCATGACGATAACGCCCAAAACATAGTCGTCCACCTTGACGCCGGCCAACGGCAGACCGAAGAACGCGATATAGATCTGCAGGAACGCCGGCGTACCGCGAATGATATTCACGTAGATGCCGGCGAGGCAGCGCAGGATGCGCGACTTGGAGATGCGCATAAGCGACAGGGCAAAGCCAAAGGGAATTGCCAGCGGAAACGCCACGAGCACGATCGAAAGCGACATAAGGAAGCCCTTGAAGACGATCGGCAGGCTCTGGACCAAAATGACCGGGTTCAGGAACAGGCGCAGGAACATATTGGAGTTCCACGCCTCGACCCATGGCTGCTCCTTAAGGTCGGCCAGGAAGTTATCGAAGGCCGTCACGCCCTTGATCTCCACCGACGGAATCTTGGAGATCTTCTTGGTCGAACCGTCGGCGAGCGTATAGGTGCCGCTAAAGGCCTCATCGCCGCCCTCGACGGGGAAGGTCACGCCGTAAACCTCGACGCGGAAATAGCCGCCGGCAGGCGCCGTCTCGCCAAAGTCAATCTTGAGCGTCTGGCCGTCAGCCTTGCACGTGGGCTTCATGGGCGTACGATCCATGAGGTCCTCGCCCGAGAGCATCGTCAATCGCGTGTCATCGGTACCAAACGTCGTGCCGTCGACAAACGTCAGCGAAAGACCGCTCAGCTCCTCGTCGGCATCGGCCTGAACTTCCCAAGTGATGCGCGTCTCGGTGCCGCCGACCACATCGCTACCCGAACCGGTATTGGGTCGGGCGGTAATCTTTGCGGTCTCAAGCGCCTGGGCGGTCGTGGGCACGCAGGCCCCCGCGCATACCAGGGCGAGCGCCACAGCCAGGGCACAGGCCAGCTTTTGGAGCATCGAGGGCAGTGGAAAACGCTGCTCCGCGGCCCCTTTGTTCAGTCGAGACAAGGTGGCTCCTATCGTAGAAGTTGCCGGCAAAACGAGACGGAAACGCTCTCCGTCAAGAGAAGCGCAAAGGCCCTTTCCGCCAAAACGGAAAGGGCCCGCGCGCAATCAAGTAGTTATTTTACTTGATATTGTACTTAGCCATGAGGGCGTCGACGGTACCGTCGTCGGTCAGGTCCTTGATAGCCTGGTTGATGTCGTCCTTGAGCTTGGTGTTGCCCTGGTTGATGGCGATGGCGTACTCCTCGCCGGTGCTGATCTGCTTGATGGTCTGGCAGGTGTTGAACTGCTCGGCGGTCAGCTGGCTGGCAACGGAGCGGTTGGTGACTACGGCGTCGCCCTTATCGGACTGCAGGGCGCTGAAGCACTCGGTGGCGTCCTTGTAGGGGACGATCTTGGCCTTGGGGAAGTTCTCCTGGGCAAAGGCCTCGGCGGTCGAGCCAGACTGGACGATGATGGTAGCGTCGGCGTTGTTGAGCTTCTCGCTGTAGTTGTCGGCCGTGATGTCGGTGTTATCGACCTTGGTCACGATAGCCTGATCGTCCATGTAGTAGGAATCAGAGAAAGTGACTTCCTTCTCACGCTCGGGCGTGTCGGTGATAGCCGCGATGGAAACGTCATACTTGGCGCCCGAAGCGACGCCCGGAACCAGCGTGTCAAAGTCATTGTTGACGTACTCGACATCCAGACCCAGCTTGTCACCGATAGCCTTGATGAGCTCAAGGTCAAAGCCCTGGTAGTCGCCGTTGTCATCCTTGTACTCAAACGGCGCGTACTCGGCAGAGGTGCCGACGGTCAGCGTGCCGTCCTTGACGAGCGCGTACTCCTTGGAGCCGTCGACCTTCTCGACCTTAGCGTCGTCAGAGCTGCTGGAACCGGCATCAGAACCAGAGGTGGCGTTGGACGAACCGCAGCCCGTCAGAGCAAGGGCGAGTGCCATAGCACCCGTGGCGGCAAATGCGCCAAGCTTCTTCAGCTTCATAATCAGTCTCCTTCCGGTGACCTCGTTTGATTCAGAGGTCTGCAAAAACTGTTGGCTATTATGCACCCGGAATTACGAATCTGCAATGAGAAAACTGATTGAAACAAACCCATAACGTGAATGGAATACTCTACTTTGTGACAGTCATTACTGCTGCAATGACCTTAATAGTCTAATTTCAGCTGCATAACCTGCAAGTTCGTTCGGAGTCTCCAAAATAAACGGCAGCGAACGCAAGTGGCCATTCGATACAATATTCTGCATAACCTGCATACCGCCACCAAATTCCTCGCTGCCAAGGTATCCCTTGCCGATGCACTCGTGACGATCTTTATGGGCGCCACAAGGGTTCTTCGAATCGTTGATGTGTACGGCATGCAAGCGATCGATACCCACCACGCGGTCGAACTTGTCGAGCACGCCGTCCAGATCATGGATGATGTCGTAGCCGGCATCGCTCACATGGCAGGTATCCAAACAAACGCCCAGCTTATCGGACAGCTCTGGGCACTTGGCGGCAACGCCCTCGATAATGCACGCCAGTTCCTCAAAGCTGCGGCCCACCTCGGTACCCTTGCCGGCCATGGTCTCGAGCAGCACCGTCGTCTGCTGTCCCTCAAACATCACCTGGCACAGCGTATCAACAATCATCTGAATGCCGACGTCTGCCCCCTGACCCACATGCGCACCGGGATGAAAATTGTAGTAGTTGCCGGGCAGTGCTTCCATGCGCTGCAGATCCTCGGCCATGGCCTCCAGGGCAAACTCGCGCGCCCGCTCCTTAGCGGAGCAGGGGTTATAGGTATACGGGGCATGCGCCACCAGCGGTCCAAAGTCGTTTTGCGCCATAAGCTCGCGCAGAGCCGCCACGTCATCCATGTCAAGATCTTTTGCCTTGCCACCGCGCGGGTTGCGCGTAAAGAACGCAAAGGTATTGGCGCCAATGGACAGCGCCGTCTCCCCCATCGCCCGATAGCCCTTCGTCGTCGAAAGATGACACCCGATCGTCAGCATCTCCAGCTCCCTCCTCATCAGTTGCGGTGAAATACGGTCTATTGGTGCCTTATTTTGGCGCAAACAGACCGTATTCCACCGCAAGTTATAAAAGGGGCATCAAGAGCAAAGGCCTCCAGGCATTCCAAGCGCTGGCGCCATGCCCCCACGCCCTAAAGTTTCAAGCGAATCGCATCGATGATGTGTGCACAGCGCTGCGTGGCGGCAAGGGGCATGACGGGACTCTCGAGTTTCCCCGCCTGAATGAGCTGCGTCGCATGCTGGATTTCGCCGTAGAAATCATCGACCTCAAACGGGGCATTTATTTCTAGCGTTCGACCGTCGGAATACTTCACATGAGCGAGCTCGGGGCGATGGAGCCGCTCGATTTCCAACGAGCCCCGCTCACAGGCAATCGTTAAGCGGCTTTCATATGTTGCTTTGCCGTCGCACACCATATGAATGGGTATACCGCCGACGCTCATATGGATCTCGTCGGCCCAATCGACGCGGCCGCCCGATACGTCACGCCAGCGAACTTCACGGGAAGAAACCTCGCACGCGCCCGCGAGCAAATCCTCAAACCAACCGACTGCATAGCAGCCCATATCATATAGACAGCCGCCCTGCAACGGATCAAGCAGATAGCCCGAAGGAGGCTCGCCGTAATCGAGCTTTTGCACGCTTTCAATCGAGACAATACGGCCAAGCTCACCCGACGCAAGCAAGTCCTTCACGCGAGTGCGCATCGGGCAAAACCGATTCTTCATCGCCTCCATAAACAGCACGCCGCGCTCGCGAGAGGTGGAAGCAATCGAGAGAGCCTCTTCCTCACTCAAAACGGCCGGCTTTTCGCACAGCACGGCCTTTCCGGCGCGCAGCGCGCGACAGGCCCAACGCGTATGCATGCCATGCGGAAGAGCCAAGTAGATTGCGTCGACATCGGGGTCGGCAATCAGCGCGTCATAAGCCGCATCGCCGTTATCATCGGCCGAGGCATGGCTATGCGCAGCATCGATCGAAAACGCTCGGGAAAATTCCTCGACATGCGCAGGAGTGCGGCCGGCCGCAGCCACCAGCCGTGCCCCGTCGACCTTCTTGAGCGACGATGCAAATCGATGAGAAATGTGCCCAGCGCCCAAAATGCCCCAACGAACCTCACGCGAATCATTACGTAAACCTCGGTCACCCACGATAGCCTCCCATCAGTTGCGGCGAAATAGTTCCTGCTATCGCCCTATTCTGCCGCAAACAGGAACTATTCCATCACAAGATATAAAAGGGTCATGAGGAGCGTGTTTTGCCGAAGGCCTTAAGCACCGCCGTCACGGGACCAGGCTGGAAACGTCGGCGCACATCGTCGAGACACTCGGGAATATCGATGTGCTGCGGGCAGTGCCGCGCGCATTTGCCGCATTTGACGCAATTGCTCACCAACTTGGGCTCGCTTGTGCGCACCGCGCTCGCCGTAAAGTATTGAGACAGCCCCGTAAACCAGCTGTGCGCATAGCTTGCGTTGTAGGCGGCAAAACATCCAGGGATATTGATGCCTTTAGGGCACGGCATGCAATAGCCGCATCCCGTGCAGGGCACGCGATTCGATTTTTCAAACTCATCCAGCACGTGCGCGATCGTGTCGAGCTGGTTGGCAGTCATCGAATTCGGCAACGCGAGGTCTGCCAGTGACGAATTCTCATCCACCTGCGCGGTATCGGTCATACCCGAAAGCAGCATCGTCACCTGAGGATGATTCCACACCCACGAAAGACCCCAGGCGGCAGGAGTGAGCAAATGCGGGTCACGGGCACTATCGAGCACAGCGCGGGCCCGTGGCGGCAGCTTGCCCGCTAAACGCCCGCCCAGCAGCGGCTCCATCACAAACACCGCGAGGCCTCGCTCGGCGGCGGCCATGAGCCCCGCTGTTCCCGCCTGATATCGCTCTCCAGCGTAATTGTACTGGATCTGGCAAAAATCCCAGTCATATGCGTCAAGCATCGTCAGGAAATCCACCGCGCTGCCGTGGTACGAAAAACCAATCTGGCGAATGCGCCCCGCCGCCTTTTGACACGCGATCCAGTCCTCAATGCCCAACGCCACCACACGTTCCCACTGGGCGGGCGAGGTAATGTTATGCATGAGGTAATAGTCGATATGGTCGGTCCGTAGGCGGCGCAGTTGCTCGTCGAAGAACCGGTCGAAATCCTCCGCGCATTTGCACGAAGCATGCGGCAGCTTGGTTGCGAGCAAAACCTGGTCGCGCAAGCCCAGGCGCTCAAGCGACGCACCCACGCACGCCTCGTTGCCGGGATAGAGATAGGCCGTGTCCAGGTAGTTAATCCCCTGCTCCACCGCGCGGGAGATGATGGCATCGGCCGTCTTCGCATCGGGGTGTCCCGGCGCACCGGGAAACCTCATGCAGCCCAGACCCAGAGCGGATATTCGGTTACCACTTTTGGGGTCAACACGGTATTGCACGGCCCCTCCCTTCGCCATCAGCGCCCCGGCAAGGCGAAACACAATGGTCACGCAGCCGAAACATCGTGGAATCGCAATCGAGAACGTATCGTAACGCAGCAGAAATCGAGCCGTCACGGCACCGCTTTAACATCAGCAAAAAGCCCGATGAAAGGAGCCGGGCATGACCACGCGCATGTCTTTGCGGTCTGCCCTGCAGCGTAGCGTCCAGGCAAACGTTTCTTTTTTATAACAGCCGCCCCGCGCACCCACCAATCACCCTGGCAGCATACAATCCATCAGGCGCCCCTTACGCGGGCGCCTTTTACATGGGGAGATGATTCACATGCAGATCAACAAGGTCGCTTTTATCGGCAAGGGCGGCGTCGGCCTGCTCTACGGCAGCATGATTGCCAAGGCCCTCGGCAATGACGCCGTCGAATACGTTATGGATGACACCCGTTTTGAGCGTCACGCGGGCGATGCGCTCACTGTCAACGGCAAGCCCTGCGATCTCACGTCCGTCCGCGCCAGCGAGGCGACGCCCGCCGATCTGGTCATCCTGACAGTCAAGACCACCGGTCTCGACCAAGCACTCAAGACTATGGAGCGCGTCGTGGGACCCAACACGCTCATCGCCTCGCTATGCAACGGCATTACGAGCGAGCAAAAGATTGCCGAACGCTTTGGCTGGGAGCATACCGTTCTTGGTATCTGCCAGGGCATGGACGCCGTGTTCCTCAACGGCGCGCTCACCTTTACCAATGCGGGCGAGATCCGCTTTGGCGCGGCGGCCGGCACGGACCCCGCGACCGTCGCCGCTATCGACGGGCTCTACACGCGCTGCGGCATCGCCCATACCGTCGAGCGCGACATTGCGCACCGCATGTGGGCCAAACTCATGCTCAACGACGGCATCAACCAAACCTGCATGGCCTACGGCGGGACCTACGGAAGCGCCACGGAGCCGAGCTCCGAGCAGCGTCGCTGCTTTGTTTCCGCCATGCGCGAAACGCTTGCGGTCGCCAACGCCGAGGGCGTTGAGCTGACCGAGGCAGACCTGACGCAAATGGTGCACCTCATCGAGGGAATCGACCCCGCCGGTATGCCCTCGATGGCTCAAGACCGCATCGCAAGGCGCAAAACCGAGGTTGATGAGTTCGCGGGCACCATCTGCCGCCTCGCAGCCAAACACGATATCCAGGCACCGCAAAACGAATGGCTCTATCGACGCATTCGCGATATCGAGAAAAGCTGGTAGCGCCGACGCGCCGCATTCAACAGCCTTAACAGCAAAACCGCCGCAAGGGAACCTCCCCCCTGCGGCGGCCTTCATCTTCGTCTATGACCGGCGGCCGATCTCACAACAGTTAGCGTTGCGACCCCGACACCTCGTCCTCATCGTCGCGGCAAAGAACCACGCCCGCGCTTCCCAGCAGTGCGGCCGCGATCAGCGCGCCGACCACGATAGGAGCAGTCCCGCATGTCCCCTGCATGCCCGCGACGAGCGCGACCGTGGGACCAAGGCAGCCGAGCATCAACGCGACGGCGGCAACGGCAATATCTCGAGCATTCACAAGACCACTTCTTCCAAGAGAAAGACCTTATTTCTCATGAACTAGTGTGCCCCGCATCCATACGCCCAGCGTACCGCCACGGTAAGGGCTCTGTTAACTCAAACGCGCATAAAGAACGGGCGGCTTTACGTTGCCTAAAAGCTCAGTAAAGACGTCCGCCCATCATGTGCCTATTTTGCTTATGGCAGATTACCAACCGGTGTAGTAGTCGGTGGTTCCGGCAGCGCAGCCGGAGTCATAGACCTTGCAATCACCCTTGGAGCCCGTAAAGGTCGAGCCCTGGGCCATATCGCCCGCGGCAACAACGTAATAGCCGTCGGAATCGCGCCAGAAGCCCTCGGAATCCTGAGTCCATTCGCCCGTGCGATAGTGATAAAGCACATTGCTGCTGTAATAGGTCTCGCGGCGCCCGTTGTAGTTATTGACACCCGCAGAGCGCGTCAGGCCCGATCCGTTCGCGTAGGACGCGGCAGACGCGTAAGGCGGAGTGTAACCGGCGTTGTAGTACGAAGCCTGGGCGGCCTCGGCAGCCTCCGCCTCGGCGGCAGCCTCGAGCGCTTCGCACTTGGCATCCTCAAGCGCAGCGCGCAGCTCATCGAGCTCGGTCGACTTGGCGTCGACCTCCCCCATCGTCAACAGGCTACCCGCACCGTCGATGCAACCCTGCAGCACAGCGCGCTCGTCATCGGTGGCATAGTCGCCATACATATTCATGATGATCTGAGCGCGCATCTCCAGGGAATCGCGCTTGGCCTCCATCGAGGCGTTCCACTCCTGCATGGAACCATAACCATCGCCACGATAGTCAACGGGCTGCACCAGCGTCGTCTCGGACGGAGTAGATCCAACCGTATCGGACAGTGTTGCGGCGTGGGCATCAGTTGCACCGGCGCCCGCCAAAAGTGCCACGGTCAGAGCGGCGGAAAGGGCGGCGGTTTTCGGTTTTCGTGAATCAATCCTCATGTAGCTGGAAACCTCCGTAGTGCGTTTTTGCTGCGTTTGAGCTGCGTGTGATTCGATCGCGCTGCATAGTACCCCGAGCAAATCGCGACCTGCGGCTTTACTTAAAAGGCGCACGTCAATTGCGTAAAACTCACATCCTCTCAACAGGAGTTTTCCACAACTCGAATGCATAAAGCGTGTCAAAAACCCTGTTTTTGCACCCGCTCTATGCAAAAAAGGCGCCTGTGCAACCATTGTTCGCACAGGCGCCTTGAGCAGGCATTTTATGCAGTTATACCTATCGAGTCGCAAGGGGTCCTTGCACAAGTCGCCTTACTCGTCCAGCGCGGCGAAGGCCTGCTTCAGATCCCAAATGATATCCTCGGCGTTCTCGGTACCGATGGAAAGACGGATCGTGGAGGGCGTGATGTTCTGCTCGGCGAGCTCCTCGGCAGAGAGCTGGGAGTGCGTGGTGGTAGCCGGGTGCACGACGAGCGACTTGACGTCGGCCACGTTGGCGAGCAGCGAGAAGACCTGCAGATGATCGATGAACTTCCAAGCTGCCTCCTGGCCACCCTTAATCTCAAAGGTAAAGATCGAGGCACCGCCGTTGGGGAAGTACTTCTGATAGAGCTCGTGATCGGGGTGCTCAGACAGGCTCGGGTGGTTCACCTTGGCGACATGGCAATCACCAGCCAGGAACTCAACGACCTTCTTGGTGTTCTCGACATGACGGTCAACGCGCAGCGACAGAGTCTCGGTGCCCTGGAGCAGGATCCAAGCGTTGAACGGGCTGATGCAGGCGCCCTCGTCACGCAGCAGGATGGCGCGGACATAGGTTGCGAAGGCGGCGGGACCGGCAGCCTCGGCAAACGAGACGCCATGGTAGGAGGGGTTGGGCTCGGCGATCTGCGCATACTTGCCGCTCGCCTTCCAATCGAAGTTACCGCCGTCGACGATCACACCGCCCAGCGAGGTGCCGTGGCCGCCGATGAACTTGGTTGCGGAGTGGACGACGATGTTGGCACCATGCTCCAGCGGACGGAACAGATACGGGGTGCCGAAGGTGTTGTCGACGACAACCGGCAGACCGTGCTTCTTGGCGATCTCGGAGATGGCGTCGATATTGGGGATGTCAGAATTGGGGTTGCCGAGCGTCTCGAGGTAGATGACCGTGGTGTTGTCCTTGATGGCGCCCTCGACCTCGTCCTGGTTGTGGGCATCGACGAAGGTGGTCTCGACGCCAAACTGGGAGAGCGTATGCTCCAGCAAGTTGTAGGAGCCACCGTAGATAGTCTTCTGGGCAACCACATGGTCACCGGCCTGGGCAAGGGCCTGCAGGGTATAGGTGATGGCAGCAGCACCGGAGGCGACGGCAAGACCTGCCACGCCACCCTCGAGCGCGGCGATACGATCCTCGAAGACGCCCTGGGTGGAGTTGGTCAGACGGCCGTAGATGTTACCGGCGTCGGCAAGACCAAAGCGGTCGGCGGCGTGCTGGGAGTTGCGGAACACATAGCTCGTGGTCTGGTAGATAGGCACAGCACGGGAGTCGGATGCAGGATCGGCGCTCTCCTGGCCAACGTGCAGCTGCAGGGTATCGAAACCAAAGGTGTGCTCGGGGTTGTTGATAAACTGGCTCATGATGATCTCCTTGATCGAACAAAAGTTAATAAATTAGAGAGAAGTAAGTCGCTGTCTCCTGATCACGCCGACGGGCGCAAACAGGAGCCCGGCATTCGTCTTGGTAAGCAATTCATATGCGGGCCTCCTTTCGCATCCCGGTTCCGTGGTTGGCTTAATTACCTACCGCCTTTGTGTGTTTTGAATAGTACGAGCGTTGTTTCCCTCGGTCAATCACTTAAAAGCGCTAACCTGTTATCGGTTTTATAGATAACACTCGAAAGGATGGCGCCGATGACCCTCCAGCAGCTTCGTTTCCTGATCGCCGTAGCAGAGTCCGGCTCAATCAATGCCGCAGCCCAGCGCCTCTATACCGCTCAGTCCAATATCTCCAACGCCGTCAAAAGCCTGGAACAGGAGCTCCACCTGGAGATCTTTACGCGCTCCAGCCGCGGCGTCACGCTCACCAACGACGGCACCGAGCTTTTGGGCTATGCGCGCCAGGTCGTAGAGCAGGCCGACATGCTCGAGGCGCGCTACGAGGACGGCGGCACCCCGCAAGCCCGCCTCGCCATCTCCGCCCAGCACTACGCCTTTTCGGTCGAGGCCTTTGTCAACGTGGTCGAGCGCTGCCGCGACAGCAAGTTCGAGTTCATCATGCGCGAGACCACCACATCGCAGATCATCGATGACGTCCGCGCATTTCGCAGCGATATCGGCATTCTGTATCTGGATGACTTTAACGCCCGCGTTCTGCAGAAGGCCTTCGCCGATGCCCGCGCAAGCTTCCATCCCCTCTTCGACGCGACGGTCCACGTCTTCGTTAGCGAGCGCCACCCGCTTGCCCGCCGCCCGCAGCTGTCCCTTGCCGACCTCACACCCTATACGCGTTATAGCTTTGAGCAGGGAACCTCAAACTCCTTCTATTACGCCGAGGAACCTTTTAGCTATATCCCTTGCGATCGCAACATACGAATCTCGGACCGCGGAACACTTACTAACTTACTTATCACGTCGAACGGCTACACCCTGTCGACCGGTGTCCTCTCCAATGAAATGCAATGGGGTATGGCATCGATCCCGTTAGCAGACGCCCCAACGATGCACGTAGGCTATATCATGCACAACGAGCGCAAGCCCTCTCCCCTCTTGCAGCAATACCTCGACGAGCTCAACCGCATCATCCATGCCAACTAACCGTCGGAAGACGGGGTAGAAATCGTAGATTGCTAGCCCCCGGCGGGCATGGCGCTACAATGGTCACTCACACGAAACGTACCCAACGAAAGGAACCATGTGAAGGTCATCATCTACACCGACGGCTCGGCCCGATCAAATCCGGGACGCGGCGGCTACGGCGCCGTACTCAAATACACCAACCCCGCCGGCAAGACCTTCACCTCCGAGCTTTCACGCGGCTACGCCAAGACCACCAACAACCGTATGGAACTCATGGCGGTCATCGTGGCGCTCGAGGCGCTCAACCGCCCCTGCGAGGTCGAAGTCCATTCCGATTCGCAGTACGTCGTCAACGCTTTCAATAAACACTGGATCGACGGCTGGAAAAAGCGCGGGTGGAAAACTGCCAACAAGCAGCCCGTCAAGAACCGCGACCTGTGGGAGCGCCTGCTTGCCGCCAAAAGCAAGCATAAGGTGGAGTTCATCTGGGTTAAGGGGCATGCCGGCCACGAGCTCAACGAGCACTGCGATGAGCTCGCCACCACGGCGGCCGACGGCAGCAACCTCGATATCGACACCGGCTTTAACGAGAGCGACCTGTAATAGCGTTTTCGCGCAGCTTTATATCCCCACGCGCTACACTCATCCTGTAGACCAAACAACGCAAGGGGGACGTATGCTGCGCATCGCGACCATCGGCACATCCATGATTACCGACGACTTTATCCAGGTCGTCAACGCCAACGACCAAGCCGCGTTTGTGGGCACGCTCTCGCGCGATGCCGAGCGCGGCGCCGCCTTTACCGCCGAACACGGCGGCGAGCGTAACTTCACCGCACTTGACGAGCTTGCGGCAGCCGTCGACGTCGACGCCGTCTATATCGGCAGTCCTAACGCACTTCACTACGAGCAGGCCCTTGCCTGCATCGCCGGTGGCAAGCACGTCATCGTCGAGAAACCCTTCTGCGCCACCGAAGCGCAGGCGCTGGAAGTCTTCCGCGCTGCCGAGGCAGCAGGTGTCGTGGCCCTCGAGGCCATGCGTCCCCTCCACGATCCCGCCTTCCACGCCATCGAGGACGCCCTGGGCGAGATCGCCCCCATCCGCCGCGCTTCATTGCGCTTTGGCAAGTATTCCTCGCGCTACAACGAGATTCTCGCGGGACGCGCCACCAATATCTTCGACTGCAATATGGCATCGGGTTCCCTCATGGACATTGGCGTCTACGCCGTCGAGCCCATGGTCGAGATTTTCGGCATGCCCTCCGGCCTTACGAGCATGACTACTCTGCTCGACCCCACCACGCGACAGCTCACGCACGGCCCCATCGACGGCTGCGGTTCCATCCTCGCCAGCTATGGCGGAGGCCGCATCTCCGTCGAGCTCGCGCACTCCAAAATTACGAATGACCTGCTGCCCTCGCAGATCGAAGGCGAGCGTGGCACTATCCAGATCGACCATCTGTCCACGCCCCGCAACGTCCGCATCGACTATCGCGGCGATGTCGTACGCGGCTCGGCGACCGAGGCACCGCGCGAACAGGGCGACAACGGCCGCGTGCTCGACCTGCCCAAATCGAGCAACACTATGGAATACGAACTCACAGACTTTATCACCGCCATCGGCGGCATCGATAACGTTAAGGAAGAGATTTGGGAGACCCCGGCAGGACGCCACGAGCTTGGCCACTACCGCGATGTCACACTCGTCTCACTGCGCATCATGGATGCCGTGCGCCAGCAGGCCGGCATTACCTTCCCGGCCGACGCAGGCAAGCAGGCATAGCGATGGGCCTCTTCGATACGTTCTTCTCCAGCGTCACCGGCGGCAGTCGAGAGCCTCAAAAACCATCAAACGTCGAGCTCGAGCTGCACCGCAGGCTTACCGTACTCGCAAGCGACGAGGCCACTCTAGACACTCCCCTGCGCTATTTCCTGCGCTGGGCGGGGCAAGTCCAAGGCGTTGGTTTTCGCTTTACCAACACCAACCTCGCACAGGCACGCGCACTCACCGGCTGGGTGCGTAACATGGAAGACGGCTCAGTCGAGATGGAGATACAGGGAGCTCCGGCAAACGTCCTATCTCATCTCGAGGCGCTTCATGCCTCCTACGAGCGCATGGGAACGCGTTTTCGCCTCGTAGACGCCCAGGCCCGAGCCCCACTTGCCAATGAAGACGGTTTCAGTCCTCATTATTAGTATTGTGTGCTAAATACGGTATCATTTACCTACGACCGTTAATAGAAAAGAGGCGAGGCGCATGGCGATGCAAAGAAGGAATACCAGGCAGCGAAAGCTGGTTCTTGACGCCGTGCGCCAAAGCTATAACCATCCCACCGCCGACGAAATCTACAACGTCGTGCGCGCGCAGGATGACAAAATCAGCCGCGGTACGGTCTACCGCAATCTCAATCTCCTGGCCGACGCAGGCGAAATCCTCTCCATCAAGACGCCGGGCGGCAGCCGCTTCGATCGCACGATCGAGCCGCATGCGCATATCATCTGCACCTCGTGCAGCCGCGTCATCGACGTACCGCTCCCCTTCGATGCCCAGCTCGACGCCAAGGCGTCCGAGCAAATCGGCTGGCACGTCACGTCGCACTACACCATCTTCGAGGGTCTCTGCCCCGACTGCCGGTAGATGTTCGGGACATGCCTTAAAATCCACCTTTCCGCACTTTGCAGCAAAAAGTAGATTTCTAGACATGTCCCAAATGTCTACTCAGCAAGTAGACGACGCAGCTCTTCTTCGACCGTGCGCACGTAGCGGACGCGGTCGTTAATGCCACGCATAGAGGGGTTGCAGCTCTCCATCAGATAGGGATGGCCCACGACGTTGAGCATGTCGCGATCGTTTTCGTTATCGCCAAACGCCATCATCTCATCGGGCGAAATACCCAGGGCACGACCGTAATCGGCAAGCGCGGAGCCCTTGCCCGAACCGAAACCGATAAAGTCCGTCCATTCGGTTCCCGACGTCATCACGTCAACACGGTCGCTAAAGAGGCGCTCGAAATACTCCAGGGCCGCCGGCTGATCCACCTCGGGCGTCTGGAAGGCAATCTTAATGACGTCCTCGTCGATGTCCTCGGGGCGGTCGACCACCGCCACATCGCAGTGGACCTCATAGCGCAAATGATCGACGAATGCATCGTTGCCGCTCATGGTGTAGAGGTGTCCCTCACATGAAAGGGTCACGTCGGCATGGGGATACGCAACCACGGCATTCGCGATATCCATAGCAAGGCTACGCTCCATGGAACGCTTGACAACGGCACGCCCCTCGCTCATCACCAGGGCTCCGTTTTCGCATACATAGGCGAGCTCATCGGCCACCGGGGCAAACAGGTAGCGCAAGCTCGCATATTGACGGCCGCTCGCCGGCATAAACACGATACCGCGACGATGCAGTTCATCGATGAGCTCAAAGGCCTCGGAACGCGGCTCGTGCTCCCCCGGATGCAGCAATGTGCCGTCCAAATCGCATGCAATCAGCTTGATTCCCTCAAGACCCATATGCTTTCCCCCACAGCATCTCATCAACAGAAAGACGGACTTTGAATAGTTGCCTCTCAAAGTCCGTCTTACTTATACGCACGTTAACCGCGCGCCTTCTTTACGATCGTAAAGTCTGGAGCCATACTCACAACGGCATCCGCCGCACTCGACGCAAAGCGCCGGTCCGAATCGAGTTCACGGATAACCCTCGAGAGCCGAACGCCCTCGACGCCCCGGAGCATGCGGCCCAAAACAGGCTGCACCGGCGTATACATGCGCACGGTATGCTCGTCCGAATCGCCTCGGAAAAGCGGCGCATGCATATTGCCGATCTCCCAGCACGCATGCGCGAGCGCAATCGGGTCCATGCGGTCAACTTCGACCAAATAAACCTCGGCGCTGCGCAGGCGCACGACAACCGCCACGGGTACCGCACCCGTGTGGTCGACGGCGAGCACGTCGCCGTCGACAAGACGACCGCCGTCGGCAGTATCCAGCCGAACATCGACCGTGCGCCCCAGCTCCGTCACGCCCACAAACGCGCATACATCAGCCTGGTCCCAATCGAGCAGCAGATCGTCAACTTCAAAGACGCCGCCCAGCTTCCGGCGAAGCAGAAGTTCATAGGACGGATCGTTGAGATTTCCCAAGCATGTCGTCGAAACCAAGCGTTCAGGCATACTCTAACCCTCGACCTCGACGAGCTCGATATCAAAGTTGAGGTCCTTGCCGGCCAGCTCGTGGTTGGCGTCGAGCGTCACAGCCTCGGGCGTTACGTCGATGACCACGGCGGGAACGGGCATACCGCTCGGCGTGGACAGGAAAAGCTTCATGCCCTTCTCGATCTGCTCGATGTTGGGAACCTGTTCGGCCGGGAAGGTAATAACCATCTCGGGATTGTGCTCGCCGTAGGCATCGGCAGCAGGAATGTGCACGGTCTTCTTCTCGCCCACCTGCATGTCGACAACAGCGGCGTCGAAGCCCTTGATCATCTGACCGGCGCCGCAGGTGAACTCCAGCGGCTCGCCGCGATCGTAGGAGCTATCGAACTGCGTGCCGTCATCGAGCGTGCCGCGATAATAGGTCTTGACCTTCTTGCCCTGGTTGGACATGGTAACCTCCGTGATAAGGGCGGCGCACAACGCGGGCCGCCGTGAACATATGGCGCTAACTATACCCTAGTCATACAATTCAATGACAGTTTGCAAAGAAACGCTGCAACCGGAGGAACCATGGCATATCCCGTATTTGACCTACACTGCGACACCGCCGACCGAATCGGCTGGGCCACGCTCGATCTCGACCTGCGCTTTACCGCCGGCACCGACGGTTATTTCCCCGGCGACGAAACGCATCCGCAAGATTTCGACCTCATCGAGGGTAACGCCTGTGCCATCTCGCTCGCAAAGATCGGCAACACGCCGTGGGCACAGTGCTTCGCCACGTTTGTCCCCGACGAGATTCCCACCGCCCACGCCGCGCGCTTCCAGGCGCAGATCATGGCGCATATGAGCGGCCAGGCAATGCTCAACCACGACCGTATGGTCAACGTGCGCAGCGCCGCAGACATTCGCCCCGCGCTCAAGGACGGCAAGGTCGCCTGCATCCACACCATCGAAAACGCCACGTTCTTTGCCGAGGACCCCGCGCTGATCGAAGTGCTCAAGAGCCTGGGCGTACTCATGTCATCACTCAGCTGGAACGCGCAGGGACCGCTCGCGAGCGGCCACGACACCCACGCCGGCCTCACCGCCGCCGGCATCGAGGCACTTACGCAGATGGAGCGCGCCGGCATGGTACTCGACGTCTCCCACCTCAACGATGAGTGCTTTGACGAGGTCGCCGCCCGCGCCACGCGTCCCTTCGTCGCCAGCCACTCCAACTCCCGTGCGGTTTGCGGCGCCAAACGCAACCTTACCGACGACCAGTTCCGTACCATTCGCGACATGGGTGGCATCGTCGGCCTCAACTACTGCAGCGAGTTCCTTTCCAACGACGCAACCGACAAGACCGCCGCAGACGTCACCTTCGACCAGCTGGCGGCACATATCGAGCACTGGCTCGACCTGGGCGGCGAGGACGTCATCGCGCTCGGCGGCGACTGGGACGGCGCCACTGTGCCCGCTTTCCTCTCCGATGCCAGCAAGATGCCCGAGTTCCAGAACATGCTTTCCAAGCATTTTGGCAAGACCGTGATGCAAAAGCTCTGCAGCGACAACGCGCTTGCCTTCTTCGAGCGTTATTAATTTCACATCCCTTGAGCGGGCCGGCATGCCGAACGGTCGACATGCCGGCCCGTCCCCAATCTGAAGGACCGCTTTTGACGCAGCAGTTTACGATTTCCGTATCCCGACCGGATGGGACGCCCATCCCCGTCGTAGTTACCAAAAAGCGCGTCAAGAACTTCAACCTACGCGTCACATCGAGTGGTGAGGTCCACGCCAGTGCACCGCTCGGCGCCAGCCGCGAGCGCATCGAAGCGTTTGTAAAGCGCAACAGTGCCTGGATTGTCAACCGACTTGCCCAGCGTGAGCGACGTCAGGCGACGGCGCGAGAGCCGCTCAGTCCCTCGTCCATCATTGCACTTTGGGGCAAGCCCATCACGGTACAGGATGCGCTCGATCACAACTTTGCATCACCCGCACCGCGACCCAAACAGGCCACCTTCGCAAGTTTTATGGGTACCGATAAATCGGACGAAGGCCCACAGACCAAGCGGCACGCAATCCTCGACGGCCTAACGCCCAGTGAGATCCAAGCCCATATTGACCAGCTCTATACGTCCGAGGTCACATCGGCGCTGCGCGATATTGTGCACGCATACGAAATCGCAATGGGTGTCGCCGTTTCCCGCGTTTCCGTGCGCAGCATGAAAACGCGCTGGGGATCATGCACGCCCAAAACCGGCGCCATTCGCATCGCACGAGAACTTGCCGCCTACCCCGTCGAGTGCCTTGACATGGTTGTCGCCCACGAGCTCGTCCACCTGCTCGAGCCAAGCCACAATCATCGGTTTCACGCGCTGCTCGACACGTACTGCCCCAACAACAGGGCTCTGTCGCAGCGGCTCAAAAAACCGCCCGCCAACGAGCTCTAGAGTCGGTTAGCGCACGCGCTCGATCTCGACACCGCAGCTTGCCAAGGGAAGACCGACAGGCGCCCAAGGCTTATCGAGCTTAACGTGCACGCCAAGCAGCAGGGGGTAACGACGCAACAGCATCTGGGCCACACCCTCGGCTGCCGCCTCGATGAGCTTAAACGTATGCTCGCGCAGATAGCCATCGACATCGTGGCACACCGAGCCGTAGTCAATCGAGGCGTCCAGGTTATCGTGCTCCCCCGCTGCACGCAGGTCGGCATAGAGCACCAAGGACACGATGAACTTCTGGCCCAGCGCGTTCTCTTCGGGATATACGCCGTGGTTAGCAAAGACCTCGAGACCGTCGATAGTAATGCGGTCGGCATGGCGAAGATCGTCATAGCTCACGTGGGGAACCGCCGTTGCGGTGGATATTTCGCCCCTTCCACGGCGGGCGAGCTCGGCGCCTTCAGTCTTGGTTGCATTCTCGGGCAGTTTCTTGTTGCTCATCGCGATCGTCTCCTTCGCTTAGAACCCCGACCGCGCAAACTAACTACACGCGAATCGACAGGTTCTTTTTATCATCGCTCCAGTTGCAAGCATTGCGCGCGGGGCATGCAAAGCAGGCGCGCGACGCTTTGTCGGCTGCATAGAGCAGACGCTCAAGCGGTTGGCTGTTCACGCGCAGCTTTCGATGGCCCAGAATGGCCGTCTTAATGGCTGCGGCATCGGCCGGCTCAAACGCCACGTCATCGGGCATGCCGCCGAGAATCGCATCAGCGACGCATTCGCTTGCAACATCATGGGATATACCCGATTCATACTGTTCATCTTTGCCGATATCGTGAAGAAGTGCCGTGGCGTAGACGACCTCGCGGTCAAATTCGAGCTGTTCCTCGAGATTCTTGATCCACATAATGCGAGCAACATCGAGCAGATGGTCAATACCGTGGCGGCAGAAGATGCGCCCCGATTCCAACTGTGCAATGTTGCCCAGGTGCCGACGGAACAGCCCGTTGGCGCAAATGTAATCAATGCGAGGCATGGCACCAAAGGGAGCCAAGCCCGAAGCCATAAAGCCGCGACGCGACGTCCCCTCATCGGTCTTCGATGTAAAGTCGTTGACGACCCTCATGCTAACGGCCCAGCATCCTAAAGAACCGCTCCTCGAGCGCAGGATCAGTCTCAAAGACGCCGCGGCGAGCGAGCGTCACGGTCTTGGTGCCGGGCTTTTGCACGCCGCGCATGGTCATGCACATATGCTCGGCTTCCATGAGCACAATCGCTCCCTGGGGAGCGAGATAATCCATGAGAGCGTCGGCAACCTGTGCACACAACTGCTCCTGCAGCTGCAGACGACGGGCGTAGACCTCAACCGTGCGGGCGAGCTTGGAAAGCCCGGCCACCCGACCGTTAGGGATATAACCAATGGCGGCCTTGCCATAAAACGGCAGCAGATGGTGCTCGCACAGCGAGTAAAACGTAATGTCGCGCTCAATAACCAAGTCGTTCGAAGCGACGGCAAAGGTTTTGGACAGGTGCTCCTCGGCACTCTGATCCATACCGCCGGCGATCTCACCATACATACGGGCAACGCGCGCCGGGGTCTCCAGCAGGCCCTCACGAGTTGGGTCCTCGCCTATGCCCTCAAGCAACAGCTTAATGGCGGCCTCGACTTTTTCCTGATCGACCATCTGGGCCTCACTTTTCCGATTTTGCGTTCGCGCTATGGTACCACGCCCTTTGGCATCGGCCACAAGCTACATAGTATGGGTCGAATAGACTGGATCGTCCCGCCAAAGCTCCACAGCGTCGCAAAGCGCAACGCCCTCGCGCACAGCACGGGCGCGCGTGGCGTTCATATCAATCACGCGCTGATTGCTCGAGCCCCTAAAGCGCAACGAGATATCGTACAAATCCTGAACGAACGGGCCATCCACCAACATGTCGAGGCAGGCCAGGATACGGTCCGTCACCTCGGTATGATGACGGCCACCCGGCATAAGCTCCTCGAGCACGTCGCCGGTAAAGCACCAAATGGTCTTTTCCGACCCCGCAGGATAGGCCGCACGCACGCGTTCGATAAAGTCAACAAGCCCCGCCTGATTCTCGGGCTCCATGGGCTCGCCACCCAGAATCGTCAGGCCATCGATAAAGGGATGATCGAGGCTCTCGATAATCTTGTCCTCGACGGCACGATCGAACGGCTCGCCCGCAGCAAAGTCCCACGCGACAGAGTTAAAGCAATTCTTGCACCCACGACGGCACCCGCTCACAAACAGAGAAGTACGAACGCCTTCCCCATCAGCAATGTCGAAATACTTAATGTTCGCGTAGTTCATAGGTAACTCTCCCGGGAGGCCGGGACATATCATCCCGTCCTCAAACATTCTCGGCCTTCGGCCTGCGAAACTGCGGGCGGGACGATATGTCCCGGCCTCATGCAAAGGGTAACTCAATGAACGAAGCGAACATCGAGTATAGGGTTCAAGGTCCAATAAAAACTGTGTTGCAGCCCAACCGTCATCGCAAGCAAAGCGTTGTTGCAAGTCAACTCATTTCCGCAAAGAACTTCGAGGAGTGAGCAGACCGCATGCTGTATCTCAGCTACATCAACTTGGCCGCCCCGTAGCGAGGCCCCGGACCTTTGCTCGATATGAGTTCCGCACGAACAGGAGGCGCCAGTGGCGCCTCCGTCGTGAGCCAGGACTGTCCGAAATAGCGAGTAAAGGTCCGGGGCCTCGCTACGGGGCGGCCTGGGATGGTTATTAGAGATGCAGCACGCGGTCGCGGATCTCCTCGGTTCGACCCTGGTTCCAGAATTGGGTACCGATGTAGCCGCACGTACGACGGGCGACGTTCATCTTCTCCTGATCGCGGTTGCCGCAGTTGGGGCACTCCCACACCAGCTTGCCGTCATCCTCGACAATCTTGATCTCGCCGTCGTAGCCGCACACCTGGCAATAATCGCTCTTGGTGTTGAGCTCGGCGTACATGATGTTGTCATAGATGTACTGCATCACGCGAATGACAGCCTTGAGGTTGTCCTGCATGTTGGGAACCTCGACGTAGGAGATGGCACCGCCCGGCGAAAGCTGCTGGAACATACCCTCGAACTTGAGCTTGTCGAATGCGTCGATCTCCTCGGACACGTGGACGTGGTAGCTGTTGGTGATGTAGCCCTTGTCCGTCACGCCCGGGATGATGCCAAAACGACGTTGCAGGCACTTGGCGAACTTGTAGGTCGTCGACTCAAGCGGGGTACCGTACAGCGAGAAGTCAATATCGCTTTCGGCCTTCCACTCGGCGCACTTGTCGTTCATGCGCTGCATGACGGCCATGGCAAAGGGCGTGCCCTCCTTCTCGGTGTGGCTGTGGCCCGTCATGTACTTGACGCACTCATACAGGCCGGCATAACCCAAACTAATGGTGGAGTATCCGCCCACGAGCAGCTTGTCGATCGTCTCGCCCTTCTTCAGACGAGCGAGGGCGCCGTACTGCCACAGAATCGGTGCGGCGTCAGAAAGCGTACCCATCAGGCGCTCATGACGGCACAGCAGGGCACGGTGGCACAACTCAAGGCGCTCGTCGAAGATCTTCCAGAACTTATCCATATCCTGGTGCGAGCTCAGCGCGACATCGGGCAGGTTGATGGTCACGACGCCCTGGTTAAAGCGACCATAGTACTTGGGCTTGTTCGGGTCGTAGTTCAGCGCGTTGGCAACGTTGTTAAAGCCGTTGCCCGAGCGGTCGGGCGTCAAGAAGCTGCGGCAGCCCATGCAGGTATAGCAGTCGCCGTTACCCGCGGTCTCGCCCTTCGACAGCTTGAGCTCGCGCATCTTTTTCTCGGAGATGTAATCGGGCACCATACGCTTGGCAGTGCACTTGGCAGCCAGCTGGGTCAGGTAGAAGTACGGGGAATCCTCGTGAACGTTATCGTCCTCGAGTACATAGATAAGCTTGGGGAATGCCGGGGTGATCCATACGCCGGCCTCGTTCTTAACGCCCTCGTAGCGCTGGCGAAGCGTCTCCTCCACGATCATGGCAAGGTCGTGCTTCTCCTGAGGCGTACGGGCCTCGTTAAGATACATAAAGACCGTCACGAACGGCGCCTGGCCATTGGTGGTCATAAGGGTCACGACCTGATACTGAATCGTCTGGACGCCGCGACGGATCTCGTCACGCAGACGGTCCTCAACGACCTCACGGACCTTCTCGGCAGACGCAGAGACGCCGAGCTCCTCAAGCTCGCGAGCGACCTCGCCGCGAATCTTTTGACGGCTCACCTCGACGAACGGGGCAAGATGGGTCAGCGAAATCGACTGGCCACCGTACTGGGAGGAAGCAACCTGGGCGATGATCTGCGTCGCGATGTTGCAGGCGGTCGAGAAGCTGTGCGGCTTCTCGATCAGCGTACCCGAGATAACAGTGCCGTTCTGGAGCATGTCCTCCAGGTTCACCAGATCGCAGTTGTGCATGTGCTGGGCAAAGTAATCCGAATCGTGGAAATGGATCAGGCCCTCATTATGGGCATCCACGATCTCTTGAGGCAGCAGCACACGCTGAGTCAGGTCCTTGGAGATCTCGCCGGCCATGTAGTCACGCTGAACGGAATTGACGGTCGGGTTCTTGTTGGAGTTCTCCTGCTTGACCTCTTCGTTATTGCACTCGATCAGCGACAGGATCTTGTCATCGGTCGTGTTCTTCTGGCGCTTCAGGCTCTGAACATAGCGATAGATGATGTAGTGGCGGGCAACCTCGTAGCAGTCGAGACGCATGATCTCGTCCTCGACCAAATCCTGAATCTCCTCGACCGAAACAGTGTGGCCCGCGTTCTCGCATGCCTCGGCGACGTTTTGCGCCGCGTAAACCACCTGGCGGTCGGTAAGACGAGAGCTCTCCTCGACCTCCAAGTTTGCGGCACGGATGGCATTGACGATCTTATCGATGTCAAAGACAACCTCGGTGCCGCTGCGCTTGATGATCTTCATCCTCTTGCCTCTTTCGCATCGTAGCCTCATCGCGCTTCAGAGCCAAACGATACCCGGCAGGGCTTGCCCCTGTCTTGCGGCGCCGTCGCGCAATCTGTGTTCTCGATAAACCATAAGTCCTCATGCGGACAATCCTCGCGGCCGATCAAGCGGCTCAAAGACGTGTCCAAATGGGGCGAATAAGGTTCTCGTTCTCTGTCCGCCATCTATCATACGACAAAGAGGCATCTATATCCTGTATTCTTTTTTTAGGTCAAACACAACATATAGTGTTTCAGCAGGTCAAAGCAATTAGTCATTTTGCAGACGCATTAAAAATGAGGGGTTCTTGGGAAGTCGGTAAAACGTTACCAACACGGCTACCTGCATGGCAGTTATAAAACCCCCTTAGTCAAGCCGCTGACAAATCCTACCAAAACCAAGCCGCTCACGCCAAAAGAATCCAAAAGATTATGCTTGACCAACATGTTGCGGTCACGGTCGGCCAGGACGTATGCAATCTGCCGGCACCTCTACGGGGACCTTGGATCAATATTTGGTGGCATATTTGACGGCGTGCTTGGTAGCAAAACAAAACAGCCCAGAGGACATAGCCTCTGAGCTGCGAACATTTGGTGGGCGTTAGAAGATTTGAACTTCTGACCTCTTCCGTGTCAGGGAAGCGCTCTCCCCCTGAGCTAAACGCCCAAATGGAGCGGACAACGGGGCTCGAACCCGCGACCCCAACCTTGGCAAGGTTGTGCTCTACCAACTGAGCCATGTCCGCTTACGAGGATTAATCTTACGTGATGCCCGCATCCTATGCAAGAACTTTTTTTAAAAAGTTTTGCAACGCCCTCGCGAACCTCGCGAAGACATCAGCCACCACGGAAGGCGCGGGCAAACGCAGGCTCGCAGCGAGATGCCCCTACATCTCACCGAGCATGATCCAGGCAGAGCTGTCCTGCGCGAGCCTGCCGTCTGCAAGCGGTGATGAGGTGAGCAGGACCCTGCCCGCCGGCAGCTCCACGGGTGCTGCACCGAAGTTCGTCACACACGCCCAGCCGTTATCGCGGCGATAGGCGATGACGCCGCCCTCAGCGCCCTCGGCACCATCCGCAAGACCGGTGCGCCCGTCAAGATCGAGCCACGCAAGATCGTTGGCGCACCCGCGCAGCTTGCGCCGCAGCCAGAGGGCGTCACGATAGAGCGCAAGCATCGATGTCGGGTCCACTTCTTCCCTATCGGCAGCATAATCGGAAAACCATGCAGGCTGCGGCAGATGGGGCGCCGCATCGGCGTCTGCCGGCGAAAACCCAAACGATCCGCCATGCGCGGGATCGTCCGCCGCCACCCACGGCAGGGGCACACGACAGCCGTCGCGCCCCTTCTCACGCTTCGGTCCGTGCGTATTGGTCGCAGTAGGGTCTTCGAGTGCAGCCCACGGGATATCAGCCACCTCAAAAAGGCCGAGCTCCTCACCCTGATACACGTATGCCGAGCCCGGAAGCGCCAGTTCAAGCAAAAGGGCCGCCCGCGCGCGGCGCTCGCCGAGTTCACGGTCCTCGTCATAAGACAACCCGTCGCGTAAGAGCCAGTCGAGCGCAATCTGGTGGTAGCGCGTCGCCTTGATTTGCGGCAGAGCATAGCGTGTCGCCACGCGCGGCACGTCGTGGTTGGAGAGTACCCAGGTCGAGGCGGAATCGGATTCGACGGCTGCCTTCAAGCCCTTCTCGATTGCAGTGTGCATGTCATCATAGGTCCAAGTGGCCTTGGCAAACTCAAAGTTGAATGTCTGGCCAAGCTCGCTGGGACGCGCATAGAGATACTGGCGCTCGGGCAGCACCCACGCCTCGGCAACGGCACTGCGCGGCGGATTATAGCGGTCGAACACGCGGCGCCACTCGCGATAGATCTCGTGGACCTCATTGCGGTCCCACAGCGGATGGGTGCCGTCGTCAACCATGTCATCGCCCTCGGCGAGATGCCACCGGTCGAGGTCATCGCGGTCGAGATCCTTGGCGAGACCCTGCGCCACATCAATGCGAAAGCCGTCGACGCCTCGATCGCTCCAAAACGCCAGGACGTCGCAAAAGAGCGCATGAACCTCGGGGCATGACCAGTCAAAGTCCGGTTGCTCGGGCGTAAACATGTGCAGATACCACTGACCGTCCGCAACACGCGTCCATGCGGGGCCGCCAAAGTTGGCATTCCAATTGGTGGGAGGCAGCTCGCCATGCTCGCCGCGACCATCGCGGAAGATATAACGGGCGCGCTCGGGCGATCCGGGGCCGGCGGCAAGAGCGGCTTTGAACCAGGGGTGCTGGTTGGATGAATGGTTGGGCACGATGTCGACGATGACCTTGATGCCGCGCGCGTGAGCCGCAGCGATCATGTCATCGAAGTCGTCAAGCGAGCCGAGACGCGGGTCGACATCGCAGTAGTCCGCCACATCATAGCCGCCATCGACAAGAGGCGATGGGTAAAACGGGCTCAGCCAGATGGCCTCGATACCCAGTCGCTCAAGATAGTCCATCTGCTGGGTAATGCCCGCGATATCGCCCAGACCCGAACCAGTCGAATCCTTAAACGAGCGCGGGTAGATCTGATAGATCGCGGCATCGGACATCCATGAGCGCGAAGAAGACTTTTCTGTAGCCATGGGGCGTATCTCCCTTGCAACGAGGTTATGCGAGATGCCCACGATGATACGCCCAAAGCGGACATTCGCGACAAACAACGCCACAGCCACGCCCCAAAACGATCGCTCCCTCTCGGGTTCGAGCCCAGAAGATGGGTACGAAAAAGCCCGGCTACCGTAGTAGTCGGGCTGTTGTTCTTGGAGCGGACAACGGGGCTCGAACCCGCGACCCCAACCTTGGCAAGGTTGTGCTCTACCAACTGAGCCATGTCCGCATATGTAAAACAAAACGGGCGCCGGAGCGCCCGGATGTTGCCTGGAGGCGAAGCCCGGATTCGAACCGGGGGTAAAGGCTTTGCAGGCCTCTGCCTTACCACTTGGCCACTTCGCCGAAAAAGGACCGCCTAAACGGTCCGGAAATGCAATGGAGCGGACAACGGGGCTCGAACCCGCGACCCCAACCTTGGCAAGGTTGTGCTCTACCAACTGAGCCATGTCCGCTTGCGGGTTATTAATTTACGCGAGTTGTCCAAAAGACGCAAGTACTTTTTTCAAAAAACTTGTCTGCCGCATGTTCTTAGTAGCTAAACGCGCTAAAGCGATTGGCTAGGCACACGATTCCAGCGCTCCGCTAAACAGCTTCACCATCTGCACGCGCGTGCCGGCGCCGTCCGTACGACGAGCAACCTCCACGTTATCGACGAGCATACGCATAAGCTTGATACCACGGCCGCGCTCCTCAGATGCGACCGGTTCGCTCGTTTCATCGATAGAATAGCCGGCACCTCGATCAAGCACCTCAACCACAACGCGATCGCCATAGGCCTGAACCGTCAGGACGCACCCGATACCGCCCGCATGGTCATAGGCATTACCCAGCGCCTCTCCCGACGCCAATGCGACATCGTAGCGCTCGTCACGGCGCAACGGAAGCGATTCAAGGAGTTCGGCGATGCGATGTCGATAGTATGGAAGATTCTCGATACCCTGACGGACCTCGACGCTCTTACTCCAGCGAGGCAGCTCCCCCACCGGAATGGCGGGAATAGACTCCCGTGCCGGCCCCGCGACATGAAGGATATCGACAAGACGAGCAATCTCCAAAAAGCGAACAACTTCACCTGATGCATTGACGAGCGAAAGCAGGCCTTCTCGCCTCATAAGCTCACGCGCGCGCGTAAGCAGGAATGCCAAGCCCGTAGAATCGATAAAGCTAACAGCCTGACAGTTGATGACGACACGACGCACGCCGCGGCCAATCAAAGCATCCAACCGCCGACGCAGCGCAGGCACCGTGGCGATGTCGATATCGCCTGGAGGCGTCAAAACCGCTATGTCATTCCACTCATTCATACGACCATGGTTCCCCAAAAAAGCCCACTCGATGCATTCGTTTCCCCAACCGTACGGATTCAGCCCGCCCAGCGTCGTCTATGAACGACCCCGTAAAAACTCAAGGGACACCAATGCAATGTCATCGTCCAGCGCCGATTCGGTAAATCGGTCAAGCTCGCCCAAGACCTTGCCGCAGATTCCCGATACGCCCTCACCCGAGACAGAGAGCAGAAGGTCACGGAGGCGCTGCTCACCAAAGAACGCTCCGGTGCGGTCGCGGGCCTCAATCGTTCCGTCCGTATACATGAAGAGCATGTCGCCAGGAGCGAACGTAAACACGCCTGTCTCGTACACCATGCTCTCAAAGGCACCGATTACGCCCGATTGGCATCCAAGCAGCTCGACCTCTCCCCCACGGGCCTCGCCGCCACCCAGCGGCATCGACTCTGGCCTAATGACCATGGTCGGAGGATGGCCCGCCGAACAATACGTTGCGCGTCCGGCTTTAAGGTCAATCTTGGCGATAAAGGCCGTCACGAACGTCTCGACCCTCGAAAAGCCCATGAGCATACTGTTAAGAGAGCGTGCCATGCGGGCCGGTCCAGCGCCCTCCCACGCATATGCCGTCAGGGCCGTCTTGACGAGCGCGGACATCGATGCGGCCTCAATGCCTTTGCCAGACACATCACCCAGAATCATGACGGCGCAGTCGTCGGGAAGACGGATGAGCGTATAGAAATCGCCGCCGACCAACGCCGAGTTCGTGGCTGACAGGTACACCGAATCGGTTGCGATACCCGGAACATCCCCCAGGGAATTTCTCATGCCGATCTGAAGGGTCTGAGCGATATGGCGCTCCTCGCGCTTTTGAGATTCGCCTTCGTAGATCAGTTCAAAGTCATGCGCCAAGTGCACCAAGTAGTCATATTCAAGATCATCAATCGGCTCTTGGCTACCATCACGAAGCAGCAGCGCGCGCGTCGTCGGGCTCTTCGCAACAGAAGCAGGAACAATTGCGTCGTTACTGTGCTTGCCATCACCCTTAGAGCGTGGTCGCCCCGCCTCGATGCCGGAGTCGACGTAGAGACCTTGACAAGGCAGACCATGCGCCCTAAGCCAGCCTCCCATAGGCATCGATTCGTCAACGCGAGTTATACGGACGTGTTTAAGGTCCTCGGCACTCGTACCGCCCAAAACAGATGCCTCAAAGCCATCAGGGCCAGCCCCCAGACGTGCCGCTGGCGCCGTCGTGGAAAAGAAAAGCTTCTCGGGATCGTCCGGCAAAGCAACGCGACTGCCACCTTCAAAATCTATGACGTAGGAATCCAGACTGGCGTCATACTCAACAGGGCAAAAATGGCAGTTAAGCATATTGCAGATCTCGGACGATACCGCCTGGGTAGCCGCGGCGGAATCGTCTAGAAAGGTAAACAACTCATCACGCAAGACATTGAGCGAGCGGCCAAGCTCGGCCGTGCGACGGGAGCGAAGGCTCGATGCCATGCCGACCAGCTGGATAGACAGGTAATCGCAAATGACCTCGAGCACATTAACGTCATAGGCGAGCGGTGCCTGAGGGCGTTTCCAACCAACTTCCAGCACGCCAAGGATCTGCGTACCGTAAAAAACGGGAAGACAGATCTCGCTGCGGTACGGAGGCATATCCTGCACGCGCAACAGGTGCTTAGAACGATTGTCCAGGTCCATGAACATACCGGAGGCGGCCCTATCGCCCTCAAGGTCCTGTTGAATCGACAAGCGACAGGCACGCGACTCGCGAAGAACATACGTCGGAATGCCAGCGCCATACGGCAAAAACTCGGGCAGGTAGCTGTCGTACAGCTCCTTGGAAACACCGCGTAGCTTAAAACCGCCGCTCTCAGAAAAATAGATAGCGGCACCCGAAGCATCGAGCGTTCCTACAAGCTGGTTCAAAACGGTATCAAGCAGGCTGGGTAACTCATCGGAGCCCACAGTGCTCATAATGACCGAGAGCGTGCCAGAGAGACGCTTGTTCGCCACTCTAAGCTCCGATAACGCACGCTTGAGTTGACGGTCATGAGAATACTGTTCCTCAATACTGTGAAGCGCCACCAGGACACGTGGTGCGCGGCGTCCAAAGATGCGTGGAGGCGTTACGGAGCCCGCACGAACCAAGACGGGGATAAAAGAGCCGTCACTCAGCTTGAGCATCAGTTCGTTCTCGGAGCAATCGGTTTCAAATGGCAGACGATGTTCCGTCGCACGTTCAAAAGCGGACGAGTACAGGACGTCTTTAACATCTCCACCGATGACGTCGGCGCGTTCCTCGCACATCAAACCAAGTAAGCGATTATTCACATGCAGAATGGTTCCGTCGAGCTCGCAAATGATGACAGCATCGCTCGTGATCTCGACTAGTTGGGCAACGTCTGCCCACTCGTTGCGTTCAAGCGTTTCCATCGTGGACCCCACCGTCTATCGGTAACAAAAAAGCCTCCGAAGAGGCTTCTCAAATGCGATGGTGTCGGAGGCGGGACTTGAACCCGCATGACCAAAAAGCGGTCACTAGCACCTCAAGCTAGCGCGTCTGCCAATTCCGCCACTCCGACATGCTATGTTGTTGATTCGCAGTTCGTTTTGTTGGACCCGCGCGTTCAACGAGGAAGATAATAACCTATGATTCGAGAACTGTGCAAGCACTTTTTTCAAAAAAGTTTACGAATTTGTAAATGCGCAGGTAAACTGACCTGTTCGGGCCGGAATGAGGTTGCTTTCCAACGCGTCCTCGGGCATGCGGCATTATTTTGCTCCGCGCTTCGCGCTACAAAATAATGCCGCCCCCTGCGGAATGCGTTGGAAAGCAACCTCATTCCGGCCCTAAGAGTATGTACTCCGGACACAGTTCTCAAACATGTTCTGGGGCTGATATATATTTGGTGGCTCGGCTTTGCCGAGCCCTTATATAAAGAGGCCGGAGCTAAAGCTCCGGCCTCACTAACTTTCCTATTAGATTAAGTGAGCGATCAAGGAATCGCACCCCTCCCTGCCGCGTTGCCGCAGGGCCCGCGCTGGACTTAGTTTTCAGAACATTCCGCAGACCAGGAAACCCCCTTATCCGCGGCTCCGAAGGAGCAGGATAAGGGGGTTTCCATGGTCGAGGACGTTCTGAAAACTAAGTCCAGCGCGGGCCCGGACGATAACAACCGGCTACAGGTCGATGTGCGATTCCTTGATCGGGAACGGCTCCGCGAAGTGGCACGCGCAGCAGTGACCAGGTGCAACTTCCTTAAACTCGGGAAGCTTCTCAGAGCAGATACCCTGAGCGATCGGGCAGCGAGTGTGGAAACGGCAACCGGTCGGCGGATCCAGCGGCGACGGCGGATCGCCAGCGAGGATGATGCGCTTGCGGGTCTTCTGGATATCAGGATCGGGAACCGGCACGGCAGACAGCAGCGACTGCGTGTACGGATGGTGAGGCTCGCTGTAGAGCGTCTTCCAGTCCGAAACCTCAACCATCTTACCCAGATACATAACGGCAACGCGATCGGAAATGTGCTGCACGACGGACAGGTCGTGAGCGATAAACAGATACGCGGTACCGAACTTGTCCTGCAGTTCCTTGAGCAGGTTCAGAACCTGGGCCTGAATGGACACATCCAGAGCAGAAACTGGCTCGTCGCAGATAATCAGCTTGGGCTTCAGCGCAAAAGCGCGGGCAATACCGACACGCTGACGCTGACCGCCGGAGAACTCATGAGGATAGCGGTTGATGTGCTCGGGGTTCAGTCCGACAACGTCGAGAAGCTCGCGGACGCGCTCAATGCGCTCCTCCTTGGTGCCCACGCCATGAATGGTCATGGGCTCGGAGACGATCTCACCGATGGTCATACGAGGGTTGAGCGAAGCATAGGGGTCCTGGAAGATGAACTGCATCTCGCGACGCATGTCCTTGATCTCGTGCTTGCTCATCTCGGCAACGTCTTTGCCCTGGAAGAACACCTTACCGGCAGTCGGCTTGGTCAGACGCATGATAGTGCGGCCAGTGGTGGACTTACCACAACCAGACTCGCCAACCAGACCGAAGGTCTCGCCAGGATAAATCTCAAAAGAGATGTCATTTACAGCAGAGACGACACGCTTGGAAAAACGCTTGGCGAACATGCCGGACTCTGCGGGGAACTCCTTAGAGAGGTGCTCGACCTTCAGCAACGGAGTGCGCTCGTTATTGTCTGCCATTTACGCCTCGCCTCCCTTCTTGGAATCCTTGCGCGTACGGGACGTCTCAGGGGCGTTCTTGAGGAACTCGGGGTCACCGGAATAATGGCACGCAGAATAGTGGCCGGACTCGGTGACAACGCGCTCGGGGCGCTGCTTGCGGCACTTATCGGTTGCATAGGGGCAACGAGGCGAGAACACGCAGCCCTCGGGCAGGTTCATGAGCGAAGGCGGGTTGCCGTGAATCGGCGTAAGCGGCTTCTTCTCATCGATGGCCTGCTCCGGGATGGAGCGGATAAGGCCCCAGGTATAGGGGTGACGGCTCTCGTAGAAAATTTCCTCAGCAGTACCGAACTCGACGGGACGGCCAGCATACATAACCATGATCTTGTCGGCCATATCAGCGACGACACCCAGGTCATGGGTGATCATGATGATGGCGTTGCCGTTCTTCTCCTGCATTTCCTGCATAAGCTCAATAATCTGAGCCTGAATGGTAACGTCCAAGGCAGTCGTGGGCTCGTCGGCAATCAGAATATCGGGGTCGCAGGCAAGAGCCATAGCGATCATGACGCGCTGACGCATACCGCCAGAGAACTGGTGCGGATACTCATTGACGCGCTTCTCGGGCTCGGGAATGCCAACGAGGTCCAAAAGCTCGGTGGCGCGCTTGAGCGCCTCCTGCTTGGAGTAGCCACGGTGCAGACGAAGACCCTCGCCTACCTGCTTGCCGATCTTATAGACCGGGTTCAAGGAGGTCATAGGATCCTGGAAGATCATCGCGATATCGTTACCGCGAATGTGCTGCATCTCTTCCTCGGTCATCTCGAGGATAGAACGACCGCGATAGCGAACGTCGCCGCCCTCAATCTTTCCCGGAGGCATCGAGATAAGGCCCATGATGGTCATGGCGGTCACGGACTTACCGGAGCCGGACTCGCCGACGACACCGAGGGTCTCGCCGCGATCGAGCGTGTAGGAGACACCGTCGACAGCGCGAACGACGCCATCCTCGGTGTGGAAATACATCTTTAGGTCATCGACCTCGAGCAGATGCTGGCCCTCGGGAACCGGCTGGTCCTTCAGGTCCACATAGTTCTTGTTCTTCTTCATCCTTATGCGTCCTTCATCTTGACGTCGAGGGCGTCGCGCAGACCGTCACCCAGCAGGGTGAAGGCGAGCACCGTCGAGAGAATTGCCAGACCGGGCATGATCATCATCCAGGGAGCAGTCAGAAGATACTGCTGACCGTCCTGAATCATGGAGCCCCACGAAGGCGTAGGCGGAATAACGCCCATGCCGAGGAAGGACAGAGCGGACTCGGTCAGGATGGCGCCACCAATGTTCATGGTCGCGTAGACCACGATGGAGGCGACGGAGTTCGGGAAGATGTGACGCACGACGATACGAGCATCAGATGCACCCATCGCGCGCGCAGCATCAACATAGTCGTTTTCCTTGACCGTCAAGATTGCAGAGCGGAAGACGCGCGCAATCGAAGGCCATCCGAGAATGCCGATGGCGATAAAGACGTTCTGAAGACCACGGCCGATAACGGCGATCATGGCGACAACGAACAGCACGTACGGGAACGCCAGGAAGATGTCCGCACAGCGCATGATGATCGTATCCCAGATCCCGCCGTAGAAACCGGCCAGAGCACCCATGACCAGACCGATCACCGTGGAGATCGCGGTGGCCATAATGCCGACGGACAGCGAAACGCGTGCACCGTAGATAACGCGGACGAGAATGTCGCGACCAAGGGCGTCGGTGCCAAACGGGTGCTCTGCACACGGAGCCAACAGCGACGTCTCGGCCATGGTGGTCGAGTCGGAAGCCGTCGGCGAACCGAGCCAGGGCTTAGCCCACAGATCTGCGGTCAGGGCAACCAAAACGACGATGATTATCCAGCAGACACCGATAACGGCGAGCTTGTTCTTGCGAAGACGCTTAAAAGCGTCGCCCCACAGCGTGCGGGACTTGGCGGGAGCAGATGCGGCCTTGGTGGCGGTAGCCTGCTCCTGAGACTGAGAATCAGTTTCCTGCATGAGACGTACCTCCCTTAGGCCTTATCCGACGGACCGCCAAGGCGGATGCGCGGGTCGAGGAATGCATAGCTAATGTCGACGAGCAGGTTGATCACCATGACGACGACAACGATGAGCGTAACGCCGCCCATAACGATGGGCCAGTCACGCATGCTAATGGCGCGATAGACCTCATAGCCGATACCGGGCCAGTTAAAGACCGTCTCGGTCAGGATGGCGCCCGAAAGCATGCCACCAAAGTCGACACCAATATAGGTAACGACGGGGATGAGTGCATTCTTAAGCGCATGCTTGACGATGATCGCGCGATTGGAGAGACCCTTGGCCTTTGCCGTACGGATGTAATCCTGGTTCATGACGTCAAGCAGCTGCGAGCGCATAATGCGGGCGGCATAAGCGGTCGAAACCGAAGCCAGCGTAATGGTCGGAAGCACATAGTGCATCCAATCCTGATACTGAGAGCTGGAACCGCCGGCACCCGAGATCGGCATGGAGATTGCACCGCCCGTAGCGTCCTTGAGGATGACGCCAAAGAACAGCTGCAGCAACATACCGAGCCAGAAGGCCGGGACCGCAACGAGGATCGACGTGGTGAGCGTTACCAAAATATCCCAGAAGGAATAACGCTTTACCGCCGAAATGATACCCGCACCGATACCCATAATTGCCTCGAGCACGATGGCGCACGCGGCAAGTTTGACCGTATACGGATACTTCTGGGCAAAGATTTCCGTAACCGGCAGCTTGCGCTGATACGAATTGCCCAGATCGCCATGAAGCAGGCCGTTCATGTAATACAAGTAACGGTCCACGAGCGACGTTTGAACGGGGTCGCCGTTCTCGTCAAGGATCGCGTTGCCGTCCTCGTCCGACTGGACCAGGTGATAGCGGACGCGAAGCTGAAGCTCCACCTCGGGGGACAGAGCCTTGTCTCCACCGATCAGCTTGATCGGATCTCCCGGCACGATATTCTGAAGGGCGAACAGAATCAGCGTAACGCCCAAAAATACCGGGATGAACTGAAGCACACGTTTAACGATGTACTTACCCATACCACTCCCCTATCTAGGGATTAACCTAAATGGGATGCCGATCGCCAGACCGGCATCCCAAAATTACCATCAGCCAGTTTACCCCAGGTTAGGGAGAACTGTATGTTTCCCATGAGGTCTACGTAAATACTTGACCCTCACGGAAGCTGCAAACTCTTAGGCGAGCTCAGCGGTACCCAGCTCGGCGTGCTTCTGCGGATCGACATAGAGGTGCTTGATGCGATCGGAGCCGACGATGGTGTGCGTGTAGAACATCACCGGGATGACCGGGCAGTCGGCAGCGACCATAGCGTCGGCCTCCTGCATCTTAGCAACGCGCTCTTCGTCGTCAACCGTGGTGCGAGCCTCGTTGACCTTGGCGTCGAACTCGGGGTTGTTGTAACCGGAGCGGTTGTCGCCACCGAGGGAGTCGGAGTGGAACAGCGGATACAGGAAGTTGTCCATAATCGGGTAGTCGGCAATCCAACCCAGACGACCGAACTGATAGTTAAAGTTCTGGTACTGCTCGAGCAAGGCAGACCACTCAGGGGTATCAGAGACAGCGGTAACGCCAACCTTGGCGAGGTCACCGATGATGGACTCCATGATCTCCTTGTGGCCACCATCCTGGTTGTAGGAAAGGGTCACGTTAATGCCACGATCGCCGTTAGCGCCAGCGGGAGCAACCTTGTCGAGGTACTCGTTAGCCTTGTCGACGTCGTAGGCGCAGAACTCCCATGCGCCCTCCTTGTAGCCATCGATGCCCGGAGGAACAATGCCGTCGGCGGGGGTACGGGTACCCTTGAAGATAGTCTTGCAGATGGCCTCACGGTTGATGGCCAGGGAGATACCCCTGCGCAGGTCGGCGTTGTTGAACGGCTCGGCCGTGTTGTTGCAGGTCAGGTAGTAGGTGGAAGGCTCGGAGCCGAGCAGCATGCGCTCGCCGTCACCCATGGTGTAGCCGTCCTTGGACACGCCGCGATCCTTCTTGGCGGCGTCGATCTGAGCAACGGGAACGTCGCAGACATCGAGGTTACCGGCCTGGAACTCCTTGTAAGCGGTCTCCATGTCCTTGATGACCTGGAAGTGGATGCCATCGATCTTGGCCTTGTCGCCATAGTAATCGTCGAACTTCTTGAGGTTGATCTCCTGACCATCCTCCCACTTGCCGTCCATCATGAACGGGCCGTTACCGACCGGTGCAAGGTAGAAGCTCTTGGCATCGGACTCGGCGCACTCGGGAACCGGGGCCAGAGCCGGGTGAGAGGCGACGAAGGGGAAGTCGGCGTAAGCGGAAGACAGCTTGACGACGAGGGTCTCATCGTCGGGGCAGGTAACACCGCTGAGTTCAGTAGCGTTACCGGCAAGCAGATCGTCATAGCCCTCGACCATGGAAAGGTGATAGGAGACCTCGGAAGGGCCATACTCGGTAGCGATGGCCGACTTGGTGTTGACCAGACGCTCCCAACCGAGCTTGAAGGACTTGGAGGTAACGTCGTCACCGTTGTGGAACTTGGCCTTCTTGATCTTGAAGGTGAACTCGGTGGCGTCGTCGTTGGCCTCGAAGGACTCGCAAGCCAGCGGAACGATCTCGCCCTTCTCGGCGTCATAAGAGGTCAGAGCGTCAAAGAGCTGGTACTCGACCTGAGTGCCCTGGTCCTCCTGGACATTGTAGGGGTCGATGCAGACCGGGTTGTTGATGTAGAAGTTCAGCGTCGAACCGGACTCAGAACCGGAAGTGTCGCCGCCCTTCTTGCCGCATGCGGCAAGAAAAGCCATGGAGCTCGCAGCAAGGGTGCCGCCAACAAAGGCGCGACGACCCATAACGGGCTGGTGGAACATAGAATCAGCCATGCCATCCTCCTTATGAGATAGGACAAAGAAATGTTCAGTCGGACATATGTCGAGACAATCCGATCCGAACCATCAAAACGCCGCCCGCTGCTATGGCTGGTTATGCACAACGAACCAACGTTTTGCAATACAGTAGCGCATTTTATGCACGATTTGGGGCTAATTCCGGTTAACGGTCGAGAATTTCTTTAGTTGGGCGAAGTATGTGGGGATATTTTGACTCTGTTACAAATATGTAAACAAAAAGGGTCCCGCACATGCGAGACCCATTGCAAACGTATATACGCCGATGCTTAGTAGCCCACGATGCCCTGCGGGAAGAAGAACATGCACAGGACGACGCACACGGCAAAAACAACGGCCATAATTACCGTCAGGCGATCGAGGTTCTGCTCCATGACGCCCGTGGCAGAGCTGGAGTTATACAGCGAGCTAGCGATCATATCCGAAACGCCGGTGCCCTTACCGGAATGCATCAGGACGAGAATCGTCAGCGCCACGGCAGAGACAGCCCAAACGACAAACAGAAGAATCTGGAACGGACCCATAGATAAGCTCCTTAATAGAACAGTTCAAACTCCAGTACTGTACCACAATCCCCCGCTCTCCCCTACCTGCCACTCAAGGACGGGGTGGAAATGGCAGAAATACCAAAAAGGGGGTTGTCCGGTTGTGGACAACCCCCTTACTAGAAAACGGTATTTGTTTTCTCTTAGGCCTCGGTGGCGAGCACGCGACCCGTCATCTCGGCGGAAGGCTCAATACCAGCCATGGTGAGCATGGTCGGAGCGATATCGGAAAGACGGCCGTCCTCGATACCGGTGAGCTGTGCCTTCTCATCAACGATGATGAACGGCACGCGGTTGGTGGTGTGAGCCGTAAACGGATGCTTGGAACCGTCGGAAGCAACGTCGAACATGTGATCGGCGTTGCCGTGGTCGGCGGTAATCAGCGCAAAGCCGCCCTTAGCGAGAATCGCCGGGACAACCTTGGACAGGGCATCGTCAACAGCCTCGACGGCCTTAACGGCGGCGTCGAAGACACCGGTGTGGCCAACCATGTCGCAGTTCGCGAAGTTCACGATGTAGAAATCAGCGCGATCCTCGTTGATAGCGGCGACAAGCTTCTCGGTAACCTCGGGAGCGCTCATCTCGGGCTGCAAATCGTAGGTAGCGACCTTGGGGGAAGCGACGAGCACGCGCTCCTCGCCCTCCTTGGGCTCCTCGATGCCGCCGTTGAGGAAGAACGTCACGTGGGCGTACTTCTCGGTCTCGGCGGTGTGCAGCTGCTTCAGGCCATTGGCGGCGATGACGTCGGCCAGGACGTTCTCGGGGAACGTCTTGGGGAAGGCGACCTCGACGTCAAACGTCGGATCGTACTCGGTCATCGTCACAAAGTGCGAAAGCTTGATCTGCTCGCGCTCAAAGCCGTCGAACTCCTTGTCCGTGAACACGCGGGTCATCTGACGAGCGCGGTCGGGACGGAAGTTGAAGAAGATGGCCGCGTCGCCCTCGTGGATGCCCTCGTTGTGGGCAGCGAAGGGTTCGACGAACTCGTCGCCGCGCGGATCCTTCTCGTAGTAGGCCTTGATACCGGCAACGGGGTCGGTATCAGCATCGGACGCGTTGACCATGACATCGTAGGCGCGCTGGATGCGCTCCCAACGGTTATCGCGGTCCATGGCCCAATAGCGGCCCGAGACGGTGGCAACGCGAGCGTCGCAACCGGTCTCCTCGGAGATCTTAGCCAGGAAGGCGCAGAACTCACTCATGTAGCCAGCGCCGGACTGCGGGTCAACGTCGCGGCCATCCATGAAGGCGTGGACGCGAACGGTCTTGACACCGTGCTCGGCAGCCATCTTGACCAGAGCCTCAACGTGGTTCATGTGAGAATGAACACCGCCAGGGCTCATAAGGCCCATGAGGTGGAGAGTCTTGCCGTCAGCCTTGACGTCGTCCATGGCCTTGACGAAGACCTCGTTCTTGGCGATGGAGCCATCCTTGATGGCGTTGTTGATGCGCGAAAGCTCCTGGAACACGATGCGGCCAGCACCGATGTTGAGGTGACCCACCTCGGAGTTACCCATCTGGCCATCGGGAAGACCCACGTCCTCGCCCGAAGCGCCGAGCGTGGTGTGAGGATACTTCTCGTACAGGCTATCAAGGAAGGGCGTCTTGGCAGCGGCGACGGCGTTCTCGCCATCGGCCGGAGCCAGGCCGCAGCCGTCCATGATGATCAGGAGTGCAGGAAGATGACGCTGTGCCATATGTCCTACTCGCCTGCCTTGACGACCATAGAGGCGAAGTCGGCAGCCTTGAGCGAAGCGCCGCCCACGAGGGCGCCGTCAACGTCGGGCTTGGCGACGAGCTCGGCAATGTTGCCGGGCTTGGCAGAACCACCGTACAGGACGCGGATGCCGTTAGCGAGCTCCTCGCCGAACATCTCCTTGAGGGTCTCACGGATAGCGCCGCAGACCTCCTGAGCGTCCTCGGCGGTAGCGGTCTTGCCGGTGCCGATGGCCCAGATGGGCTCGTAGGCGACGACGACCTGCTTGGGGCAGGTAATCTCAAGACCAGCAAGGCCAGCCTTGACCTGGTTCACGACGTGCTCGACATAGGTGCCAGCCTCGCGGACCTCGAGGGACTCGCCGCAGCAGAAGACGGGAACAAGACCGGCGGCAACGAGAGCCTTGGCCTTCTTGTTCTGATCCTCATCGGTCTCGTGGAAGTAATCACGACGCTCGGAGTGACCGATGATGCAGTAGGTGCAGCCAGCGGACTTGAGCATGTCGCAAGAGGACTCACCGGTGAAGGCACCCTTGGCCTCCCAGTACACGTTCTGTGCACCGAGGGCGATGGGGGCAGCCTGAATGCGGTCATGAACCGTGGTGATGTCGATGGTCGGAGGGCAGACGAGCACCTCGACGCCAGCCGGAACCTCGGGCAGAGCCTGAGCCAGCTCGTCGGCGAGCTTGGCGGCCTCGGCGACGTCGTTGTTCATCTTCCAGTTACCAGCGATAAGAAGGGTGCGATTAGGCATCGAGAAGCGCCTCCACTCCGGGCAGGGCCTTACCCTCGACGAGCTCCATGGAAGCGCCACCACCGGTGGAGATCCAGCTCATCTTGTCGGCCAGGTTGAACTTGTTGACAGCTGCGACGGAGTCGCCACCGCCGATAATCGAGGTGCAGTCGGCCTCGGCAACAGCCTCGGCGATAGCCTGGGTGCCGTGAGCGAAGTTGTCGAACTCGAAGACGCCCATGGGGCCGTTCCAGAACACGGTCTTGGCGCCCTTGACGGCCTCGGCGTAAAGCTCCTCGGTCTTGGGGCCGATATCCATGCCCTCACGATCGTCGGGGATAGCATCGGAAGCGACAACCTCGGGGACAGCATCCTCGCCAAAGTGATCGGCAACGCGGTTGTCGATGGGGAGCAGGATCTTAACGCCCTTCTCCTCGGCCTTCTTGAGCATCTCGCCGGCGCGCTCGACCCAGTCCTCCTCCTTGAGGGACTGACCAACGGACAGGCCCTGAGCCAGGAAGAAGGTGTAGGCCATGCCGCCACCGATGATCAGGGTATCAGCAGAGTCGATGAGGTGATCGAGAACACCGATCTTGGAGGAAACCTTGGAACCGCCGACGATAGCGACGAAGGGACGCTCGGGCTCGGCGAAGATGCCGGTCAGCGTGTCGACCTCCTTCTCGAGCAGGAAGCCAGCGACTGCGGGCAGGTAAGCGGCGGGGCCCACGACGGAACCCTGGGCGCGATGAGCGGTACCGAAGGCATCGAGAACGAAGACGTCACCATAGGAAGCGAGCTTCTTGGCGATCTCGGGATCGTTCTTCTTCTCACGCTTGTCAAAACGGACGTTCTCGAGAACGAGGACCTTGCCCGGCTCGACGGCAGCGACAGCCTCAGCAGCCTTCTCGCCGTAGGTGTCGGCGACAAAGGCAACGTCGAGACCAGAGAGCTCAGCGAGCTTCTTGGCGACGGGCTCGAGAGACAGCTCGGGCTGGAAGCCGGTGCCCTCGGGACGGCCGAGGTGGCTCATGAGGATGACGCGAGCGTTGTGCTCAACGAGATAGTTGATGGTGGGCAGGGCAGCCTTGATACGGGTGGTGTCGCCAACGACGCCATCCTTGATAGGCACGTTAAAGTCAACGCGGACGAGAACGCGCTTGCCGTCGACATCGATGTCGCGGACGGTCTTCTTGGTAAAGGCCATGTTTGCTTCTACCTTTCGTACGTGTCTGCCTCCCATTACGGCAGACGATTTCTTATAAAAAGGGCGCGACCCTAGGGTGTAAGCCCTATAAGGCCGCGCCCTTCTTTAGACGCTCAACGAGCTATTCGTTAAAAGCTAAATTAAGCAACGAACTTCTCGAAGTACTTGATGGTGCGGACCATCTGAGAGGTGTAGGAGTTCTCGTTGTCGTACCAAGAGGTGACCTGAACGAGGGTCTGGCCGTTGCCGAGGTCAGAGCACATGGTCTGAGTGGCGTCGAAGATGGAGCCGTGGGTCTCGCCGATGATGTCGGTGGAGACGATGTCGTCCTCGTTGTAACCGAAGGTCTCGGAGATGGTGGCAGCGTAGGCCTTCATAGCAGCGTTGACCTCGTCGACGGTGACCTTCTTGTCAACGACAGCGTAGAGGTTGGTGATGGAGCCGGTCGGCGTCGGGACGCGCTGGGCGGCACCGATGAGCTTACCGTTGAGCTCGGGGAGAACCAGGCCGATAGCCTTGGCAGCACCGGTGGTGTTGGGGACGATGTTGACGGCGCAGGCGCGGCTACGACGCTTGTTGCCCTTGCGCTGCGGGCCGTCGAGCGGCATCTGGTCGCCAGTCCAGGCGTGAATGGTGGTCATGATGCCGGACACGATGGGAGCGAAGTCGTTCAGACCCTTGGCCATCGGGGCGAGGCAGTTGGTGGTGCAGGAAGCAGCGGAGATGATGTTGTCCTCAGCGGTCAGCGTCTCATGGTTGACGTTGTACACGATGGTGGGCAGATCGCTGCCGGCCGGAGCGGAGATGACGACCTTCTTGGCGCCAGCGTTGATGTGGGCCTGAGCCTTAGCCTTGCTGGTGTAGAAGCCGGTGCACTCGAGAACGACGTCGACGTCGAGGTCGCCCCAAGGCAGGTTGTTGGCGTCGGCCTCCTTGTAGATCTTGATCTCCTTGCCGTCAACGGTGATGGAATCCTCGCCAGCAACGACCTCGTGATCGCGAGCGTAGTTGCCCTGCGTGGAGTCGTACTTCAGCAGGTAAGCGAGCATATCGGGAGAGGTGAGGTCGTTGATAGCGACAATCTCGGAGCCCTCATGACCGAACATCTGACGGAAGGCCAGACGACCGATGCGACCGAAGCCGTTAATAGCAACCTTTACTGCCATTGTGTCTCCTTTCGTAAGGCCCCCGCAAGCTACAGCGCCTGCCGTTGAGGCCCACAAACTAACCACTCGCCTAATATACCTTTTTTTTGACTTGAATTTCACGAGAATGCTCGAAATTGAAAATCAAATTTGCGTTAAAACGCTTTAAAGAATAAAATAGCAGCTAAATCCGTATATAAGTCGATACTTTAACCTACCTGTTTGCTTCAATGAGCTTTTCAAGCCGTAAAACACGATGGTAGAGGGCCGACTTCGACAAGGGAGGGTCAGCCATCTCCCCTAAATCACGCAGCGAAAGATCGGGATAGCGCTCGCGCAGGTCGCAAAAGACCGCCAAGGCATCCGGAAGCGCATCGCGAAGGCCTCGCTGCTCGAGCTCATCGATAAGCGCAAGCTGATGCTGGGCGGCACCCGCACTTCTGGTCTGGTTGGCGAGCTCGGCGTTCACGCGACGGTTCACATCGTTCTTAACCAACTTGACCGCGCGCGCCTCCTCAATCTCGGCAACGCTGCGCTTGGCGCCAATCAGCTTTAATAGATGCTCGATTTCCTCGGCGCTCTTAATGTACACGGCATATGACCCCCGCCGTGCATTAACACGAGCATGGACCCCAATCTGCTCCAACAGATCGCAAAGCCCCTTGGCATATTGCTCGCCCTGCACCGCGATCTCCAAATGAAAATCGCCGCGTGGATCGGCCACGAAGCCGCCCGCGATGAGCGCGCCGCGGATATAGGCAAGCCTGCAGCAGGGACGGGCAACGATATGTCGGGGCACGCCGGCGACAAGTCCTCCCCTACGGTCGAGGATACCCAGCAGAACCAAGGCCTTATCCAGGTCTGGCTGATCAGGCAAGGTGATGAGGTAGTTTCGAACCTTATGCAATACAGATTTACGGACGGTGAACTCCGTTTTGAGCTTAAGGATACGATGCGTCAACGTGATCATCGTGCGCGCGACGGCTCCCGTCTCAGTCGCAACTGTCAAACGATACCGCCCAGAGCCGGTAAGCGAGAGCGTACCACTCACGCGCGTGAGGGCGGCAAGCGTCGACAAGTCGCAGTATTCACATTCGGGTTCGCAGCGCGCAAGCTCGTCACGCACCTCGGCGGTAAACGACATGCAGGCCTATGCCTTCGTGTTGGCGCGCGACAGGTCGCGGTGGGAGATGCTCACATGATACTGAGCGCCTTCCAGGTAACGGGCCGTGGCCTCGGCAATGGCAACGCTGCGGTGCTGGCCGCCCGTGCAGCCGATGGCGATAGAAAGCTGCGGCTTACCCTCCGCGATATAGCCCGGCATCACCGTATCGAGCAGCTGTGTCCAAGCCTTCCAAAACTCCTGCGTCTTGGGATGGTCCAGAACAAAATCGGAGACCTTTTTATCGAGACCGGTCATCGTGCGCATCTCGGGATCGTAGAACGGATTAGGCAGGAAGCGGACGTCGATCATAATGTCCGCCTCGACGGGCATGCCGTGCTTAAAGCCAAACGAGAACACGTGGACGTCCATGAGCTGCTGGTCGGACAGCTCGGAAAATGCCATACGTAGCTTGTTGCGCAGCGCAGAGGTGCGCAGACGGCTCGTGTCGATAATCATATCGGCTCGGTCGCGCACGCCCTGAAGCTGAAGGCGCTCGCGCTGAATGGCATCGGCCGTAGTCTCCCCCGGCTTGGCAATGGGATGACGGCGGCGATTTTCGCTGTAGCGACGAATCAGCACCTCGTCAGAAGCCTCCAGGAACACGATGTCGCAGCTCATCTCGCGCTCCTCGAGTGCGGCGACCGCATCGAGCAACTCGTCAAACAGTCCCTGGCTACGCAAATCGCAGGTGACGGCGAGATGCCTGCCCACGCCCGTATTGATACCGACGAGCTCGGCAAGCTGGGCGATGAGACGCGGAGGCAGGTTATCGATGCAAAAATAGCCCATGTCCTCGAACACGTGCATGGCCTGTGTGCGGCCCGATCCGGACATTCCGGTGATGATGACGATATCGGGGATGCGCTCCGAGCGCTCCGCCGCATCCATGGCATCTCCCTTTTGCATGTGCTGCCTCCCGAAAACAAGCGCGGGACCCAGCAACCCGGATCCCGCGCGGTCAATTGCCTATATTGAGTATACCGCCCCGAGCGGATACGAGGCCTGTCTTACGCCTCAAGCGCAGCCTTGAACCAACTCGTAATACTCGTGGGGTGCGTGATGGCGGTGCCGACGACAACGGCCCAGGCGCCAGCATCGATCGCGGCGCGAGCCTCCTCGGGCGTGTGCACGCGGCCCTCGCAGATGATGGGAAGACCGGGGAATTCCTCGGTCGCCTGACGCAGGAGCGGCAGATCGGGGCCATCGGCCATGGTGCAGTCGATGGCAGCGACACCGTGAGAAAGCGTGGTAGATACAAGGTCGAAGCCCATATCAACCGCACGGCGAATGTCCTCGATGGTGGCACAATCCGCCATCAGGAGCACACCCTCCTCGTGCAGCGGGCGGAAGGTATCCTCGACCGACTTGCCGTCGGGACGCGGACGATCGGTGGCGTCGATCGCCACGATATCGGCACCCGCAGCAACGCAGGCGCGAGCGTGACGCAGCGTCGGCGTGATGTAAACGCCCTCGTGCCCATCCTTCCACAGGCCGATAACAGGAACCTCACAGCGACCCTTAATGGCGGCAATGTCGGCAAGGCCCTGGCAGCGAATGGCGGCGGCGCCGCCGAGCTCGCAAGCACGAGACATTTGAGCCATGGTCTCGGGCGTACGAAGCGGCTCGCCCATATACGCCTGAACGCTCACGACGAGCTTACCCTTCAGGGATTGAATCAAAGGATCGACGGTCATAAGGCTGCAACCTTTCTCAGAACAGCCTCCCGAGGCGTGTTGTCTCGGGAGGCTCCTACAGAAGATACGTTTACTTCAACGAGGCAAGAAGATGCTCAGCGGCACCGATGAGCGGAGCATCGCCCTCCAGAGAACCGATGAGGATCGGCGTGTCCTGAAGCGGATCGAGCGCCTGGCTGGCATAGCCCTCGTGCACCGAATCCTTCCAAGTCTGCGAACGCCAATCGGGACCTTGGTGAATCACGCCGCCCGAAAGCACGATGACCTCAGGGTCCAGGATGTTAGCGAGCGAGCCCAAGCTGGCACCCAGCGCAAAGCCGGCATCATGGATGACCTCGGTCGCCTTTGCGTCGCCCGCGCGGCACAGGTCGTTCACATCGCGACCGACCGAAGGACGGCCGGGGTCGACGCGACCAAAGCGCTCATCGTACATTCGACCAATGGAAGTGCCCGAAGCAACCGACTCCAGATGGCCGGAACGCCCGCAGGCGCAGGGAATACCGGCGGCAGCCGAGCACTCGATGTGGCCCATATGACCGGCAGCACCATGGAAGCCCTGCATCACGCGGCCATTCTCGACATATGCGCCGCCGATGCCCGTACCGATGCCAAGACACAAAACGGAGAACTTGCCCTTGCCGACGCCCCAGTGGGCCTCGCCCAGAGCATGAGCCTGCACGTCGCCTACGACGGCAACGGGAAGACCGAGGTCCTCGCGCAGGCGCGGCCCCAACTGAACGCCGGACCAGCCGGGCATGATCTCATTGGCATACGCGATGGCGCCCGTCTTGGGATCGACGACGCCGGCGGCACCGATACCGACGCCAAGGACCTCGACATCGGGATTCGCCTCAATGGCGGCCTTAATAGACGCCTCGATGCGCTGGAAAACTGCCTCGCCGCCTTCTTGGGCCTCAGTGGGAACCTCAGCTTCAAAGACCGGATGGGGCACGCTGCCATCAGCCGGATACTCCATAATGGCAGTCGCAATCTTGGTGCCGCCGATATCGACGGAGCAAACGTACTTGTTCTCCATGTCGCTCTCCTTAGAAGATATAAACAACTACAGGAAATGCGCCGTCAGGCTAGCCGTCACAGCGCGGTAAAGGTTTTCCAGATGCCCGAGATCGCCGAGAAACCGTGTGGCCATTGACCTAATGGGTCATGGCCGCACGGTTGAACGGCGAGGTCGGGTGCCCGGGAAAGCTTTACAGGAGACCGTTGTCCTGGAGGACCTTCTTAATCGCCTCGACGTTCTCGCCGGTCATGGCCTTCACCGGGCGCGGCATGGTCGGGCTGTCGAAGATACCCATGAGGTTCATAGCGGTCTTGAAGGCGCCGACGCCACCGGCATAGCCCTGGACGCCCGAGGTGACATCCCAGATGTGAGAAATCTCATTGAGGCGATCCTGCTCGGCCTTGACGGTAGCCCAGTCACCAGCCTGAGCGGCCTTCCACTGACGCACGTAGCCCTCGGGCTCAACGTTGGCGAGACCCGGGACGGAACCGTCGGCGCCACCGAGGTAGGCGCCGTCGACAACAACCTCGTGGCCGGTGAGAATGCTCATCGGATGGCCGTTCTTCTCGTTCTCCTGAACGAGGTAGCGGAACGAGATGTCATCACCCGAGGAATCCTTGACGCCGGCCAGAACGCCCTCGGCGCCGAGCTTGGCAAGGAGCTTCCAGGGGAGCTTGGTGTGAACGCAGACGGGAATGTCATAGGCAAAGATGGGCAGGTCGAGCTCCTCGTGCAGGATGCGGAAGTGCTCCTCGACCTCGGTCATGCCCTGCAGGGCATAGAACGGGCAGGTGGCGACGAGGGCATCGGCGCCCAGCTCCTGGGCGACCTTGCCGTGCTCGATCATGCGCTCGGTCTCGGTATCGATGATGCCGACCAGAACAGGCACACGGTGGTCGACGATACGAACGGCCTCGGCGATAATCTGGCGACGGCGCTCGTCGGTGGAGAAGACGACCTCGCCCGAGGATCCCAAGAAGAACAGGCCATCGACGCCGGCATCGATCATGCGGTTGATGCTGCGCTCAAAGGAGGCAACGTCGAGCTGGTGATCTTCGGTATCGGGAACAACGACGGGAGGGATAACGCCGGTGAATTTCTGAGTTGCCACAAGAATCTCCTTAGCTGTCTGGCGGGCGGCCCTATGCCACCCACTCTTGTTGGCAGTGTCCAGGCCGTCTAGGCCAAAGAACACGAGTAGAACGTTTGGTTAAAAAAGTCGACGACTTCGTTTTCGAACGCATTGATGCGCTCGTGAGCGTATTTTGCATAGATGATATGCCTCCGGTCACACTCAAGACCGTTGAATACGGCAAACTGATCCTTGGAATCGCTCACGGTATCCATAAGCGATGTGCCCATGAGCACCGATCCGCGCACCCGAGACGACAGCGCCTCGAGGCCGCCAGGAAGCGGATTGGCAACCGCCGTGCAGGCGAGGCCCCGCTCGTCCAGAGCAGAAACCGCCAGCGTGACTCCGCCGCCAAGACCCTCGCCCCATGCAAAGATGCGGTCGGGGTCCATGCCATCAAGATTGCGCGCCACCTTCGCCAACGCGCAGCCCCAACGGACGCGCCTGACAAAAGCAGGCGAGGTAATCCCCTGCTGCAGGTCGTCCGCACCAGCAACATCGTCATCCAGCGCGAGGACGGCATATCCCATGGCGGCAAATCTCGTCATGTGATGCCAGCCGCGCACAGGCCGATCGATGTCGTGGAACATCAGGCACAACGGCACGCGCTCAGATACTCGGGCACGACCGACAGGCTCGATCAAACGAGCGTGAATCGCATCGTCACCGAGCTCAAAGGAGACCTCCGAGTAACGGGCGCAGGGGTTAACAAAGTCAATCGCCGTAATGGCCAGGCCTTGAATCTCAAGATTCGAAGCGCATGTCTCTAAATCAGAAACATCTGCTTGGACATCACCGCGCCAGTCCCGATATTCTGCGAGCCTTGACGAAACCGTTCCAGGAATTCCCACGAGTCCGGGGACAATCAGCTCGTCAACATTGCTCTCGCATTTAGACATGAGCCTCCCCTCCCTCGCAGAAAAACGGAATGATCAGATCATCAAAGTCCTGAATCTCCTCGTGGCCAAAGCCCTCAAAGAACTCGTGTCGCTTCTCGCAGGCCAGGTTGTTGTAGACCGCAAACTGCGTCGCCGGCGGACAGACGATATCGGCTGTGCCCGTGCCAAACAGCACGGGGCATTTGACCATGGGAGCAAAGTTCTTGGAATCGAAGTACGCCAGCTTGGCATAGGCCTCCTCAATACGAGTCGAGTCCTCGTCAAACCAGCGCGACCAATAGCGCAGACCCTCGTAGGCAATATCGTCGGCGTCCAGATCCCAAACCAGGCGGAAATCCGATAAGAAGGGATAGAGGATGGCGGCGCGATTGATAAGCTCGCTGTTAAGCGCGCAGGTCGCAATACCCAAACCGCCACCCTGCGATGCGCCGTTCACATACACGCGGGTAAGATCGATGCCCTCGAGCTCGCGAACGATACGGCACAGAATGCGGATATCCTGATGTAGGCGAACAAAGTAGAGGTTGGCCGGGTCGCCGTCGATACCGGCGACAATATGGCCCGCGACCGTTGTGCCTTCAAATCCACCAATATCCTCGGAGGGGCCACCCTGGCCGGGGCAGTCGAGGGCGATGAGTGCCATGCCCATGCCCGCAAACGACGCCTGCTCGAACCAGCTGCGGCTTGCACCCGGATAGCCGTGGAACTGTAACACCAGCGGCACGGGATCGTCCGAAACCGGCTTGAGATACTTGGCATGCAGGCGGGCGCCACACATGCCGGTATACCAGAGGTCGAAAAGCTGGCAGGTCGCGGCATCGGCGACCGATGCCGCCTCGATCGCATAGTCAAGCCCGACGGCGTCGGCCTCGGCCATGCGATCCTTCCAAAAGAGATCGAAATCTGATGGACGGGGCATGGCGCCTCGATATTCACCAAATTGATGTTGTAGCTCCTGAGCACTTGGCATGGCTCGTGAACCCAACCTTTCGAAATCGCAACGGAGGTGCGCCCGGCAAGGGAACCGGGCGCACGGGAGGGAAAGCGAGAGGCTACTCGCCGAGCTTGGGGTGCAGCAGCGACGGCGCAGCGCCGAGCAGCATCTTGGTGTAGGGGTCCTGGGGGTGCTGGAAGACCTGCTTGGCCTCGCCCTGCTCGACGATCTTGCCGCCATTCATAACGATGATGTCGTCAGAGATATAGCGGACCGTCTGGATGTCATGGCTGATGAACACCATGGCCAGGCCGAGCTCCTTCTTAAGGTCGGTCAGCAGGTTCAGAATCTGCGCGCGAACCGAAACGTCCAGAGCCGAGGTGGGCTCGTCGGCGATGATGGCATCGGGGTTCAGCGACAGGGCACGGGCAATTGCGACGCGCTGACGCTGGCCGCCCGAAAGCTGGCCGGGAAGAACCTCGGCAGCGGAGCTGGGCAGACCGGTGAGCTCCAAGAGTTCCTTGACGCGCTTCTCCTGCTCGGCCTCGGTACCCAGGTTGTGGACGCGCATGGGGTCGAGCAGCTGCTCGCGAACGACCATGCGGGGGTTGAGCGCCGTGGCCGGGTTCTGGAACACGACCGAGATGACGCGACCCATGTGGCGACGGTCCTCGGCGGTACGTTTGGTAACGTCCTTGCCCTTAAAGTAGACCTTGCCGCTCGTGGGGGCCTGCAGGCCGCACATGACGTTAGCGGTGGTGGACTTACCGCAACCGGACTCGCCGACGATGCCGATCGTCTGACCGGGCATGAGCTTAATCGTTACACCCTGGACGGCGTGAACCAGGTTGGGGTGCAGAATCGAGCCGGTACGGGTCCTAAAGGTGACGTGGACGTCATCAAGGAAGATGATCGGATCGACGCCGTTGACTGCGGTCTCGCTCATCTACATCACCTCCGCGTGAGGGGTCAAACCATTTGCCTTGAGCACCTCGTCGGGGAGCTCGGAATAGAAGTGCTCGGTGCCGGGCACGCGCTTGAAGACCGGACGGGTGTCCAGGCCAATACGCGGATGGCTCGAGCGGGGCGCGAAGCGATCGCCCTTGGGGAAATCGCGCGGACTCGGAACGGCGCCGGGCACCTGGTGCAGGCGGCCCGAACCGCTCTCGATGGACAGAACGGAACCCAGAAGACCGCGGGTGTACTCGTGGATCGGGTTAGTGAGCAGCTCCTTGGTGGGCGCCTGCTCGATAACCTGGCCAGCGTACATAACCGTGATGTTGTGGGCGACCTCGGCGACCAGCGCCAGGTCGTGCGAAACGAAGATCATGGCAAAGCCGAGCTTGGCCTGAAGATCGTTGAGCAGCTTGATGACCTGCTTCTGAACGGTAACGTCCAGAGCGGTCGTGGGCTCGTCGCAGATGACCAGCTTGGGGTCGCGGGTAAGGGCCATAGCGATCAGGACACGCTGACGCTGGCCGCCGGAGAGCTCATGCGGATAGCTCTCGAGCGTGCGCTTGGGATCGAGGCCGACGAGCTCCAGGAGCTCCTCGGCGCTGCGGGTTCCGCCGCGCTTGGTGAGCTGCTTCATCTGGGCAGAGATGAGCATGGAGGGGTTGAGTGAGGACAGGGCATCCTGATAGACCATAGCGATATCGGTACCGCGCAGGCCGAACCACTCCTTCTTGCTCATCTTGAGCAGGTCACGGCCCTCCCAGAGGACCTCGCCGGAAAGATGCTCGTCATCGTCGGTCAGGCCCATGATGGCCAGCGTGGTGATGGACTTACCGCAACCGGACTCGCCCACCAGGCCCATGGTCTGACCAGGACGAACGTCAAAGTTGACATGGTCGACGACGTTGATATCGCCGTGATGCTCAAACTGGATGCAGAAGTCACGGACCGAGAGAATCGGCTCAACGGACTCGTCGGGCACGTGGCGATCGTCACGCTTGAGCTCGACATCGCGCAGGGCGCCAAGGCGAGCGGCGAGGGACTGGGCCTGCTCCTTGTAGGCGCGAACGGGGTCGGAGACCAGCAGATCGGCCTCGCGACGCTTGGAGGAATCGGTAGGATCCAGGGCGGCGGAGGGAGCAGCGGCCATGGCGTCGGTAATGCCCTCGGAAAGGATGTTGAGCGCCAGGCAGGTGATCATGATGGCCAGGCCCGGGAACAGCGCCTGCCACCAACGGCCGGCGAGCACGCCGCCGCGGGCGTCGGCGAGGATGTTGCCCCAGGTAGCGGTGGGCTCCTGGATACCAGCGCCGATGAAGGTCAGCGAGGCCTCGAAGATGATGGCGTCGGCGACCAGGGTAACGGTGAAGACCATGATCGGGGCGATGCAGTTACGCAGAACATGCTTGATCAAAATCCACGGAGCCTTGGCGCCGGAAACGATGACCGCGCGGACATAGTCCTCGCCGTACTCGGACACGATATTGGCGCGTACGATACGGGCAATCTGCGGAGTGTACATAAAGCCGATGGCGAAGATGATCGACGGCACGGAGTTGCCCAGGATGGAGACGAAGACGGCCGCGAGGGCGATGCCCGGGATGGACATGATGATGTCCAAGATACGCATGATCGTCTCGGAGACGGCCTTGCGCGAAACCGCTGCAAGGGCGCCCACGACCGAGCCGCAGACCAGAGCCATGGCGGTGGCGCCAAAGCCGATAATCAGCGAGTAACGACCACCGTAGAGCATACGCGACAGAATGTCGCGACCCTTATCGTCGGTACCGAAGATAAATCCGTTGCCGGGAGCCTGGCGAGCCGTAAAGATCTCGACCGGGCTATAGGGGGCAAGAAGGGGCGCCAGAATCGCAGTCAGGGCGACCAGCACCAGCACGACGGCGGCAATCTTAGAAGACAGCGTCATCTTCTTCCAGCCACCGAGCTTGAGCCCCTTGGAGGCAGCCTTCTCGAGCTGCTCGGTTTGCTTCTCTCGAATCTTTACCATAATCTACACCGTCCTGATGCGCGGGTTGATGAGCAGGTAGAGCATGTCAACCACGATGTTGATGATGATGAAGGCAAGAGCAACGACGATGACGACGCCCTGAACCAGGTTCGCCTCGTTGCCCTGAACGCCCTGCAGAATCGCGGTGCCCATGCCGGGGAGGTTGAAGATAACCTCGATGACGACGGCGCCGCCCATGAGGTAACCGATCTTAAGACCGAGGGTGGTGACCGGGGTGATCAGCGCATTGCGAAGAACGTTGATGCCGACGACGACCTTCTCGGGAACGCCGGCGCCGCGAGCCATACGGACATAATCCTTGTCGAGCTCCTCGACCATGGCGGTACGCACGATACGAGTCATCTGGCCCGTCAGCGGAAATGCCAAGGCGATAGCGGGCATGATCATACGTCCCAGATAGCCAACCGGATTCGTGGTGAAGTGAGGCAGAGCACCCGATGCCGGGAGCACCTTAAGGTAGGAAGAGAACAGCAGGATCAACAGAACGGCAAGCCAGAACGACGGGGTTGCCAAGCCGGCGATGGAAAAGACGCGGATCACTTGGTCCGGCCATTTGTCGCGATACAGTGCCGCGATGACGCCGAGCAAAAACGAAACGACCGCACCGATGGCAAGACCGATGAAGGTCAGCTGCATCGTGACGGGCAGGGCCGTGGAGATGCGCTTGGCAACGGAGTTGCGAGCAGCACCATAGGTGCCCATGTCGCCATGGATCAGATCGCCCATATAGCGCACGTAGCGCACGGGCCAGGGGTCGTCCAGACCATACTTCTCATGGTACTCGGCAACCGCCTCGGGCGAGGCACCGTCACCCAACGCCGTGTAGGCGGGGTCGGTCTTGGAGAACGACATAAGGAAGAACACCAGGACGGTGACGCCCAATGCCATGATCGGCAGCGCCACAAGACGCCTTCCAATCAAACGTAGCAAGTTGTTCACGTTCTCTCCCCTTTCTTTTGTCGGTAGGACCAACTGGTATATGAGTACGGATACTCATTACAAGACCCGAGCGACATCGTTGCCGCCCGGGTCTTTGTTTCAACTATGAGGATACGGTCCCAACGACCGACATCCTGCATACAGACTCAAGCGAGTCTTACGCCTTGACGGTCGCAACGCCCCTGAAGGACATGCTCGTCGTGCCGATGCCCTTGAAGCCATCGAGGGCCTCGCCGTTGGGCGCAGTGGACGGATCGTCCCAGGAAGCGGAGACGGTCTTGACATGGACAACGGGGTACAGAACGGCGTTGTCGGCAATGATGTCGAAGCACTCGTTCCACTTCTTCTGCTGCTCGTCGCCCTCGGCGGCAAGAGCCTCATCCATGAGGCCGTGGAGCTTCTGCCACTCAGCGGACTCCTTCCACGGGCAACGGGTCTGCATCCAGACGTTGTCGCCGTACCACCAGTTGAGCAGTAGGTCGGGGTCGGCGCCGAAGCAGGAAGGATCGCCAGGGGCAAGGAGGATATCGTAGGCCTCGCCGCCGTCGATGGCAGCGTAGGTGGCCGGCGAGGTATCGGTCTGGATGGTCACATCGAAGCCGAGAGCGTCGAGGTCGTTCTTGACCTGGGCGGCCATGCCCTTAATCTGCTCGTTGTCGGTGGTGCGCAGGGTGATGGCACCCGGGGTGATGCCAGACTCCTCAATGAGCTTCTTAGCCTTCTTGGCGTCGGTCTTGTACACCGTGGAGGCCTCATGATAGTTGGTGAAGCTCTTGGGCAGGTAGCAGCTGGCAGCGGTGGCAAGGCCGGCGAAGGTGTTGCTGACCATCTTCTCGGTGTCGAGCGCATACATGACAGCCTGACGGACCTTGACGTTGTTCCAAGGCTCCTTGGCGACGTTGAACATGATGAAGCGGGTGCCGAAACCCTGAACGTTATCGATCTTGCAGCCGGCGCTCTCGAGCTGGTCGACGGCGTCAGCGGTAACGAGCTCCATAACGAGCGTGGAGCCCTCCTGCTGAGCGGTAACGCGAGCGGTGGGGTCGGTCAGGATGCTGTACTGGATCTTCTTATCCTCGGCAGCATACTCACCGTTGTACTCGGGGTTGGGAACCAGGGTGATCTCGGTATCGGAGATAGAGTCGTACATCCAGGGGCCGGAGCCGATCGGCTGCTTGGCGCGATCCTCCTCGGTCTGGGTGGCCGGGGTAACGCGGACGATGGCCAGACGATCCTTGAGCAGGGAGAAGTTGGGGACCTTGGTCTTGACCGTCACGGTGCTGGCGTCCTTGGCCTCGATGGACTCGAAGGGCTGGAAGAACGGAGCGTAGGTAGCGGAAGCGGCGCAAGCGGTGTAGGAGGCAACGACATCGTCAGCGGTGACCTCGGTGCCATCGGAGAACTTGGCGCCCTTGCGGATGGTGACCTCGAAAGTGGTGTCGTCCACAGACTTGGGATCGTCGGTGGCGAGCTCGTTGAAGGTGCTGTAGTCGTGGTAATCGATGCCGTAGAGGCCCTCGACGACGTGCCAGTTAGCACCCAGGCCCACAGCGGAGCCGGTGCTGGCGGGATCGAAGCTGGACGGAGCGTAAGCGGAACCAGCGGTGATCACGCCGCCGCCACGGTTGGCGGAATCGGTGGAACCGGAAGCGGAACCCTCGTCGCTAGAGCTGCCACCGCAGCCGGTGAGACCAAGCCCTGCGACAGCAGCGACGCTGCCGGTGAGGCCGAGGAACGAACGCCTGGACATACCCTTGTTGATGATGGCCATGTCTTCTCCTATCAATAGAGAATCTTACTCGGGAGCACCTAGACGTGCCCCCGCGCAACTTGCGGACGATATATACCTTACCTACCGACGAACCCAACTGAGGTGCCGCGCTCGGCGACCGATACATACATACGCTTGAACGGTATTTACTACCGTTCACCGAATTCGTTGACAAACGATTCGCAAGACAGTATGTATCGGCAAGGTGAGATATCAGTCTTCGTCAACCCGCAGGATAGCAGGGTTTTCGCTTGGGTTAGTCAAACGTTTTAGCGTTAATAAAACCCGAAACCAGCAGGCAATCATGGCGAAATAAATGGTTGAAAATCGCGCAATCATGTATATCAGTTGTTTAGGCTCGTGTTTAGCTATCGGAATGGCCAGCCGCCGCCTCGGCGCGCTCGGCATTCCATGCAACGAGCGCCTCGTGGACCGCCTTGGCAACATCAGCAGGTATGCCACGAACTTCCGCGATCTCTTGCTCGCTCGCCGCGCGCAAACGCTTCATCGAGCCAAAATGGCGCATAAGGGCACGTTTTCTGGTGGGTCCCACGCCCGGAACGTCATCGAGTACCGAAACCGTCATGGCTTTATCGCGCAACTCACGGTGGAACGTGATGGCAAATCGGTGGGACTCATCGCGCACCTGTTTGATTAGATAGAGCGACGCGGACCCGGTCGGAAGCACGACTGGAGTCTCGTCCCAAGGCACGAAAACCTCCTCATCGGCCTTTGCCAAGCCACAAACTGGTATATCGAGCCCAAGAGCCTCAAGTTGCTTGATCGCAGCGGTCAATTGCGGCTTACCGCCATCGACAACGAGCAAATCGGGGCGCGATCCAAAGCGCTCGTCGGCCATGCGCTCGGGAGCATAGCGTCGTCCCAAAACCTCGGACATCGACACGAAGTCGTTTGCCTCGTCCAATTCGGCCTGAATTTTAAAACGACGGTACTGGCTCTTGTCGGCGCGTCCGTTGGTAAACACCACCATCGAGGCGACGGTAAAGGTTCCGTGCAGCGTCGAGATATCGAAGCACTCGATACGCAACGGCGGCGATGGCAGCGCCAACGCACTTTCGAGCTCCAGGAGCGCTTGATTGGTGCGGTCGTCAGCGTACCCCGTTCGCATCATGTAGCGCATGAGGGCATGGCGCGCATTTTTGGATGCCATATCGAGCAGACGGTGCTTTTCGCCACGCTGCGGCCTATGGAGATGGCAGGAACGCTCACGCTTGCCCGCAAGCCACTCCCCCAGCGCCTCCGCATCCTCAAGCTCGACGGAAAGGTTGACCTCAGCTGGAATATCAGCCGTCTCGTCGTAATAGCGCTTAAGAAAGCCCGACTGGAGCTCTTCCTCGTCAACATCAAGACCCTTGTCGAGAATGAACTCGCAGGTGCGAACTGTTCGGCCCTCGCGAACGACGAAGACGCAAGCGGCGGAGATGGTCTCCTCGCGATAGAACCCGATGACATCGATATCGACACTGGAGGGAAAAACGACTTGCTGACGATCGTCCAGACCCCTGATGACCTCCAAACGACGTTTGACGCGTGCCGCGCGCTCAAAGTCGAGCGCCTCGGCGGCATCCGTCATCTCGGAGGTCAGCTCATCGACGACATCCTTGCGATGGCCCGACAAAAAGCGCTCGACACGCTTGACGTTCTTGGCATAGTCTGCCGGGGAAATCGCGCCGACACACGCACCCGGGCCGCGCCCGACATGGTAGTCAAAGCAGGGACGCCCGTTTTGTGCGCAAATCATATTGACGATGTCTTCCTCGCCCTTGTGGGACTCGATGGTACGGCGACAACGACGCCACTCCGCACAGGATGCAGAGCAGATGGGGATAACCTTGCGCAGCGTATCTATCGTCTCACGTGCCGCACGGCTATCGGTATAGGGTCCAAAATAGCGCGTTCCCGGCTTATGACGCTCACGCGTGTATTTGATCGCGGGATACAGGTCGCCCTTTGTAATGGCGATAAAGGGGTAGCTCTTGTCATCCTTGAGGTCGACGTTAAAGTACGGATGGTACTGGCCGATCAGGTTGCGCTCGAGTACAAGCGCCTCATGCTCGGTTTCGACAACGATGTAGTCAAAGCTCGCCACCAGCTGCATCATCAGCGGGATCTTTTGACGCTCATCCTGCAGTGTCACGTATTGACGCATGCGGGCGCGCAGGTTTTTCGCCTTGCCAACGTAGATGACATCGCCCTTGGCATCCTTCCAAAGGTAGCATCCGGGCTGCGTGGGAACGCGCGAAACCTGCTCGGCGAGTGTTGGAATGTTGTCGTGACCGGCCACACGCACCTACTTGCGACGAAGCAGCGCCGAGACCTCGGGCATCTTAAGGACGACGGCAAGGCCAAAGGTAACAGCAAGCGAGACGACACCGGCAACGCAAACGTAGCCAAGAGTAATCAGAATCGAGCCGCCAAGTGCGCCGACAAAGTGCTCAAGCGCCCACATGACGCCGGCGCCTGCGGCAGCACCCAGGCCACCGAGCAAAAGGCCAAAGAAACCGCCATGCAGGATAGATTTGACCTGAAGACCACGCAGACGACGACGCAGCCACCACAGCGAACAACCGACCAAGATCACGTAGTCGACGACATACGAAAGCGCGATTGCCGGCATACCGAAGCCCAGCACAACGCCAAACAGCAGAACCGAGCCAGCCTGGCCGATGGCGGAATACAGGCAATAGCGACTATAGGGCTTCATGTCGAGCAAGGCAGAGAAGCTCTTCTGCATCAACACGACCACGCCGTAGAGCGGCAGCGAGAGCGCCAGGTAGACAAGGTACTCGGACACCAGCGCCACGCCGGATTCATCGAACTTGCCGGCACAGTAAATCATGTTGAGCGGACGTGCGAAGACAATCAGGTACAGTGCGAACGGAATCAGGAAGAACAGCATCTGGGCGACGCCACGCGAAATGCCCGTGCGAACGCTGTCGTAATCCTTCTCCTGTGCGTCATGAGAGAGCTCGGTATAGAGCGCCGTCGAAAGCGAGGCGGCAATCAGCGCGTAGGGCAGCGTGTACCACAGGCGCGCATAGGCGATGACGGAAGGACCCGTCTCGGGCTGGACCACCAGCGCGGCAGCGTTGGTGATAGAAGTCGAGACAAACATGCACACCGTGGCGAGCAGCGTCGGGATACCGAGCGCAATCGTCTGGCGCAGCGCGGGGTCCTTAAAGTCGATATGGATATGGGGATGCACGCCGTGCTTGCCAAGCGCGGGAATCTGACATGCCATCTGAACAAAGACACCGAGGGTCGTACCGGCCGCAATCAAGATGATGCCGGCACGTTCGCCAAACTGTGCGGACACGGGCGCAAAACCCATAAAGCTCGCAATGACGATCACATTGTTGAGGACCGGGGCAAACGTCGACCAGAAGTAGTCGCGGTGTGCGTTGAGAACGCCCGAGAACACCGAGCCCAAACCATAAAAGAGAATCTGGATGGCAAAGAAACGGAACATGAACGCAGCGGTATCCATGCTGCCGCCGTCACCCGAAAGGAACGATTGCGTCCAGATAAAGCCCGGGGCGAACACGGTCCCCAGCAACGAAATGCCACCCAGCACCAAAAGCAGAATGCCAAGCAGGTTGCCCACGTACTCGTTCGAGGCCTCGCGACCCTGCTCACGCCTCACGCCCATGTACACGGGCAAAAACGCCGTCACGAGCATGCCACCCATCACGAGTTCGTAGAGCATATTGGGCAGGTTGTTGGCGACCTGATAGGAGGACGAGAGTAGCGACATGCCGATAGCGGCCGCCATTGCCCACGTGCGGATAAAACCGGTGACGCGAGACACGATGGTCAGGATGGTCATAAGCCCGGCGGAACGACCAACCGTGGAGTAGTCCGACGAGCCCATGTCGTCAGTGTCATCTCGCGACGAAGAAGCTTCGGATGAGGGTGTCTGAGGCGCAGATTCTTTTGCAAAATGAGCTCCGCGCTTCAATTCTTCCTGCGGCATCGCTCAGTCCTCTCTCGTAATCGCGGCAACCGTCGCCCCGCAAAATGCAATTAAATCATCGGGTGCAAGCTCGAGCTGATAACCACGCTTGCCTCCCGAAATAAAAATGGTATCCCAAAGGACACATGTCTCATCAATGAGCGTCCGGTAGCGTTTTTTCATACCGACCGGGCTGCAGCCGCCGCGAACGTAGCCAGTCGCCGCAAGCAAATCCTTCACATGCATCATGGCCAAGGACTTCTCCCCCGCGGCACGCGCGGCGGACTTTAGATCGAGCTCGTCGGCAACAGGGATACAGCACACGACATGGTCGTTGGACGGCGTCGTGCAGACCAGGGTCTTAAATCCCTGACCGGGCTCCTCGCCAAGCTGCTCGGAAATCGCGACGCCCAGACCTGACGATTCATCGCCATCGTCTTCGTACGTATGGAGAACATAGGAGATGCCGGCGCTTTCCAGCTCGCGCATCGCATTGGTTTTCGGCGTCTTAACAGCCTTTGCCATGGCACATCCTTTCCCTCGCAGAGCGACGCAAGGATCAAGTATAGGGCCAATTCCGCCGCATATGCCATCTCGACACACAGAAGCGCCACCGAATCAGAAGGAATCGGTGGCGCTTCGGTACTACAACGTCTCTTTACTGTACGTCGAGCTGCGCCTGACGCTCACGGTCACGCTTGAGCAGCGGCGCCAAGAACTTGCCCGTGTAGCTCTGCGAACATGCCGCGACTTGCTCCGGCGTGCCTGAGACCACGACGGTTCCGCCGCCATTGCCGCCTTCGGGGCCCATATCGATCAGGCGGTCGGCAACCTTGATGACATCAAGGTTGTGCTCGATCACCAGAACCGTGTTGCCCGCATCGACCAGGCGCTGCAAAACGTCGAGCAGCTGGCGAACATCCTCAAAATGAAGGCCGGTTGTAGGCTCGTCCAAAATGTAGAACGTCTTACCTGTCTGACGACGATGAAGCTCCTTGGCGAGCTTCACGCGCTGCGCCTCGCCGCCCGAAAGCGTCGTAGCGGGCTGGCCCAAGCTCACGTAGCCCAGACCCACGTCATATAGGGTCTGCAGTTTGCGCTTAATCTGCGGGATATTCCCAAAGAAAGCCAGTGCTTCGGTGACACTCATGTCGAGCACGTCCGAGATCGTCTTGCCGCGGTAGGTAACCTCGAGTGTCTCGCGGTTATAACGCTTGCCGCCACATACCTCACAGGGGACATAGATATCGGGAAGGAAGTGCATCTCGATCTTGATCTGGCCATCGCCCTTGCACGCCTCGCAGCGACCGCCGCTTACGTTAAAGGAGAAACGTCCCGGCGAGTAGCCGCGCGCCTTCGACTCCGGCGTGCTTGCAAATAGCGCACGCAGATCATCCCACAAGCCAATATAGGTCGCAGGGTTCGAACGCGGCGTGCGACCGATCGGCGACTGGTCGATATCGATTACCTTATCGATGCACTCGATGCCCTCAATCTTCTTGTACGGCCCCACGGGACGCGTCGAACGATGGATGGCATTCGTAAGCGCGGGCGCAATCGTATCGGTGACCAGGGAGCTCTTGCCCGATCCCGAAACACCGGTAACGACTGTGAGCGTACCGAACTCAATCTTGGCGGTAACGTTTTTGAGGTTGTTAGCGCGGGCGCCCGTGATCTTAAGACAGCCGCGGCCGGGCTTGCGGCGCTCATCGGGCACGCGGATCATCCGCTTGCCGGTCAAATAAGCACCCGTCATGGAATCGGGGCACGCCATGATATCGGCAGGCGTTCCCGCGGCGACCACGTGTCCGCCGTTAACGCCCGCGCCGGGACCCATATCGATCACGTAGTCGGCAGCGCGAATAGTATCTTCGTCGTGCTCGACGACGATAACGGTATTACCGATATCGCGCAAGCGCTCGAGCGTCTTGATCAGGCGCTCGTTGTCGCGTTGGTGAAGGCCGATCGACGGCTCGTCCAGAATGTACAGAACGCCCATGAGGCCGGCGCCGATCTGCGTTGCCAGGCGAATGCGCTGTGCCTCACCGCCGGAAAGCGTCGCCGAGGCGCGATCGAGCGTCAGATAGTCGAGTCCGACATCGACCAGAAAACGAAGGCGCTCCAGGATTTCCTTGACGATGCGACCGCCGATAAACTGCTGACGCTCGGTAAGCTCCAGGCCCTCAAAAAACTCGAGCGACTCACGACACGACAGGCAGCAGACGTCGTAAATGGACTTGCCGCCCACGGTGACGGCAAGCATCTCGGGACGCAGGCGAGCACCATGACAGCTCGAGCATGGCTCTTCGCGAATGTATTTCTCCAAGCGAGTCCTGGTGTTCTCGTTCGTCGTCTCGTTGTAGCGCTCGTACAGGATGTTGCGCACACCCGAGAACTTAGTGTCCCACTGGCTGCGACGCCCATCGAGCTTTTGATAGTCGACCGAAATCTTCGTGTCGCCCATGCCATCCAAAAACGCACGACGCACCCGCGGGGGCAGGTCCTCCCATGGCGTATCGGCACTCACCTTAAAGTGTTTGCAGACCGCGGCAAAAATCTGCGGATAATAGTTGGAATTGCCGAACAGGCTGCCAAAGACTCCGTCGGCAATCGACTTTGAGGGGTCTTCAATCAGTGCCTCGGCATCGACTGTCTTTTTAAAGCCCAGGCCGTCGCACTCGGGACATGCACCATAGGGCGCGTTGAACGAGAAATCGCGCGGCTGTAGGTCGTCGATGGAATGCCCGTGCTCCGGGCACGCCAGCGCCAGCGAATACTCCAGCAGCTCGCCCTCGGTTCCCTCGGGAGCGTCGCGGTCGGGCAGCATGTACACGCTCACGTTACCGTGCGCCAGTGCCGTCGCCTGCTCAACGGACTCGGCAATGCGACCCAGGGAGTTCTCTCGAATCACGATACGGTCAACCACGACCTCAATGTCGTGTTTGAACTTCTTGTCCAGGTCGATAGGGTCGTCAAGCGAGCGCACCTCGCCGTCGACGCGCACACGGCTAAAGCCCTCCGCACGCAGGTCCTCAAACAGCTTGGCGTATTCGCCCTTGCGTCCACGAACCACCGGCGCCAACACAAACGCGCGGCGGCCCTCCCCCGCCGCCAGCACCTTGTCGGCGACCTGATCGGTCGTCTGACGCTCAATGACACGACCGCACTCAGGACAGTGCGGCGTTCCCACGCGAGCAAACAGCAGACGCAGATAGTCATAAATCTCGGTTACGGTGCCCACCGTCGAGCGTGGGTTTTTGGACGTCGTCTTCTGATCGATCGACACAGCCGGCGACAGACCGTCAATCGAGTCCAGATCGGGCTTGTCCATCTGGCCCAAAAACTGACGCGCATAGCTCGAAAGGCTCTCGACGTAACGGCGCTGGCCCTCGGCATAGATGGTATCGAACGCCAGTGAGCTCTTGCCCGATCCGGAAAGACCGGTTATGACCACGAGCTGGTCACGCGGAATGGAAACATCGATATCGCGCAGGTTATGCTCGCGCGCGCCGCGAATAACGATAGAAGAATCAGACATGGAAGCTCCTTGCCTCCTACAACTTCAAATCACACTGACGATGAGTTTAGCGCACTCGACGCGCACAGATGTTCGTAATACAAGATTCGCAGACCTTTTGCTTTGCGTATCGGGTGCTTTGTTTCTCGAAATGCCGGGAAAAGGTTACAGTAATCTAATAATGAACTTAATTTGCTGTAACAGAGGAACGTCCATGACCGAAGATATTCCCCTTGAAATCACTTCGAGTGACATGGCCAATCTGCCCATATTCATCGCCGTCCTTATCGTGGCCGCTGTCATCGCACGCATATGCGTTTCAGTCAAACGAAAGGAACAGCCGCCTGTTTTTCGCGCCCTTTGGTGCGCGACGCTCCTCATCCCGCTCGGCATGGTAGCTGCATGGATTACGAATCAATTGCTCGTAAATGAGGACAGTTCCCTATGGGTCCTTTCTTATTCGGCACTCGGTGCTGCCGCCGTCATACTTCTTGTCGAGCCCTTGGTTTCGGGACTTATCGACCAAACCGATCTTGCGACGGGAACGGTTGCCTGTATTTGCCGTGACATCCTTGTCATCGCCGCTGTTTCAGCGCTCTCGTTCGTTTCACTCGAAATTGCCTGCAACGAAACGTTCTATCGCATTCCCGCCAACTCATTCGGGTTTTCCGTCGGGCTGCTCGCGACGGTTCTACTCTCCCTTTATTTGCTGGGACAGCGTCATGGAGGCGTCATGACCCTCGTGCCCATCATCTGTTGCATCCTTGGCATTGCCGAGCACTTCGTCATAACGTTTAAAGGCGAAGCCATCCTGCCAAGCGATATCTTGGCCCTTGGCACCGCAATGGAGGTGAGCGAGGGATACGAGTTTACCTTTACCGCCGGAATCGTAACCTCTCTCGCCCTGCTGGAGATTTCCCTGGGGCTTCTTTCGCTTATCCGACCGCGAAAGCTCCGTACGTCCACCCATGTCTTCCCCGCAATCGCCGCTAACCTCTGCGCTTTTCTGCTAGTGACCGTTGTGGGGCTTTCGGGCTTTTCCAGCATCGACTTGGAGCAGGCGCTGGATTTTGGATTTGACCGTTGGCAGCCCATCACCACATATGCGTCTCAGGGTTTTATCACTTCGTTCACCGAAATGGTCAACGAGTTGCCCATTGAGAAGCCCGAAGACTATACGCCCGATGAGGCGCAGAGCATCGAGCAGGAGCTCGCCGCCGCCTACGACAGCACGTATGGCTCGAGCGAGCAGCGCGCGGCTGCCGTTGCCCAGTTCAATGAAATCAAGCCAACGATTGTTGCCGTCATGAACGAGAGTTTTAGCGACCTTTCGTGCTTTGAGCAGCTCCAGGCGGCCGGGTACACCGGCCCCGCATTCTACAACTCGCTTCCCGACACACTTGTTCGCGGCACCATGCTCGCTTCGGTCACCGGTGGCGGAACGGCAAACTCCGAATTCGAATTTTTGACCGGAGCGACAACGGCCTTTGTCGGATTAGGCAAGATCCCCTATCAGCTGTATCAGATGAATGGCGTCAACAGCCTGGCAAAGGACCTTAAAGAGCTTGGGTATACCGCTACCGCTATGCACCCGCAAAACCCCGTCAACTACCATCGAGATAAAATCTATCAGCAGTTGGGCTTTGGAGACTTTCTTTCAATCGGCGATTTCGAAGGTGCGCCCTGTTACCATGCCGGCGTATGCGACTACGCCACCTACGACAAGATACTCGACCTGCTTAGAACCGACGAAGCGCCGCAGTTCATCTTTGACGTCACGATGCAAAATCACGGCGGCTACGACTATGGCACCGTTCCCGCCGAAGAGCTGACAAACTATTGGGTCGAGGGAGCCAGTGAGGGCGCCAATAGCGCGCTCAACACCTATCTCACCTGCATCAACGCATCCGACCGGGACCTCGAGTACTTTATCAACGAGCTCCGCAATATCGGCAGACCGGTTGTTCTTGTCTTTTTTGGCGACCATCAGCCGAGCGCCGCAACGACTCTCAACGACGAGCTGTACCCTCAGGAAGACACGGCAAGCCACGCTTACCGTGTCTATCAGTCGACCTATTTCGTCTGGGCTAACTATGAAATCGCCGGCAATACCGAGCTCAACGTCTACGACACCGTCGGGGCAAACGAGATTGCAGCCATTACCCTTAATAAGATCGGCGCCCCGCTCACCGACTATCAAAAGGCCCTGCTTGCAACAAGGTCAGATGTGCCCACCATCAATGTCGCTGGCTATCTCGGTGCCGACGGGCTGCGCTACGACTTGGAATCTGAAGACAGCCCCTACACCTCGACGATCGACAAGCTGCAGCGCATGCAATACCTCGAGTTCGCCAGCAAAGTTCAGTAAGCCCGCCCATTCGCTTGGGTCCATCGTATTGCAAGCACGCTCGGCCCAAATGCATCGCAAATGACTCCCGCTCGCAAACGAGGGTACAATGACGCTCGTGTCACACCGCGGGGCTCAGGCCCCAACATATACAAAGGAGTCAAACATGGGTTGCGAGCACGCACAGGCAGCCGGCGGGCAAACGTCGCCGTCGCAATTTGAGGAGAATACGCTGTCCGAGGTCAAGCGCGTTATCGCCGTGCTTTCCGGTAAGGGCGGCGTCGGCAAGTCATTCGTCACCGGCGCCATCGCCACCGAGCTTGCCCGCCACGGTCACAAGGTCGGCGTCCTCGATGCCGATATTACCGGCCCCTCTATCCCTAAGATGTTCGGCATGAGCGGACGTCACGTCCATGCTCTCGGCAACCTTATGCTGCCCGAAATCTCCGAGCACGGCGTCAAGGTTATGAGCTCTAACCTGCTGCTCCAAAACGAAACCGACCCCGTCCTCTGGCGCGGTCCGGTTATCGCGGGTGCCATCAGGCAGTTCTGGAGCGAAACCTCATGGGGCCCCATCGACTACCTGCTGGTCGACATGCCTCCGGGAACGGGCGACGTTGCCCTCACTGTCTTCCAGTCGCTGCCCGTCGATGGCATCGTCATCGTCACGAGCCCGCAAGATCTAGTCTCGATGATCGTCGCCAAGGCGGTCAACATGGCCGAGAAGATGAACGTTCCCATTCTGGGAATCGTCGAAAACATGAGCTATATCGAGTGCCCCGATTGCGGCAAGAAGATTGAAGTCTTTGGCAAGAGCAAGCTCCCCGAGGTCGCCGAGCGCTACAACCTCGAGATCCTAGGGCAGCTTCCCATCAATCCGGCACTCGCCGAGGCTTGCGATAAGGGCGAGGTTGAGACCGCATTGCCCGACGGTATGCTGCCCCAGGCCGTCTCCGCCGTCGAGGCCATTGCCCCGCACGAGACCGCCGAGGCCTAAGTGAACACAAACGCCTCCTATGACGTCTTGGTGATCGGCGGCGGGGCCTCGGGTCTCGCCGCCGCCATTACGGCCGCACGCGCAGGCAAAAGCGTCTGCATCGTTGAGCGCGATGTTGCCTGCGGCCTTAAACTCCTTGCGACCGGCAACGGCCGCTGCAACCTTTCCAACGAATCAATTGATTTCCAGCGGTACAACCACCCCGCATTCGTCGAATCCGTCATGAGTCCCCGGCCCGAGCAAGAGCTCGGCAGTTTCTTCTCCTCGCTGGGCATCATGACGACCTCCGAGGAGGGCCGGCTGTATCCGCGCTCCCTTCGTGCCGAATCGGTGCGCGATGCGCTTCTCAACGCTTGCAATCACCTGGGTATCACCTTGATCTGTGGAGCAAACGTTGCCTCGGCATTCAAAGCCCCCGAGGGCTGGACACTCCAAATAGACCGTCCTGCGCGAGCACTCAAGGCAAAAAAGCACGACGACCGAAAAACGGAGGTCCGCTCACTTCGGAAGGCGCTCGCCGACACCCCTCGCAAGAACGAGACGCTGCAGGCAAAGGCCGTAATTATCGCTACGGGCGGCAGCCCCGCCGACATCGCGAAGACGTTCAATCTTTCCCTCACACCGCAGCGCCCCGTCCTCTGCCCCGTGTCGGCATCGGTCTTCGGCGACCAGACTGCGCTCAAGACGCTGGATGGCCTGCGCGTCCGCGCCCGTTTGACGCTCACCCGCAATCACGAGGAGCTCTGGCGCGAAGACGGCGAAGTGCTCTTCCGAACCTTTGGCATCTCGGGCGTTGCCGCCTTTAACCTCTCCCGTCGCGTCCAGCGCGGCGACACGATTCTGCTCGACGTTTTCCCCGACCTCTCCAAAGACGAGTTGCTCGATATGCTCAGCCAGCGAGTTGCGTTGCTCGGCGGCTTTTCACCCCGCGACCCCCGCTGGCTCGACGGCATGCTCGCCCCGCAGTTCTCTCACGTTGTCTGCACCGCATTCGAACAGTGCCACCCCGGGTCGCACGACGTCATCCATCTGGTCTCAATCCTCAAGCACTTTAAGATGCTCGTCGAGGGAACGACAGAGGAGCGTTCGGCTCAGGTCACGCGCGGCGGCGTGCCCATCGAGAGCGTCTCAGCTCCCAACCTCTGCGTGAGCAACGCGGCAGGCGCCCCACTTTACATCTGTGGCGAGGCGCTCGACATCGATGCCGATTGCGGCGGTTTCAACCTTGCGTGGGCTTGGATCTCGGGTATTCGCGCTGCAAGCAGCCTATAGCCGCGCAGTCTATAATCAAAACGCATTCGGGCCGTCTGGGACACCGGGCGGCCTCTTTCTTGCATCTAAGGAGACCTCGATGATCGAAATCACCCAAGTCCACGCGTCACTCGATGAGGCAGGCGACGAAGCCGCCTGCCTTGCTATTGGCAGACGCGCCGTCAAACGAGCCCTGCGATGCGAGGATTCCCAGATTAAAGCCATTGAGCTCCATCGCAAGTCAATCGACGCCCGTAAAAAGCGAGATGTCCATTTTATTTTGAGCTTTCGAGTTGAGTTGACAAGCTCCCGACTCGAGCAGGAGGTGGTCGACCGCGTCGCCGAGCGCGACCGCTCGCGCATCCGCATGGTAGACGGCGAGGCTCCTTCATTCCCCAACCCTGTCCCGAATGCACCCAAGGGGCGTCCCGTCGTTGTCGGCGCCGGTTGCGCCGGTCTCTTCGCCGCCCTGACCCTTGCCGAAGCGGGCCTTAAACCCCTGCTCATCGAGCGCGGCGACACCGCGCTTCGCCGCTCGGAAGCGATTGATCTCTTTCTTAAGGAGCGTATCCTCGACCCCGAAAGCAATATCCAATTTGGCCTGGGCGGCGCAGGGACCTTCTCGGACGGCAAGCTCAACACGGGAACCAAGAATCCCGCCCATCGACTGATTCTTGAGACCTTCGTCGAAGCGGGCTCACCTCGTGACATCCTGTGGGACGCCAAGCCGCACATTGGCTCCGACATCCTCCCCACCGTCGTCACCAACATTTCTCAGCGCATCGAGCGGCTCGGTGGAACCGTCCGCTATCGAACAAAGCTCGTCGATATTCGAACCGATGGATCTGGCGCCATCACCGGCATCGATGTCCAACCGCCCCAAGAAACCACAAGCGAGACAATCGCCACAAAGCACCTCATTCTCGCCTGCGGCCATTCCGCCCGCGACGTATTCGAGCTTCTCAAAGAACATAACGTTGCCCTCGCGCAAAAGACCTTTGCCATGGGCGTGCGCATCGAGCATCCACAGCGCGACATCGACCGTGCCCAATATGGCCCCTCGGCGGGGCACCCGGCACTCAGAGCAGCCCCCTACAAGCTTGTCGCCCATCTCCCCAACGGCCGCAGCGTGTTCTCATTTTGCATGTGCCCCGGCGGACAGGTTGTCGCGGCTTCTTCCGAGCAGGGCCATCTGTGCGTCAACGGTGCCAGCCTCAATGCCCGCGACGGGCGTAACGCAAATGCCGCCCTACTCGTCAACGTCACACCCGACGACCTTCCCGGCGATGATCCGCTCGCAGGCATTGAGCTCCAGCGCGCCTGCGAGCGAGCCGCCTATCGCCTGGGTGGCTCTAACTGGAACGCGCCGGCACAGCTCGTCGGAGATTTCCTTGCTAGACGCGCCAGCACGGCACCCGGAAAGGTAAAACCAACCTATCCACTTGGCGTGACCTGGACGGCGATCGACGATGCCCTCCCGCAGCATATCGTCGAATCGCTTCGTTTGGGAATCCCCCTGCTCGGTAAGAAACTGCGCGGCTATGACCGCCCCGATGCGGTCCTCACTGGCGTGGAGACACGCTCGAGCTCCCCGGTCACCGTCACCCGCGATCGAACATGCCACGCCACGTCGACCCCGGGCCTTTACCCTTGCGGCGAGGGTGCCGGATATGCCGGCGGCATCATGAGTGCCGCCACCGACGGCATCCGTTGCGCTGAGGCGCTGATAGCAGACCTCTAGTGCACGAACTCTCGCGTCCGAACGACACAGGCCCCGAGCTCCACAGGGAACTCGGGGCCTGTTCACTACTTCCTGAATCGTGCACCCTGGCGTTTTCTGCCCGAAGCAAAGGTAGAGCCCTTGCGAGCCTGCGAACGCAAACGCTCAATCGTTTCGTCCTCAGATGCGCCCTCAAGCATCGCCCGAATCTGAACGACGGCATCGCGCAGACGCGCCGCCTCCTCAAAGTCCATGGCGGCGGAAGCGTTACGCATGTCTTCCTCCATGGTCTCGACGATCCGCACGAGCTCGTCATGCGGTAGCCCTTCCAACTGCTCGGCAAGCGTTTGCTCGGGTGCTGCCGTCTCCGGCGCGGCGCCCTCGCCGTTTTCGTCGGGTGTATAGAACGCACCGTGACCCAGCGAATTGCCTCTCGAGCGTCCCTTCGAGCCCACAGTCTTTTCGGCCTCGGCAATAAAGCTCGAAATGTCGTTAATGGCCTTGCGGACCGTCTTGGGCACAATGCCATGCTCTTCGTTATATGCCATCTGAATCTCGCGACGGCGCTGCGTCTCCTCGATGGCTTCTTTCATCGAATCGGTCATAACGTCTGCATACATGATGACCTCGCCGTCGGCATTACGGGCCGCACGGCCAATCGTCTGAATCAACGAACGACGGTTACGCAAGAAGCCTTCCTTGTCAGCGTCGAGAATTGCCACCAGCGAGACCTCGGGAAGGTCTAGACCCTCGCGGAGCAGGTTGATGCCAACGAGAACATCAATCTTTCCCTCGCGCAGCGTTCGCAGAATCTCGACGCGGTCCATCGTCGCTGTATCGGAGTGCATGTAATTGACCTTAATGCCGGCATCAAGAAGATGGTCGGTCAGGTCCTCGGCCATGCGCTTGGTGAGCGTGGTCACCAGCACGCGCTCCTTACGCGCCACGCGCTCGCGAATCTCGTCCTCAAGATCGTCAATCTGCCCACGAACCGGACGCACATCGATCTTGGGGTCGAGCAGGCCAGTCGGACGAATAATCTGCTCAACGTCGTTCTGGCTAACCCGCAGCTCATAGTCGCCCGGCGTGGCCGAAACGTAGATGAACTGGGGAATCCTCGCCTCAAACTCATCGAAACGAAGCGGGCGGTTATCGAGTGCCGAAGGCAGACGAAAACCATGCTCCACCAGCGTCACCTTACGCGAGCGATCGCCTTCGTGCATGCCGCGGATCTGCGGCACCGTTACATGGCTCTCGTCGATGATACAGAGCATGTCCTTAGGAAAGTAATCGATCAGGGTAAACGGCGGCTCGCCCGGTTTTCGACCGTCCAGATGACGCGAGTAGTTCTCGATGCCGTTACAAAAACCCATGGTCTCGAGCATCTCGAGATCATAGTCGGTGCGCTGCTGCAGACGCTGCGCCTCGAGCAGCTTATCAGTCGCCTTGAGCTCGGCCACACGCTTCTCGCACTCTACGCTGATTGATTTCAGAGCCGCTTTGACCTTAGGCTTCTCAGTCACGTAGTGCGAGGCCGGCCACACGGGAATGGCCTCGTACTCACGCAGCATCTCGCCGGTGACCTCGTCGATCTCGGCAATCAGCTCGACCTCGTCGCCAAAGAACTCAAACCGCAACGGATGCTCGGCATAGGGCGGATACACGTCGACGACATCGCCGCGCACGCGGAAGGTGCCACGTGCCAAATCATAGTCATTGCGATCGTACTGGATATCGATAAGCGCATGGATAAAGTCATCGCGCTCGAGCGGCACCTTCTTGTCGACGTTCGGAGCTAGGCCCGCATAGTCCTCGGGGGAGCCAATGCCATAGATACACGAGACCGATGCGACGACGATCACATCGCGTCGAGATAGCAGCGATGCCGTCGCCTGATGGCGCAGCATCTCGACCTCTTCGTTAATCGAGGAGTCTTTCTCGATATACGTATCGCTTTGCGGCACATATGCCTCGGGCTGATAGTAATCGTAGTACGACACAAAATAGACCACGGCGTTGTTAGGGAAGAATTCCTTGAGCTCGCTCGCGAGCTGAGCGGCAAGCGTTTTATTGGGAGCCATGACCAGCGTCGGCTTCCCCAAGGCCTCAATAGTCTTAGCCATCGTGAAGGTCTTGCCCGAACCAGTCACGCCCAGCAAAACCTGATAGCGATCTCCGTCCCTCACACCCTGCACAAGCGACTCAATGGCCTTAGGCTGGGAACCAGCGGGCTCGTATGGAGACACGACCTCAAACGGCACCTCAGAGCCCTCAACGCCAAAACGTTTGAGCTCTCCTCCAACACGCTCAACTTCAAATTCCGCCATGGATACTCCTAACTCATATATCTGCAGTATACGCAGGCGGCAGGCATAGTCCTATACGAACCGATCGGGATAGAGGGTCTTGTAGCGAACCCAGGCATTATTGACACGAATCAGATACGCCTGCGTCTCGGGAAAGGTGATTGCATTATGAAGCGACGTGCTCTGCTGCGCCCATCCGTCGACATTGCCCATGCCGGCGTTATAGGCGGCAATGGCACTGTCAGTCGACCCGTTAAAATACGTCAGAAGATACGAAAGATACGCACAGCCAAACTCGATGTTCGTAGCGGGATCGTTAAGGTCGCCGGCTGAATACTCGCTGCCATCGACAAGACCCTTGGCAATCATATCCTGGGCAGTCTCGGGCATCAGCTGCATCAATCCCTGTGCGCCTTGATTCGACTCAGCCTCGGGATCCCAATTCGATTCCGACTTTATGACAGCACACACCAGATACGGATCAAGATTGTGCGAAATGCTCGATTGCTTTACGTACGCCTCGTAGTCAATTGGATACAAAGGCTTAAAGAAGGCGGCAGGGGCATACGAGTAGACGAGCGAAATAAGGCCGAAGACGAACACGACGGCAAGTGGCGCCACGCGATACCACGTAAAGAAACGTGTCTTAGGCATCGGCCTCATCCTTATCCACTACATCCCCGAAGCCATGGCGCGCAAGCCATGCGTCCAGTTGTTCAAAGAGCGAGTTATCGCCTGCCGCATTATCGATTACCGTCGTAGCGAGATTGCAAAGCGAAGCCTCATCAGGTTGGCATGCAGAGCGCGCATCAAAATCAGAAGACTCCATACCACGATGAATGGCACGCTCACGACGAACTGCTAAAGGAGCGCTGATAGCCAGAATTTCATCAGCCAGGCCAAAAGCATCCTCAAAACCAGTCGGGGCAGAAACCTCGACAACCGCAAAGGGGTAACGGGGGGACGAAACCGTGCAGCAAACCGGATCAAGAAGCCTCAGTGACAGCTGTTCGATGAGAACCGGGTGAACGATGCCATTGAGCCGCGCAACTGTATCAGGAGAGGCGAAAGCTCGAGCAGCGAGGACATTGCGGCGAATGCCGCCCTCCCCGTCCAGAATGTCCCAACCGAATTCTTCCGCGAGAGCATTGACGATATCGGAGCCTGGCACATAAAGCGATTTGGCAAGCTCATCCAGATCGATAAGCATGGCGCCATGAGATTCGAGATAGCGGCAGGCAGTCGACTTACCCGAAGCAATATTGCCCAAGACAAAAACGGTAAACATCAAGTCCTCCCTAACGCCAATGGGAGTTATTATCGCGCAAATACAAAAGAAGGACTCAAAATACAGCCAAACAGTAAGACAAGCTAAACGAAAGCGAGTGCTTGTATTACAACTCTCTATCAAACGCAAAAAAGGGGGAGGCCGCGAGGCCTCCCCCTTCTTCAAGTCGATCGACGGCTCGGTGCCGTCCACCGGTCAGCGGCGCCCTGGCCTCCCACGGGCTGACCCCGCAGTACTCTCGGCGCGATGGGGCTTAGCTTCCGGGTTCGGAACGGGACCGGGCGTGCCCCCCATGCTCTGGCCGCTGACCGGTGGGCGGCGCCCACCGTTACGGTGTCCGGGTATCTCACTTACGTGCCCTGGGGGCCGCATGGCGCATAGGGGAGGTGACTCGGGGGCATCCTCGTGCCCGGACCGCGCTTCTGAGCGCATGTCCCGCGGGCCGCGAGGTGCGGTTCCGGAAGAGCTCGGGCGATTAGTGCGGCTCGGCTGAGGACGTCGCCGCCCTTGCACCTGCCGTCTATCGACCAGGTAGTCTACCTGGGCCCTTACCGGAAGGAGAACTAATCCCTGGAACGGCTTCCCGCTTAGATGCCTTCAGCGGTTATCCGCGCCGCACGCGGCTACCCGGCCGTGCCGTTGGTCGACAACCGGTTCACCGGAGGTGCGTCCACCCCGGTCCTCTCGTACTGGGGGCAGCCTCCATCGATTCTCCTGCGCCCACGGAGGATAGGGACCGAACTGTCTCACGACGTTCTGAACCCAGCTCGCGTACCGCTTTAAACGGCGAACAGCCGTACCCTTGGGACCTGCTCCAGCCCCAGGATGCGATGAGCCGACATCGAGGTGCCAAACCTTGCCGTCGATGTGGACTCTTGGGCAAGATCAGCCTGTTATCCCCGGAGTACCTTTTATCCGTTGAGCGACGGCCCACCCACTCGGGGCCGCCGGATCACTAGAGCCTGCTTTCGCACCTGCTCGGCTTGTGGGCCTCGCAGTCAAGCCCGCTTGTACTCTTGCATTCAAAAGGACGGTTGCCGACCGTCCCGAGCGGACCTTCGCGCGCCTCCGTTACCCTTTAGGAGGCGACCGCCCCAGTCAAACTGCCCGCCTGGCACGGTCCCCGAGCCGGTTGACGGCCTCGGGTTAGGACGCCGGTCGCGCGAGGGCAGTATTCCAAGGGCGGCTCCCCGGGGGCTGGCGCCTCCGGATCTTCGCCTCCTGCCTATCCTCTACACGCGGGACCAGCGGCCAATGCCAAGCTGCAGTGAAGGTTCACGGGGTCTTTCCGTCCTTCCGCGGGTAAGTCGCATCTTCACGACCAGTGCAATTTCACCGGGTCCATGGTCGAGACAGCGCCCAAGTCGTTGCGCCTTTCGTGCAGGTCGGAACTTACCCGACAAGGAATTTCGCTACCTTAGGACCGTTATAGTTACGGCCGCCGTTTACCGGGGCTTGGCTTCGGGGCTTCGCCTTAACGGCTAACTCCTCCGCGTGACCTTCCGGCACCGGGCAGGCGTCAGACCCTATACGTCGCCTTGCGGCTTCTGCAGAGTCCTGTGTTTTTGGTAAACAGTCGCTTGGGCCTCTCCACTGCGGCCCGCCTCCGCTCCCCGGGCGAGCCGGTTCACGTACGCGCGGGCACCCCTTCTCCCGAAGTTACGGGGCCATTGTGCCGAGTTCCTTGACCATGGTTGACCCGATCGCCTCGGTATGTTCTACCCACCCACCTGTGTCGGTTTGCGGTACGGGCGCGCACGCGCCTGCCTAGGGGTTTTTCTAGGGACCTCGGGCTCACTCGCTTCGCTCAGTCGCTTCGTCCGGAGCCTCGCCCTCCTGCGGACCGGATTTCCCTGGTCCGCGGGCCGCGCTCCATCACGGGGACGTCCAGAACCCCGCCGAGCCACCCCCATCCGTCGCCCCGTCGGTCGTAGCGCCGCGTGCGCGGTGCAGGAATGTCTGCCTGCTGCGCGTCGGCTACGCCTCCCGGCCTCGCCTTAGCCCCCGACTGACCCTGGGAGGATTAGCCTTGCCCAGGAAACCTCGGGTTCACGGCGGACGAGTTACTCTCTCGTCTCTCGCTACTCATGCCAGCATTCTCACTCCCATGCGCTCCACCGTCGGTCGCCCTCCGGCTTCTCCGCCCATGGGAAGCTCCCCTACCGATTCTAATGAATTAAAATCCCGCCGCTTCGGTGTCCAGCTTAGCCCCGTGTATTGTCGGCGCATGTCCACTCGACCAGTGAGCTGTTACGCACTCTTTGAATGCATGGCTGCTTCTAAGCCAACATCCTGGTTGTCTGGGCGGACGCACATCCTTTGCCACTCGGCTGGAACTTGGGGACCTTAGCGGGCGGTCCGGGCTGTTTCCCTCTCGAGCACACAGCTTAGCCCACATGCTCTGACTGCCGCGCTCTGGGCCGCCGGCATTCGGAGTTCGGTTGGATTCGGTAGGCGGCGAAGCCCCCTCGTCCATCCGGTGCTCTACCTCCGGCGGTGAACGCGCGACGCTAGCCCTAAAGCTATTTCGGGGAGAACGAGATATCTCCGGGTTTGATTGGCCTTTCACCCCTATCCGCAGGTCATCGCCGCCGTTTTCAACCGACGTGCGTTCGGCCCTCCACGGGGTCTTACCCCCGCTTCAGCCTGCCCACGGATAGCTCACCCGGCTTCGCGTCCGCGGCGCGGGACTCAAGTCGCCCTGTTAAGGCTCGCTTTCGCTCCGGCTCCCTTTCGGTTAACCTCGCCCCGCGCCAGCGACTCGCTGGCTCATTCTACAAAAGGCACGCCGTCACACCATAAAGGTGCTCCGACTGCTCGTGGGCGCACGGTTTCAGGTACTGTTTCACTCCCCTCCCGGGGTGCTTTTCACCTTTCCCTCACGGTACTGGTGCGCTATCGGTCACAGGGTAGTACTCAGGCTTGGATGGTGGTCCACCCAGGTTCGGACCGGGTTTCACGTGCCCGGCCCTACTCAGGGACCGCGTCGCGCCGTCCGGTCTGGGTTCGCGTACGGGGCTGTCACCCGCTGCGGCCGGCCCTCCCATGCCGTTCCGCTCCCCAGCCGGACCTGCGCCCGGGGGCGGCAGCCCCCGGATGCGCGGCCCTGCAACCCCGTCGGCGGAACCCCTGCCGGGTATGCCCGCTCGACGGTTTGGCCATCGGTCCCCTTTCGCTCGCCGCTACTCGGGGAGTCTCGAGATTGATTTCCTCTCCTCCGGGTACTTAGATGTTTCAGTTCCCCGGGTTGTCCTCCCCCCGCCTATGTGTTCAGCGGGGGGATATGCACACTGCTGTGCATGGGTTCGCCCATTCGGAGACCCCCGGGTCGAAGGATGTGTGCTCCTCGCCGGGGATTATCGCAGCTTGCCGCGTCCTTCATCGGCTCCCTGTGCCAAGGCATCCGCCGTGCGCCCGTGGTATCTTGCGGGACCGCATCGGGCCCGCGGGATATCCACGTGTCGCTAATTAATCTAATTAATCGATATCATGAATAGCGCTCGTATGTCGCAATTCGGGTATCTCATACCGCGGCACAGTCTGTTTCACTGTGCTCGCGATCAGATGCTCCTCACTCATTATTAAGTGAATTCTTCTTGTTTGGATCGGATGAATGATTGCTATCATTCTGTCTTTAAAATCGCAGAAAAGAATCGAGTCTGGAAGAATTGGATCTTCCATCTCTCTCCTATCGCTATGCGGCTCTCAAGGTACGCGGGTGCGACCCCGGGGACCGGGTGCTGCGGGGACTTACTCCGGGCGACATCCACCGGACGGGCTCCTGCCCTCTATTCGAGTTAAGTTGATCTCTCTAGAAGATTTATCTCCCTAGAAAGGAGGTGATCCAGCCGCACCTTCCGGTACGGCTACCTTGTTA
>CABUIY010000001.1 GCA_902491765.1 uncultured Collinsella sp. | reverse complement strand
GCCTATTTCAGACTGTAATGGGCATCCCCTATGTTTATGGCATCTCGACTTGGGGGTCTCCGCTGAAAGACGCGCCCGTAGACAAGCTAAGGATATCAACTAGAATAAAGTCAATTGCGGTGGAAGCCTTCGGGCGACACCTTAAGAGGGTTGATGCGTCGGCCCTCTTTTTTGTTTGCATGTAAGATTCGGCCTGTCAAAACTTACATCCCAGCTGGAAAAAGGCGAAATTGCGGGTGTTTTTCTGCCGGCATGTAACTTTACTGATGCGTTGTTGCTCAGCCTTAATTCGCTACGGTTTGTCGGTAAAGGATTGACTGGGACTGGGCTTTTCCTTACAGTTCCAACCGTGATGAGGCCTTGCGACGGTACGTCCGGCTTGGTCCGTGGAAACCGCCTAAAGGCGGTTTTTGCGTTTAAGGGTTGTTTTCCAGCGGCTTTCGTAGCGGGTATTCATGGTTCGCATGGACTCTGCTCACATGACTTTTCCCGTAGTGGCGTAATTGATGCAGGTCTCCTATCTCTTGCCGTAATATAATTACGGCAAGAGATAGGAGACTCTCATGCTTAAGCGTTTTACTGTTGATGGCTATAGGAATTTTTCGGCTCCGGTTTCATTTAATTTTGCAGCTTCTCGTGATTACCAGTTTGCAGAAAATAACGTTAAAAACGGAACCGTGAAAACCGCACTTTTGATCGGCAGAAGTGCGTCTGGTAAATCGAATTTCGGTTCAGCTTTATTTGACATTACGTTCGGCTTTCCAGAGGCATTCGATTATTCTGACCAGGATGATCGTCTGTTTTTGAATGCTGATTGCGGGCGAGGTACGGCACAGTTCACCTATGTCTTTGAATTTGACGGTCGCGAAATCAATTACTGCTATGAGAAGACTTCTCCGACTACTTGGCTTCACGAGACCCTATCGATTGATGGGGAACGAATTTTCGATTTCAATAACGCACGCGGCGTTTTCGAAGAGAACCACCTTGAACGAATCGGTGCTGCTGGCATTAATTTTGAATTCTTCGACGCTTCGTTGAGCCTTCTTTCTTATATAACGAGCAGTCTTCCAACTAATGTTTTAGGTGTCTTGGCTGAATTACGCCGATTTGTCTCGCACATGAGGCTGATTCGCATGGACAGCTTTCGATTAAAAGGGGTTGAAACAAAAAAGGTAATCGACAAAATCATACGCGAGAACAAAGTTGCGGAATTTGAATCATTTATTCGCAATTTTGGAGTCGATGAGTCCCTGATCGTTATTAAAGAGTCCGACGGCTCGCCTGTTCTATATTTCAATCATCCCATGCGATGCGTCCCGTTTGTCGAGGCATGTTCTAGCGGTACAAGAACCCTGGTTATGTTGTTCTCTGAGCTTGAGCTAAACGACTCGGCCAGTTTTTTGTTCATAGATGAGTTTGACGCTTTTTGCCACTTTGAGATGGCTGAGAGCCTTTTGAAGTTCTTTGGTTCCAAGGCCTCTTGTCAGATTTTGTGCTCCACCCACAACACTTCGCTTGTTAAGAATGGCGTAATGAGGCCCGACTGCGTTTATCAAATTTCTGCAAAAGAGGGTATTCGAACCTTGGCCGATTCCACCGATCGTGAGTTGAGGCTCGGCAACAATATCGAGAAGCTCCTCCGAGCCGGAGAGTTTGAGTAGCCATGAACGGTGCGTCTGAAAAGAACGTCCTGCTCATTGTTGAAGGCGCTAAACGCGAGCCTCAGCTGATGGGGCGTTTATTTGAATCTTTTAGCCTCGCGGATGATCATCAAATTGTTCCTGTCGAGATCAATGTTCATGACTTTCTTGATAAGCTCTTTCAAGAATACGGTTGCGATTTCGAGTCTATTGATCTTAAGCCCTTTGTCGCTGAGCTTCTTTCGGATAAAGATGATGCGGCTCAGCTTCTCGAATCCAGTTTTACAGACACCTTGCTCATATTTGACTTAGATCCTCAGGACAATCGGCTCGATTTTAAACGGCTTGAGCTAATGCAAGACTATTACTGCGATAGCACTGATATGGGTCAGCTATATCTGAGCTATCCATCGGTTGAAGCATATCGTGATTTTGATCCCTTGAAGTGTCTCTCTCTGGATGACGCCCTTGTTCCTTCAGATGTGATTTTTGGCAAGCGATCTTACAAGGACTGGGTTGCCAGGAGGGGAGATTCGCTTGCGGATATTGGGCGTATTGATGGTTTTACATTTGCCTGCATTATTGCCGTCCATGCCCTGAGGTCGCTTTGGTTAACTAATGAGCAGATGATGCCAATTGCAAACGAGTCTCTGGCTGACTTAGCTGCGACCGTGGCGGGCATCAATCATTCTGAACTTCTGCTCAATGAGATCGAACGTCTGAACAATGATTCATTTTGCGCATGCTGCACCTGCCTTTTCTTTATTGCGAATTGGCCTAAGCGACTTAACGACGTTATGAACAAGGCGATTAAGAGGGGTTTGGGTATTCGTTTGTTCTAAAGAGTCCCCTTCGCCACTTATCTCCGGAAGTGCGGGGAAAAATCGAAACTTGCCGAGCACACACCGATTTTTGCCAACAAAACCGCAGGTCGCGGATGCCCAAAACTGGGGTCTGGTCGACAGGTCTCGGTTTTTCACCGCACTTCCGGATTGGGCGCTCATTTAGCACTCTCGATGTCCCCACATCCTCTAAAATAGTTCTTAAAACAGCCTTAAAGGCGTTCTAGCTCGCGTTGACAGCGTAAAATACGCATGTTTGACTAGGACAAAAGTGGATTTTAGGGGAGGAATGCGCCATGGAAGTGCTAGTTGTTGGCAACACCGCATATGTTGACGATGACTTTTGCGCCAAGGCGTTCCCCGGGGACCACGTTAAGGTCGTCGCTGCCGCGGAAGCGCGCCACGATGAGTCGTCGCCTCATGCTTCGTGGAAAGAGCTCCTCCAGCACTTGGAGCAGGCCTACGAGTTCGACCGCGTAGTCTACCTGTCTAATTTCCTTACCCCGCATACCGATACCGTGGGCGATATCGAGCTGCTGCGCTCGGTCTTTCGTTCGTGCATGAGTCGCCGGGTCCAGCTGCTGTTTGTAGCGGGGCCCGCGAGTGCCGAGGGTGCCTCCGGCGCCGTGGGGCGAACGGGCAAGGGAATTATCGCCCGCGCGGCCAACGACCTCTGCCGCTACTACGCTGTGCGCGAAGGCGTTCAGGCAAAGATTCTGCGCGCGCCCTTCCTGTACACTGCCTCCGCCGCGCTGGATGATCCGTTTTTTGTGCCGCTGTTCGATTCTTGCTTAACCGGATCGGTCGCTTTGCAGGGCGCGGAGGACGCGGCGTTTCCCCTGCTGTGTGCCGAGGAGCTCGCGGTGCTGGTACGCCGCATCTTTGACAGCTGGGACGCCTCCTTTGAGACGCTCGACGTTGCCGATACCTTCCATCGCACGTCTGGTGAGGTGGGCGAGGCCCTCAAGGCGCTGTTCCCTGGGCTCTCAGTTGCCTATGGCGATTCTGCCGGCTATGCCCTGCCCGTCAGCGACACCGTTCGCGTTCGCTATGGCTGGTTTCAGCGCTACGACTTGCTGCGCGATCTTTCGACCATTCAAGCGCGTTGGGATGTTGGCCGCGCAAAGAAGGTCAACCCGCTGCGTGCCGCCATCGACCGCATCCAGATGCGCACGCTGCCTATTAAATGCCTAGAGACGGGCGTTGCCTGGGTTCTGTTCGAGGTACTGGAGCATCTGTTCTCACAATCGGTCCAGCTCAACGTGCTCGATTATCGCCTGCTCTACGTGGTGCTGATCGGCACGCTGTATGGCTTGGACTTTGGCCTGGTTGCGGCGCTGCTGGCGTCGGTGGGTTTGGCAGCCAGCTACTTTACTCAGTACGGCTATACCTTCCAGGGTCTGTTCTACGAGCCGTCCAACTGGCTACCGTTTATTGCGTACTTTGTGGTGGGTGCCGTGTGCGGCTATGTGCAGCTGCGCAACAGCGAAGCCATTAGGGCGGAGCGCGATCAAAACGAGCTCGTGCGCAACCGCAATACGTTCCTTACGCAGCTCTACCACGACGCGATCGAGGACAAGCGCGCGTACAGGCGCCAGATCGTGGGTCGCCACGACAGCTTTGGCAAGATCTTTGCCGTGACGCAGGAGCTCGACGTACTCAACCCTCGCGACATCTATCGCAAGTGCTGCGAGCTTCTGGGCGAGATCCTCGAGAACGATTCGGTGGCGATCTACCATGTTTCGGGCGGGGCATTTGCACGCCTGGTGGCAGCAAGTCCCGCGATTGCCGAAGATGCCGCACGCTCGCTCACGCTTGAGCAGCTTGCACCTCTTTTGGGCGACGGGGGCCGTTCGAACCTGTGGGTGAACCGCGAGCTGACGCCGGGGCTTCCCATGTTTGGATACACGATCGAGCGCGACGGGGCACCCGCCGTGTTGATCTTTGTGCGTCGTGCGGCCGAAAACCAAATGACTCTCTATTTTCAAAACCTGTTCCGCATCTTGTGCGGGCTGGTCGAAAGCGCGCTGGGCCGTGCCTTTGACTATGAGGCGGTGGCGCAGGATAAACGCTGCGTTGACGGCACTTGCGTGCTCAAGCAGGCTGCCTTTGGCCAAGAGCTCGCGGCGGAGCAGGCGCTCGCAGATAGCAAGATGGGGAGTTTTTTGCTCCTGCGCGTGGTACCGGGCATGGAGCCTGTCGGCGAGCTGGTGGGCGCAATCGGGTCGGCAATCCGCGAGAGCGACGCGGCGGGCTTGGTCGACGGCGACGTGCTCTACCTGCTTATGCGCCAGGCAAAGGCGTGCGATCTGCCCATTATCCGCGAGCGCCTGAGCGCAAAGCAGATTGCGGTGGAGCCCGTCGATGGCGAGGACATCGTGGCGCTGCTGCAGCACATCTCTTACACCGGTGACGGTGAGGGGGGTGCCGCTTGATCTCGCTTGTCGTTGCTGCCGTCTTGCTGCTGATTCATGCGCTGGCTTGCCTGATGCTGTGGACGCTCATGAAGTTGGGCCTGCTGCCGGTGCGCGGGCACATGCTGGCTGTGATAGTGTTGGTGCCGCTGTGGGGCCCGTTGCTGGTGGTTCTGCTATCGGTCCGCAGCGCGGTGTTTGGCGAGGGGCTGAAAGAGTCTGCGCTGGAGTCGCTGCGCTTCAACGACGACCTGCATCGCAGCATCCTGGTGCACGACCGTGACACCGATGTAAGCGTGGTCCCGCTCGAGGAGGCGCTCATCGTCAACGACCCGGCATACCGGCGCCGCCTAATGCTCTCTATGCTCACCGAGGAGCCCGACGCGTACCTGGCGCAGCTGCAGGCGGCTAAGCTTAACGACGACGTTGAGGTGGCGCACTATGCCGCGACGGCGGTGGCGCAGATCTCCAAGGAGTCCGACCTTAAACTGCAGCAGCTGGAGCGTGCCTTTAAGACGGACCCGAGCGCGCAAAACCTCAACGAATACTGTGATTTTCTTGGTGAATACTTGGACTCGGGCTTGGCTGAGGGTCGCGTGGCTCAGATTCAGCGCCAACAGTACGCGCGCCTGCTTGCGCGTCGCTGCGAGCGCGAGGATACCCTTGAGCTGCGCATTCGATACGCGACGGCGCTGGCCGATGTCGGACAGATCGACGAGGCGCAGGCCGTGACCGATCAGTTGGTGCTCGACGTGCCCGAGGAGCAGGAGGTTTGGATGCTTTGCCTGCGCCTTGCCGTGATGCGCCGCGATGGTGACGAGGTTCACCGTGTGATCGATGCGATTGACAAGCAGCATGTGTATTTGAGCGCCGACAACCGCGAAAAGTTGGCGTTTTGGCGCGACGGGGAGGAGGCCAGATGAGTGTGGCGCAACATATCCGCGACCGTGCAGGCCGCTTTCGTTGGATGGGACTCCTCGTGGTGTGGGCGGTCTTTATTGCCATGGCCGCCGTGCTGCTGGTGGAGCGTGCCGGCGTGCAGTACAGTGCGGGCCAGCATAAGCTGGGGATGCTTGCCGCCAACGATGCGGTGCCTGCCTCCTCGGCAATCTTTGGCCAAAAGCCCACGTGCCTGGTCATTACCGACTCGGACCAAGATAGCGTCGACGACGTTAAAGACCAGTTCGACCAGATTTTGCTGGACATGAAGATTGCCCATCGCGATGTTGATATTGCCACCGACGGTGCGGACGCGATCCCATCGCTCACGTCGTTTGATCGCGTGATTGTGCTTATGCCCTCGCTTGACGGACTGGGTACGCATCTGACCGATCTGATGAGTTGGGTGAGTGCGGGCGGCTCACTCATGCTGGGCATGACGCCAGATAACTCGAACTGCCTGCAGGCTATTGCTTCCAAGCTTGGGATCGAATCGGCCGGATATGACTATGCGACAGCCGAAAGTATCGTTCCGAGTGAGGACTTTATGCTGGGAGGGGGAGAGAGCTACGAGTTCTCGGATCCCTTCGATTCTTCACTTTCGGTTTCATTGCGCGAAACGGCGCGCGTCTGGGCAAAGACCGGTGACGCGGGCACGCCGCTCATTTGGTCTAACGATTGCGGCAGTGGTCACACCGTGGTGTGCAACATTGGCATCTACGACAAGGTCATGCGTGGGTTCTATGCTTCGGCCATAAGCTTGCTGGGTGATACCACGGCCTATCCGGTCATCAACAGCGCCGTGTTCTTTTTGGACGACTTTCCTAGCCCCGTGCCCTCGGGCGATGGTACTTATATCAAGCGTGACTACGGCCTTTCCATTGCCGATTTTTACACCAAGGTCTGGTGGCCCGATCTGCAAAAGCTCGCGCAAAAATACGGCATTCGCTATACCGGCGTGATGATCGAAAACTACGAGGACGCGGTCAACCAGACTGAGCCCGCGCGACAGGCCGATACCACGCAGTTCCGCTACTTTGGCGGCATGCTGCTGCAGATGGGCGGAGAGCTGGGCTTTCACGGCTACAACCATCAGCCTCTGGCGCTCTGGGATACCGACTATGGCACGCTGTATGACTACAAGACCTGGAAGAACAAGGAAACGCTCGTCGCATCGCTCAACGAGCTTATCGCCTTCCAAGATGAGGTGCTGCCCAACGCGCACGGCTCGGTTTACGTGCCGCCGTCAAATATCCTTTCGGCCCGTGCACGCAAGCTTATCGGCACCGACGTTCCGCGCATTAAGACTATTGCCAGTACGTACTTTGAGGACGGCACCGACCTGCCCTACGTGCAGGAGTTTGGCGTGGCGAGCGATGGCATTGTGGAGCAGCCGCGCATTGTCTCGGGCGGCATGGTCGGCGATTCCTATATGCGCCTGGCTGCCGTATCCGAGCTCAACATGCACTACGTAAGCACGCACTTTATGCACCCGGACGACCTTTTGGACCCCGATCGCGGCGCTACGGAGGGCTGGGAGGTCTACAAGGGCGGCCTGACCGACTACCTGGACTGGCTTACCAAGTTTGCGCCCGGCCTGCGTCGCCAGACCGGCTCGGAATGCTCGGGCGCCATCCAGCGCTTTTCGTCGGTGACGGTGGGCATGGATACCAGCGCGGATGCCTGGACGCTCAGTCTGGGCAATTTCCACGACGAGGCGTGGCTCATGTTCCGCGCCAATAATGGCGAGCCAGGTGCGGTGACGGGTGGCGAACTAACGCACCTTACGGGCAATCTGTATCTGCTCAAGGCAAATGATAAGACCCTGACGATCGAGCGCAAGGAGGGTGGCGACAGATGAGAATCTGCTTGGTACTCGAGGGTTGCTACCCCTATGTGCACGGCGGCGTATCTACCTGGATGCATGGCTATATCCAGGCCATGCCCGAGCACGAGTTCGTGCTGTGGGTGATTGGCGCGCATGCTGCCGACCGCGGCAAATTTGTCTACGAGCTGCCCAGCAACGTGGTCGAGGTGCACGAGGTGTTCCTGGACGATGCCCTGTGGCTTTCGGGCGAGCAGCACGAAGCCAGTTTTAACGACCGTGAGCGCGAGGCGCTACGCCGTCTGGTGTCGCTCTCCAATCCGGACTGGGACGCGCTGTTCGATATCTTCCAGCGCCGTCGCGTACATCCGCTCTCGTTTTTGCAGAGCCGCACGTTTATGGATATCTTCCGCGACGTGTGCCTTGCCGAGTACCCCTACACGCCTTTTGCCGACGCATTCCACACCATGCGCTCCATGTTGCTTCCCGTGCTCTACCTGTTGGGCAGCGAGGTGCCGGTGGCCGATGTGTACCACGCCATCTCGACCGGCTATGGTGGCCTGCTCGCCTGCCTGGGCTCAAGCGTTCGCCATGCGCCGGTGCTGCTGACCGAACATGGCATCTATACCCGCGAGCGCGAGGAGGAGATCATTCGCGCCGACTGGGTGGTGCCCTCGTTTAAGGACCGTTGGATCCGCTTTTTCTACCTGCTTTCGGAGGAAATCTACCGTCGCGCTTTTCGTGTGACGAGTTTGTTCCACAACGCGCGCAAAACGCAGATCGACATGGGTTGCGATGCAGAAAAATGCCTGGTTATCCCCAACGGCATTCAGTTCGATCGCTTTAAGGACATTCCCTTAAAGCCCGATGACGGCTGGGTGGACATTGGCGCGGTGGTGCGTCTGGCGCCCATCAAGGACGTCAAGACCATGATCTATGCCTTCTTTGAGTTGCACGAGCGCCTGCCGCACGTGCGCCTGCATATTATGGGTGGCGTGGACGACGAGGAATATGGCGCCGAGTGCCATGCGCTAGTGGAGACATTGGGCGTGCGTGACTTGATCTTTACCGGCCGCGTCAACGTGGTCGAGTACATGGAAAAGCTCGACTTTACCATTTTGACGAGCATCTCGGAGGGCCAGCCGTTGAGCGTGTTGGAATCGCTGGGCGCGCGTCGCCCCTGCGTGACGACCGAGGTCGGCTGCTGCCGCGAGCTGCTCGAGGGCGCCCCCGGCGACGACTTTGGCGTTGCCGGATATGTGAGCCCGCCCATGTATCGCAAGGGTCTGGCCGATGCCATGGAGCGCATGTGCGCGAGCCGTGCCCGCCGTCTGGAAATGGGGGAGCGCGGCCAGCGTCGCGTGGCGACCTACTACCTACACGAGCAGATGCTCGCCAACTATCGTGCGCTGTACGACGAGACGGCTCGCGCGTTCAATTTGCCCAAGAAGGAGGTGTAGCCGGTGGCCGGAATCGGTTTTGAGCTCAAGCGCCTGTTTAAGCGCAAGGGTCTGTTTGCCACGATGCGCGCCTATGGCTACGCCGGCATCGTGTGCACGGGCCCCATGCTGCTGGGCGTACTGTTGCAGGTGGGCATTTTGGTGCTGTGCGGTCTGTGGGACGTGGGCCGCGCCAACCAGGATCTGCTGGTGTGCATGGTGACCTATACGCTTCTGGCGTCGCTTACGCTCACGAGCTTTTTCTCCATGCCCGTCACGCGCTTTTTGGCGGACATGCTGTTTGCCGAGCGCGAAGAAGAGGTCTTGCCCTCGTTTTGGGGCTCCAACGCCATCATGCTCGTTGCGGGCACGGTGCTCTACGGCGTATTTTTGCTGTTCTCGGGCGCCACGCTACTGCAGGGGCTGCTGTGCCTGTGGCTGTTCAACATTATGATCGTCAACTGGAACGGCATGAGCTATCTCACCGCTATTAAGGACTACCGGGGTATTCTGTGCAGCTTTGCCGCGGCCATTGGCGTGGCGTGCCTGTGTGCCTTGGCCGCGCTGGCACTGGGGCTGCCGCCGGTCGAGGGCCTGCTGGCCTCGATCGCCCTGGGCTACGGTGTGATGCTCGCTTGGGACGTGGTGCTGCTGTACCGGTATTTTCCTCAGAGCGACCGCAGCCCCTGGCTCTTTTTGCGCTGGCTCGATCAGTTTATGCCGCTGGCACTCACGGGCCTGTTTACCAACCTGGGACTCTTTGCACATCTGGTAATTATTTGGGCCGGCCCCATTGGCGTGCAGGTCAAGGGCCTGTTTTACGGCGCGCCCTATCATGATGTGCCGGCGTTGCTTGCGTTTTTGACCATTCTGGTCACGACCGTCAACTTTGTGGTGTCGGTCGAGGTGAATTTTTATCCGCGTTACCGCGACTATTACAGCCTGTTCAACGACGGTGGCGTGGTGGGCGACATTATGGTGGCCGAGGAGGAGATGCTCGCTACGCTCAATCGCGAACTGCGCTTTTGTGCGCTCAAACAGCTGTTTGTGACGGCGGCGGTGATCTCGCTCGAGACCACGGTGCTCTCGGCCCTGCCGCTGGGCTTTAACAACCTTATGCACGGGTATTTTCGCACGTTATGCGTGGCCTATGGCCTGTATGCCGTGAGCAATACGGTGATGCTCATCTTGCTGTACTTTACCGACTACAAGGGCGCGGTGCTGGCATCGGGCCTGTTTGCCGGCGTGGCCGGGCTGGCGACCGTCGTCTCGCTGTTTTTTCCGCAGCAGTTTTACGGCTTTGGCTTTTTGTTGGGTGCGGCGGTGTTTTTTATCGTGGCACTGCTGCGGCTCGATACCTATACTGACAACTTGCCGTATCGTATCCTGAGCCAGCAGCCCATTGCGGCGACCGACAAGGTGGGCTGGTTTACCGAGCTGGGCCGCCTGCTCGACCGTGCCGAGCGGCGCTACGAGGAGCTGCGTCTAGAGGGCGAGCCGCATGGCGCGTTTGAGCGCACGGTGGTTCGTGTATATCGCAACCATTGGGGAGGTCCTGATGACCGATAGGATGATATCGCGCCGCCGCTTGATTGAGGCGGCTGCCGGCACGTTGCTGCTTTCGGGCTGCTCGGTGCAGGAAGACTCCTCGACAAAAAAGACCAAGAAGCAGGACAAGATTAAAAAGGCCGATGCGTCTAGCGAGATCAAGCATCTTCGCGACAAGGACGAGCTGTACGAGGTTTACGACGACTCGGGCATTGTGACCATGTACCTGACGGTCTCGCGCGGCAATAGCTCCGAGAACACGGACCACAGCTGGGCCGAGATCAATACGTACTCGGTCTACGACTATGCCGACATGGGCGTGACGCGCTATCAGGTTATGGGCCTGCTGCAGCCTGGCGATGATAAGGGTCCCGTTGCTGGCGAAGTGGGCTATGGCGAGGAGGCGCCCAACGCCACGGTGCAGGTGCGCGGTCAGACGTCGAGTACCTATACGCAAAAGAACTACAAGGTGGAGCTCAAAAAGGGCAAGGGCACGTGGCGCCAGCAACGTGCGATTGCGCTTAACAAGCACATGGGCGAGGGCATGCGCTTTCGTAACAAGATGGCCTACGATCTGATTCGTGGCATTCCCCAGATGATGGGCCTGCGCACGCAGTTTGTGCACTTATGGGTGTGCGACCAGACCGAAAAAACTAACGACACCTTTGGGGACTACGGTCTGTTTACGCAGGTTGAGCAGCTCAACAAGACGGCGCTCAAGGCCCACGGTCTGGATAAGAGCGGGCATCTCTATAAGGTGAACAGCTTCGATTTCCATCGCTTCGAAGACACCATTAAGCTCGCCGATGACCCCGACTATAACCAGACGGCGTTTGAGGGCATGCTCGAGATTAAGGGCGATTCGGACCATACCAAGTTGATCGAGATGCTCGATGCGCTCAACGACGATACGCAAAAGATCGACGACGTGCTCGACACCTACTTCGATACCGAGAACCTGGTCTATTGGATGGCGTTTCAGATCTTGACGGGTAATTGCGATACGCAGAATCGTAACTGCTATCTGTACAGCCCGCTTAACTCCAAGGTTTGGTACATCCTGGATTGGGACAACGACGGCATGCTGCGCAAGCTTGAGCTGAGCCTGACCGGATTCTCGGATTATGCGAGCTGGGAGCGCGGCGTGAGCAACTACTGGGGCAACGTGCTATTTAACCGCGCGCTGCGCAGCAAGTCGTTCCGCAGCGAACTCGATAGCGCCGTCAAGGACCTGCGCTCGTATTTGACCGAAGAGCGTCTGAGCAAGATGGTCGAGCATTATCGTGAGGTCACGGAGCCGCTCGTCTTTGCTGCGCCCGACCTCGATAACCTGCCCGTGACCAAGGACGAATACGAGCAGATCGCCGCGGCCATCCCCTCCGAGATTGAGGAGAACTACAAGAGCTATCGCGAGAGCTATAAGAAGCCCATGCCGTTCTACATTGGCGTGCCGCAGATCGATAACGGTAAGCTGCGCATCAATTGGGATGCGTCCTACGACTTTAAGGCGCGCGACATCCGCTATACCGTGGAGCTTGCGCGCGACTATGCCATAAGCGACGTGGTCTTTAAGGCCGAGGACGTGCTGCTGCCCGAGGTGACCTGCGATGCGCCCGATGCCGGCCAATATTTTGTGCGTGTGCGCGCCACCAACTCCGACGGCTATACGCAAGATGCGTTTGACTATTACGTGACCGACGACGGCAAGCAGTACGGCATGAAGTGCTTCTACGTGCAAGATGGCGGCAAGGTCGTGGAGGACACGTATGAGGAGGGCTAGCGCGCTGCTTGAGCGTCTGGCGGCTCCGCCCGCGCGAACCACGCAGGAGCGTTACCGCCACGAGCTCAAGTACCTCATTAACGAGGGCGAGCACGCCGCGCTTGCCTGTCGCATGTCGCCGGTCTTTAAGCTGGACAAGCATGCGCGGGCGGGCGGTTACACCATCCGCAGCCTGTATTTTGACGACTACTGCAACTCGGCCTACGAGGAAAAAGACGCCGGTATCCTGATGCGCAAAAAGTATCGCGTGCGCATCTATAACGGCAGCGACAAGGTGATTAAGCTCGAGCGTAAAAAGAAGTACGGCAGCTGGATCTACAAGGAGGATGCGCCGCTCACCCGCGACGAGTTTGAGCAGGTCCTCGCCGGCGACTATGACTTTTTGCTGCGCAGCCCGCATCAGCTCTGCCGTGAGTTCTATATCGAGTGCATCTGCAACATGATGCGCCCGCGCACCATCGTGGACTACGAGCGCGAGCCGTGGGTGATGGACGAGGGCACCGTGCGCGTTACGTTTGACATGAACGTGCGCGCCGCGGTGGGAAGCTTCGATATCTTTGATGCGACCTTGCCCGCGCTGCCGGTCTTGGAGCCCGGCAAACTAGTGATGGAGGTCAAGTTTACCGAGTTTTGCCCGCAGCTGGTGCGCGATTTGGTGCCGCCGGGTGCGGCCGAGCTCACGGCGGTTTCCAAGTACTGCCTGTGTTACGAAAAGACCGCCTACCTGCGCGGTTTTAATTACTGGGAATCGGATTTTGAGAACCGAGGGGATATTTAGACCATGAGCACCAGGGACTTTTTTAAGAACTCCGTCTTGGAGGCGTTTGGCCAGGTCGACCCTGCCAAGATCGGCCTGTCGCTGCTCGTGGCGCTCGCCATGGGCATCCTGATCTACTACGTGTACAAGCGCTTTTTTACCGGCGTGGTGTACTCGCGCAGCTTTGCCGTGACGCTTGTGGGCATGTGCGTGCTCACCTGCATGGTGACGCTCGCGATCTCGACCAACGTGGTCATCTCGCTCGGTATGGTTGGTGCTCTGTCTATCGTCCGTTACCGAACGGCGGTCAAGGATCCGCTCGACCTGTTGTATCTGTTTTGGTCCATTACCACGGGTATCACAGCGGGCGCCGGCATGTACGCGCTCGTAGGGCTTGCGGCAGTGGTGATCGTCGTGATGATCGCCGGCTTCGCTACGCACCAGGACAAGGCGCGCGTGTACATGATGGTTATCCACTATACGGGTCAGACCACGGGTGACGACATTGTGCGTGCCTTTGGCCGCACCAAGTTTACGGTGAAGTCCAAGACCATGCGCGGTGACAAGGTCGAGATGGCCGTGGAGGTGTTCTCGGACGGCGTTGACATGCCCTATGCGGACGCCATTCGTGCGCTCGACGGCGTGGAGGACCTGACGCTCATCCAATACAACGGCGAGTATCACGGTTAGAACCCTAGCGAGCAAATTGCACAAAGAGGGGCGCTCCTGGTCGAGCGTACGTCAGCGAGCGGGCAGCTGCCGTGGCGAGGTGCCACGAAAGAGGAGCGACGCGTACTTCATGTACGCGAGCGACGGTTTGAGCGGCAGATCGCCCGGCAGATGCCCGCGCAGCGTCGAGCAGTCCGGCGTTCGTCAGAACGCCGGAACGAACAGGTATCATTGTGTAAGCGATTTCAATGACAGGGGTGCTTGTGGTAAAGATGAAAGATGTGGCCGAGCTGGCCGGCGTTTCGAGTGCCGCCGTCTCGCGCTACCTCAACGGTGGATATATCTCGGCGGATAAGGCCGCGCGCATTAAGCAGGCGATTGAGCTGACCGGATACGTGCGGTCCAGCCAGGCTCGCGCGCTGCGCACCGGCTCCACCAAACTCATCGGCGTCATCGTGCCCAAGATTAACTCGGAATCCGTTAGCCGCATTACCGCCGGCATTGGCCAGGTGCTCGGTCGCCGTGGCTACCAGATGCTGCTTGCCAATACCGACAACGCCCCTGATCGCGAGCTCGAGTACCTCGATTTATTCCAAAATCACCCGGTCGATGGCATTGTACTCGTGGCGACCATGATCACCGACGAACATCGTGCGGCCATTGCGTCTTGCCACGTGCCCATTGTGCTGATCGGCCAAAACGTCGAGGGCGCGGCTTGCGTCTACCATGACGATTTCGAGGCTGCCTTTGAACTGGGCCATGCGCTTGCGGGCCGTGTGGACGGCAAGATTGCCTATATTGGAGTTACCGAGGAAGACCGTGCCGCCGGTTACGACCGTCGTCGTGGTTTTGAAGCTGGTCTGGGCGCCGCGGGTGTTGTGCTCGATCCCGAGCTGATTCGCCGCGGGTCCTTTACCCTCGATTCCGGCTATCGTGCGTCGCGCGAGCTGCTGGGCGAAGTACCCGATGTTTCGTTTATCGCCTGCGCGACCGATACCATGGCGGCGGGCGCGCTGCGTGCCATCGATGAGGTTCGCGGCATGGGCGAGGGCATACACCGCGTGAGCGGTTTTGGCGACAATGCGTTTTTGCGCGCGCTGACGGGCGGCATTCCCACTGTGCATTATGGGTATCTGACCAGTGGCGTCGAGGCCACCAGCATGCTGCTCGACACGCTCGATGGCGTGGAGGGGGAGCGCGGTCTCAAGACGCTCAAGCTCGGCCATCAGCTTATGAATGTCTAGACTCTGGGCACGTCTGTCTGCCTCTGAGCCGCCTGTTTTTGCCGTAAAACTACCATTCGCCGGCTATTTCCTACCGTTCACCCTACTGTGAAAACGATTACATACATATGAAACTGAAAACGATTACAGTGTAAGTATCAAAGATGACCGGGTGCACATGCGCCCGCTGGAGGAAAGGGAAGTCATGGACTACCGCAAATCAGCCCAAGAGGTGCTCGACAACATCGGTGGCGCTGGCAACGTTGTTTCGGCCGCACACTGCGCCACGCGTCTGCGCCTGGTGATTGCCGATAACGCCAAGGTCGACAAGGAGGCCCTCGAGAATATCGACGGTGCCAAGGGCGTCTTTGAGGCCCAGGGCCAGCTCCAGATTATTTTTGGCACTGGCACCGTCAATAAGGTCTACGACGAGTTCATTGCGCTCAGCGGCGTCGAGGCTGCCACCAAGGCCGAGGTCAAGGAGGCCGCGGCGCAGCAGCAGAACATCTTTATGCGTGCCATTAAGGTGCTCGGCGACGTCTTTGTCCCCATCATCCCCGCCATCGTGGCTTCGGGCCTGCTGCTGGGCATTATGAGCGCCCTCAACTTTATGGCCTCCAACGGCTTTATCGCGCTCGACACTAATAACTTTATTTATAAGATTGCCGACCTGGTCTCGGGAACGTCCTTTGGCATCCTGCAGATCCTGATCGGCTACTCCGCGGCTAAGGCCTTTGGCGCCAACCCGTATCTGGGCGCTGTCGTCGGCGGTGCGTTTATCAACTCCTCGTTGCAGAGCGCCTACACGGTTGCCTCCGAGGGCGTGCAGACCATGGTCAACGTCATCCCCGGTGTGTACAGCTTTGAGTGGGTCGGTTATCAAGGCCACGTTATCCCCATCGTCATCGCATGCGCTATCCTCGCCTTCTTGGAGAAGCGCCTCCACAAGGTTGTCCCCGAGATGTTTGACCTCTTTGTGACCCCGCTCGTCTCGGTGTTCGTGACCGTGCTCGTGACTCTCGTTGCCGTCGGCCCCATCTTTGTCTGGGCCGAGAACGCCATCCTCGGTCTGATCCAGGCCCTGCTGACCCTGCCCTTCGGCATCGGTTCCTTTATCGTCGGCCTGTTCTATGCCCCCACGGTCGTTACCGGTATCCACCAGATGTACACCGCCATCGACCTGGGCCAGCTCGCTCAGTACGGCGTGACCTACTGGCTGCCCATCGCCAGCGCTGCCAACATCGCTCAGGGTGGCGCCGCGCTCGCCGTTGCCTTTAAGACCCGCGATGCCAAGATCAAGGGCCTGGCGCTTCCTTCGGCCCTGTCCGCCTTCATGGGCATTACCGAGCCCGCCATCTTTGGCGTGAACCTGCGCTTCTTTAAGCCCTTCATCGCCGGCTGCATCGGCGGCGGTTGCGGCGCCCTGGTCTGCGCGCTCACTTCGCTGGCCGCCTCCGGCACGGGCGTTACGGGTATCTTTGGTATCCTGCTGTGCCTGGCCCAGCCCGTGCAGTACGCGATCATGTTTGCGGTCGCCGCGCTGGTTTCCTTTGCCGTCTCGTTTGTCCTGTACAAGGACGAGCCCAAGGTTTCCGAGCAGGCGTAGGATTTGCGTAAACAAAACGCCCGCAGGCTCCATCCTGTGGGCGTTTTGTTTATCTGGAACCCTTGATTTGAGCGTTCGTTGATTTAATTCGATTGGATACCGACATGTCTAACGCACTTCAGCGCGATCTTGCCAAGCTCGTTGCCAATATGGATGCAGCGGCCGCCGAGCGTGGCCACGGGCCCTATGCTCAGCATTTTCATATTATGCCGCCCACGGGCTGGCTCAACGACCCCAACGGGCTTTGCCAGGCCGATGGCGTGTTTCACGCATACTTCCAGTATGCTCCGTTTGATGTGAACGGCGGCGTCAAGATGTGGGGACATGCCACGAGCCGCGACCTTATGAACTGGGACTACGTTGGCGCGCCGCTGCTTCCCGATGAGCCGTTCGACTGCCATGGTGTGTACTCGGGCTCGGCATTGGTCGAGGACGGTCGCATTCGCGTGCTCTATACCGGCAACGTTAAGCTCCCCGATGCGGACGGCGTTTATGACTATGTCAACACTGGCCGTCGCGCCGATACCGTGTATGTCGAGAGCGTTGATGGACAGACGTTTAGCCAAAAGCGCGTGGTGCTGGCGTCTGAGGATTATCCCGAGGATTTGACCTGCCACGTGCGTGACCCCAAGGTGTGGCGCGATGATGATGGGCGTTACCACATGGTGCTGGGCGCGCGTCGTCGCGTGGACGGGCCGCATGTCGAGAGCCGTTTTTGTGCGATGCACGGCGAGGGTGCCGGGCGCGATGTGGGCGAGATCCTGGTGTATGGTTCGGCCGATATGCTGAGCTGGGAGCTCGAGAACCGTGTGTCTACGCCCGAGCGTTTTGGCTTTATGTGGGAGTGCCCCGGCTATATCGAGCTCGATGCGAATGGCGATACCGTTGCATATTTGTCGTTCTCGCCCCAGGGCCTTGAGGGCGGCCGTTGGGACCGCGGCAACGTATACGCTGCTGGCTACATGCCTGTAACGGGCGAAATTACCGGTGGTGACGGTGCCTATGAGCTGGGCGAGTTCCGCCTGTGGGACGCCGGTTTTGACTTCTATGCTCCGCAGGAGTTCACGGCCGAGGACGGTCGCCACATTCTGATCGGCTGGATGGGCATGCCCGATGAGCCGACCTATGGTAACGGCCCCACCGTGGCGCGTGGCTGGCAGCACTGCATGACAGTGCCGCGTGAGCTTACAGCCGGTGCCGACGGCGTGGTGCTGCAGCAGCCGGCGCGCGAGATTGAACACCATTATGCCTCGGTGCGTGTGGGGGAGGGTTCGTTGGAGGTTGCCGGCGATACCTGCTTTGACGTTGTTGCCGACGGTGTCGACGGCGCGTTTACCGCGACTGTTGATGGCGAGCTGAAGCTGGTATTTGTGCCCGCCGAGGGCGAACTGCCCTCGCGTTTTGAGATGCGATTTACCGATGAGGGTCGCGCTTCTGCCGGCTGCGGTCGTACTGTGCGCTGGGAGCCCGTCGACGAGGTGCGCAACGTGCGCATTGTTGGCGATGTCTCGTCGGTTGAGGTGTTTGTCAACGACGGTGCGCTTGTGTTCTCCACGCGTATCTACCCTGCGACCTATGACGTGTCCGTTGACGCCGCAGGTGCGAGCGTGACCTATCACACGCTCAACATCTAGGCGATTCGTCGCATATCGGCGCTATACTGCAGCCGTTGCCCACGATGCGGGGAACACCCGCATCGTGGGTTTTTGTTTATGAAGGGACGGTGCCGTATGGGCGTACAGCAGCTAGAAGATGCCTGGGCTTTGAGAGCCGGCGCGCGTGAGGCGCGCCTTGTTGCGGCTTCGCATGTGCCGGCGGCGCTGTCTCTGTTGGGGATTGTGCGCCCCAGCGATCGCCTGGTGGCCTTTGCGGACGACTTTGCCGAAGCGTTTGCGCGTGGCTTTGATGGCTGGGATGTTGTGCTGGTGGAGGATCCGTCCGCCGATGCGTTTGGTGCTGCGTCCGAGGGCTTCGATGCTTCGTTTGATGCCGAGGGGTCGCACCTGTGGTGGTTTGTGAACATAATCGGTGGCTTTGGCCTGCGCGTGCCCGATCTGCGCGCTCTGGGTCGCGCGGCTCGCGAGGCCCGTGCGCTGCTCGTGGTGGATAACACCGTGGCAAGCGTCTTTGGGTGCGATCCGCTGCGTTTAGGTGCTGTGCTGTCCCTTGAGGCACTCGACCGTGTGTGTGCCGGTGAGGCTCCACGCAAGCTCGTAGCCGCCTCGGTCGCGCGCTCGCAGCTCAAGCGCCATCGTGTGGATGCCGCTGCCGAGTGCGCGCATGCGCTGATCGAGGGGTGCGGCGCGTCGGCGCTCGATCTTTCTACCGAGGAGGCCGACGTGCTGGAGCGCGGGCTTTCCTCGCTCGACGTCCGCATGCAGGCACATTTCGACCGCGCCCGTGCGCTGGCAGAGTATCTGGCCGCCAACGAGATGGTGCGCAACGTGCGCTATCCCGGGCTGAGCTCGCATCCCGACCATGCGGTTGCAACTGGAATCCTCGAGCATGGTTTTGGCCCGGCAGTTGAATTTGACCTTATCGAGCGTAGCGCGGGAGAGCTGTTCGACGCTTTGCCGGGGGAGTTTCGCACATCGCCCGCCGGCGGCGCAACGACGCGCCTTTCGGCCCCACGCGGCAAACAGGGGAACACCATTCGCCTCTTCGCCGGCACCGACAACCCCCTGATCGTGGCCGCCACCCTAGACAACGCCCTCCGCAAGTAGCTAATTTGGGACGGGGCTTTTTTAGCTACCCAATGTCAATTTTTGGCTATGAGTCATGAATGCTCTGGATGGGTAGCTAAAAAAGCCCCGTCCCAAATTAGCTACTCTGGTTGATGGTGGCGATGAGGGCGTCGGCTTTGGCGGCTATGACCTGGTTGATGTCGGCCTGCAGCTCCTCGTAGACCGCGATGGCTCGCTCGCCGGCCGGCGTGAGCGTGGATCCGCGGGCGCCGTCGCGCTCGATGAGTTTGCAGCCCAGCTGCCCTTCGGCCTCGTTCACAATGCGCCAGGCCTTGGAATACGCCATGCCCATGCTCTTGGCGGCGCGGTTGAGCGAGTGCTCGCGGGCAATACCCTGCAGCAGCAAGACGCAGCCGTGACCAAATACGCCCGGCAGATTCTTGTCGCACGCTTGAATGACCAACTTTGCCGTCGTCTTGTACTCCATGTGCTCCACGTCTCCCCGCTAAAGTGTTTGCTGGGCAAACGCAATGCCAGCGTCAAACCCTCGTGTGCTCTTCTTAAATCATGCATTGTAGCAGTCAAAGTGCGTTAAGATACTTCCCCAGTATTGGGCGCCCAAGGTTGGGCTGGGTCCTACGAGGCCTGCAGCCGACCGGTCGCATGGAAAAAGGAGAAACATGGCTACGTTCTTTCCCGGTGAGTCCCACACGTTTTCGGAGTATCTGCTGGTTCCTGGTTACTCGTCCTCGCAGTGCATCCCCAACAACGTCTCTCTTAAGACGCCGCTGACCCGCTTTAAGCGCGGTGAGAAGCCGGCAATCACCCTGAACATCCCCATGGTTTCCGCTATCATGCAGTCCGTCTCGGGCGTCGACATGGGTGTCGCGCTCGCTACCGAGGGCGGCCTGTCCTTCATTTATGGTTCCCAGAGCGCCGAGTCCGAGGCCGCTATGGTTAAGGCCGTCAAGGATCACAAGGCTGGCTTCGTTCAGTCCGATTCCACGCTGACCCCCGATATGACCATGGAACAGGTCATCGAGCTCAAGGAGAAGACGGGTCACTCCACCATGCCGGTTACCGACGACGGCACTCCTAAGGGTAAGCTCCTGGGCATCGTCACCAGCCGTGACTATCGCCCCAGTCGCGATGACCACCAGACGAAGGTCTCCGAGTTCATGACCCCGCGTGAGCAGCTCATCGTGGGCGACAAGAACATCAGCCTCAAGGTTGCCAACGACGTCATCTGGGACAACAAGCTCAACGCCCTGCCCATCGTCGACGACAACGATCACCTCATGGGCATCGTCTTCCGCAAGGACTACGACAGCCACAAGACCAACCCCAACGAGCTGCTCGACGGCGATAAGCGCTACATGGTCGGCGCCGGTATCAATACCCGCGACTATGCTGAGCGCGTGCCGCTGCTCATTGAGGCCGGTGCCGACGTCCTGTGCATCGACTCCTCCGAGGGCTTCAGCGAGTGGCAGAAGCGCACCATCGAGTGGATCCGCGCCAACTACGGCGAGGACGTCAAGGTCGGTGCCGGCAACGTCGTCGACGCCGAGGGCTTCCGCTTCCTGGCAGACTGCGGCGCCGACTTTATCAAGGTCGGTATCGGCGGCGGTTCCATTTGCATCACCCGCGAGACCAAGGGTATCGGTCGTGGCCAGGCCACCGCGCTGATCGACGTCTGCCGTGCTCGCGACGAGTACTACGAGGAGACCGGCGTCTACGTGCCCGTGTGCTCCGACGGCGGTATCGTCTACGACTACCACATGACGCTCGCCCTTGCCATGGGTGCCGACTTTATGATGCTGGGCCGTTACTTCGCCCGCTTTGACGAGAGCCCGACCGAGCGCGTCAACGTCAACGGCCAGTACATGAAGGAGTACTGGGGCGAGGGTTCCGCGCGTGCCCGCAACTGGCAGCGCTACGACCTGGGCGGCGCCGCGAAGCTCAGCTTCGTCGAGGGCGTCGACTCCTACGTGCCTTACGCTGGCTCCCTCAAGGACGGCGTGGGTGGCACGCTTTACAAGGTTAAGTCCACGATGTGCAACTGCGGCGCTCTCTCGATCCCCGAGCTCCAGGAAAAGGCACGCCTGACCCTGGTCAGCTCTACCTCCATCGTCGAAGGCGGCGCCCACGACGTTGTCGTGAAGGATTCTCAGCAGTCCGTATCTTATCGATAAGGTAAGAGCCTCACATAAAGGTTGAGTTTCAACCACGTTATTTAGATAAAGCGAGATGCCTGCAAGTCGCAGGCATCTCGCTTGTCGTATTTGCTATCATCATGCGAGTTAACGATGTGGCGGGGCGCTCTTACCTTTGCTCGCTGCAAGTTCCGCACGCAAAGAAGAGCACTAAATGTGCTCTTCGTCTTGCGCAGGACTGTCCGCAGCAGCGAGTAAAGGTAAGAGCGCCCCGCCCCAACCGAGATAACAAAGGAGCTGATATGTGCGATTGCACAGATCATAAGGACGAGATTCCTGCCTACGACGCGCAGGCCATTGAGTCCAGGTGGATGAAGGCCTGGGAGGACTCCAACCTCTTTGCCGTCGACACCGACGACAGCAAGCCCAAGAAGTACGTGCTCGAGATGTTCCCGTATCCGTCGGGCGACCTGCACATGGGCCACGCGCGCAACTATACCATCGGCGATGCCATGGCCCGTCAGGCCCGCATGCGCGGCTACGACGTGCTGCACCCCATCGGCTTCGATGCCTTTGGCCTGCCCGCCGAGAACGCCGCCATCAAGCACAACACGCAGGCTGCCGCCTGGACGTATAAGAACATGGACCAGGCGCTCGCCACGATGAAGCGCATGGGCTTCTCCTACGATCTGGATCGCATGGTCAAGACCTGCAGCCCCGACTACTACCGCTGGGGTCAGTGGATCTTTGAGAAGATGTGGGAAAAGGGCCTGGTCTACCGCAAGAAGAACCCGGTCAACTGGTGCCCCACCTGCAAGACCGTTCTGGCCAACGAACAGGTCACCGAGGGTAAGTGCTGGCGCTGCGGCACCGAGCCCGAGAAGCGCGACCTGGAGCAGTGGTACTTCAAGATTACCGAGTACTCTCAGGAGCTGCTCGACGACCTGGAGAAGCTCCCCGGCTGGCCTGAGCGCGTCAAGCAGATGCAGGCCAACTGGATCGGCCGCTCCGAGGGCGCCGAGGTCGACTTTACCCTGTGCGACAAGGATGGCGAGCCCATCGAGGGCGAGGAGGGTAAGATCACCGTCTTCACCACGCGAGCCGACACGCTCTTTGGTGTCTCCTTCTTTGTCCTGGCTCCCGAGTACGCGCGCCTGCACGAGCTCGTCGAGGGCACGGAGTACGAGGAGGCCGTCACCAAGATCGTCGAGGACTCCAAACACATCTCTGCCGTCGAGCGTGCCCAGGGCACCCTCGAGAAGCACGGCGCCTTTACCGGCCGCTATGTGGTGAACCCCGTCAACGGCGAGAAGGTCCCCGTGTGGGTTGCCGATTATGTCGTGGCCGACTACGGCACCGGCGCCGTCATGGCCGTTCCCTGCGGCGACCAGCGCGACTTTGAGTTCGCCCGCAAGTATGACCTGCCTATTGTGCCAATCATCCTGGACGATGACGACCGTGCTGCCGTCGAGGCCAGCGGCGAGACCATCGATACCTTCCATGCCGAGACCGTCGACTGGGATTGCGCCCACGCTGCCGAGGGCACGCTCGTCCAGTCCGGCAAGTACACCGGCATGCGCGGCGGCAAGCACTCCGAGGGCGAGGCTGCCATCGTGGCCGACCTCGAGGCCATGGGCTGCGGTCGTCGCAAGGTCGAGTTCCGTCTGCGCGACTGGCTCATCAGCCGTCAGCGCTACTGGGGCAACCCCATCCCGGCCATCCACTGCGAGCACTGCGGAATCGTGCCCGTGCCCGAGGACCAGCTGCCGGTGACGCTGCCCGAGAACCTGGACCTGGGCGCCGGCGAGACCCTCGCCGAGTGCAAGGAGTTCTACGAGACCACCTGCCCGGTCTGCGGCCGCCCGGCCAAGCGTGAGACCGATACCATGGACACCTTCACCTGCTCCAGCTGGTATTACCTGCGCTATACCGACCCGCACAACACCGAGCTGCCCTTCTCCCGCGAGGCTGCCGACCGTTGGATGCCCGTCGATAACTACATTGGCGGCATCGAGCACGCCATTTTGCACCTGCTCTACAGCCGCTTCTTTACCAAGGCACTACGCGACCTGGGTCTGCTGAGTGTTGACGAGCCCTTCACCAACCTGTTGTGCCAGGGCATGGTCAAGGACGAAAACGGCGACACCATGTCCAAGTCCAAGGGCAACGTCGTGCCCCCGAGCTCGGTCATCGAGCCCTACGGCGCCGACACCATGCGTCTGGCGATCCTGTTTATCGCCCCGCCCGAGAAGGACTTCGACTGGGATCCCAAGGCCGTCGAGGGCGCTAACCGCTTCATTAAGCGCGCCTGGCGTATCGTCTGGCAGCTCGTCCAGTCCGGCGACGCCAACGTGGCCTTTGACAAGTCCGCGCTCGACGAGACCGCGATGAAGCTCTATCGCGAGCGTCACCGCACCATCGCCAAGTGCACCGAAGACTTCGACCGCGGCCAGTTCAACACCGCGATTTCGGCCGTCATGGAGCTCGTCAACGCGGCGAGCGCCTACCTCAACGCCACCGAGGGCGCTGATCGCGACAAGGCCCTGTGCTACGGCGTGGCCAAGGACATCGTGAGCGTCCTGGCGCCCATCTGCCCGTTCTGGGCCGACGAGCTGTGGCACGAGGCGCTCGGCTGCGAGGGCAACGCCTACACCGCCGCCTGGCCCGAGTTCGACCTGGCCGAGTCCATCGAGGACACGGTGCAGATCGTCGTCCAGGTGCTCGGCAAGGTTCGTGGCCGCATCGACGTGGCCCGCGATGCCTCCAACGAGGAAATGCAGGCTGCCGCCGAGGCTGCCGTCGCCAAGTGGCTCGAGGGCAAGACGGTCGTCAAGGCCATCTGCGTGCCCGGCAAGCTGGTCAACCTGGTTGTCAAGTAAGCGCTGCGCGCATAGCTGACATGAAAAAGCGAGGGACGATTCCGCAGGAGTCGCCCCTCTTTTTGGTTATGGATACTTGCGACAACACCCAATTATCCATTTCTTGTGGAGAACCTGTGCTCACGCTGACCTGCGGGTTTGTGTTGTGGTTGCACGTTTGTGCAGGTATTGGTATAGTTTGCTTGCAAATGAAGTTGTAATTGAAAGAAGTGGGGTTTCGGCCCCGCTTCTTTTTTGTATGGATGGAGGTGCCGCAATGGTCAAGACCAAGACCGAGCAGGCGATCATCGACGCGCTCGAGGCCGTCGCTCCCCAGCACGATATCGACATCGTCGACGTTGAGCTCGTGGGTGCCACCAAGGCCCCCTGCGTGCGCGTGCGTATCGAGGGTGCCGAGGGTCAGAGCCTGTCGCTCAATGACGTCACGGCCAACACCAAATGGGTCGGCGATGTGATTGAGGAGCTCGACCCCATCTCTTCGAGCTATACGCTCGAGGTGTCGAGCCCGGGTATGGCGCGCCCGCTGCGCCGCCCGCGTGACTTTGCCCGCTTTGTGGGCGAGAACTGCGAGCTCACCTCCACCGCCACCGAGGGCCGTCGCAAGTACGCCGGCAAGATTGCCGCCGCCACCGAGACGAACGTGACCCTCGAGCTCGAGGACGGCGAGTCCGTTACCCTCGATTTTTCCGATGTTAAAAAGTGCAAGTTGAAGCCCACCTATGACTTCAAGCCCGCGAAGGAAGGAAAGTAAGATGGCAGCATCCGACATGATGTCCGCCCTGATGGAGCTTTGCCAGGAGAAGCACATCGACCAGCTCTACCTGATCGACCGCCTGGAGCAGTCGCTCGCCAAGAGCTATGCCGAGATCCTGCATCTTGAGTGGGGCGCCAAGGTGACCATCGACCGCACCACCGGCAAGATCTACGTCTACCGTCTGGAGCCGATCGACGATTCAATGGACGAGGAGGGCAACTTCACCGAGTTCGAGGAGATCGACGTCACTCCCAAGAACACGAGCCGCATCGCCGCCCAGCACGCCAAGGCCGAGATCAACGCCATCGTGCGCAACTCCGCCCGCGAGCAGATCTACGAGGAGTTCTCCGGCCGCATCGGTGACCTCATCAGCGGTACCGTGCTGCAGTCCACACCCGACTTCACGATCGTCAAGATTCGCGAGGGCGTCGAGGCCGAGCTTCCGCACTTTGACCAGCGCCGTTACGAGAACGAGCGCAACGAGCGTCCGATGGGCGAGCGCTACCTGCACAACCAGCACATCAAGGCCGTGATCATCGACGTTCGCGACCCCAACTCCAACCTGCAGCCGGTTCGTGGCGAGCACAGCCGTCCGCCGATTGTCATCTCCCGTACTCACCCCGAGCTCATGCGTCGTCTGTTTGAGCAGGAGGTGCCCGAGATCTATGAGGGCACCGTCCAGATCAAGTCGATCGCCCGCGAGCCCGGCCAGCGCTCCAAGGTCGCCGTCCACTCGCTCGACGACCGTCTGGATCCTGTGGGCGCCTGCGTCGGCCCCAAGGGCAGCCGTGTTCGCGCTGTCGTGGGCGAGCTCCGTGGCGAGCGCGTCGACGTCATCCTTTGGGATGCCGATCCTGCCGTCTACGTCGCCAACGCCCTGTCGCCCGCCAAGGTCACCCGCGTCCTCATCGACGAGGAGAAGGCCTACGCCGGCGTCATCGTGCCCGACGACCAGCTGTCCCTCGCCATCGGCAAGGAGGGCCAGAACGCCCGCCTCGCCGCGCGCCTGACCGGCTGGCACATCGACATCAAGTCCGAGACGCTTGCCGCCGACATCCTCAAGAACGTTCCCGTTCACGAGGAGCCCGCCGCCGACCTGATCGGTGACGAGGAGGACGGGGACGTCCGCCGCTGCGAGTACGTGTCCGAGGACGGCATCCAGTGCCGCAACCAGGCTCGTCCCGGCTCCCGTTTCTGCGGTGTCCACGACACCGACGCCTTCGATGATGCGGAGGACCTGATCTAGCGCGCGGACGCGCCGGGCGGGTCCCGGCGCGTCTCCCACGCTCGTTCAGTCTCTAGGCACCCAAGGTGCCAGAAAGGGTAGGTGAAGTCATATGGCAAAAGTCCGTGTGTCCACCCTGGCCAAAGAGTTCGGCATGACCTCCAAGGAACTGATGGGTCATCTCGCCGAAATGAAGATTCCCGCTAAGTCCGCTTCCTCCACCTTGGAGGACGCTTATGTCGCCATGGTCCGCAAGCAGCTCGCCTCGGTGATCGAGGCCCGCGCCCAGGAAGTCGAGGCCGCCAAGCAGGCCGAGGAGCAGGCGGCTGCCGCCGAGGAGGCCGCACGCGCCGCCGAGGCCGAGCGCGAGCGCATCGCCGCCGAGAAGGCACGTGAGGAGGAGCGCCGCCAGTTTGCCGCAGCCCAGGCTGCCGAGGAGGCTGCCCGCGCCGAGGCCGAGGCCAAGAAGAAGGCCGAGCAGGAGCGCCTTGCCCGCGAGAAGGAGGAGGCTGCCCGCGAGGCCCAGCGCCGCGCCGTTCCCGCTTCCGACTCCGGTTCCCGCTTCCGTTCGCTGCTCGACCAGATCGCCGCACAGGAGACTGTGCTCAAGGAGAAGAAGGACGCCGAGGACAAGGCCAAGGCCGAGCGCGCCGCAGAGCGCGGTAACCGTCGTGGCGGCAACAACGACCGCTGCGGTGGCCGTCGTAACGATCGTAACGCTTCCGACAACAACTCCGAGCGCAACGCCTCCGAGAGCCGTCCGCACAGCCATCGCACCAACGCCAGCAACAACGTCGCTGCCGGCATGGACTTCCCCAACCCCGATAAGCAGGGTAAGGGCAAGAAGCGTAAGGGCGGTCACAACAACGAAGAGGACCACTACAGCCGTATGGCTCGCGAGGCCGAGGAGTACAGCCGCGAGAAGGTGCTCGAGGAGGCTCGTGCCGCCGTCGAGGAGGCCTCTCGCGAGTCCACCGGTCGCCGCAAGAAGCGCAAGGAGAAGCGCGAGCGCGAGGCTGCCAAGGCTCAGGAGGAGCGCAAGATAGAGGAGGCGCTGGCCCAGGGCGTGAACCCCGAGGACCTCGACGCCATCAAGGTCTCCCAGGGCGTTACCGTCCAGGAGCTTGCCGAGGCGCTCGACGTTCCGGCCAACGACATCATCAAGCGCCTGTTCCTGCTGGGTACGCCGCTCACGATGACGCAGTCCATGTCCGACGACCTCGTCGAGCTCGTTGCCGACGACCTGGGCCGTCAGATCAAGATCATCACCCCCGAGGAGGAGAACACCTTCTCGTTCTACGACGATCCCGCCGACCTTAAGCCGCGTGCCCCGGTCGTCACCGTCATGGGCCACGTCGACCACGGCAAGACTTCGCTGCTCGACGCCATCCGTCACACCGGCGTCGCTGCCGGCGAGGCGGGCGGCATTACTCAGGCCATCGGCGCTTCGCAGGTCATGATCAACGACCGCAAGATCACCTTCATCGATACCCCCGGTCACGCCACCTTTACGGCTATGCGTGCCCGCGGCGCCAAGGTGACCGACATCGTCATTCTGATCGTGGCTGCCGACGACGGCGTCATGCCCCAGACGGTCGAGTCGATCAACCACGCCAAGGCCGCCGGCGTACCCATCGTCGTTGCCGTCAACAAGATCGATAAGCCCGGCGCCAATCCCGACCGTGTGCGTCAGGAGCTCACCGAGTACGGCGTCATCCCCGAGGAGTGGGGCGGACAGAACATGTTCGTCAACATCTCGGCCAAGCAGAAGATCGGTATCGACGACCTTCTGGAGACCGTGCTGCTCCAGGCAGACGTGCTCGAGCTCAAGGCCAACCCGGACACCTTTGCCTCCGGCAACGTCCTCGAGGCCAAGCTCGACAAGGGCCGCGGCTCGGTCGCTACCGTGCTCGTGACCCGCGGTACCCTGCACGTGGGCGATACGCTGGTCGCTGGCCTTACCTACGGTCGCGTCCGCGCCATGCTCGACCCCAAGGGTCGCGCCGTCACCGAGGCCGGTCCCTCCGACGCTGTCGAGATTCTGGGTCTGCAGTCCGTGCCCAACGCCGGTGACGAGTTCCGCGTGTTCGAGGACGAGCGCGAGGCTCGCGCCCTTGCCGACGAGCGTTCGCTCAAGGCCCGTATCGAGGAGCAGAGCCGCGTCAAGCACGTCACGCTCGAGAACCTCTTCGAGACCATCGCCGACGCCGAGGTCAAGGAACTCAACCTGATCATCAAGGCCGACGTCCAAGGTTCTATCGAGGCCCTTCAGGACTCGCTCGACAAGATGGATCAGTCCGAGGTTCGCATCAACACGATCCACTCCGCCGTTGGCGCCATCAACGAGACCGACGTCGTCCTGGCCGACGCCTCTAACGCCATCATCATCGGCTTTGGCGTCCGTCCCGACGGTAAGGCCCGCTCCGCCGCCGAGCGCGAGGGCGTCGAGATCCGTTGCTACGACGTCATCTACAAGTGCCTCGAGGAGCTCGACGCCGCCCGTATCGGCATGCTCAAGCCCACCGAGGTCGAGGTCGCCACGGGTACCGCGACCGTCCTGGACACCTTCAAGGTGCCCAAAGTCGGCATCGCCGCCGGTGTCCGCGTCGAAGAGGGTGAAATCGCCGCGACCGATTCCGTACGCCTGGTGCGCGACGGCATCGTGGTCTTCAACGGCAAGATCGCTTCGATGCGTCACTACAAGGACGAGGCCAAGAGTCTCAAGAGCGGCTCCGAGGGCGGCATTGGCCTGGAGAACTTCCAGGACATCAAGCCCGGCGACCAGATCGAGGGTTACCGCATCGACCAGGTTGCCCGTACCGAGTAGGGGGTAGCGCTATGAAGCAAACGCAGGCAACCCGCCGTCTGGGCGAGCAGCTTCGCGAGAAGCTCGGTTATATCCTGCTCTTTGAGGTTTCCGATCCGCGTCTCGACCTGGTTACTTTGACTGCGGTCGAGGTCGCGGTGGACCGTTCGTTCGCGCGCGTGTACGTGTCGTGCGATGCGAGCCGCTACGACGAGGTCATGGAGGCGCTCGCAAGCGCTAAGGGCCGTATTCGCAGCCTGTTGGCTCGCTCGCTCGATTGGCGTGTTACGCCCGAGCTCGATTTTCGCATCGATCGCTCGACCGATGAGGCCGAGCGCATCACGCGTGCGCTGGAAAACGTTCCCGCCACGCTTGCGATCGAAAAGGACGAGGACGGCTATCCGATAGCGGATGCCGCCCAGGAGGCAGCTTTAGATGACTAATTCCGCCGACCTCGCCTCGTGCGAGTCTGCAGATATTCAGCGACGCATCCTCGAGCTCATCGAGGGTGCGTCCTCCATTGCGATTTCGGGACATACTTCTCCCGATGGCGATGCCTTGGGCTCCGTATTGGGTCTGGGCCTTTCGCTCATGAAGTTTTTCCCCAACAAGGACATTGCCCTGCTGCTGGCAGACGATGACCCAGTTCCGCGCATCTACCGCTTTATGGAGGGTGCCGATCGTCTGGTGCCGGCATCTACGTACACCGGCAATCCGGACCTGTTCATCTCGGTGGACGTACCGGTCGTCGAGCGCCTGAACAACTCCGCCGAGGTGCTGCGTCGATCGGCGCATGTGGTGTGCTTCGATCACCATCCAGCGCGCGAGGAGTTTGCCGAGCTCAGTCTGAGGTGCGTCGAAGCTGCAGCCTGCGCTATGATCATCGACCGCTTCTTGGACAATTGTGGCATTGTCGCACGTGATGGCGTTGCGACCTGTCTGCTGTGTGGCTTGGTTACCGATACCGGTCGTTTCCAGTACCAAAACGCCGATGCCGCCGCATTCCATGCGGCCTCGCGTCTGGTTGCCCACGGTGCCGACCCGGCGCGCGTTGCGCTCGAGGTTTATCAGAGCATGCGCGTTGAGTTTTTGCACCTCAAGTCCATTGTCATGGGTCGCATTAAGACGGTCGCGCATGGGCGCGTGGCGTATAGCTATGCCTACCAGAGCGACCTTGAGGCCTGCGGCGTCACCTCGGACGAGTGCGACGGCCTGGTCGATGTGGTGCGTTCGGTGATGGGCGTCGAGGTCTGCATGTTCTTAAAGGGCATTGAGGGCGATACCAAGGTGCGTGGCAACCTGCGCTCCAAGGGCGACCTCGATGTGTCCGAGATTGCTGCCAACTTTGGCGGTGGCGGGCATCATGCCGCCGCCGGCTTTTCCAACAACGGAACGATTCGCGAGACGCTCGCCGTGGCACTTCCCATGCTGGCCGAGCTGGTGGGGGAGGATCCCGCTTCGGTGACCGTCGAGCTCTAACTAATTGGATGGTACATGGCTCGTCGAACGCCTTCTCAATTGAATATGCTACTCGCCGTCGATAAGCCGGTGGGCTGCACGTCCCATGACGTGGTTTCGCAATGCCGACGCGCCCTCCATGAGCGGCGCGTTGGCCATGCCGGTACGCTTGACCCCATGGCATCCGGTGTCATGGTGGTGGGCGTGGGCCAGGCCACCCGTCTGCTGGGCATGCTTACCCTCGATACCAAAAGCTATGTCGCCGACATTTCGTTTGGCGCCGAGACCAATACCGATGACGCGGAGGGTGAGGCCGTCCGCACGGTGGCTGTTGCCAACGAGCTCCGCGATCCTGCCTATGCCCGTGAGCACTTGGTCGCCATGCTGGGTCCGCAGATGCAGGTGCCGCCGGCGTTTTCGGCTATCTCGGTCAATGGCGTTCGCGCCTACAAGTCTGCTCGCGAGGGCAATGCGGTGGATCTACCTCCGCGTCCCGTCGAGGTCTATGCCGCCGACCTGATCGCCGTGGGCGGCGAGGGTGATACGTGTGTGTGGACCGTGGCGTTCTCGGTGAGCAAGGGCACCTATATCCGAGCGCTCGCTCGCGACCTGGGCCGCGCCTGCGACAGCGCCGCGCACATTTCCGCGCTGCGCCGCACGGCCTCCGGTGTTGTTTCCATTGGCGCTTGTCATGCGATCGAGGAGCTTTCTCCCGAGTCTGCGGCTGGCTTTGCCCTGGATCCCATTGCGGCCCTGGGCGCCACGCGTGTTGACTTGCCGGGCAATCTTGCCGACGACCTGCTTTGCGGCCGACGCATTCCCGTTGAGCGTGCGCTTGCCGATTTCGATGCCTCGAAGGCGCCGTTTGCGTTGGTGCTCGATGGGGGACTCAAGGCGCTCGCCCGCATTGAGAGTGGCCGCTTTGTTATGGAGCACGTGTTTCCGCAAGCAATCGGCGGTGTTCGATGATGTTGTCCGCTCGCGAGCTCGCACGTGTCTTTTTCGCGGGCGAGTCGGACGAGGCTCGCATCGTTACTGCCGATACGTTTGATGAGTGCGAGCACTTGGGTGCCGCATCGATTGCCATCGGCGTGTTCGATGGCGTTCACCGTGGACACCAGGAACTCATCGAAGCGCTTGTCCGTGATGCCCGTGCCCATGGCTGTAAGGCGGTCGTGGTTACCTTCGATCCGGACCCGGACGTCGTGGTAAGCCCTTCGCCCGCTCAAAAATTGATGACAACGGCCGACCGTCTACATGCCTTGGCTCAGACCGGGGTCGATGCAGTGGTGGCCGTTCCCTTTACGCTTGAGGTTGCGGCGCTTGACCATGTTGCTTTTCTCTCGCTGGTATCGCGTCTGGTCGACATTCGCTCGATTCGCGTTGGCAGTGACTTTAGGCTGGGTCGTGGCGGCGCCTCGGGCGTTGCCGAGATGCAAGCATGGGGAGCCGAGCGCGGTGTAGACGTCTTTGGTCACGAGCTGCTGTGCGCCGATGGGCAGACGATCTGCGCTACCCGAATTCGCCAGGAGCTCCGCCGGGGTCATGTTGAGCTTGCCGCCGAGCTGCTCGGTCGTCCGTACATGCTGCGCGGTATTGTTGCCGGCGGTCGTCACCAGGGTTCCGACATGGGTTTTCCCACGGCAAACATTCAGGTGCCCGAGTGTATTCAGGTGCCTGCCGATGGCGTCTACGAGGGCCTGGTGCTGGTCGAAGATACCGTGTGGCCTGCCGCCGTCAACGTGGGCCTGCCGCCGACGTATGCCAACGATGCCGCCTCGGCGCATCTCGAGGCCAACCTGATCGGGTATGCGGGCGATCTGTACGGCGCCTCGGTGTCGCTGGCGTTTACGCGTTGGCTGCGCCCGTCGCGCGTGTTCGATTCGCTGGACGAGCTTATCGCGACCGTCGAGGGTAATATTGACGATATCCGTCATCATTTGGGTGAGCAGGGGGTGAGCATCTGTGATTAGCGATGAGGAGAAAGACCAGGTGCGCGCTGCGTCCGATCTGGTTGCCATCGTGCAGGAAACGGTTGAGCTCAAGCCCCGCGGCCATGAGTTTTGGGGATGCTGCCCCTTCCATGGCGAAAAGACGCCGTCCTTCCACATTATCCCCGCCACGCAGGTGTGGCACTGCTTTGGCTGTGGCGAGGGCGGCGACGTCTTCACCTACATCATGAAGCGCGAGAACCTGAGCTTTCCCGAGTCGATTCGCTACCTGGCCGACCGTGCCGGTATTGAGCTGCACGATACCGGCGCCTATCGCGAGCGCGGCACCAAGCGGGCCCGCATCTATGACCTGTGTGCCGAAACCGCCCAGTTCTATCACACCATGCTTATGCGCGGTAAGGACAGCCGTCCGCGCGAGTACTTTGCCAGCCGCGGTATGGGCGGCGACGTCTGCCGCCGCTACTGCCTGGGCTTTGCACCGGGCCGTAACGCGCTGGTGTCGCACCTGTCCCAGGCGGGTTTTACCCCGCAGGAGATGATCGACGCCAACGTTGCCGTGAGCCGCGGGCGCGGGCAGCTTGCCGACCGCTTCTACGACCGCGTAATGTTCCCCATCTTTGACGAGCAGGGTCACAACATTGCCTTTGGCGGTCGCATCATGGGTGACGGCCAACCCAAGTATCTCAACACCGCCGAGACGAGTGTGTTCCATAAAAAGCGAAACCTCTACGGTTTTAATTGGGCCAAGGAGTTTATCGTCGCGCAGGATACCGCCATCGTGGTGGAGGGTTATACCGATTGCATCGCCTGCTGGGAGGCGGGGATTAAAAACGTTGTCGCCACGCTGGGCACCGCCCTCACGGAGCATCACGTCAAGACGCTCACCCGCTTTGCCAAGCGCATCGTGTACATGTTCGATGGTGACGCCGCCGGCCAAAAGGCCGCTCGCCGTGCGATTCAGTTTATCGAGCAGGATTCTATGGATCTGCGTTGCGTGGTGCTGCCCGACGGTAACGATCCCATGGAGTTCATCACGGCGCATGGTGGCGAGGCACTGCAGACGCGCATCGACGCTGCCGAGCCGCTTATGGACTTTGTTTACCGTTCGCTGCAGGAGTCGAGCGACATCACCACGCCGGGCGGTCGCGCCAAGGCGCTGGAGGATGCGCTGACGCTTATCTATCCGTTGCGCAACAGCTATATGATCGACACGTACTTTATCCAGATTGCCGACCTGTTGGGTTTGGATCTGGAGACCGTGCGTGCGAGCTCGGGCCGTGTGTTTCGCGATGTCGCCAAGCGCGAGGATGCGGAACGACGTCGTGAGCAGAACTATGAGCGCCAGCGGGCACAGGCTGAGCGGTCCGGTAGCGCGGGCGGTCGGACGTCGGGTTCTTGCGATGCCGGTCGCGGTGCTTGGGCATCGGGCGCTACGCCGCCGGTGTCCGCGCCGGTCGAAGAAGAGCCGTACGACTACGTCCCGCTCGATGCCTACGGTGCCGCGCCCGTGGAGGTCGTCGACGATCTTCCGCCGATCGATGTGCCTGATGGTATGGGCGCCGCGCCCGCCGGTGCCCCGACAGACGCCTCGGCCCCTATGGTTCTTACCGATCTAGAGCGCAAGTCCTTGGCAGGGGAGCGCGAGCTGCTGACCATGCTCACGAGCTACCCCGACCTGTTCCGCACGTATGCCGACCGCATCTGCTCCATCGAGTGGGTTGACCCACGTCACGAGTCCATCGCATGGGCTGTTCTGGCAACGCCGCCGGGAACCGATCCTGCAGTCTGCATGGATGCGGCGCGCTCAGTGTGTCCCGATGCGGCAACGCTTGTGAGTGCCGGGCGCATCTCGGCGACGAGCAAGCACCCCACCGAGACGAACATCGTGTTTATGCTCGATACGCTCGAGCTCTACACCATCAAGCGTCGCATGCGCGCCGCACAGGCCAAGCTGCGCCAGGACCGTTCGCTCGATGATGAGGCCCGTCGTGCACTGACCGTGCAGGCCGCGCAGGACTCGCAGCGTCAACGTGAGCTGCAAAAGTCGATCGGCGGCGTGGCGGACCCGTTCCGTTTGATTGGTTTGGAGACCGCAGGAACCGAACAGGCCTAGATGTTGTGGTCAACCAGCGTATTCTCGCCTATATCCAGTCCTCTTTTTGGGTATAGACGTCAATGTGTGTGCTAAAGTATTGAGTCCTGTGGACTATGAAGGGAGAATCTGTGCCAAAAAAGACTGAGAGCACGGGTACTGGGCTGGAATCCTACGTTGCAAAGCTCATGGGCAACGGCTCAAACAGGACTTCGGTAACCGAGGACGAGATTCAGGTCGCCCTGAAGGATATCGATGTTTCTGACGAGCAGCTCACTGCGGTATATTCCGCGCTGCGCAACAGCGGCATCCAGATTATCTCCGCGAGCGGTAACGACGACGCCCCCATGGACGTCGACGATGACGATAACGATACCGATACCGACGATTTCGATGACGACGACGAGCACGATTCCGGCTCGCTCGACGATCACGAGCTCAAGATGGCCCGTCAGGCCGACGCCGAGATGGGTTCTTCCAAGAGTAAGAAGAAGCGCACCGTGCGCACGTCCCGTTCGCGTTCGCGCGTGCGCGGCATCGATGCCTCCACGGTGATGCTGACCGGCGACCCGGTCCGTATGTACCTCAAGGAGATCGGCAAGGTCGACCTGCTGACCGCCTCCGAAGAGGTCGATCTGGCCATGAAGATCGAGGCCGGTCTCGAGGCCACCGAGAAGCTCGAGGCTGCCGAGGCAGGCGAGCTCGAGCTCACGCGTGCCGAGATACGTCGTCTTACGCGCATTGAGAACGTGGGCCTCGAAGCCAAGCAGGCACTCATCAGCGCAAACCTGCGTCTGGTCGTCTCCATCGCCAAGCGCTATGTCGGTCGCGGCATGCTGTTCCTTGACCTGATCCAGGAGGGCAACCTCGGTCTGATTCGCGCCGTCGAGAAGTTCGACTACCAGAAGGGCTTTAAGTTCTCCACGTACGCCACGTGGTGGATCCGTCAGGCCATCACGCGCGCTATCGCCGACCAGGCCCGTACCATCCGTATTCCCGTGCACATGGTCGAGACCATCAACAAACTCGTCCGCGTGCAGCGCCAGCTTCTTCAGGACCTGGGCCGCGACCCGACCCCCGAGGAGATCGGTGCCGAGATGGACATGAGTGCCGACCGCGTCCGCGAGATCCAGAAGATCTCGCAGGAGCCCGTGTCGCTCGAGACCCCCATCGGCGAGGAAGAGGATTCCCAGCTGGGCGACTTCATCGAGGACTCCCAGGCCATCGTTCCGCCCGATGCCGCCAGCTTCTCCATGCTGCAGGAGCAGCTCACCCAGGTGCTCGATTCGCTTGCCGATCGTGAGCGCAAGGTTATTGAGCTGCGCTTTGGCCTTGTCGACGGACATCCCCGTACGCTCGAGGAAGTCGGCCGCGAGTTTGGCGTCACGCGCGAGCGCATCCGCCAGATCGAGTCCAAGACTCTGGCCAAGCTTCGCCACCCCAGTCGCTCCAGCAAGCTGAAGGACTATATCGAGAGCTAGTCAAGCAAGAAGCGCCCTCAAGCACATCCGCTTGGGGGCGCTTTCATGTAGTCGTTGGGGACATTCTTGAATGACTGGTCGTTTAAGAACGTCCCCAATGACTAGGTCGGAAAATTTCTTAAAAAAGTTCTTGCCCTGAGCTGATTCGTCCGTATAATAAATTTCGTTGCTTGAGAGCACGCACCTATTCCTCGGTAGCTCAATGGTAGAGCACGCGGCTGTTAACCGCGCTGTTGTAGGTTCGAGTCCTACCCGGGGAGCCAGAATTTATCAGCCCTTTCCGTTGGGCTTTAAATTCCTCGGTAGCTCAATGGTAGAGCACGCGGCTGTTAACCGCGCTGTTGTAGGTTCGAGTCCTACCCGGGGAGCCAGGTTGTAAAACCCGTCGCTTATGCGGCGGGTTTTTTCATGTCGCGGTCGCCGTTCGCGAACGTTACCATATCAACATTTCGTGTCGAGGATGTAATCCCGCGACCCACCACCTCAACACGGCGCGCTCGTTGTAGAATATTGCAATGATTGCTCCCACGACATGGTGCCGCGAGCACCAGATAAGGAGATTCTTGTGTCTGAGACCATTAACGGCAGCCTGAGCGTCTCGAACGACGTTATTGCCGATATTGCCGGTTATGCCGCGATGACGTGCTATGGCGTCGTCGGTATGGCTGAGCAGCTCCAGGGCGCCGAGAGCGTGCGCCTGCTTGCCGGTCAGCGCCTCCGCAAGGGCGTGCTTGTCTCCGCCGACGAGAACGGCCTTACGGTCGATCTTCACGTCGTTCTCGAGAACGGCGTCAACATGAAGTCCGTCTGCCACAATCTTTCGAGTTCCGTTGCCTTCACTCTGCAGGAGGTCGCCCAGATCGATCCCGCTAGCCTTAAGATCGGCATCCACATCGACGCGCTCAAGAGCCGTCTGAACTAGCATCCGAAAACGGAGATTCAAATACCCATGATTGCAAAGACCATTCGCACCTGTTTTCCGATCGCTGCGGCTGCCGTTTCCGACAAGGCCGAGGAGATCAACAAGCTCAACGTCTTCCCCGTACCCGATGGCGATACCGGCACCAACATGTCGCTCACGCTCGCCTCGGTGACCAAGGAGCTTTCCGCCCTTCCTGCCGATGCCGACATGGAGGCCATCGCAGGCGCCATCACCCACGGCTCCCTTATGGGCGCCCGCGGTAACTCCGGCGTCATCACCTCGCAGATTCTGCGCGGCGTGGCCGAGGGCCTTGTCTCTGCCGATGAGCCCATTACGTCCGCCAACATTGCCTTCGCCTTCCGTCGCGCCGTCAAGGTCGCCTTCCAGGCTGTCCGCAAGCCCATCGAGGGCACGATCCTCACGGTCCTGCGCGATGTCTCGACCAAGGCCGATGAGTGCGAGAAGAAGAAGTTCTCGGCTGAGGATGCGCTCGATGCCATCGTCGTTGAGGCGTACCAGTCCGTCGCCCGCACACCCGATCTGTTGCCCGTTCTGAAGGAGAACGGCGTGGTCGACTCCGGCGCCTTTGGCTTCGCCATCTTCCTTGAGAACTTTGTGGCTGCAGCACTTGGCCGCAGTACCGTTGTCGAGGATTTCTCCGCCACGTTTGATTCCGCTGGCTCTGCCCGCGACGCGGCCCTTGGTCGCGTTGAGATCGAGGCCAACGACGATTGGGAGGGCTCGGAGTTCCGCTACTGCAACGAGTTCCTGTTTAAGGCCGACGCCCCGTTTGACGAGGACGAGTGCCTTAAGTTCCTGGGTTCCATGGGCGACTGCGAGCTACTCGTGGGCGCCTATCCCGACTACAAGATCCATGTGCACTCCAACACCCCCAACCTGGTGCTCGAGCACATGCTGCAGCTCGGTCAGATCTATGAGGTCTTTATCCACAACATGGAGATGGAGGCCCACGACCGTACCGCCAAGATCCACGAGGATCAGGAAAAGGCCGCCGAGCCCGCCAAGGCGCTGGGCTTTGTCGCCGTTGCCGCCGGTTCCGGCGAGGCCGACATCCTCAAGTCCCTCGGCGTCGACGTGATCGTGTCCGGTGGCCAGACTATGAATCCCTCGACCGCCGACCTGCTGGGCGCGGTGGACCAGGTCAACGCGACCTCGGTCATCATCTTGCCCAACAACGGCAACATCCGCATGGCCGCTGAGGCTGCTGCCTCAGCCTGCACCGACAAGAAGGTCGCCGTCGTTCCCACCAAGACCGTCCCGCAGGCCTTCTCCGCGCTGTTCGCGGTCCTGCCCGATTCCGAGCTCGAGGATGCCGTCGCCGCCATGGTCGACGCCATCAGCGAGGTCCGCGATGGCGAGGTCACCCGCGCCGTGCGCGACTCCAGTGCCTCTGACGGTTCTCCGATTCACTCCGGTGACGTCATGGGTATCATCGCCGGCTCCATCGACGTGGTCGGCTCCGACGTGAAGCAGGTCACGCTCGACTGCATCAACCGCATGCAGGAGGAAGAGGAGGGCGACGCGCTGACGATTCTGGCCGGCGAGGAGCTGTCCGATGAGGCCTTCCAGGAGATCGTCGACGCTATCGAGGAGGCTCAGCCCGATCTGGAGATTGACGCCCATCGTGGCGAGCAGCCGCTCTATCCCGTGATCTTCTCGATCGAGTAGGCAACTGCCCATGTCCGAGCTGTGCTCCGTGCCGCGCGTCTCGGAGCGCTTTGCCCAGAGCAATGCGCTCGACGAGGATATCGCGCGACTCAAATATGTTTCGGGTAAACGTGAGGAGGCCCTTCGCCGTCTGGGAATTCGGACGGTGGGGGACCTCCTTCTCCATATCCCTCATCGATACCTCGACTTTACCCGTTCGTGGTCCATCGAGATGGCGCCCATCGGTACCGTGTGCACCATCATCGCCACGGTCGACCGCATCGTCCAAAAGCAGCCGCGTCCGCGCATGCAGGTGACCGAGGTATCGCTGGTGGACGAGACGGGCGTGTTGCAGGTCGCCTTTTTCCGCCAGCCCTGGATTGCCCAGCAGCTTAAGCAGGGCGACCGCCTGGCCGTGATGGGCAAGGTCGAGTTTGCCTACGGCTTTAAGCAGATGGCCTCGCCCCACTTTGAAAAGCTCGAGGACGGGCGCGCCGCAGGCACCATTCTGCCGGTCCATTACGTGAGCGATGGCGTGAGCCAGGCGTGGATGCGCCGCATCGTAAGCGGCGCGCTCGAGGTCGTCGGCAATCCGTTCGATCCGATTCCCGCGCCGCTGCGCGCAAAGCGGAAGCTCATGAGCAATGCCCGCGCGTTGCGTTCGATCCACTTTCCCTCGAGCATGGCTGAGCGCGACATCGCACGCCGGCGTCTTGCCTACGAGGAGTGCCTCTACCTGCAGCTGGCGCTGCGTCTGCGCAACGACGGCGGCCTGGTCGATGTGGTGCCCTATGCCCACACTGCGGGCGAGCATCTGGGCGCGCTTAAACAGGCCCTTCCGTTTTCGCTGAGCGACGAGCAGGAGGCCGCATTCCAAGACATCCTGCATGACATGTGCGATGGCGGGCGCGTGATGAGCCGTCTGCTGCTGGGCGATGTCGGTACCGGTAAGACCGCCGTTGCCGCCTGCGCGCTGGCTGTGGCTGCCGATAGCGGCACGCAGGCCTGCGTTATGGCGCCCACGGGCGTGCTGGCGCGCCAATATGCCGATAAGACCGGCCCTCTGCTCTCGCAGGCCGGCATGTCCTGGGCGCTTCTGACGGGCGCCACGCCGGCCGCAGAGCGCGAGCGCATCCATGCCCAGCTGGAATCGGGCGAGCTTGACGTGCTCTTTGGCACCCATGCGGTGCTTTCGGATAACGTTGCGTTCAAGCATCTGTCGCTTGTTGTCATCGACGAGCAGCACCGCTTTGGCGTTGGCCAGCGCAACGCCCTACGCGCGAAGGGCCCCGGTGCCGATCTGCTCGTTATGACGGCAACGCCCATCCCGCGTACGCTGGCGCTTTCGGTCTACGGCGATCTGGATACGAGCATCATCCGCCATCGGCCCGTCCCTGGCGCTGGCGTGTCGACACGCGTGCTCACCGAGTCGAGCCGCGACCTCGCCTATGGCGCCATCAGCGAAGCGCATGAAAAAGGTCAGCAGGCCTACGTGATTTGCCCGCTCGTGGAGCCGAGTGACTCGGCCGATGAGTTGGAGGACGTGCCCGGTATCGCCCGCGACGAGGAGGGCCGCGTGACGGTCCCCGTGCCGCTGCATGATACGGCGACCGAGCTCGACCGCCTGCGTCTGGCGCTGCCGGGTCTCACTATCGAGCGCCTCCACGGCCGCATGCCAGCGGGGGAGAAGGACCAGGTTATCGATGCCTTCAAGCGTGGCGAGATTGACGTGCTCGTCTCGACTACGGTGGTCGAGGTGGGCGTTGACGTGCCCAACGCCACCGTCATGGTCATCGAGAACGGCGAGCGCTTTGGTTTGGCTGCCCTGCACCAGCTGCGCGGCCGCGTGGGCCGTGGCGGCGTGTCGGGCACGTGCCTGGTCATGACGCACTCCAAGGGCAACGGCGGCGCATCGGCGGCGCAAGATCGTCTGCAATCGCTCGAAAAAACCTCGGATGGCTTTACGCTCGCCCAGATGGACCTGCGCCTGCGCCATGAAGGCGAGATCCTGGGTTATCGCCAGCATGGTGGTGTGACCCTGCGCTTTGTCGACCTGGATGCCGACGAGGAACTGATCGAGTGGGCCCATTTGGACGCGGTCGAGCTCTTGCGGTATGCTTGCACCCTTGACTCCGTGGCGACGCGCCCCCTGCGCGATGCGGTCGCCATGCGATATCGACACATTTTTAAGGAGGTCAGCGGAGGATGAGAATCATCGGCGGCGAATGGCGCGGTCGTAAGATCGAGGAGCCCCGTGGTCGCGATGTCACCCGCCCCACGACTGATCGCGTACGCGAGGCGTGCGCATCTATGGTCATGTCGGCATTCGACTTCGATCTGGACGAGGTCCGTGTGCTGGACGCCTTTGGCGGCTCTGGTGCCTTAGGGTTAGAGATGCTCTCTCGTGGGGCTCGCTTGCTCACGACGTTTGAGATCGATCGCAACGCCGCGCGGCTCATTACCAAGAATATCGAGTCGCTCTGCCGTGACCGTGCGCGTTGGCGCGTGGTCACGGGCGACATGCTGGCGAGTGCCTCGCGCGGTCGTGTACCGGGCGCCCCCTTTGATCTGGTCCTGCTTGACCCGCCCTATGCTTTTGGTGCCGAGCCGGTCGAGGAACTGCTGCAGAACCTGGCTCAGCAGGGTCTGCTTGCACCTGGCGCTTTTGCCCTGTTTGAGCATGCCGCCGCCGATGCGGGCGCGCATCCGGTAGGCTTTGAGACTGTACGTAAGAAGCGCTACGGCATTACCTCGGTCGACCTGCTTCGTTGGGTCGGCGATGACGACGGTGGGGGCGACAGCGCCGGCGCAGATGCCGACAACAACGATGCCACGACGTTTCAGGAGGACGCCCATGAATGACACCATCAACCGCGTGATCGTCCCGGGCACCTTCGATCCCATCACGTTTGGCCATATCGATGTGATTCGCCGCGCCCGCCGCATCTTTCCCAGCGTGATCGTCGCTGTTGCCGAGTCGCAGGGTAAAAACGGCGTGGGCACCACGTTTATGCTCGATGAGCGCGTGGCGCTGGCCCGCGAGGCGCTCGGTGATATCGACGGCGTCGAGGTCCTGCCCTTTACCGGCCTCTTGGTCGACTTCGCTCGCGAGCAGGGGGCGGGGGCCGTGGTCAAGGGCCTGCGCGCCATGACCGACTTTGAATATGAGCTGCAGCAGGCCGACCTTAACTATCGCCTGGATAGCGAGCTGGAGTCCATCTTTGTCATGAGTGCGCCGCAGTACGGCTATATCTCGAGCTCGGTTGTTCGCCAGATCGCCTCGCTCGGCAGCGATGTATCGACGTTTGTCCCGTCCAACGTGGTCGAAGCGCTCAAACATCGCTTTTCGTGACGTTTCTTATTGCCTGGTGGCATGTGGTAAACTAGCACGATGATATGTTACCTATGAAAGGAGACCGGATGCCGGGCGAGAATTTTCCTGGCGATAGGATCGTCAGCTTGGTCGATGAGCTCGAAGGGCTGATCGAGGAAGCCAAGCCGCCTTTCGGCAAGAACGCTCAGTTCAAGGTCATCGACGCCGACGTGTTCTTCAACATCCTCGACGAGATCCGCATGAGCTATCCCGAGGAGTGGCAGAAGTCCCGCCGTATCCTTAAGGAGCGCGAGGAGCTTATGGCTTCCGCCGCCGCTCAGGCCGATTCCATCATCGCTGACGCTCAGCAGCAGGCCCTCACCATTGCCGGTGAGCAGGAGATCGTCCGCCTTGCGCAGCAGCAGGCCGACGACATCCGCGATCGTGCCCAGCAGTACGAGCGCGAGACGCGTTATGCTGCCGAGGACTACGCAGAGCAGGTCTTTACGCACCTGGAGGAGAACCTCAAGAGCCTGACCGGCACCGTTACCCGTTGCCGTCAGCAGCTCAACGAGGGTGCCGCCCAACAGAATGGTCAGTGGTAATGGCTGAGTTCCCGAGCGTTACCGTCGATCTTTCCGAGCAGCTCGAGTTTCCTGGAGATTCGTATCCGCTGACCGGTAAGGTCGATGTCGCCACCTACACGGTAGGCGAGAAGGAGTACCAGCTTCAGGACGGCATCGACTACGACGTTGTCTTTACCAATGCCGGTACCGGTGTCTTGCTCACGGGCATGGTCCGCGCGCACGCCACCGGCGAGTGCGACCGTTGCCTGGAACCTGCCTCGTTTGATATCGCCGGCGAGATCGAGGAGTTCTACCTCTTTGAGGAGCCCGAGGATCCCGAGGCCTACGAAGACGGCTACGAGCTCCTGGCCGAGGATCGCATCGTCGATCTGGGAGAGCCCATCAACGACGCGGTCGTCATGGACACGCCGTTCGTTGTCCTGTGCAAGCCCGATTGCCGCGGCCTTTGCCCCACTTGCGGTTGCAATCTCAACGTCGAGCAATGCGATTGCGCCGCCCAGGCAGAGGCAGAATGGGCCGCTGCCACGGAAAATCCATTTGCAGCATTGAAGAATCTCAAGCTTGATGAGTAAAACTGTGGTAGTATCGCTACTTGCGCGTAATCGCCACACTGGATAGTTCATAAGGAAGGTCACTATGCCCGTACCTAAACAAAAGCAGGGTCGTATCCGCACTCACACCCGTCGTTCCGCCAACATGAAGATCTCGGCTGCGGCTCAGTCCACGTGCCCCCGTTGCGGCGCTGTTAAGCTTCCGCACCACGTGTGCCCCAGCTGCGGTTTCTACAAGGACCGCGAGGTTATCGTTACCGAGTAACGGTATACTCTGGATGCGATGCCGTTCCAAATGGAACCACAATGGCCGGCTCAATGAGTCGGCCATTTTTGTATAAGGAGCATGTATATGAGTAACGTTCGCGTTTGTGTAGACGTTGTGGGCGGAGACGAGAAACCTCAGGTTGTTCTCGATGGTATCGAAGCTGCGCTTGCCGCCGATCCCGATATCGAGGTCTTGGCAGCTGGTCCCGCCGAAATCGTCAATCCCTTTGCAGCTTCCCATGCACGTGTTGAGGCCCTTGAGGCGCCTGACGTTATCGCCATGGATGACGATCCCATTCGCGCCGTGATGACCAAGCGTAAGTCGTCGATCGTGCTTTCTTGCCGCGCCATTAAGAAGGGCAACGCGGATGCGTTCTTCTCCGCCGGCTCCACCGGTGCCATGACCGCCGCCGCCACCGCCTATGTGACGCCGTTTAGGTATCAGGCCGAAGGCAAGAAGCAGCCGGTGCGCCCCTGTCTGACCAATGCGCTGCCCAATCGCGCCGGCGGTCTGACGGTGCTGTGCGACATGGGTGCCAACCCCGATGTGGAGGTCGATGACATGGTGCGTTTTGCCCAGATGGGTAGCGCCTATGCCCGCGTCGTCCTGGGCATCGAGCATCCTCGCGTGGGCCTGCTTGCCAATGGCACCGAGGATGAGAAGGGCTCCAACTTTACCAAGGCCTGTTTCCCTGCTATGAAGGCCGCCGTTCCCGGCTTTGTTGGTAACTGCGAGGGCACCGACCTCACCTCAGGTAACTTCGATGTCGTCGTTGCCGATGGCATGTCGGGTAATATCGCTCTCAAAGCTACCGAGGGCGCTGCCAAGTTTTTGCTGCAGGAGCTCAAGGGCGCCTTTATGGCCTCGCTCGGCACCAAGATCGCCGCGCTGCTCATCAAAAAGCAGATGCGCGAGATTAAGGCCAAGCTCTCTGGCGACGCCAAGGGCGGCGCGATTCTTCTGGGCCTGCGCGGCGTGGTCCTGATCGGCCATGGCGCCACCTCGGTCGAGGCTGTCAAAAACGGTACGCTCGCGGCGGCCGAAGCCGTGCGCGCCGGGCTGGTCGAGAATGTCGCCAACTCTATGGACAGTATCGTTTTGTAAGAGCGAGTTAGAGCGCTGTTATGTGCTTCGCGGCGCACGTCGTGGGGTAGAATCAGAACCGTGTCTTGGTACCGCCCGGGCGGTACCATTCTTTTGGTATTCATGTACTATGAGAGGAAGCGCTATGGACCGCTCCGAAATCTTCGACAAGATCGCCGAGGTCGCTGCTGACGTTCTGGGCGTCGATGTTGCCGAAATTAGCAAGGAGACCACCTTTGACGACCTCGATGCCAACTCGCTCGAGCGCCTGCAGCTGGTTACGGCTATCGAGGACGAGTTCAACCTCGAGATCGATGACGAGACCCTGCTCTCGCTCAACTCTGTCGCCGACGCCGTCGACGCTATCGAAGCTGCCAAGGAGGCCTAAGTCTTGGCTTTATCCGAACGACTTACGCGCGCCCAGGAAATCCTGGGCCACGAGTTCAACAATAAGGTGCTGCTGCGCGCGGCCCTTACGCATCCCTCGGCAGTCGAGGGCCAGCCGGTTTCTGCCAGCTATGAGCGCCTTGAGTTCTTGGGCGATTCCATTTTGGGCGCTGTGGTCGCACGCTCCCTGTTTGAGTCCTATCCCGAGTTTGACGAGGGCAAGCTCACTCGCTTGAAGGTGTCGCTCGTCTCGGGCGCCACGCTATCCGAGGTTTCTCACGAGTTGGGCATCGACGACATCATTATCTTTGGTGCCTCCGAGACCGGTACCGGTGCGCGCGGCCTGCATTCGGCCCTCGAGAACGTCTATGAGTCGCTCGTGGGCGCGCTGTACCTGGATGCCGGCTGGGACGTTGCGGCGGAGTTCATTCACCGTACGCTTAAGCCGCATTTGGCTTCCGAGCGTGCCGAGCATCCTGCGAACCCCAAGTCGTTTTTGCAGGAGTGCGTGCAAGCCGACGGTCACGAGCCCCCGGCGTACAAGCTCGTTGGCTCCGAGGGCCCGGCGCATGCGCCCACCTTTACCGCTGTGGTTTTGATCGATGGTATTCGCCAGGGTCGCGGCTCCGGCTCCTCAAAGAAGGAAGCCGAGGGAGCTGCCGCGCTTGAAGCGCTCGACCGCATGGGTTACACCACCAACGGCGTGATTCTGAACAAGAAGCACGTGTAAGCGAGGAACCGTGTATCTCAAGTCCCTTACGCTCAAGGGGTTCAAGTCGTTTGCCGACCGCGCCCATATGACGTTTGAGCCGGGCCTGACCGTCATCGTCGGTCCCAACGGCTCGGGAAAATCGAACATCTCCGACTCGATTCTGTGGGTCCTGGGCGAGCAGAGCGCCAAGCAGCTGCGCGGCCAGGCCATGGAGGATGTCATCTTCTCGGGCTCGTCGGCGCGCAAGCCGGTGGGTGTCGCCGAGGTCACGCTGGTGCTCGATAACTCGGACCATATGTTGCCCGTCGACTTTGACGAGGTCGCCATCACCCGTCGCATGTATCGCTCGGGCGAAAGCGAGTACCTCATCAACTCGAGTCCGTGCCGCCTGATGGACATTCAGGACATCCTGCACGATTCGGGCCTGGGCAAGGATACGCATTCCATCATCAGCCAGGGCAAGCTCGACGCCATTTTGCAGAGCCGCCCCGAGGAGCGTCGCGCCCTCATCGAGGAGGCCGCCGGCATTTCCAAGCACAAGCGCCGCAAGGAGCGAGCGCTCAAAAAGATTAAGTCGATGGACGAGCACCTGATGCGTGCCCGCGACATCAATAAGGAAATCGCCCGTCAGCTGCGACCGCTGGAGCGTCAGGTCGATCGCGCGCGCAAGTACAAAGAGCTGTCCTCGCGCGCGAACGAGCTTACGCAGATGCTGGCTGTCGATGAGCTTCGTTCGCTGCAGTCGCAGTGGAACGACCTGGAGAGCCGCTCCAAGGAAGGTGCTGCCGAGCTGGAGCTTGCGCAGTACCGCATGAGCGAAAAGGAGCGCGAGCTCGAGAAGCTCCAGGTTATGCTTGAGGAAAAGGGCCTGTTTGTGGGCGACTTGGGCGAGCAGCGCCGCCATATGCAAGATGTGGTCGGCCGTATTAACTCCGACATGCGCCTGCTCGAGGAAAAGGGTCACAACATGGTGTCGCGCCTGTCTGACATGCGCGGGCAGATTTCGAGCTCCGAGCATCAGCGTCGTCGCGTGGTCGAGGAGCTCGAGGACGCGCGTGCGCAGCTTGAGGAAGTGACCGGCGCGCACATGCAGGCCCAGGAGGACGTTGACGCCGCTGGTCCTGCCGCCGCAGAGCTCCACGAGCGGCGCGTGGCGCTCGACAATCAGATTTCGCAGCTTACGCGTGAGCAACGCGATGTGCAGCGCGTGGCCGACAACGCCGCGCTTGAGCTCGCCAAGGTGAAGGACTCGCTGAGCAATGCCGAGGTCGAGGACAACATGTATGCCTCGCGCCTGGAGCAGATCGACGAGCAGCTCGAGGAGGTCATGGCTTCGCTCGAGAGCCGTCGCGACCGCGCCGAGGAGCTTGAGGGCGCTCTTGAGGAAGCGCGCCAGACTCAGGTCGATGCGCGTGAGGCCACCGAGACGGCACGCGCGGCCCTGAAGGACCTGCGTGCCCGTGAGAGCGAGGCACGCAACAAGTTATCCGAGGTGCGCTCGGAGCTTGCCAGCCAAAAGAAACTCGATGCCCGCATGGCCGACAGCTCGCCGCTCGTGAGCCGTCTGGTGGGTGCGCTGGGCGACGATGTCTTGGGTCGTCTGCGCGACGTGCTGGAGGCCCCGCGCGAGCTTGAGGGCCTGGTTGAGCAATTGCTCGCCGGCGATATCGATGCGCTGCTGTTTGATGACGCCGCCACGCTTGAGCGTGCCGGTCGTGCGGCTCTGGACCAAAAGAAGGCCTCGGGCGAGGCACTGCTGGTGGCGCGCGGCGTGAGCGGCTCTACCGCCGCTGAGGGCGCCTCCGGTACCCGTCTGGTTGATCGTCTGTCCGTGCGCGCAGGCTACGGTCCCGTCGTCGAGGCGCTGCTCGGCGGCTATTACGTCGTTGACGATCTTGCTGCCGCGCTGTCGGCGCCGGTCGTTGAAGGCGTGACTTACGTGACCCCCGATGGCGCCCGCGTCGCCTGCGGCGGCCTGGTGCGCGTGGGGCTTGATGCCGGCGAGGCTTTGGGTGCCTTGGAGCGCAAGCGCCGCATCCGTGAGCTCGAGGGCCTGGAACCCGATCTGGCTGCCATCTTTGAGCATGCTTCGGACCAAGTCGTCGAGGCCAACGTTGCCGTCGAGGAGGCCCGTGCCGCCGAGGGCGATGCCGCCGGTGAGATCGCCCGTCTTGAGGGCGAGCGCCGCTCGCTGCTCTCCGAGATCGGCCGCTTGGAGCAAAGCGCCAACAATGCCGAGGTCGAGCGCGTGCGCATCTCCAAGCGCCGCGAGCAGGCTGCCGAGGCCGTTCGTGCCGCGCGCCCGCGCGTTGACGAGCTCACCCGTTCGCGTGACGAGGCGCGTGCACAGGCAAGCGACCTGGGTCTCCAGATTGCCGAGTCCAACGATGAGCTCGATCGCGTTCGCCGTGACGATTCCGAGGCCGCCGGTAAGCTCGCCGATGCCAAGGTGCGCCTGGCCCAGACGAGCGAGCGCCTGCGTTCGCTGAAGGGCCGCGTGCCCGACCTTGAGCATCGTCTTGAGGGCATCGACCGTCGTATCCGCGGAACACGCCAGGCTTCGCGCTCGCTCGAGCTGCTGCGCCTGCGCGTCGACCCCATGCACGAACGCTATTCTGCCCTGTTGGAACGCGCGTCGGATTGGGCAGCGCGCCTGCGTGACCAGGCCTCTCTGGAGGAGGCGGACTCCGCTTCGCTCAAGAAGACCATCGAGGATGCCAAGGCAGAGGTTGCCCGCGCTAAGGAGCGAGTCGATACCGCTTCCGCCACGCAAAACGAGTTCAAGGTCGCGCGTGGTAAGCTCGAGGTGCAGGTAGAAGCCGCCATTAAGGCCATTACCGCCGATGGCACCACGGTACTCGAGGAAGCACTCATGCTTCCGGCGCCCACGGACCGCGATGCCGCCGAGCGTGAACTCAACCAGCTTGTGCGCCAGATCAACAACCTTGGTCCCGTTAACCAAGTTGCCATGGAGGAGTACGAGCAGCTCAAGCGCCGCGCCGACTACATCGAGGAGCAGCTGGCCGATCTGGAGAGCGCGCGCAAGGCGCTCACCAAGATCACCGTGGCTATCGACCGTAAGATGCGCAAGGCTTTCCTGGTGACGTTTGAGAAGGTCGACGCGAACTTCCGCGAGATCTTCGCTATGCTCTTCCCGGGCGGCCAGGCTCATCTGGAGATGACCGATCCCGAGCATCCTGCCGAGACGGGTATCGAGGTCGTGGCGCAGCCGCGCGGCAAGCGCATCACCAAGATGATGCTCATGTCGGGCGGCGAGAAGAGCCTGACGGCGCTCGCCCTGCTCTTTGCCGTGTATCGCACGCGCACGGTGCCGTTCTATGTACTGGACGAGGTCGAGGCGGCGCTCGACGACGCCAACCTGTCCAAGCTCATCGGCGCGCTCGATGTGTTGCGTTCCGATACGCAGCTCTTGGTTATCTCGCATCAGCGCCGTACTATGGAGGATGCTGACGTCCTCTACGGCGTCTCGATGCAAGCCGACGGCGTCAGTCGCGTCGTCTCGCAAAAACTCGATCGCGAAACCGGAAAGGTCGTGAATGCATAATGGGATTCTTCGATGCTCTCTCGCGCGGACTTGAGCGCAGCCGCGAGGCCCTCAACGAGGTCTTTTACTTTGGCGGCGAGGTCGACGAAGATTTTTGGGAGGACCTAGAGGACACCCTCGTTATGGGTGACATGGGTGCCGATGTCGCGATCAAGGTGTCCGATGACCTGCGCGATGCCGCGGCCAAGAAGAACCTCAAGACCGCCCCGCAGCTCCGTCGTGCCCTAGCCGAGCAGCTCGAACAGCACTTTGTGCCCATCGAGCGCGATCCGTTTTCCGATACGCCGAGCTGCGTGCTGTTTGTGGGCATCAACGGCGCCGGCAAGACCACGACAGTCGGTAAGATCGCGAGCGCCATGGCCGCCCGCGGCAAGAACGTCGTGATCGGCTCTGCCGATACGTTCCGCGCCGCCGCCATCGAACAGCTCGATGTGTGGGGCCAGCGCGCTGGCGTCCCCGTCATCAAGCGCGACCGCGGCTCCGACCCGGCAAGTGTTTGCTACGACGTGCTCGACGAGGCTGACAAGCGCGGCAGCGACCTGGTGCTTATCGATACCGCCGGCCGTCTGCACACGAGCCCTGAGCTCATGCGCGAGCTTGCCAAGGTGGTCAATGTGACCCGTAAGCGCGCCGCCAATATGGCCGCCGGTCCCATGCCGGTTTCGGTCGTGCTTGTGATCGACGCCGCGACGGGCCAAAACGGTCTGAACCAGGCGCTCGAGTTTAACGAGGCGCTGGGCCTGGACGGTATTATCATGACTAAGCTCGACGGCACGGCTAAGGGCGGCATCGCCATGGCCGTGGCCGAGAAGCTCAAGCTCCCGATCCTGCGCATCGGCGTGGGCGAGCAGGTCGATGACCTGCAGGAGTTCAATGCCAAAGATTTCTGCCGCGCCCTGGTGGGCGAGTCCAATTAAGGAGTGACTAGTGTTTGATTCCCTGAGCGATCGCCTCAACGACACATTTGACCGCCTGCGCGGCAAGGGCAAGCTGACCGAGGCCGATATTACTTCGGCCATGCGCGATATTCGCATGGCGCTGCTCGAGGCCGACGTTAACTTTAAGGTTGTCAAGGAGTTCGTCGCCAAGACTAAGGAGCGCTGCATGACCGCAGAGGTCATGGAGTCGCTCTCTCCGGCGCAAAACGTCGTCAAGATCGTGCTCGATGAGCTCACCGAGATGCTCGGCTCCACCGAGAGCAAGCTCGTCTTTAGCAACCGCATCCCCAACGTCATCATGCTCGTGGGCCTGCAGGGCTCTGGTAAGACCACGGCGGCCGTAAAGCTTGCCTACCTGCTCAAGAAGCAGGGCCGCTCGCCGCTGCTCGCCGCTTGCGACGTCTACCGTCCCGCCGCTGCCGACCAGCTGGCCACGCTCGGCGGAGAGATCGGTGTCCCGGTCTTCCGAGGCGACGGTGCGCACCCGGTCGACATCGCCAAGGGCGCCATTCAGGAGGCCGTCGACCACCTGCGCGATGTGGTCATCGTCGATACCGCCGGACGTCTTCAGATCGATGAGCAGATGATGCAGGAGGCCGTGGACATCAAGAAGGCCGTCAAGCCCGATCAGGTGCTGATGGTCGTCGATGCCATGACCGGTCAGGATATCGTCAACGTCGTCTCGACCTTCGCCGAGCGCACCGACTTTGACGGCGTGATCATCTCTAAGCTCGACGGCGACGCCCGTGGCGGCGGCGCGCTTTCCGTGCGCCAGGTGACCGGCAAGCCCATCAAGTTTGTGAGCATGGGCGAGAAGCCCGATTCGCTGGAGCCGTTCTACCCCGATCGTATGGCCAAGCGCATTCTGGGTATGGGCGACGTTGTCGGCATTATTGAGAAGGCCCAGGAGGCGGCCGACGCCGAGCAGCTCGAGGCCGCCGAGCGCATGCTGCGCGAGGGCTTTACCATGAACGACATGCTCGACCAGATGAAGGCCGTCAAGAAGATGGGCGGCATGAAGGGCATTCTGGGCATGCTCCCCGGTGGCCAGCGTGCGCTTAACCAGATGGGTGGTAACCTGGACGAAGGTATCTTCGATAAGAACGAGGCCATCATCATGTCGATGACCAAGGAGGAGCGCCTTCGCCCCTCCATCATCAACGGCCAGCGCCGTGCCCGCATTGCCAAGGGCGCCGGCGTGACCCCCACCGAGGTCAATAGCCTTATGAAGCAGTGGGGCGAGATGAATAAGATGATGGGCCGCATGCGCACGATGGCCAATCAGGCGCAGGCCGGCGGCAAGAAGGGCAAGAAGGGTAAGAAGGGCAAAAAGATGCGCATGCCCAATATTCCCGGTCTGGATGCCATGGGGCTGGGCGGCATGGGCGGCCTGGGAACGGGCGGCCCCAAGTCCGATATGGACCTGCTGCGCCAGATGGAAGCGCAGATGCGCAACAAGAAGTAACGACTAGTTGAGTCGTGTATGGCGAAGGCCGCCTGGATGGTATTCCAGGCGGCCTTCGCCGTTTGTTCGCTGGTTGTCGCACGCGTGGAAGCGCGTTCTCGACGAGGTGCTTGCCGCTAGTGGCAGCCGCAGCCTTCGTGCCCGTCATGGTCGTGGTGACCGTGGCAGCCGCAGGACTCGCCATGCTCGTGGATGTGCTCGTGATCATGTCCATGGCAGTCGCAGGTGGCCTCGCCGTTCTGTGCGAGCGTGCCGGCAATGAGGGCCTCGACGCAGGCATCGCAGCTGCCCTGGGCGCCCGCATAGACCGTGATGCCGGCTTGGGCAAGCGCGTTGATAGCGCCGCCGCCGATACCGCCGCAAATGAGCGTGTCAACGCCACCGTTGGCAAGCAGGCCCGCCAAGGCGCCGTGGCCGGTGCCACCGGTGCCTACGACCTGCTCGTTGAGCACCTTGCCATCCTGGATGTCGTAGATCTTGAACTGCTCGCTGCGGCCAAAGTGCATAAAGATGTTGCCGTTGTCGTACGTCGTTGCCACCCTCATGGTGCCGACCTCCTTTGCTGGCCATGCGGCCGTCGTCGTGGCGATGGGGGAGTACGCGATATTGCCGCCCGCGATGACGAGCGCTCGTCCGTTGACCAGCGCTTCGGCCACCTTGCGATGCGCGCGGCTGCAAATGGCCGCCACCGTTGCGCGGGCGATGCCCATCTGCTGGGCGACCGCCTCTTGGTTGAGACCTTCCAGGTCGCACAGGCGCAGCACCTCAAGCTCGTCGACGGTCATGTCGATGGCATCACCGCTGGCCAGGCCATCGGGGGTAAAGCCGCGGTATTCGGGGATGATCCCGACGCGGCGCAGTTTTTCGCGTCTTCCTGCCATGCACACTCCTTATCTGACATATGTCAACAATAGGATAACGCGTTAGTCGTTGGGCGCAAGGCATTTCTGTCATATGTCAGAAAAAGGCTAAGATGCCTCGTTGCCGCATGCGGAGCCGCGCTGCCGTGCATTGCGTGTGCCGGACTAAGTGTCCAATTCGACACTCGCGCGCCTGGGCTACAATAAATCTCGCTTATAGGCGACTGACAGGAGGGTCAATGAGCAAAGCTGATCAACAGTTTGTAACCATGTGCCGCGATATTCTGGACCATGGCACCACCACCGAGGGCCAAAAGGTCCGCCCGGTGTGGGAGGACGGCACCCCTGCCTATACCATTAAAAACTTCGGCGTCACGGCGCGCTACGACCTGCGCGAGGAGTTCCCCGCGCTCACCCTGCGTCGTACGGCGCTTAAGTCTGCCATGGACGAGATTCTGTGGATTTATCAGAAGAAGTCCAATAACGTGCATGACCTCAACAGCCATATCTGGGATGAATGGGCTGACGAGACCGGTTCTATCGGCAAGGCCTACGGCTATCAGATTGGCCAGAAGAGCCACTATGCCGAGGGCGACTTCGATCAGATGGACCGCGTGCTGTACGACCTTAAGCACACGCCGTACAGTCGCCGCATTATGACGAACACCTATGTGTTTAGCGATCTGTCCGAGATGCACCTGTACCCGTGCGCCTATAGCGTGACGTATAACGTCACCCAGCGCCCACAGGATGACAAACCGACGCTCAACATGATTCTCAACCAGCGTAGCCAGGATATTTTGGCCGCGAACAACTGGAATGTGTGCCAGTACGCCATTTTGCTGATGATGGTTGCGCAGTCGGTCGATATGATCGCTGGCGAGCTGCTGCACGTGATTGCCGATGCCCACATTTACGACCGTCATGTCGATATCATCCGCGAACTTATCGAGCGTCCGCAGTTTGCCGCGCCCAAGGTAACGCTCAACCCCGATGTGCATGATTTCTACTCGTTTACGACCGATGACCTGATCGTCGAGGGCTATGAGCACGGCCCGCAGGTCAAGAACATCCCCATCGCGGTGTAGGTGACGCGCATGACGTGTAAGCTTTCTGCCATTGTCGCCGTGTGCGATGACTGGGGTATTGGGTGCGAGGGCGACATGGTGGTGTCCAATCGCGCCGACATGCGCCATTTTGTGGCGTGCACCAAAGGTTGCCCGGTCATTATGGGGCGCAAGACGCTGCTGAGTTTTCCCGGTGGGCGTCCGCTCAGGAATCGCCGCAACATTGTGCTCACGCGCGACGAGGGCTTTGCCCCCGAGGGCGTTGACGTGGTGCATGGCATTGACGAAGCGCTCGCCGCGGTTGCCGATGAACCCGTTGCGTGGGTGATCGGTGGCGGCGATGTCTATCGGCAGTTTTTGCCGTATTGCGCGGAGGCCGAGGTTACGCATAACCACTGCGTGCATGACGTGGATACGTACTTTCCCGATCTGGATGCCGATCCCGCGTGGGAGATTGCGCGGCGTGGCGGTGTTGCCACGATTGCCGCGGGCGAGGGTGACGAGGGTCTCGATTATGAGTTCGTGACGTATCGTCGCGTTGAGGCGTAAATCGTCTGGCGTGAACGGTATCATCGGGTTGTTTGAATGCATGGGGCGGCGCTTAGCGTCGCCTCGTTTGGTATAGATGTACTGTAAAGAAGGGTGCGGGCAGGCTGCTATGACTGATGCCGTTGAGGTGCTGCGAATCGATTCGCTCGAGGACGAGCGGCTTGATGCCTACGTGCGACTGACCGAGCGTGAGCTGCGCTGCGTGCTGGAGCCGCAAAAGGGCATCTTTATCGCCGAGAGTGCCAAGGTTATCGAGCGCGCAGTGCGTGCCGGATACGAGCCGGTGAGCTTTCTTTTGGGCGAACGCTGGCTCGACCAGATGATGCCGCTGTTTGAGCGCCTGGTTGTGCGCGAAGGTGCGGGCCCGGTTCCCGTGTTCGTTGCCTCGATGGAGCTTATGGAGCAGCTGACGGGCTTTAACGTGACGCGCGGTGCGCTCGCGGCGTTCCGTCGCCCGCGTCAGATTCCGGTTGATGAGTTCTTGGGCGGCGTCGTCGAGGCGGCGGGGGAGCGCCCGGTGCGCGTGTGCGTGCTCGAGGGTATTGTCGACCACACCAACGTCGGCGCGATTTTCCGCTCGGCGGCTGCGCTGAACGTCGATGGCATTTTGGTGAGCCCTACGTGCTGCGATCCGCTGTACCGTCGCTCGGCCCGCGTGAGCATGGGCACGGTGTTCCAGGTGCCCTGGACACGCATTGGCAGCGAGGCACGCGTATGGCCGCATGATGGGCTGGCGGCGCTGCACGATGCCGGCTTTTCGTGTGCTGCCATGGCTTTGACGGATGATTCGGTGTCATTGGACGATCCCGCGCTGCAGGAGATTGACCGCCTGGCAATCTTTATGGGCACCGAGGGTGCTGGCTTGGGCGTCAAGACCATTGCCGGCTGCGACCGCGCCGTGCGCATTCCGATGGCGCACGGGGTCGATTCGCTTAACGTGGCCGCGGCAAGTGCCGTCGCCTTTTGGCAGCTGTGCCCGCACGTGAGCAACGAGTATCACTACCAGCCGGGTTTGTATCACTAGCGGGGTGCTCTCGAGCTTTGCCGCCAGAGGTGTTTCGACTGCCTTCGGTCGGTGTTAAGCTGAAAGCGGCTTTGCCGTACTATTGATGTGTTGTTTGGCGTACGCTAGCGGGGAGGGCGTGTGGCTAAGAAATCTACGGCTATCGATGTAACGCAGGGTGTCATTTGGCAGCAGCTGCTGTCGCTGTGCGTTCCCATCTTCTTTAGTTCGTTCTTTCAGCAGGCATACACGCTTATCGGTACCTATATCGTCGGTCAGTTTGGCGGCAAGCTCGCGCTGGGTGGCATTCAGGCCACGATGGTGCTCACCGAGCTCTGCATTGGCTTTTGCGTTGGCGTCGGTGCCGGCTGCGCGGTCATTACGGGCCAGTTTTTTGGCCAGCACGATGACGAGCGCCTGAGCCGATCGGTCCATACGGCCATGACGCTCGCGCTGGTGGGCGGAATCGTTTTCTCGATTCTTGGCATAGTGTTCGTTGAGCCCATGCTGGTGCTTATGAATACGCCGCATGAACTATTGGCCGAGGGCGTGGCCTATGCCCGTTGCTATTTTGCCGCCATGGTTGCGGCGCTGCTGCTCAATATGGGAACGGCATTGCTGCGCGCCGTGGGCGACACGCGCGGGCCCGCTGTGATCATCGCTTCCGGCTGCCTTGTTAATGCGGTGCTGGATGTCATCTTCGTTGCCGTACTTCATATGGAGGCTCTGGGCTGCGGCATCGCGGTGGCGCTGACCATTTGCTCCAATGCCACGATGATCGTGATTCGTATGATGCACGCACCGGGTGCGTGGCGGCTTTCACTGTCCAAACTCGGCATTGATCCTGGTATTTGTAAGAGCATGATTTCGTGTGGTCTGCCGCTTGGCTTTCAGTCTGCTGCGTATTCGATTTCCAACGTTTTGATTCAGGTGTCGGTCAACTCGTTTGGTGCCGATGTCACCACGGCTTGGGGTCTTTCGGGCCGCCTGGATGGCATTGTCTGGATGGTTACCGAGGCGCTTGGCGTGTCGATTACCACGTTCTCGGCACAGAACTTTGGCGCGCGTAACTACGAGCGCATGCGAAAGGGCTACCATACGTCGCTCGTGCTGTCGTTTATGCTCATTGGTGGCCTGTCTGCCGTGCTGCTGGTGTTCTCGGGTCCGTTGTCGCGCCTGTTTGTCGACGATGCTTCGATTTCGGCGTACACCACGACCATCCTCCATTTCATTGCGCCGTTCTATGCGATTTTCTCGATTATCGAGAACGCCTCGGGTTCCATCCGCGGCGCCGGCGTGAGCTTGCAGCCCATGCTGCTCACGATTTTTGGCACCGTCGTGCTCAGGGTGATCTGGGTGTTTGCGATTATGCCGTTCGATCCGTCGCTTGAGCACCTGCTGCTGGTCTACCCTGTAACCTGGCTCATCACCGCCATAATGTTCACCATCTACCACCACAGCGGCAACTGGCTAGGCCGCGCCACCGCCTAGTCATTGGGGACGTCCCCAATGACTAGTATTCGATGCCTTGGCGGGCTAGGAGGCCTTCGTCGAAGTAGTGTTTGACGGGGCGCATTTCGGTTACTAGGTCGGCAAGGTCGGCGAGGGGCAGCAAGCCACGGCCGGTGAGTACGAGCTCCGTGGTGGCGGGCTTTATCGCGATCAACGCTTCGACATCTTCGCGCGTCACAAAGCCCCGTCGCATGGCTTCTCCCAGCTCATCCAAGATCAGCACGTCGACCTGGCTAATCTGCTCGCGCGCCAGCTCCATGATCTGTGCGGCACAGGCTTCGGGCGTGTCGCGGTCGGCTTGCACGATGCGTAGCCCCAATCGAGGTGCTGCGTCATGTTCGGCACAGTGCAGCTTCTTGGCAAATTGAAGCATGAGCACGTTAAGTCCATAGCCCGTGGCGCGCAGCGCGAGCCCCAGCGCAGCCGTCGTCTTGCCCTTGCCGTCGCCCGTATAGATTTGAACCTTGCCGACTTCCAGTGATGCCATCTCTGTCCTTTCGTGCCCGGCGTCGGTTTATCGCCGTCCGGGTTGGGTATTCTAGAAAACATTATCAACCCCAGTAGATGGAGTTCAAGCAGATGGAGATGGATGACAACAAACGTAGACGGAATATGATCCTCTACGTGCTCATCGCCTTCGTCGTCTACCTCGTGCTCTCGACCGTTCTGTTCCCCAACATCGGTCACACGCAGCAGATTACGAAGACCGATTATTCGACGTTTGTCAAAGCGCTCGATAAGAAGAGTGTCGACAAGGTCGAGTACAACACGGACGATTACTCGATTTATTACACCAAAAAGGGCGAGGACGAGAACATCGCTTACAAGACGACCGGTGTGCCGAATGATGCGGGCTTTACCGATCGCGTGCTTGAATCCGGTGCGTCCCTGGAGTCCGTCGTTCCAGATAAAAACTCGGGTCTGATGACCTACTACCTGCTCACACTCATCCTTCCCATGGCGATTTTCTTCCTCATCGGTTGGTGGCTCAACCGCCGCATGAAGAAGGCTATGGGCGATGACGGCCCGTCGATGAACTTTGGTGGCGGCGGTTTTGGCGGCGGCGGACTGGGCAAGTCCGGTGCTCGCGTGATCGCCTCCAAGGACGTGGGCGTGACCTTTAAGGATGTCGCTGGCCAGGAAGAGGCCAAGGAATCCCTCAAGGAGGTCGTCGACTTTCTGGAGAAGCCGCAGCGCTACGAGGAGATCGGCGCCAAGCTGCCGCGCGGTGCTCTCCTTGTTGGCCCTCCGGGTACCGGTAAGACCCTGCTTGCCAAGGCTGTTGCCGGCGAGGCCGGTGTTCCGTTCTTTAGCATTTCGGGCTCTGAGTTCGTTGAGATGTTTGTTGGTCGCGGCGCTGCTAAGGTTCGTGACCTGTTTAAGCAGGCCAAGGAAAAGGCCCCGTGCATCGTTTTTATCGATGAGATCGATACCATCGGCAAAAAGCGTGATGGCGGCGGCTTTAGCGGCAACGACGAGCGCGAGCAGACGCTCAATCAGTTGCTGACCGAGATGGACGGCTTCGATAACCACAAGGGCATCGTCGTCCTTGCTGCCACCAACCGCCCCGACAGCCTTGACCCGGCTCTGTTGCGTCCCGGTCGCTTTGACCGCCGCATTCCCGTCGAGCTGCCCGATTTGACCGGTCGCAAGAATATCCTTGAGCTGCACGCCAAGAGCGTGAAGACCCAGCCGCCGATCGATCTGACCGCGATTGCCCGCGCCACGCCTGGTGCCTCGGGCGCCGATTTGGCCAATATCATTAACGAGGGCGCCCTGCGCGCCGTTCGCGAAGGTCGCAAGCGTGCAACCCAGGACGACTTCGAGGAGTCGGTGGAGGTCGTCATTGCCGGCCAACAGCGTAAGTCCACGGTGCTTTCCGACCACGAGAAGCAGGTCGTTTCCTACCATGAGATCGGCCATGCCATTGTTGCCGCTCGCCAGAAGGGCTCTGCGCCGGTCACGAAGATCACCATCGTTCCGCGCACGAGCGGTGCCCTGGGCTACACCATGCAGGTCGAGGAGGACGAGCGCTTCCTGACCACGCGCCAGGAGGTCCTGGATAAGCTCGCCGTCTACTGCGGTGGTCGAGCGGCCGAGGAGCTCATCTTTGGCGAGATGACGACCGGTGCCGCCAACGATATCGAGCAGGCCACCAAGCTCGCCCGCAACATGGTGACGCGCTTTGGTATGTCCGACGAGTTTGGCATGATGGCGCTCGGTACCGTCCAGAATGCGTACCTCAACCAGGATACGTCGCTCACCTGCGCCCCCGGTACGGCCGAGCGTGTGGACGCAATTGTCGCCAAGTTGATTGAGGATGCGCACGACCGCGCCCTGCAGATCCTCAAGGAAAACAAGTTCAAGCTCCACGAGCTGGCTCGTTATCTGTACAAGAAGGAGACGATCACGGGCGAGGAGTTCATGAATCTCCTCACGCGTGAGAACCCGCTGATGCCCAAGCAGCAGTAACGCCGCGGCCGAGCCAGTAAACGCCGACGCCCCATTTGAGCAGCTTTCTCAAATGGGGCGTTTTGCTTGAGAGGGATGGAAATGAAGATCGTGGTGAGCGCCTGCTTGATGGGCGAGAGCTGCAAGTATAACGGGCTCGATAACTACCACCGCGCGTTGGTCGAGGCTTGCGAGCGCACGGGGACCGAGGTCCTCCTCGTGTGCCCCGAGGTCTTTGGCGGCCTGCCCACGCCGCGCAAGCCGTCCGAGATTGTGAACGGCGAGGTTCGTACCTGCGAGGGCATCTCGGTTGATCGCGAATTTCGCCTGGGTGCCCAACGTGCGCTCGATATGTGCGAGCAGGCGGGCGGGCCGGAAGAGATCGCCGCGTGCATCCTGCAGGACCGTAGTCCCTCGTGCGGCGCGGGTCGCATCTACGACGGTACCTTTAGCGGTACGCTCACCGCGGGCAACGGCGTCTTCGTTGATCTGTTGCTGCGTCACGGCTATCGCGTTATACCAGCTTGCGAGTTCGACCCCAGCATGCTGGAGCAATAAAAAACCACCACAAGGGCACTGCTCCCTTGTGGTGGTTTTGGGCTAGGCCTAGAGCGTGTGGCCGTAGGCGTTGGCAGCCTTGATGGCGGCGGCGAACTTTTCGTCGGTGAAGGGCTCCGGGTTGCCTTGCTTCCACTCGTTGGTGGCGTGTGCGTATTCGCACAGGGCAGGGATGTCGGCCTCGGAAAGTCCGACCTGCTCAAGCGTTACGGGCAGGCCCATCTGCTTGTTAAAGGCGGCGTAGCGCACAAGGCTCTCGGTATCGCCCGTATAGGCAAACAGCACGAGCACGCCCAGGCTCACGACCTCACCGTGCAGATAGGTTCCCTCGCGCGGAATGCTGCACGTCGCATTGTAGAACGCGTGCGCCACGCTCGAGTTGTAGTAGTAATCGTTTTGGTTGGTCAGGTTCGAGACATAGCCCGTGTTGACCACGATGTCGAGCGCGATCTGCTTGACGGCCTCGCTCGACAGATTCCGGCGCACGTCCTCAAGACCCTGGACGCCATAAGTAAACAGCGGCTCGGAGCAGGTGTGGGCGAGTGCCAGGCCAAGACCGGCGGTATGCTCCAAATTACCGGCGCTCGTGGCGTATTCGACCTCGGGCTGCTTGGACAGGGCATCGCCCACGCCGGCCCAGAAGTACTCCGCCGGAGCTTCGGCGATAATCTTGGGGTTGATGAAGATATGCGCAGGTCGGTTGGGGTACGAATATCCCTCGAGCGAGCCGTCGTCGTTGTACACGACGGCAATGGCGGTCGCGGCCGAGCAGTTGGAACAGATCGTCGGGACGGTGAAGACGATCTTCTTGAGCTCGATGGCTGCGGTCTTCACGGTGTCGAGTGCCTTGCCGCCGCCACAGGCGATAAGCACGTCTGCCTGCTGGCAAGCGGGGGAGTTCACGACCTTGGCGATATTGGCGCGCGTGCTGTTGGTGCCGTAGACGCGCGTCTCCAGAATCTCGACGTCGGTGCCTGCCAGCGCAGCCTCGATGCCCGGCAGCGCCGCAGCCAGGGCTCGCTTGCCGCCGATGATAGCGACCTTGGTCGCTCCGTACTCTGCCAGCGCGGCGGGCAACTCGGTAAAACAATCCTCGCCAACGGTGTAGTCGCTCATTCCAATCGTGCGCATAGCAACCTTCTTTCGTTCGATAAAGTGCTTTCAGGTATTTTGCTCCAAGAGAAGGTCCACAGCCGCGAGAAATTTCGAACGTATAAAACCAGTGTTGAGGGTTTTTCGCCGGCGCTGAACGTGCTAGCATACTCCGCATAAGCGTTGATGGGGACGAGTAGTCGGCCGTCCGCATGCTACAGAGAGCGGGGAGCGCTGAGAACCCGTGCATGCGACCGATGAAAATCACCCCGGAGCTGCGGTCCCAACGGACGTGCCGCGCAGGTTCGTCTTAGTAGACATCGCCGAGATGGTCGTCGATACAGACCAGCCGAGTAACGGATGCGAGCGCGCGGCGACGCGAGCGAGGGCATCTAAGCTGGGTGGTTAAGCGAAGAGCTTTTACGGACAGACTGTCCGTTTTGTGGCGCTTCGTCCCAGCTTGTAGGGACGGGCGCTTTTTTGGTGCCCAGAGGGCGTGCGCGCCCATGACAAGAAAGGGGTACCGTGGCAAACGAGTACAAGCAGACGATGAATCTGCCCAAAACCGGATTTCCCATGCGTGCCGGTCTTTCCAAGTCCGAGCCAAAGCGACTCAAGGACTGGCAGGACAACAAGGTCTACGAGCAAGTTCTAAAGAAGAACGAGGGTCACAAGAAGTTCGTGCTGCACGACGGCCCTCCGTACGCCAACGGCCCGATCCACATCGGCCACGCCATGAACAAGATCTCCAAGGACATGATCAACCGTTACTGGATGATGCAGGGCTATGAGGTTCCCTATGTTCCCGGTTGGGACTGCCACGGTCAGCCGATCGAACATAAGGTCGAGGAGAAGCTCGGCACCGAGAAGTTCAACCAGACCTCCACGGCTAAGATCCGCGAGCTTTGCAACAAGTTCGCTGTCGAGAACATCGAGCTCCAGAAGGCTGGCTTCCGTCGCCTTGGCGTGCTTGGCGACTGGGACAACCCGTATCTGACGCTCTATCACCAGCATGACGCCGCCGACATTGAGGTCTTCAAGGCCATGTTCGACAAGGGCATGATCTATCGCGGTCATAAGCCCGTCCACTGGTGCAAGCACTGCCACACCGCACTCGCCGAGGCCGAGATTGAGTACTCCGACGAGACGAGCCCGTCCATTTTCGTGCGCTTCGAGATGACCTCCAAGCCCGCCGGCCTCGAGAACTTCGACGGCCCGGTTGACTTCATCATCTGGACGACCACGCCGTGGACCATCCCCTCCGACCAGGCAGTTTCCCTCAAGCCCGGCGCCGCCTACGTCGCCGTTGAGCACGACGGCCGCGCCGAGGTCATGCTCGAGGACCTGGCTCCCAAGTGCTGCGAGGAGTTTGGCTGGGAGTACACCCCGGTCATGGTCGACGGTAAGCCCTACGTGGTTCCCGCCGAGACCTTCCATCATATCCACTACAAGCAGCCGATCTTTGACGGTGTCGAGGGCGTGGCGCTGCTGGCCGATTACGTCGGTGTCGATGACGGTACCGGTATCGTCCACAACTCGCCCGGCCACGGCGTCGACGACTACTTTGCCTGCCTCAAGGAGGGCATTACCGACATCTGCATGCCGGTCGATGACGACGGCAAGTTCTACACCGGCGAGGAGTTTGGTACCGGTGGCCCCTTCAGCGGAATGGATACCGACGAGGCCAACCCGCACATCATCGAGTTCCTGCGCGAGCGCGGTACCCTGGTCCTCGAGAAAAAGATCACGCACAGCTATCCGCACTGCTGGCGCTGCAAGCACCCGGTGCTCTTCCGTGCTACCGACCAGTGGTTTGTCTCGATGGACAAGACCGGCTTGCGCGAGCAGGCTGGCAAGGAGGTCCGCGAGAACGTCAAGTGGTATCCGGCCCACGCGGCCAACCGCATCGGCGCCATGGTCGAGCAGCGTCCCGACTGGTGCATCAGCCGTCAGCGCAACTGGGGCGTGCCTATCCCGAGCTACACCTGCGCCGACTGCGGCGAGAAGGTCATGAACGACGCCACGCTCGACGCCGTCATCAAGCTCTTCCACGAGAAGGGCTCCGACGCCTGGTTCACCGATGCTCCCGAGAGCTACCTGGGCGAGGCCTGCGTCTGCCCCAAGTGCGGCGGCCATCACCTCAAGGCCGATAAGGACATCCTCGACGTGTGGTGGGACTCCGGTGTGTCTTGGAAGGCCGTCTGCGAGTACCGCCCCGAGCTTGAGTACCCGGCGGATGTGTACCTCGAGGGCTCCGACCAGCATCGCGGTTGGTTCCAGAGCTCGCTGCTCACCTCGGTGGGTGCCAACGGCCATGCTCCGTACAAGGCGGTCGTCTCGCAGGGCTTCACGCTCGATGGCCAGGGCCGCAAGATGTCCAAGTCGCTCGGCAACGTCATCGACCCCAACAAGGTCTGCGACGAGATGGGCGCTGACATCATCCGTCTCTGGGTTGCCTCCGTCGACACCAGCTCCGACGTCTCCATCGACCATGAGATTCTCGCTCGTACGTCCGATGCCTATCGTCGTTTCCGCAACACGCTGCGCTTCTTGCTCTCCGAGCTCGAGGGTCAGTTTGAGCCCGAGACCGACGGCGTCGCCTTTGCCGACCTGCTGCCGCTCGACAAGCTCATGGTTGCCCGTCTGACCCAGGTCCAGGCCGAGGTCGACGACGCCTACGCCAGCTATGAGTTCCCGCGCGCCTACCGTGCGCTCTATGACTTCGTGGTTACCGAGCTTTCCAACGTGTATCTCGACGCCCTGAAGGATCGTCTGTACTGCGACAAGCCCGGCTCGCTCGAGCGCCGCAGTGCCCAGACCGTGCTGGCCGAGCTCTTCTCGATGCTCATGCGCGACCTGCAGCCGATCCTGTCCTATACCGTCGACGAGGCCATGGCATATGCGCCCGCCGGCTGCGTCGATCACCAGAAGTACGCCGCGCTGCTCGATTGGTACAAGTCGCCCATCACGGTCGACGAGGCCAATGAGTTTGAGGGCGTGCTCGAGGCTTCGCTCGAGCTCCGTAGCGCCGTGACCAAGGCCCTTGAGGATGCCCGTTCTGCCGGCACCTTCACTAAGAGCCAGCAGGTCCGCGTCAAGGCGGTCGTTCCCGCCGAGATGTACGCGCTGCTGACCGGTGATAAGGCCGTCGATCTGGCCGAGTTCTACATCGTCTCCGATGTTGAGCTGACTCAGGGCGAGGAGCTCTCTGTCTGCATTGATGCTGCCGAGGGCGAGTGCTGCGACCGTTGCTGGAACTATCGCACCACCGTCGGCGAGTACAACGGCCATGCGCATATCTGCAAGCGTTGTGCCGAAGCGCTGAACTAACCGTTGGGGACGTTCTTAAACGACTGTCAAACAAGAACGTCCCCAACGTCAACTTTTGTCAAGTCCAAGCGGCATTCTGTTTTTCGGAATGCCGCTTTCGTTTTTAGCTGGTTATTTCGCTAGCGTTGGTGAATATGCTGCGGGTTTGGCGTTTGTCACTATAAGATGATTACTTGCGTAAAATGTAATTCGATGTTCTTGAGGGTAGGGGATTGATTTGGGTCGTGCTGGGGATATGACGCCGCCTTTGCGTTGGCGGTTGGGTGTTGCTGGTGGGGTGGCGCTGGCTGTGTTGCTTGTTGACCAGCTGACCAAGCTTGCGGTTCGTGCCGTGGGCGAAGCTTTGCATGTGACTGTCATCCCCGGTGTCATCGACTTTATGTTTGTCCGCAATATCGGTGCTGCCTTTAGCATGGGCGAGGGGCATGGCATCGCGTTTGCCGTGCTGGCGCTGGCGGTCATTGTCGCTATTGCCGTGTACCTCATTCGTGCACCCCAGCTCGCCCATCTTGAGGTTGTGGGCATGGCGATGGTTGCGGGCGGTGCTATCGGCAACGCTATCGATCGTTTGGCCTTTGGCTTCGTGACCGATTTTATTGCCACCACCTTCATCGACTTCCCCGTCTTCAATGTGGCCGATATCGGCATTACCTTGGGCGTCGTGCTCGCCCTCTTCGGATACATGTTCTTGAGCCCCGCGGCCCGCGAGGTTGATGCGACTGCCGAGCTCAATGCCCGTGATGAGGCCCGCGCTAAGCGCAAGGCCAAGCAGCGTGGGGAGCGTGCCCGCAAGATTCGCGAAAGGAATGAGCGTTAATGGCCGACATCCATATTCTTGTTGCCGACGATTCCGCTGGTCAGCGTCTTGACGCCTATTTGGGCGCCAACGATGGCTGTCCCACGCGCTCTGCCTGCGCGCATCTGATCGAGGGAGGCGCCGTTGCCGTCAACGGTGAGACTTGTCTCTCTAAAAAGTGCGCCGTACGCGCCGGCGATCGCATCTCGGTCGACTTGCCCGAGCCGCACGACCCGACCGACGTGATTCCCGAGGCCATTCCCCTCGATATCCGCTACGAGGACGACTACCTTATCGTGCTCTCCAAGCAGCGGGGCCTGGTGTGCCATCCCGCCCATGGCCACGAGAGCGGCACCCTTGCGAACGCTCTGGTCTACCACTGCGGCATCGACCATCTTGGTACCGTACAGGGTGAGGACCGCCCCGGGATCGTGCATCGTTTGGATCGCGATACCTCGGGTCTCATGCTTGCGGCAAAGGACGACGACACGCAGCGCGCGCTTCAAAATCTCATTCGCACGCGCGCGCTCGATCGTCGCTATATCACGCTCGTTCACGGGCACATCGCCATGGACGAGGGCACCATCAATACCGGTATCGCCCGTTCTACGCGCGACCGCGTCAAGATGGCGGTTTCGGACGACCCCTTTGCCCGTCAGGCCATTACGACCTTTAAAGTCCTCGAGCGCTTCGATTCCACGCGTTTCGACGACGGCTATACGCTCGTCGAGTGCCACCTGTTTACGGGCCGCACACATCAGATTCGCGTGCATATGCGCCATATCAACCACGCCTGCGTGGGCGATCCGCTCTACGGTAAGTGCGATGCGCGTGCCGATCAGGGTCTGACCAGGCAATTCCTTCATTCCTGGCGCGTCGCATTCGACCATCCCGTGACGGGTGAGCGCATCGAATGCCGCGACGAGCTGCCTTGGGATCTTGCTGCGGTTCTTGACGACCTGGCCCCGCGCTCGCTTGGCCGCACCGCCGCCGGCGACGACATCGTCCCGCAGCTTGGCCTTCTCGAAGCCTAGCCGGTATTAGGTGGTTTCTTGAACTCGGTAAGCCTGCGGTATGATATACGGTTGTTTACGTAACGCGTTCTCGGGAGCCTGCATGCTCGCCTTTTTACAAACTAACACGCCCATCGTGATCTTTAACCAGATTGTGGTTACGCTGCTCACGGTCTGCTTTCTGTACCAGGTGGTCTTCTTTGTCATTGGCGCTCTTCGTGGCGAGGTCGCGCCTCCCAAGGCCAAAAAACTTCACCGCTATGCCTTCTTTATCGCGGCGCATAACGAGGAGGCCGTGATCGCCAACCTCGTTCGCTCCATCAAGGATCAGGATTATCCGTCCGAGCTTATCGAGGTCTTCGTGGTCGCCGATGCCTGCACCGACAACACGGCGCAGCTCGCGCGCGAGGCGGGCGCCATCGTTTATGAGCGCAACGACCTGGCCCGCAAGGGTAAGAGCTGGGTCATGGACTTTGGTTTTGATCGCATCCTTAACGAGTATCCCGACACGTTTGAGGGCTACTTTATCTTCGATGCCGATAACGTCATCTCCCGCGATTACGTGTCCAAGATGAACGATGCCTTTGACCAGGGATTCCACGTGGTCACGAGCTATCGTAACTCCAAGAACTTCGGCAGCTCGTGGATCTCGGCAGCTAATGCCACTTGGTACCTGCGTGAGGCGCGCTTTCTCAACAACGCGCGCAATATCTGCAAGACTTCTTGCGCTGTCTCGGGTTCGGGCTACCTCATCTCCGCCAACGTTATCGAGGGCATGCACGGTTGGCAGTTCCACACGCTGACCGAGGACATTCAGTTCACCACGTTCTGCGCTATTCACGGTATTCGCATTGGCTATGCGCCGGCGGAGTTCTTTGACGAGCAACCCGTGACGTTCAAGGCATCCTGGAAGCAGCGTATGCGCTGGACCAAGGGCTTTTACCAGGTGTTCTTTACCTACGGTAAGCATCTGGTCAAGTCGACGTTCCGCTATCATCGCTTTGCCGCCTACGACATGTTCATGACGATCGCCCCGGGTATGCTGCTATCGCTGATCTCGATGCTCGCTAATGCGACGTTCTTGATTGTGGGTGGCCTTTCGCATGGTTTCTTGGCTACCGAAGTCGAGATGCAGGCGTGCGCCGCTTCGCTCATTATGACCTTCGCCATGATGTATCAGACCTTCTTTATCCTGGCGCTGCTCACGACTATCTTTGAGTACAAGCACATTCACTGCGCGCAAAAGTGGCGTCTGGTGACTAACCTGTTTACCTTCCCGATCTTTATGTTCAGCTATATCCCCATCACGGTGGCCGCGCTGTTCCTGAAGGTCGACTGGGTGCCGACGCAGCACGCCGTCAACGTTACCCTTGACGAGGTCATGCAAGGCGCCAAATAACCACCACCAAAACCACCGCAAAGGGGACAGGCACCTTTGTGGTGGTTTTTGCTTTTGCGATGCAGCTCGAGGAGGAGTCCGATGGTCTATATCCCGTTTTGGATTTGCATCTTTGCCGGCGTGGCAATTGATGCCCGAGAGCGACGGTTTCCCAATGGGCTTGCCGGCGCATGTGCCGTGGCGGCGTTGGCGGGCGTTTGGCTCGACAGGGGCGTTAACACTGCACTTGATCATGCCGGTCTTGCGGTCATCGTCTACCTTGCCCTTGTGCTTACTGAGTCGCTCTGGCGGCGCCTTCGTCAAGCCCCGGGGATTGGCATGGGGGACGCCAAAGCACTCTTCGCGCTTTGCACGCTCGACCCTATGGGCGGCATCGTGGCATTTGCCGTTTCGCTCCTGGTCCTGGCCCTCTCCTGCCTCTTCACAAAATCACGCTCCCTGCCATTGCTCCCGTTTTTGGTGCCGATTTTTGCCATAATCGAGGTCGTGGGCTGCACTTTGTAACCGATTGCGCATCCTTCTTAAGGAGCATGCCATGGCAACTAATCAAGAAACGGCCGTCATTAAGGCGCGCATGGACCGTATTCCCTCGGCGTTGTCGCCCGAACTGGTCGAGCGCATTGTCGCCGATCGTGCTTCGGGCTATGTCAACCCGTATCGTTGCAACGACGATCAGGTCATTCGTCGTATTGATCGCGCCGCCGACAAAGGTACGCTTATGCGTCCGGCGTTTATGCGCGATACCGAAAAGATACTTCATCTTCCGGCGTACACCCGTTATGCAGGCAAAACGCAGGTCTTTAGCTTCCGTAGCAATGACGATCTGTCACGCCGCGGTTTGCACGTGCAGCTTGTCTCCCGCATTGCGCGCGATATCGGTCGCGCCCTGGGGCTCAATTGCGATTTGATCGAGGCGATTGGCCTGGGTCATGACTTGGGACACACGCCTTTCGGCCATGCCGGCGAGCGCTTCCTCAACGATATCTATCATGAGCGCACGGGGCGTTATTTTTTCCATAACGTGCAGTCGGTCCGCGTGCTCGACGCACTGTACGGCCGCAACGTGTCGCTCCAGACGCTCGACGGCGTGCTATGCCATAACGGCGAGTACGAGCAGCGTGTGTTTGAGCTCTCGGACATGAGCTCCTTTGACCAGTTTGACCAGACGGTTGAGGATTGCATTGCCACGGGCTATAGCGCAATTGGGCATCTGCGTCCCATGACGCTCGAAGGCTGTGTGGTCCGCATCTCGGATATCCTTGCCTACGTCGGTCGTGACCGTCAGGATGCGATCGCGGCGGGCCTGCTGTCACCCGACGCTTTTGATGATGGCCGGGGCGGTGCCTACAACAGCTGGATCCTTACGCACGCTTCCATCGATATCGTTGAGCACAGCTATGGTAAGCCGCGCATCGAGATGAGCGAGGACCTGTTTGAGGAAATCCGCCGAGCCAAGCGCGAGAACTACGAGAAGATCTATAGCAAGGGCGGTATCGAAGGCGATTCCGAGGTGGAGCTGCGCGAGGCCTTCGAAAAGCTCTACGACCGTTGCCTGCGGGATCTAAACAGTGGTGACGAGTCCTCTTACATCTTTAAGCACCATATTTCGCGCATTGAGCAGCAACTTTCCTACTACGATCGCACCTATGCCTGGCAGGACGACAAGGATCAAGCCGTGGTGGATTATATCGCGAGCATGACGGACGGCTATTTCTGCGAGCTGACGAGCAAGTTATTCCCTGGCCTGGAGTTTCCGCACCGTACCTATATTAACGAACGGTAGTTCGTATCCTTTCGGTATACTGGTTAGTTGAAAACGTTTTTGATTGATGCACGGGATGGCTATGGACGACCTTTTTTCTGCCTCGACGCGCGAGCGTTCCTTTCAGAATGCGCCGCTTGCGGTGCGCATGCGCCCCAATTCGCTCGACGAGTACGTGGGCCAGCAAAAGGCCGTCGGTAAGGGCTCATGGTTGCGTGCCGCGATCGAGCACGACGTGCTTTCGAGCGTGATTCTGTACGGGCCTGCCGGTACGGGCAAGACGACGCTGGCCCACATTATCGCCAACCATACCAAGAGCGAGTTTGTCGAGGTCAGCGCCGTCACGGGTACCGTGAAGGACCTGCGTCGCGTGATTGATGAGGCCAAGACGCGCCTGAATACGTACGACCGCCGCACCATTCTATTCATCGATGAGATTCACCGCTTCTCTAAGTCGCAGCAGGATGCCCTGCTGCATGCAGTTGAGAACCGTACCGTCATTATGATTGGCGCTACGACGGAGAACCCGTACTTCGAGGTCAACTCGGCACTGCTCTCACGTGGTCGCGTCGTGGAGCTTGAGCATCTGAAGGATGAGGATATCGCCACGCTTATTGAACGTGCGCTTGAGGCGCCGCAGGGCTTGAACGGTAAGTTCTCGGCCGATGAGGATACGGTCAAGACCATCTGCACGCTGGCAGCGGGTGACGCTCGCTCGGCGCTCACGACGCTCGAGCTTGCGAGCGAGATTGCCGTCACGCGTCCCGATACCGAGGGAACGCCAGCGCCCGCGGCGGGGGAGCGCTATCCCATCACCGTGGATGACGTAAAGATCGCCAACCCGCGTCGCGGCTTTACGTATGACAAAAACGGCGACATGCACTACGACATCATCAGTGCGTTCATCAAGTCCATGCGCGGTAGCGACCCCGATGCCACGATCTATTGGCTCGCGCGCATGATCGATGCTGGGGAGGATCCTAAGTTTATCGCTCGCCGCATTATGATTCACGCTTCTGAGGATGTTGGCAACGCCGACCCGCAGGCGCTTTTGGTGGCACATGCCGCGTTTAAGTCTGCCGAGGTCATTGGCTATCCCGAGTGCCGTATTAACCTCGCGCAGGCTGCGCTCTATGTTTGTTTGGCGCCTAAGTCCAATGCCTGTGAGGCGTCCATTGATGCGGCACTGGCCGATATCCATTCTAGTGGCCTTCGTGAGGTGCCGAGTTATCTGCGCGATCGCCATCGCCCAGGCAGCGACGACTACGGTGTGTATAAATACCCGCACGATTATCCCGAAGGCTGGGTCGATCAGCGCTATTTGCCCGAGGGGCTGGAGCGCGGTGCGTTCTGGCAGCCTGCCGGGCGCGGCTGGGAAGAGTGGCGCGTGGAGCAAAGCGAACGCGACCGCAGCGGGAATGCACCGAAGTAGCTGCTGATAATTTTGTCCCACGTTGCTGCTCTTGGCATGTTCGGTCCCCTTTGGGGTACCATGAAAAGCGTCTGTATTTCGATTCTTCCGGGAGGCTTGTATGAGTCCCATTCAAATCGCCCTGCTGTTGCTCGCCGTTGCCGGCGTGTGGGCCATCGCTGAGCTCGCGCTTACCCTGCGCAAGACCCGCAATGTTGTCGACTCGCTCGATAAGACCGTGAACGACCTCAACAACACCATCGCCGAGGCTCAGCCTGTGGTGGCAAAGCTCGATGGCGCTGTCGATGAGCTTACGCCGGCGCTTGCCCAGATGGAGCCGCTGCTTAAGTCGAGCAAGACCGCGGTCGATGCCCTTACCTCCAATCTCGTAGAGGTCGAAGCCGTGGTTCGCGACATTTCCGAGGTTACGGGCAGCATGGCCGAGGCCAGCAATGCTGTGTCGAGCGTGACCGACTCTGCCGCCGGTGCTGTGCAGAAGCTCTTCAATAAGGTGAAGGCTCCTGCAGCCGACGCAGATCGCAAGCTCGCCGCTGCCGCTGCGGAGGCCGAGCAGCCTACCGAGCGCGTCCTAATTGGCGAGGACGAGGCCGCCGCGGGCGACGATGATGGTCAGAAGTCTGTATCCAAGCCGGCTCAGTATTACACCTATACGCCCGCCGAGACCTCTGAGGAGTCCTGCGATGAGTAGCGAAGCAACCTGCCCTATCACGCTGACCGTTGCCGGTGACCCGCGTCTCGCTCGCCTTGTGCGCATGACGGCAGCCAACGTTGGTGCCCTGTGCTCTATGTCTGTCGATCGCATCGAGGACATCCGCATGGCTGCTGAGGAGGCTTTCATCTTTGGTTGCACCGCGGTCGACTGCGATGACATCACCATCAAATTCGATGTCGATGAGACCCACGTTGGCATGACTATTACCTTTGGCGACCAGGCTACGGTCGATGAAGATGACCAGGCTGCGGTGTATGCCGAGCTCATCCTCGCGAGCGTGTGCGACTCCTACGAAAAGACTACGGCGCCCCTGACGCTTTCCCTCGACCTCAAGGCGGATATCTAATATGACCGAACGTTCCCGGAGCGGCAAGACCGCTTGGGACAAGGAGAAAACCCGCGAGCTGTTTCGTCGTTACAAGGAGACCGGTGATCCGGACGCCCGTGAGCAGCTCGTCATGTCCCATATGAACCTGGTAAGGTTTCTTGCCAACAAATTTAAGAACCGCGGCGAGCCGCTCGACGACCTCATGCAGGTCGGCTATTTGGGCCTGCTCAAGGCTATCGACCGCTTTGACCCCGAGCGCGGACTCGAGTTCACGACGTTTGCGACACCCACTATCTTGGGCGAGATCAAACGCCATTTCCGTGACAAGGGCTGGAGTGTGCGCGTGCCGCGCCGTCTGCAGGAGCTCTCGGCCAAGGTCAACCAGGCTACTGACAAACTTACCAACGAGCTGCAGCGTTCGCCCAAGGTTGAGGAGATCGCTGAGTATCTAGATGTGACTGTCGATGAGGTCCTCGAGGCTATGGAATCGTCTTCGGCCTATACCTCGGTGCCCATCGAGGCTCCTGGTGCGTCCGATTCCGACGATGCCCCTTCGATTCTCGACCGTTACGCCGACGACGACAACGAGCTCGACTTTACCGATGACCGCCTAGTGATCGAGGAAGCCATCCGTGATTTCTCGCCGCGCGAGCGCGAGGTGATCGAGCTGCGCTTTGTGAAGGGCATGACCCAGATCGAGATCGCCAAGAAGCTGGGTATTTCTCAGGTGCAGGTTTCGCGTCTGCTGCGCCGCACGCTTAAGAAGATTCAGGACAAGATCGACCCCGACGGAGTGATGATTCGTTCATGAGTGAACACCCCCAACAAACCGATCGCGTGCTGCGCGACACCCGCATTCTGACGCTTCGCATTTGGGCTGTTGTCGGCTGCATTGTCATCGCCGCTGTCATCTTTAACCTTATGGGCATCCTGGCGCCGGTTATCGAGTTTCTCGCTGTTGGTTCCATCATTGCCTTTGTGATGTCCCCGATCACCAACTGGCTCGAGCACCATGGCGTGAATCGCGGCATCGGTTCGCTTATCGCGCTTATTGTTGTTGTTGCCGTGCTCTTCGGTGTCGTTTGCATCTTGTCGCCGATTCTCTTTGGTCAGATCATGGAAGTCCTGAGCCGCCTGCCCGAGCAGCTTCGTGTTGCGGGTGGCGACCTCAACGAGATGATCTCGAATGCCAAGACGCTTAACAACACGCCGCTCAAGGAGTATTTGGACGATAATCTTTCGTCGCTGGTCACCGTGGCATCGAAGTATGTGTCTCAGATCGCTGCCGAGCTTGGCCGCGGGGTGTTCCCGCTCATCACCAATACGGCCTCGCAGTTGTTCGTGATCTTCCTTGGTCTGGTGCTTGCGTACTGGATGGCCTGCGACTATCCTCGCATGCACCACGAGATTTGCACCATCATCGGTCAGGAGAAGGAGACCTCGTACCGCTTTATGGTCGCCATCCTTTCTCGCTCTGTCGGCGGCTACATGCGCGGTATGGTCGTGACGTCTATCTGCGGTGGTTTCCTCGCCTTTATCGGTTTTATGATCATCGGGCATCCGTATGCGGCGCTCATGGCTATCTTTACCGGCATCATGCATTTGGTTCCGGTCGTCGGTCCCTGGGTGAGCGCAGCAATCGCCACAGTGCTCGGTTTCATGTTCAGCCCTATGTTGGCGTTACGGACGCTCATCGTGACGATGGTCGCGCAAAACGTCACCGATAACGTGATTTCGCCTAAGGTCATGCAGAGCTCGGTGCAGGTGCATCCCATCATGAGCCTCACGGCGCTCGTTATTGGCTCAGCACTCATGGGCCCCATCGGCATGATTATTGCCATCCCGCTTTGTGCGGCCCTCAAGGGTATCTTCGTGTACTACTTCGAGAATGAGACCGGCCGACAGCTTGTGGCCTATGACGGCGCCGTGTTTAAGGGCACGCCGTACCGCGATGCCGATGGCAACCCGGTCGCCGCCTACGACGCGCTCGGCGACGACACCTTCATCTACGAGTCCGAGCTCATCGGCAACGAGACTGCGCCCGAGGCCAAGGCCATGCCCAAGCCCGAGCTCGATAATCCCTGGATCAAGCTCTCGGGCCTGCAGCCCGATGCCACGGGCTTCTTCAAGAACCCCTTTGCCAAGGACGATGACTCCAACTCGGGCGACGATACCAAAACCGGCATCGACGGCTCCATGGATGATGACGACAACTAGTGGGGCAATTCGGGTTAACATTCATACGCGCTAACATGCAATTTCGCTGAAGGGCCGGCATTGTGCCGGCCCTCTTTTTTGCATGGGCGCGGCGGGATGGTAATATCGTTATGTTTGAACTGTTTCGATGTGAAACCGAGGAGATTCCCTCTATGAGTGCTGACTACCCGTCAATGACTACGGCCGAGATTCGCTCCAAGTTCCTCAACTTCTTTGAGGAGCGCGGTCTTAAGCTCTATCCTTCTTCGTCCCTCGTCCCCGACGATCCTTCACTGCTGCTTGCCAACGCCGGCATGAACCAGTTTAAGGAGTACTACCAGGGCAAGAAGACCATGAAGGAGATTGGCGCGATCTCCTGCCAGAAGTGCGTCCGCACCAACGACATCGACTGCATCGGCGAGGACGGCCGTCACCTGTCGTTCTTCGAGATGCTCGGCGATTTCTCTTTTGGCGGCGTCTCCAAGGAGCAGGCTTGCGCTTGGGCCTTTGAGCTCATCACCAAGGAGTTCAAGCTGCCGCTCGACCGCCTGTACTTTACCGTCTTTACCGAGGACGATGAGACCCATGACGTGTGGCGCTCCCTGGGCGTTGCCGAGGACCACATCTCCCGCCTGGGCGAGGACGACAACTTCTGGGCCGCTGGCCCCACCGGCCCCTGCGGTCCGTGCTCCGAGATCTACTTTGACATGGGCGAGGAGGTCGGTTGCGGCAGCCCCGACTGCAAGCCCGGCTGCGACTGCGACCGCTTCTTGGAGTTCTGGAACCTCGTCTTTACCCAGTACGACCGCCAGGAGGACGGCTCCATGCCGGAGCTGCCGCACCGCAACCTCGATACGGGCATGGGTCTGGAGCGCATGGCCGCTATCATGCAGCACAAGACTGCTAACTACGACGGCGATCTGATGCAGCACCTCATCAAGCTCGGTGAGGAGATTAGCGGCAAGACCTATGACGCCGACGATTACTCCGGCGCCAGCCGCTCCCTGCGCATCATCGCCGATCACTCCCGTGCCGTCGACTTTATGATCTCGGACGGCATCCTGCCCGGTAACGAGGGTCGCGAGTACGTCCTTCGCCGTCTGCTCCGCCGTGCCGTGTTCCACGGTCGCCTGCTGGGCATCGAGGGTGCCTTCCTGACCAAGTTCATCGACGAGGTCAATGCTCAGATGGGAGAGGCTTATCCCGAGCTGCTCAAGAACGTCGCCCTCGTCAAGGGTATCGTCGCCTCCGAGGAGGAGCGCTTCTCCACGACGCTCGACAACGGCCGCGTCTATCTGGACGAGGCTCTGGCAGCGCTTTCCGAGGGCGCCGTGCTTCCGGGCGATGTCGCCTTTAAGCTGCACGACACCTTTGGTTTCCCCATCGATCTGACCGTCGAGATCGCCGGCACCGCTGGTCACGACGTCGATATGGACGGCTTCACTGCCTGCATGGAGGACCAGAAGGCCCGCGCCCGCGCCAATGCCAAGGGCGACGCCTGGGGCAGCTTCAACGACGTGTGGGTCGAGCTTTCCGACAAGGTCGCCGCGACCGAGTTCGACGGCTATGACAACGATGTGATCGAGGGCGCCAAGGTTGTCGCCATCGTGCGCAACGGCGAGTCCGTCGAGTCCGCTGCCGCCGGCGAGGACGTCGAGGTCGTGCTTGACCGCACCCCGTTCTATGCCGAGATGGGTGGCCAGCAGGGCGATGCCGGCGAGCTTTCCGCCGAGGGCGTTTCGCTGACCGTTTCCGATACCAAGAACCACAACGGCCTGTATGCTCACGTCGCCCACGTTGCCGAGGGCACGCTGACTGTCGGTGCCGCTGTTACCGCCGCGCTCGACGCCGAGCGCCGTGGCTTCTTGCGCCGCAACCACACCGCCACGCACCTGCTCGACGCCGCCCTTAAGCAGGTCCTGGGCGAGCACGTCTCCCAGGCCGGCTCGCTGGTGACGCCCGAGCACCTGCGCTTTGACTTTACGCACTTCGAGGCCCTGTCCTCCGAGCAGCTCAAGGCTGTTGAGGACCTGGTCAACCAGCAGATCTTCGCTTCCAAGCCGGTCGTGACCCGTGTCATGGGCATCGACGAGGCTAAGGCTGCCGGCGCTGTTGCCCTGTTTGGCGAGAAGTATGGCGACGTCGTCCGCGTCGTCTCCGTGGGCGCTGAGGACCAGCCGTTCTCCCGCGAACTCTGCGGTGGCACACACGCTGCCAACACCGCCGAGATCGGCCTGTTCAAGATCATTTCCGAGTCCTCCACGGGCTCCAATGTCCGCCGTATCGAGGCCGTGACCTCTAAGGGTGCCCTCGACTATATGGCCGACCGCCTGGCACTCGTTGACGCCGCTGCTACTGCGCTCAAGTGCCGCGTCGACGAGGTTCCCGCCCGCGTGGAGAACCTGCAGGCCGAGCTGCGCGAGACGTCCAATAAGCTCAAGAAGGCTCTGACCGGTGGCTCCTCCGACGCCATCTCCAGCGCCATCGAGGACGCCGTCGAGCTTGACGGCTATAAGCTCGTTGTCGCTGAGCTCCAGAGCCTTGAGGCTGCCGACCTGCGCAACGTATGGGATACCGTGCATCAGAAGGTCGCCGGCCCTGTCGCTTGTGTCGTCGCCAGTGTGACTGAGAAGGGCACTCCGGCCCTGCTCGCTGCCGGCTCCGATGACGCCGTCAAGGCCGGTTTCCACGCCGGTAACGTGATCAAGCAGATCGCGGGTCTGGTCGACGGTCGCGGTGGCGGTCGTCCCAACATGGCCCAGGCCGGTGGCAAGAATGCTGCCGGCATCGCCGATGCCCTCGCGGCCGCTAAGACCGCGCTCGGCGCCTAAGAATCTAAGAAGTCGCTGTGGTTGCGCTCGCGCTGGACATAGGGGAGACCAGGATTGGCATCGCCGTCTCGAGCCGTGATGGCAAGATGGCGATGCCTGTCAAGGTGCTTCCGGCTGCCGAGGTCACCGGTATGGCCAAGACGTTCCGCTACCTGGTTGAGGACTATGAGCCCGACATCCTGGTAAGCGGACGTCCCCTGACCATGGCCGGTGAGCCCGGCCCTCAGGCCGAGCGCGTTGCCGCTGTGGCGCAAAAGATTGCCGACGAGCTCGATCTTCCTTTGGAGTTTGAGGACGAGCGTCTGTCCTCGCAAGAGGCCAAGCGTATCCTGCGCGAGCAGGGACTCAACGAAAAGCAGATGAGGGGCAAGATCGACATGATTGCCGCCAGCCTGTTTTTGCAGACGTGGCTCGATCGTAAAAACGAGGAGGTTTCGCATGCCTAGTGCTTCCGATCCGCGCCAGCCGAATCGTACACAGCAGCCGGCGTCGCGCCCTGCCCAGCCTGGCCAGCGTCCGGCACAGCCGACGCAGCGCGCAGCTCAGCCTGCCGCGCGCCCGGCGCAGTCCTTCTCTCGTTCGGCCCAACCTGTTCAACGGACGGGTCAGCAGCCTTCTGCTCGTTCGGTTCAGCATTCGGCTTCTCACGCGGCTCAGCAGCCCACTGCTCGTACGGCCCAGCCTGCAGGCGGCACCCGCTTTAAGCAGCAGGCACTTACCCAGCGAACGCAGGCCCCCCAATCGCATTCGCATCACGCTCGTGGTTCGCATGGCGTTGCTCCGGCGACCCGCTCGAGCTACAACACGCATGCTCGTCGCGGTGCTCAAAAGAAAAGCTCCCCGGTGCCTATGATTATCGGTGGCGTCGTCGCCGTGTTGGCGCTTGCCGCGATCGCTTTCTTTGTCGTGCCGGCCGTCAAGGGTTTCTTTGCCGGTGAGGATACGAAGGTTACGGCTGGTCAGCAGGTTACGGTGACCATTCCCGATGGTGCTTCGGGCGATACGATCGCCTCGATTCTCTCCGAGAACCATATCGTCGAAAATCCCAAGGATTACTATGCGGCGGTGAAAAAGCTCAACGCCGATATGTCGCTCAAGCCTGGTGATTATTCGTTCACCACACTCATGGATGCGACCAAGGTTGTTCAGCAGCTCATGGAAGGCCCCAACGCGGGCTCCAATGCGCTGACTATCCCTGAGGGCTTAACGGTCGATCAAGTCGCCGACCGTGTGGCCCAGGCCTACGACAGCATCTCTAAGGAAGACTTCCTCAACCAGGCCAAGGCCTCCAACTACGTGGACGACTATAGCTTCCTTAAGGGCGCCGCTAACGACTCGCTCGAGGGTTTCTTGTTCCCCAAGACCTATTCGTTGGGTGATTCGCCGACGGCCGATGGCGTGATTCGCGCTATGCTCGATCAGTTTAAGACCGAGTACAAGTCGCTTGACTTTGCGAGCTGCGAAGCCAAGATCAAGGAACGCTACGGTGTGGAGATGTCCGACTACGACATCGTCAACTTGGCCTCTATCGTTGAGCGCGAGGGCCTCAACGCCGATCAACGTGCGCATGTGGCCTCGGTTTTCTACAACCGCCTTGCCGGCAAGCTCGATGGCCTGCGCTATCTCAATAGCGATGCGACTATGATGTATGTCACCGGTGGCGAGGTTACCGCCGACGACCTGCAGAGCGATAGTCCGTATAACACCTATAAGCATGAGGGCCTGCCGCCCACGCCCATCTGCTCTCCGTCGCTCGAGGCGCTCAAGGCCACCCTTGAGCCGACCGACTCTGATGACCTGTATTTCTACATTACGCAGGACGAGGAGTACTTCTCGCAAAGCTACGAAGAGCATCAACAGTCTTGGAATTAGTATGAGGATTTTTAGCCCCAAACGTTACGTTGCCTCGGTCGATCGCATCGACCTAAATACCCTGTGGGCCGACGGCAAGCGCGCCATTCTGCTCGATCGCGATAACACCTTGGTGCCGCGAGACACCGAGCAGGTTCCCGACGCGGTTTCCGCTTGGCTCGACGCCGCCCGCGCCAAAGGCTTTAAGCTATGCATGGTGTCCAACAACTGGCATCGCGACCAGGTCATGAGCTCTGCGCGCGAGCTGGGACTCGAGGCCATCAGCCACGCCATGAAGCCGGCGCCGTTTGCCCTCAAGGCGGGCCTTAAGCGCCTCGGCGCCACAGCCGGCGAGGCGGTGCTGATCGGTGATCAGCTCTACACGGACGTGTGGAGCGGCAACTTCGCCGGCGTCGATACCATCCTGGTAAAGCCGCAGGCGACGCAGGACCTGTGGTATACGCAGATCTTCCGTATCTTTGAGCGCCGGGCCCTGCGCGACCTTCCCTGCGAGGAATAGGTCTCGTCATGTCCCAGCACATCAAACACGGCTGCGACCATATCTTCTTTATCGGCTTTTTGGGCGCGGGCAAGTCGACGCTTGCGCGCAACGTGGGCACCATGTTCAAGCGGCGTTTTATCGATACCGACCGTCTGGTCGTGCGCCGTTGCGGCAAGTCGGTAACCGAGATTTTTGAGACCGAGGGCGAGGGTCGTTTTCGCGAGCTCGAGACCTCGGCGCTCCGTTCGCTCCAAAGCGAGCGCAGCCTGTTGGTTTCGTGCGGGGGCGGTATCGTCGAAACGCCGGTGAATATTGAACTGATGCACGAAATGGGTACGTGCGTGTACCTCGAGGGCGACTTCGAGGATTCGATTCGACAGATTCGTCGGTCCGACACGCGCCCCGATTTCCGTTCGCCCGAGCATGCTGCGCGCCTGTTTGAGCATCGCCGTCCGCTGTATCGCCAGGCCGCCGACCTTACCCTTGATATTCGCAACAAGTCCTTCGAGGACGTTTCCTACCTTTGTGCCGAGATGCTTTTGGAGCGTGGGCTGCTATGATTCGTCGTCAACTGATCAATTTCCAAAACCGCAGCGTCGATGTCCGTGTCGGATTGGGCGCGTTCGATGAGTTGTCGCGCATGTTTGCCTCGACTGTGGGCAAGCCTAAGCGCGCGATGGTCGTTTGGAACGACGCCACATCCGAGCGTTTTGGTGAGGTCGTCGAGCATGCGCTGGTCGACGCCGGTTTTGTCATGTCACAGCTTCCCCTCGAGGTTTCGCCTGCTGGTGCCACGCTTGCTGATGCCGATGCTATCTTTGGCGCCCTGACTGCCAATGGCATTACCTGTGACGATCTGGTTGTCGCCGTTGGCGATGCCGCAACCTGCTCGGTTGTTAGCTGGTGTGCCAATCAGTGGTGCGGCCGCACCGAGTGCGCGTTGCTGCCGACGACGTTCGACGCCATGCTCACGGTCGCGACGACCATGAAGCCGCTCGTCGCCTCGTCGTCGAATGCGCTTCCCGCTATCGCGTTCCGTCCTGAGCCGGGCTTGGTCGTGTGTGACCTCGACCTTGTTCGCGAGGCGGACCCCGAGTACCTCAAGCTCGGCTATGTGGTACTTGTTGGTACCATGCTTTCGAGCAGCAAGTCCCGTTGGAATCAGTTTACTGAGACCGTTCCCGAGATTCTCGCGGGCGAGGAGGTCGCGCTCGTCAATGCAGTTCAATGGTCTCAGACTGCCCGCAAGGACGTACTGATGGCCACGAACCCGAGCGCCCGCCATGCGCTCGATTTTGGCAAGACGGGGGAGCGTACCCTGCGCGCTTGCTTGGGCGATGCTGCTTCGCAGGTTCCTGCCTATCAGCTGTTATCCGAGGGCATGCGCTTTGAGGCGCGCCTAGCACATGATGCCTGCGACTTCGATATCGATTACGTCTTTGAGGTCGATGACTGCCTGGAGGACTTTGGTATCGAGGAACTTGCCTTCGATCTGGAGCCTGCCGCATATATCGAGGAGTTCCGCAAGCAGCAGTTCGCTCGCTCGAACCGCAGCATGTTGCCGCTGCCCGCGGCACTTGGCGCCATTCGTCTAACGAGCGTTGAGGACGAGGTTCTTGAGCGCCATACTCACGCCTACTTGGCTTCACGCAAAGAACTTCTCTAAGATTTATTGACATCCATTGTCTTTCGTATCATGTTGAGGGGCGGGTTTTCAATCGGTTGCGGATCGCATGCGATTCCGTCGTTCGGTTGAGACCCGTCCCGTCTATATAGAGACAACAAGAAAGGAATCTGCATGTCTGAGTTTGCTGCCGGTCCTGCCGGTCGTATCGAGCGTGTCCGTGCCCTGATGGCCGAGCGTGGCTACGACGCCATCGTGGTGCGCGACGAGGCCAACCTTCGTTGGCTTACGGGCGTGAAGGGCGTCTTCGACTACACCTTCGAGTTCCCGCACGCTGCGTTTATTACGGTCGACCAGTGCCTGTTCCACACCGACTCGCGCTACCTCAACAGCTTTGAGGAGAACACGCCCGCCGGCAGCCCTTGGGTCTACGACATGGACGAGGGTACCATTCCCGGCTGGGTCGCCGGCAAGATCGCAGCCAACAAGTGCCGTGTCTGCGCTGTCGAAGACGATATGCAGATTAACTTCTACCAGGGTATTCAGCGTGGCCTGGAGGACCGTTCCGTCGCCTGCGTGTTGCCGCTGATGCATGACGACATTCGCAAGATGCGCGCCATCAAGGACGCTGAGGAGATCGAGCTCATGCGCCATGCGCAGTCGATCACCGATGCCGCCTTCCAGCATATGCTCGGCTTTATTAAGCCCGGTATGACCGAGAAGCAGGTTCGCAACGAGCTCGAGAACTTTATGTTCGCCAACGGCGCCGACAGCCTGGCCTTCGGCTCCATTGTGGCGAGCGGCCCCAACACCGCCAACCCGCATGCCGTGCCGAGTGACCGTGTCATCGAGAAGGGCGACTTCGTCCTCATGGATTACGGCGCGGGCTACTGCGATTATCGTTCCGACATGACGCGCACCGTCGTGATGGGCGAGCCTACCCAGGAGCAGCTTGACCTGTACGCGCTCGTGCGCCGTACGCACGAGGAGTGCGTCGCTGCCATCCATCCGGGCGTCGAGGGCAACGACATTTTTAAGCTTTCCAAGAAGATCATCGGCGATGCCGGTTATGGCGATTACTACAACCATGGTCTGGGCCACGGCGTGGGCATCGACATCCACGAGCTGCCCAACTTCAACCGCAGCAAGAACACCATCGAGGTCGGCTCGGTTATCACCATGGAGCCCGGCGTGTATCTGCCCGGTGTGGGCGGCGTGCGCCTGGAGGACTACGGCGTGGTCACCGAGAACGGCTACGAGCCCTTCACCAAGACCCCGCACGACCTGCACATCATCGATTGCTAGCCCATTTCGATAGATTTTTGGGGCGGGGCGTCCGGAGCACTTCGGGCGCCCCGCGTTCTCTTTTTATGCGCTCGCTGCAGGCGCCGTCTGCAAGTGTATAATTTCGGTCGTATGTAATTTGGACGCTTGTGCGTCTCGCCAATAACAAGAAAGGTCGCTATGCCTACCATTTCTACCGCCGACTTCAAGAACGGCCTCGGTCTCCGCATTAAGGACAAGGTCTACACCATCGTCGAGTTCCAGCATGTCAAGCCGGGCAAGGGCGGCGCGTTTGTGCGCTACAAGACCCGCGACATCAAGAGCGGCCGTGTCGTCGAGAACACCTGCAACGCCGGCACCAAGTTCGAGAGCGTCATGCTCACCACCCGTGAGTTCCAGTACCTCTACAACGATGGCGCCGACTACATCTTCATGGACAACGAGACCTATGAGCAGGTTCCCGTTCCCGAGGACATGGTGGGCGAGAACTCCAAGTGGCTGCGCGAGAACGACATTTGCCAGCTGCTCTTCGCCGACGATGAGCTCATGGGCGTGACCCCGCCGATGTTCATCGAGACCACCATCGTCCAGACCGACCCGGGCTTTAAGGGCGACACCGTCCAGGGTTCCACCAAGCCGGCCACGATCGACACCGGCGCTGTCATCCAGGTCCCCATGTACCTCAACGAGGGCGAGGTCATCAAGGTTGACACCCGCGACGGCAAGTTCGTCTCCCGCGTCTAGCAACCAACTCTTATAGGAGGACTCATGCCCCAGGAAATCAAGATTGACGGCATCGGCATTTCGCCCGATGTTCTGACCGCCATCGTTTCGCGCGCCGTGTCGGATGTCGAGGGCATCGCCTCCGTTGGCGTCAAGGACCTTGCCACCAACCTTGTCTCCATGATGCTCTCGTCCAAGGCCCCGGCTTCCGAGCCGGCGGTCGAGGCCGAGGTCATCGGCGACAAGCTCGCACTCACCGTGCGCGTCGTGGTGTTCTTTGGCTATCCGTTCAAGAAGCTCGCCGAGGCCGTTCGCGCCGCCGTGGTCGCTGCCATCGATGCTCAGGTGGGCGTTGAGGTCGAGCGCGTTGACGTTTGCATTGACGGCCTCGTTTTCCCCAAGGAGTAACCTTTGAGCCTTAAGGTTTATCGCGGGCGCACGCTTGCCCGCAGTCAGGCGCTGCAGCTGCTGTTCCAGGCCGAGGCCACGGACAGTCCGCTCGAGCGCGTCCTCGAGGGCGATTTCCTGATCTCGAAGGGTCCCCTCGACCCCTATGCACTGGAGCTTTGCCGCGGTGCCTACGAGCACATCGATCGCATCGATTGTGCCCTGCGAGCCGTCGCCAAGAACTGGGATCTTATGCGCATGCCCGGTGCCGACCGCAACCTGCTGCGTATCGCCGTCTACGAGATGCGCTTCCTTACCGACGAAGAGGTCTCGGACGCCATCGTCATCAACGAGGCCGTTGAGCTTGCCAAGGCTTATGGTACCGACCAGTCCGCATCGTTTGTCAACGGCGTGCTGGGCAAGATCGCTCGCAGCGAGGAACTGCCGGGCGAGGACCTGTACCAAGAGCTGCTGGCCGAGGATCGCGCTCGCGAGGAGGCACAGGCTGCCGAGGCAGCCGCCAAGGTCGCTGCTGCTCAGGCTGCTGCCGGTGTACTTGCCGAGGACGCGGACGCTGCTGGGACCGTCGAGTCCGACTCCGTCGAGGAGTAGCCATGCCAGAGGGTTCTGTCCGCAACTTTGACGAGATCTCGGACCGTCTGGACCAGATCATCGCTACCGTTCGCTCCAAGGATACCTCCTTGGAGCGTTCACTCGATTTGTTTGACGAAGCGATTGAGTTGGGTTCCCGCGCGGTCGATATGGTCGACAAGTTTGAGTTGACGCCGCGAGAGGCCGACAAGCTCGAGCAGGAATACGATGAGGATGCGGCAAACGAATCCCAGGATAGCTAGGCCGCATCTCCGGATACGAATGGTTGATGGCATTCATGAAACGCGTGCGTCTTGATGACGAACTGATTTCACAGGGCATCTGCGCCGATCGCGCGGATGCCCTTCGCACTCTTATGGCCGGCTTGGTCTCGAGTGGCGGCGAGCGCTTGACTTCGCCGGGTCTTAAGGTGACCCCGGGCCTGTCGCTGCACGTGAAGGGGTGCATTCCCTATGTTGGCCGCGGCGGTCTTAAGCTCGAAGGCGCACTTGATGCGTTTGGCATCAATCCGACGGGCCTTGCCTGCCTGGATGTGGGCTGCTCTACCGGCGGCTTTACCGATTGCCTGCTCAAGCGCGGAGCTGCGACCGTTGTCTCGGTGGACGTGGGTCGCGCCCAGTTCGATTGGTCGTTGCGTCAGGATGATCGCGTGACGCTGCATGAGCGCACAAACGTGACGCAGCTGCCTGAGCTTGGCTATGCCGGCGCCATCGACCTGGCTGTGTGTGATGTCTCGTTTACCAGCATCGCGAACATTATCGATGCGGTACTGGCGTGCATGGCTCCTACGGGTGCATTCTGTACGCTCGTAAAGCCGCAGTTTGAGGCTCCGGCGGCGCTGGTGGGCGAGGGCGGCATTGTGACCGATCCCGCCGTGCGCCGCGATACACTCGTGGCGGCGGTTGAACTCTTTGCTGCCAAGGGCCTGTTTCCGGTCGATGTGTGCGTGTCACCCATTCATGGTGCCAAGGGCAACGTTGAGTTTTTCCTGTACGGCACGAGGTTTGCCCCCGGCGAACGCACCGACGATGAGCTGCAATCCCAGGTATCGGTTTTGAGCGAGAAAGCTGCAACGCTATGAAGGTCTTTCTGGTTCCCAATTACTATAAACAAGAGGCGGTCGAGAGCGGCCTGATGCTTGAGCTTTGGCTGACGCGCCAGGGCTATGAGGTCGCATGGGCTGCCGACCAGCGATCGAAGATTCAGAGCACGCCTGATATTGACGGCTCCGATCTGGTCATTACGCTCGGCGGTGACGGTACGTTGCTGCGCGCTGCCCGCATCCTCAACCATCGCGAGATTCCTATCCTCGGTCTTTCCTATGGTCACCTGGGCTTTTTGACGGCCGCGAGTCCCGAGGAGCGCGACATTTTGCAGGTTGTGAGCGACGCCCTGTCCGGCGAGCTGCATGTGAGCCGTCGCGCTACCATCGCCGCGGATATCGTGTCCGTGCGTGACGATGGCACGAAGGATGTCGTGCGCACGTTCGCCCTCAACGACATGGCGCTCACGCGCGGCCCCCTGTCCGATATGGTCGAGTTTGACATCACGGTGTCCGGCCACCATATCGATCGCCTGCGTGGCGACGGCGTGGTCGTGTCCACGGCGACTGGTTCTACGGGTTACGCGCTCAGTGCCGGTGGCCCCATCGTGAGCCCCGACTATACGGGCATGGTCTGCGTACCCATTGCGCCGCACACCATTCAGGCCCGTGCCTTCTTGACTTCGCCGAGTGATGTCGTCGAAATCTTTATGTCTGATGATCGTCCGAGCGTTCCGGCGATTGCTATCGATGGACAGTTTATTACCTGCGATGGCACCGTTGAGAGCGTGGCGGTGCGCCGCGGGCCCGGAGATGTGTTGCTGCTGGATTACGGCCCCGAGAGCTTCTATAACTCGGTGAGCCGCGTATTCTACGGAGTCCGTCATGATCGATGAGCTGCAGGTTTCTAACATTGCGCTCATTCGCGAGGCGACGCTGCTGCCGAGTGCCGGCCTGACTGTCCTGACCGGCGAGACCGGTGCCGGCAAGACCGCGCTGCTCTCGGCCCTCAAGCTTATTTTGGGTGAGCGCGCGGATTCGTCTATGGTGCGCGAGGGCGAGGCGCTGGCGAGCGTCGAGGCGCGCCTGTTTGACGGCCCGCACGACACGGAGGGCTTCATCGTGCAGCGCAGTCTTTCTGCCGAGGGCCGCAGCCGCGTGAAGATTGACGGACGCATCGCCAGTGTGCGCGAGCTTTCGGAGCGCGTTGGCGTGATGATGGATCTGTGCGGCCAACACGAGCACCAGCGCTTGCTCGATCCGGCGCATCATGTTGCGATGGTCGATGCCTGGGCAGGGCGCCCTGCACTCGAGGCGCTCGAGCACTACCGCGCCTGCTTTAAGGCTTCGCGCGCTGCCGCTAAGGAGGTTCGACGTGTCGAAGAGACCTCGCGTGCGCAGGGGAGCCGCGTCGAGGAAGCGCGCTTTGCGCTCGAGCGCATCGGCGAGGTCGACCCCAAACCGGGCGAGTATGAGGAACTCGAGGAACTGCTGCCGCGCTCCGAACATGCCGAGGTGCTGGTTGCCACAGCTAATGATGCCCATGCATCGCTTGCCTCTGAAGGGGGAGCGCTCGATGCCGTGAACAGCGCCGTGGCAGAACTTTCCCGTATGGCTTCCGTCGATCGCAAACTTGGCGACATTGCCGATTTGCTTTCGGATGCCTGTATCTCCCTTGAGGATTGCGCGAACGAACTTCGTGCCTATCGCGATGGCGTCGCCTTCGATCCGCGCGAGCTCGCTCGCATGCGTGAGCGGTATTCCGACCTCAAGGGCCTGCTGCGTCAGTGGGGTCCTACCATGGACGATGTTTTTGCCATGCGCGATCGCTCGCAAGAGCTGCTGTCCCTGGTCGATGATGGCGATGAACAGATCAGAAAGGCGCGTGAGGCACTCGGGAGCGCCGAGCACGAGTTGTTTGCCGCTGCCAAGGCACTTAAGCGCGCTCGCAATATGGCGGCCCCGCGCTTCTGCCACGAGGTTGGCCGCCAGATGGCTCGCCTGGAGATGGGCGGCGCCGAGCTCGTCTGGGAGTCGCGCGATCTTCCCCGTGCTGAGTGGACGCCCGTTGGTCCTTCGAGCTACGAGCTGCTATACCGCAGCGGTGCCGGTTTGACTCCACGTCCCCTGCGCCGCATTGCGTCGGGCGGCGAGCTCAGCCGCGTCATGTTGGCAAGTAAGGTTGTCCTCGGTAACGCGGACGGTGTCGATACGCTGGTGTTTGACGAGGTCGATGCTGGCGTCGGTGGCTCCACGGCGCGTGCGCTCGCGGGCGTGCTGGCAGATCTCGCCGCTACGCATCAGGTGATTGTCGTAACCCACTTGGCGCAGGTCGCCGTCATGGCTGACAAGCATTATGTCGTCAGTAAGGAACCGGGCGATGTTCCCCAGACGCATTTGGACGAGGTAACCGGCGAAGCGCGTACCGCCGAGATCGCCCGCATGTTGAGCGGCGATCAATCGGAGGCGAGCTTGGCGCATGCCAAGCAGATGCTTGAAGAAGCTCGAGGTTAGGTCGTATCAGCGGTGTTGGTGGGACAAAATAGACTGAATTTTTTGTCCCACTTCGCGTTTTACTCCACGACCTTATCCGGTTGGATGAGTTCCTCATAGTAGCTGATGTGCTCTCGGGCGTCCTCGATTTCGGGCAGCAGGAAGTTGTAGACGACCTCTATGATCATCGTGGCGCTCATCTTGGAGAACGCGAAGTCACCCGTTGTCAGCAGCGCTTCGTGATTGACGGTATTAAAGGTGTAGTCGGCGAGGCGCGCAAGTGGAGACTTGCTATCGCTGCTGATGACGACTACGGTTGCGCCGCAGTTGCGAGCCGCTTTTGCCATGCGATTCAGTCGGCGCGATTTGCCAGAGTTTGAGATTAGCACGATGACGTCACCCGGGCGTAACGTGAGCGCAAAGCCGATTGATGTCTCGCTAATGGTGCTCGCCATGCAGCGCAGGCCCAGCTGTGAAAACTTAAACGTCGCATCGAGCGCGACCGCGTTTGTATTGCCCACGGCGGCGAACTCAATAACGCCGGCATTCTTAAGCGCGTGTACAACTGCGGCCAACGTGTCGTGATCTATGCCGTCGATGGTCGCATTAAGCTCACTCACCTTGGCGGCGAGGATATTTTTTAGGCTCTGCTCCATATTATCGAGCGAGACCTCGTCGGTCAGACCCTCGTTGCGCTGGCTTTCCAAATCCCTCGCCAACGAAAACTGAAAGCTGCGGAAGCTGCCAAAGCCCAGCTTGCGGCAGAAACGCGAAACGGTCGCCTCGGACGTGGCGGCAGCGCGCGAGAGCTGAGCGGCCGTGAGGCGTGGCGCTTCGGACTGGTGCTCCAATATATAGTCGACAATGCGCTGCTCGGACTCGCTGTATCCCTGATGGGTACTAATGAGGGAAAGTGCGCTCTTGCTACTATCGGTCATGGATGGCTCCTGGTTGGCATGAAAATCTAGCTTGATTTGCAATGCCATAGTATACGGGCATTTTCAATTACAAGATACACCTTGCCGTTTCAAGTGTTGATGGTAAACTTTCACTTGCCGTTTACGGTTATGAAAGAACCTTTCACCGGAGAATTGCGCCTTGTCTCTTCTCACGCGGACGGTAGGTTGGTATCTTTCAAGTGTGGAAAAACGCGCATCGAAGCGCGTGTAGGGGAGCGCCCGCGGGCGCTGTACTCAAGAAGGAGGGACACATGGCTAAGTTTGACATCATCGCCGCGACCGGTTGCCCGACCGGCATTGCGCACACCTTCATGGCGAAGGAGGCGCTGGAGAAGGCTGCTGCCGAGCGAGGTCTGACCATTAAGGTCGAGACTCATGGCCAGGTCGGCGTCGAGAACGAGCTCACCAAGAGCGAGATCGCCGGTGCCAAGGCCGTCGTCGTCGCAGCCGATAAGGATGTCCAGGCTGAGCGTTTCGCCGGTAAGCCCATGGTTTCCGTTGGTGTTTCCAAGGCCCTGTCTGTCGAGGCTGCTGGTAAGCTGATCGACCGCGCGCTCGCCGCCAAGGGCGACGACACGGTTGCCGCTGCCGCCGATGTCGAGGACGAGGTCGAGGAGAAGGAGTCCATCGGTCACGTCATCTACAAGCACCTCATGAACGGCGTCAGCCACATGCTTGTCTTCGTCGTTGCCGGTGGTGTTCTGACCGCCATTTCGTTCCTGTGGGGCATCACGTCCTTTGATTCGACGGCTGCCGACTACAACAGCTTTGCCGCGATGCTCAAGATTATCGGCGGTATCGCCATGAACCTCATGGTTCCGGTGCTCTCCGCTTACATCGCCGAGTCCATCGGCAAGCGCCCGGCGCTCGTCCCCGGTTTCGTCGCCGGTATGATCGCCATCCAGGGCTTGCCTGTTAACGCCGATACCGGCATGATCGACGCCGGTGGCGTAGGTGTGGGCTTTGGCTTCCTGGGCGGCATCGTCGGCGGCTTCCTCGCTGGCTATGTCATCCTGCTGCTCGAGAAGGTTTTCTCTAAAATTCCCGCGAGCCTTAATGGCCTGAAGGCAATCTTCCTGTATCCGCTGTGCTCTACCGCCATCGTCGGCCTGGTCATGCTCGGTATTTCCGGCCCCATGGCTGCCATTAACCAGGGTATGATGGATTTCCTGCAGAGCCTCGGTAACTCCGGTCCGGTGATCCTTGGCCTGGCCATCGGCTGCATGTGCGCCTTTGATATGGGCGGCCCGGTCAACAAGGCTGCTTACGCTACTGGCACCTTCCTGCTCGGTACCGCTCTCGAAGCTGGCGTCGGCACCGAGACCTACAACTTCGGCACCAACTTCATGGCTGCCGTCTCCGCCGCTTGCATCGTTCCGCCGCTGATCACCACCTTCGCCGTCGTTGTCGGCAAGAAGTACTTCAGCCAGGAGGATCATGACGCCGGTATCGTCAACCTCATCCTTGGTTGCACCCACATCACCGAGGGCGCCATTCCGTTCATGACCAAGAACATCTGGCCCGTTATGCCCATCATGATGCTCGGTTCTTCCATCGCTTCCATCTTGACCATCTTCTTCAACGTTCACGATCCGGCGCCTCACGGTGGCTTCCTGGTCCTGCCCGTTGTCGAGAACGGTCCGCTGTGGGTCCTCGCGATCCTCATCGGCGCCGTGGTCGGTGGCATCCTGTTCGTGGCTTTCAAGAAGTACGACTTCGAGAAGAACCAGAAGCCCGCTCCTGCAACCAAGCCGGTTGAGACCCCCAAGGCCGCTGCCGTCGAGGCCCCCAAGGCCGAGGCTGATGACTTCGTGAAGGTCGAGAACGTCTTTGTCGCCGAGGACTTCGCTTCTCGTGACGAGGCTCTGAGCTTCGTTTCCAACCAGGCTGTCAAGGCCGGTATCGCCAGCGACGCCGACGCCGTGATGAACGCCTTCCTGGCCCGCGAGGCCGAGGGCACCACGGGCATGATGGAGGGCTTCGCCATCCCGCATGCCAAGTCCGACGCCATTACCGAGGCTGCCGTCATCGTCGTTAAGGACGAGTCCGGCGTGACCGGTTGGGACACCATGGACGGCGCTCCCGTCAACGTTGCCATCGCACTGCTCATCCCCGGTGCCCAGGCCGGCACTACGCACCTCAAGATCCTGTCCAAGGTCGCCGAGGCGCTCATGGACGAGGACTTCCGTGCTACCGTCAAGGGTTCCACCGACGCCGCCGAGATCGCCAAGACGATCAACGCCCGCCTGGTCTAATCCCGCAACACGCGAATACCATCGCCCCCTGTATAAAAGGCGGAGTCCCTCTCCAGCGCCTCCGCCTTTTTCTACCCCTCCCATAAGTTGCGGTGAAATAGGGACTGTTTAAACGATTCAACCCCAAATTTAGTCCCTATTTCACCGCAACTTATAAAAGGTCATAGAGGGGGCTACCTATCGAGTCTTTGTCGCGAACGGTTCATCAGCCTGAATTCCGTTTGCACGATATTGCTCTGGACCGACCGATTTTCCGCAGCTCGCCCGCCGGGCGGGGCGGTTAAGTTTGTCGCGAGTTCCGCACGCAAAGGAAAGCACTTAATGTGCTTTCCGTCTTGCGCAGGACTGTAGAGCAGCAAACTTAACCGCCCCGCCCGGCGGGCGAGCGTGCAGGAACGACATCTGTCCAATAATTCGTCTGAAACATAATGAAAAACCGTTTGATGTGAGTTAATATAAACAACGTCGTGAATCTGACTCCTGCCACATGCATGACAGGGGTTAAACACAAAAAGGAGTCAATTATGGTTTCTGAGAAGGCTACCCTCGTTAATCCTCAGGGTCTGCACATGCGTCCGGCTGGTCTGTTTGCCTCCACCATGGGCAAGTACGCCTGTGACGTGACGGTCGTCACCCCCGAGAAGGAGGTCAACGGCAAGTCCCCGATGGCCCTCATGGCTGCTGGTATCCCCTGCGGCACCGAGGTCGAGGTCAAGTGCGACGGCGCCGACGAGGCCGAGGCTCTGGCTGCTGCCATCGAGCTCATCAAGAGCGGTCTTGGCGAGTAGAACTCAAACGGGTCGCATGTTGAACAACTAAGTTCATATTTGGGGGCGCAGTGACCTGTTGTAAGGTAGCTGCGCTCTTTTGTCATGGATATGGCAAAACGCTTTATCACATGACACGGAGAGAGGAATGGGAATGTATCAGGGAGTCAACGCTTCCGAGGGCATCGGTATCGGCACCGTCATGGTCGCCGTCGATCCCGACTTGACGTTTGAGCCGCACGAGGTTGCTGATTCGGCAGCAGAGAAGGAGCGCTATCAGTCCGCTCTTTCGGTCTTCTGCGAGAAGACCCAGGCTCAGGCCGACCATATGAAGGAGACGGTGGGCGAGGCCGAGGCCGAGATCATGAGCGGACACATTGTCCTGGCTCAGGACCCGGGCATGACTGACGCCATCAACGCCGCCATTGACGGCGGTACCTGCGCCGAGCAGGCGCTCATGGACACCTCGACCATGTTTGAGAACATGTTCCTGTCCATGGACGACGAGATGTTCCGTCTGCGCGCGGCCGACATCGCCGACATCCGCACCGGTATTCTGGCCGAGCTGCTGGGCAAGGAGGTCGTCGACCTTTCCGTCCTGCCCGAGAACACCGTCGTTGTCGTGCACGACCTCACGCCGTCCATGACCGCCACGATCGATAAGGCCCACGTTGCCGGCATCGTCACCGAGACCGGTGGCCGCACGTCGCACTCCGCGATCATCGCGCGCGCCCTCGAGATCCCGGCTGTCCTTTCGGTTTCCAACAGCTGCACCGCACTGCGCAACGGCATGACCGTTGTCGTCGACGGCGGCAAGGGTATCGTCGAGGCCGATCCCGACGAGGAGACGCTCGCTGCCTACACCGCCAAGGCCGAGGCCTTCGCTGCCGAGAAGGCAGCCCTCGAGGCCTTCCGTGGCAAGCCGTCCGTGACTGCTGATGGCATCAAGAAGATCATCGCCTGCAACATCGGTAACCCCGATGACGTGCCCAACGCGCTCGATCACGACGCCGAGGCTATCGGTCTGTTCCGCTCCGAGTTCCTGTTCATGGACTCTGCTGAGCTTCCTTCCGAGGAGGAGCAGTTCAACGCCTACCGTAAGGTCGCCAGCGCGCTCAAGGGTGCTCCGGTCATCATCCGCACGCTCGATGTGGGTGGCGACAAGGAGATTCCGTATCTGCATATGGTCAAGGAAGACAACCCCTTCATGGGCTTCCGCGCCGTGCGTTACTGCTTGGCCAATCCCGACCAGTACAAGGTCCAGCTCCGCGCTCTGCTGCGCGCTAGCGCCTTCGGTGACGTCAAGATCATGATCCCGCTCGTCACCTGCGTCGAGGAGGTCTTGGCTGTCAAGGAGCTCGTCGAGCAGTGCAAGGCCGAGCTGACCGAAGAGGGGCGCAAGTTCAACGAGAACATCGAGGTCGGCATCATGGTCGAGACGCCCGCCGCTTCGCTGCTCGCAGACCGTCTTGCCGAGGTCGCCGACTTCTTCTCCATCGGCACCAACGACCTGATCGGCTACACCATGTGCGCCGACCGTGGCAACGACACCATCTCCAACCTGTACCAGGTTTACTATCCCGCCGTGCTCCGCTCGCTCAAGAACATCATCGAGAGCGGCGTGAAGGCCGGCATCATGGTCGGTATGTGCGGCGAGGCCGCTGCCGATCCGCTGCTCGAGCCGCTGCTGATCAGCTGGGGCCTGGAGGAGTTCTCGATGAGTGCTCCGTCGATCCTGCGCGCCCGTAAGACCATCAGCCAGTGGACCAAGGCCGAGTGCGACGAGCTCGCCGAGAAGGCGCTCGCCTGCAACACCGCCGCCGAGGTCAAGGCACTGCTCGAGTCCGCAGCTCGCTAATTTGGTATCAGAGGTAACCGCGTGGTTGGAATGGGCCGGCCACGCGGCCCTCACATATACAGGGGGTACTGTAAATGTTCTACACGCTAACCGCTAACCCGGCTGTCGACATGACGGTTTCGAGCTCTCCGCTCGAGCCCGACGAGAACGTCCGCACCGGTTCGGCCAGCTACACGGCTAACGGCAAGGGCCTCGACGTGTCCTTCGCCTTTAAGAAGATGGGCGTCGACACCGTCGCGCTCGGCTTCTTCGCTGGCTTCACGGGCAAGTTCATCGTCGAGGAGGTCATGAACCTGGGTTGCCTCTGCCGCCCGGTCTGGACCGACGGTATCACGCGCATTAACACCTACGTCAACGATGGCCAGCACGAGTACGGCATCCTGAACCCCGGCGCCCCGATCACGCCGCAGCACCAGGAGGAGCTCTACAACATCCTGGACACCGCGGGCGATCTCGAGTGCCTGATCGTCTCCGGCTCCGTGCCTCCCAAAGCTACGCCCGACTTCCTGGCTCAGGTCATGGAGCACGCTCAGGCTCGTGGCGCTGACGTCGTCCTGGACCTGTCCTCCGACAAGCTCAAGGAGCTCGCTCACAAGAAGCCGCTGCTCATCAAGCCGAACCATCACGAGATGAAGGCCATCTTCGGCGTGCCGGTCGACACCGACGACGAGGTTCGTGTCGCCATGAAGATGGCTCACGACGCTGGCGTTCAGAACGTGCTGCTCACCCGTGGTAGCCGCGGCGACGCTTACTTCTCCAACGGCGAGGACATCTGGTACGCCAAGCGTGAGTTCAACATCAAGCTGGTCTCTTCCGTCTGCGCCGGCGACTGCACCCTCGCTGCGTTCCTGCACAAGTGGTACAGGGATCGCGACAACGTCGAGGAGGCCATGAAGCTCGCTATGGCCACCGGCGCCAACGTTGCCGAGTCCGTCGGCATTGGTGACTTCGGTCACGTCGACGAGTACAGCAAGCGCGTTGCTGTCCGCAAGCTCGATCGTCAGTAATCGAAACGCGACATATTCGTGCGCATGCGGCGCCCCGGTTTCGGCCGGGGCGCCTTTTTTGTTCCGCCATGGGGGAGAGGTGTCCTGCCGTACTTCATCGCTTCCACACCGTTCACCGAGTTGTCCTAGCCTTTTACCGATGCGTGGAATATACTTTCATTAACACGTTGCTTCGTGAAAGGAACATTCATGATTTACACGCTCACTGCAAATCCCGCCATTGACTACAACATCGCCTGCGACGGCCTTACTGCCAATACTGTCACGCGTACCCGCAATGCCGTCTACACGCCCAACGGCAAGGGCCTCAACGTCTCGTTTACGCTTGACCACTATGGTGTCGACACCACGATCCTGGGTTTCTTCGCCGGCTTCTCGGGTGAGTTTATCGTTAAGGGCGCCGAGGCCCTGGGCGTGCCCGTCAAGCCCGTGTGGACCGACGGTATTACGCGCGTCAATGTGTTCCTCAACGCCGGTCCCGACACCGAGTACAACATGGTCAATGCCGGTGCCGCCATCAATGAGGCCAACGAGCAGGAGATGTTTGAACTTATCGATTCGCTCGATGACATGACCTGCCTGGTCATCAGCGGCTCGCTGCCTCCCAACACTTCCGAGGGCTTCTTGGCCGAGGTCCTGCGCCGTGTCAAGGCCAAGGGGGCCGAGTTCGTCCTCGACATCTCGAGCCATCAGCTGGCAGACCTCATTGCTCTGGAGCCACTGCTGATCAAGCCCAATGACGACGAGCTGCTTGACATCTTTGGCATCAAGGTGAGCGGTGGCGACGACGAGTCCGTCAAGGGCGCTATGGCCGAGCTGCACGCCAAGGGCGCCAAGAACGTGCTGCTGACCCTTGGTGGCGCCGGTGCGTACTTCTCCAACGGCGAGCATATCTGGTTTGCCAACCGCACCTTCGACGTCAAGCTGCTGTCGACGGTGTGCGCCGGCGATTCCTCGCTCGCTGCCTTCCTGTCCGTGTGGCACGACGCCCCCGAGCGCGTCGAGGACGCCCTGCGCCTTTCGATGGCCACTGGCGCCAACGTGGTCGAGTGCCCCGGTCTGGGTGATTTTGCCAAGGTGGACGAATATAAGAAGCACATCGAGGTTCGCCAGGTCTGCTAGCAGCATCGATACGTCGTTGCCGAACACCCGCTTTGGATTACCAAGGCGGGTGTTTTTTGCGCGCTGAACGTATGTGGCGTCTGCTGTCTCGCTTTATCGAATCGACGACGCGATTGCGTGTGCGCGCTTTCTCGTTTCTTGTTAGACTTCTTGAGAACCATCGATTAACGCTCACAAGTGCAGGAGGCCATAGGCATGTGCAATGTTTCGCTCAACGGTACTCAACCGTCCGATGCGTCCCTGCGCGTCCTGCGCGCGCTTGAGGCGGCTGGTCTTGAGGCTTGGTACGTAGGCGGTTGGGTACGCGACGCCCTGATGGGGTGCCCCAGCCACGATGTTGATATGTGCTGTAGCGGCCTGTGGCAGGAGTCCAAGGCGGCGCTCGAGGCCGCTGGTGTCGCGGTCGTGGAGTCGGGCATTAAATTTGGCGGAATCACGGCTATTTCCGATGGTGAACGTATCGAGGTCACCACGTACCGCCTGGATGGCTTTTACACCGATGGTCGCCATCCCCAGAGTGTGGAGCGTGCCGCCTCGCTCGAGGACGATCTGGCGCGCCGCGACTTTACCGTCAATGCCATGGCCTGGCATCCCGAGCGCGGGCTTGTCGACCGCTACGACGGCCAGGGTGACTTGGAGCGCAAACTGATTCGCGCTGTCGGCGATCCCAAGCGTCGCTTTAACGAGGACGCCCTGCGCATGCTGCGTGCGGTGCGCTTTGCCTGCCGTCTGGACTTTATGATTGAGCCCGAGACCAAGCGTGCGCTTGCCGAGTGCGCGCCGCTGCTCGAAGCCGTGGCGCGTGAGCGTGTGGGTATTGAGCTCGAGGGCATTCTTTCGACCGGTCATGGGGGAGACGCGATGCTCCGCTATCCCGAGCTCATCTGCGCCGCCGTGCCCGAGTTGGCAGCGGGTCGCGGGTTTGATCAGCGCAGTGTCTATCATGCGTTTAACGTCTACGTGCATATCGCCCGTGTGCTGACGGTGGCGGGGGAGCTCGCGCTGTGTGACGGCGTCGCGCCCTCGTCGAGCCTTATGTGGGCGGCGTTTTTGCACGATGTGTCCAAGCCCGAGTGCTTCACGGTCGATCACGCCGGCAGCGGACACTTCTACGGTCATCCCGAGCTCGGCGCCAAGAAGGCGCGCGTCATTATGGATCGCCTGGCCCTCTCGCACGACTTGGTGCGCGACGTGTGCCTGCTCATCAAATACCATGACAAGCCGCTGCGCCCCGAGCGCTCCTGCCTGCTCAATATGATGCGCGCGCTTTCGGGTGAGGGCGTCGACACGGCCCGCCTGATTGACGAGCTCATGGACCTTAAGCGTGCCGACACACTTGGCAAGGCCCCGTCGTGCTTCTATTATGTTGAGACGATTGAGGAGATGCGCGCGCTGGCGCACGAGCTGCTGAAGGCAGGGGAGCCCTATACGCTCAAGATGCTCGCCATCAACGGCGGCGACCTGATCCGTGCCGGAGTCAAGCCCGGGCCGGAACTGGGTCAGCTTCTCAACTCCGCCCTCGACGCCGTGATCGAAGACGATATTCCCAACGAGCGCGAAGCTCTTTTGGTTCATCTCAACTTGAATTAGCTACCAAGTTTACCTGCGTATTCCATAACCTGCCGACAATTTTTCGGCAATTTGGAATTTCTTCTTGCGCTGACGTTTTTTGTCCCGTAGTATATTTCCTCGCAGCACGGCAGTGCAGATGTCATGTGGCCCGTTCGTCTAGCGGTTTTGGACGCCGCCCTCTCAAGGCGGAGATCACCAGTTCGAATCTGGTACGGGCTACCACTTCTTTTCTGCTGAGGCTTATGGCCCGTTCGTCTAGCGGTTTAGGACGCCGCCCTCTCAAGGCGGAGATCACCAGTTCGAATCTGGTACGGGCTACCACGCATCTGATACCCGGACTTCCTATGGAAGGCCGGGTTTTTTTATTTTCAAACAACCGTCTGCAATTCCCGTTTGAACCAGAGCTTTGCGTTCTGCCTATGGCCCTTACGGGTACAATATCCAAGATATTTTGACTGTTAGAAGGAGTCTCATGACGGAGTCCTCTCAGCATACGTCTAAGCCCCAGGTCGAGGTTGAGGCCTCGGGCGGAGATGACAATAAGAGCGCACGCCGCGGCGCCATCTTTATCGGCGTCGTGCTGGTAGGTTATATCGTCTATCTGGTGGTAACCGGGCAGATGGGGCAGTTCTGGGCCGCTATGTCGAGCGTCCAGGCGTCATGGCTCGTTGTCGCGTCTCTTTGCATGTTCATGTACCTGTTCTTTGGCATTGTGGCCTATGCGATCGCCGTCTGGCTCGATCCCAATTCGCCCGTCGGCATCCGCGACCTGATCTCGGTCGAGGCGAGTGGCATCTTCTTTGGTAACCTGACGCCCATGATGATGGGCTCCACCCCGGCTCAAATCTATCGCCTGACCAAGGCCGGCCAAAACGTGGGCGAGGCCGGCGCCACGCAATTCACGCGTTTTATCGTGTACCAGTTTGGCCTCGTTGCCTGGGGCGCTATCCTACTGCTTGCTCGCATGCCGTTTTTTGCCGAGCGCTATGGCGACATGACGTTGCTGTGCGTCTTTAGCTTTGGTGGGCACTGCTGCATCTTGCTGGGCATCTTCGCCGTCGCGCTCATGCCTAAGACCGTCACGCGCGTCGCCCATTGCATCATCAATTGGCTTGAGCGCATTGGTGTCTCGGCCACTAAGATCGAGGGATGGCGCACGTTTGTCGATGGCGAGATCTACTCCTTCTCCGAGAAGTTCAAGCTTTCAGCCGGACATTTTTCTTCCATGCTGCTCACGGTGGTCATCACCATGCTGCAACTCGCGTTTTTCTATCTGGTGCCGTATTTCCTGATGCTTGCCTTTGGCCGCCACGAGGTCGACTTTTTCTCGGTCATGGCCGCGAGCGCCTTTGTCCAGCTGCTGAGCTCTGCGGTCCCCCTGCCCGGTGGAACTGGTGGCGCTGAGGGCGGCTTTGCATTGTTCTTGGGTCATTTCTTTGGGTCGGCTTCGACCGCCGGCTATCTGCTGTGGCGCCTCATTACGTTTATTGCGCCGACCATTTTGGCTGCGCCCCTGCTGGGACTTAAGAGCGCCCACAACGAGAGCATCCATGCGCGCTGGGATCGTGTGATGCGCAAGCTCGGCCGCACGCCTCAGACGCCCTCTGCGCCCACTATGCCGCACCCCACGAATGCTGTTACCGTTGATCCCAAGAAGCGCGCTCAGAAGGCTTCTGGGACCGCTAAACCGGCTCATAAAGCCTATGTGCGCCAGACAGGCGATGGTATTCGCGTATCTCCGTCGGCACTCAATAAGAAGAAGCATCCCAAGTCGCAGTAGGGCAGTCGTGCGTTCTTCATGATGCGGGGCATATTTGTGCTGTATGGGGGATAATCCTCTTACGTAGATTATCTCTCATCTGTTGATGAATGCTTGCATATCGAAGGGACACGCCCATGGCAACCAGCAAACCGCGTCTTGATCGTCGCATCATTCGCAGCCGTAATGCCATCCTTTCGGCTTTCGAGCGCCTGCTCATGGAAAAGCCGCTGGCAGACATTACGGTGAGTGCCATCGCGCGCGAGGCCAATGTCGACCGCAAGACCTTTTACGTTCACTTTGGTACGGTTGACGGCCTGCTCGATGCCATTGCCGTCGATGTGGTGGAGATGATTGTCGACTCGGTCGAGAAAACGCTTGCTTCTATGGACGGTGACACCAGCGAGCGCGCTCTTGGCGCGGCGGCGACCTTCTTTAAAACCGTTAATGAGGCACTGTGCAACAACTTATTGCTCAATCGTCAGCTGATCGAGAATATTCCGCTCGATGATTTCATGGCTCGTCTTCGTGCGCCGCTCGAACATGAGATTGCCGAGCGCGATCTGCTGCCCCAAGGTCTCAAGGACGAGATGTTCGACTACTATCTGGCGTTTTTGCTGTCGGGTATTATCGGTATCTATCGCACGTGGGCACTGTCTGACGGCTCGGTTCCTATCGAGCGCGTCTCTGAGGTCGCCAACGATCTGACTCTCAATGGTCTGTCGAGTCTGGAATCTCGCTTGGATTAGGCCTAGTTGGGCTCGTCGGCGTGGAAATCCCTGTTCACGAGGTTCTCCGGCGCCTTGGAGACCTCGTCGGCGTAGGAACTGTAGCCTGAGGATCCTTAAAAGAAAGTCCAGTTTATTCTTCCCACTCCAAATGGGAATCCTCCGATGCGCCTTCGCATACTCGCATGACCTCGATACCATGCGAGCGTGCGAACTCGACGAGTTCTGCGTTGCGGGCGTTTATGGTGCCGAAGGCGGAGGGGCACACGATAAGGCGCGCGCAGTGGACGAGGAGCTCTTTGGCGCGGGCTATGGTTTTATCCCCGATCGGCTCGAAGGCGCGCTCGGCCACGCATTCCGTCGCCAGGTCGCGCGCGAGCTCGCAGTCGATGTCCCCTTCGTGCAGAACGCCCGCGTAGAACGCCTTGCCCTGTCGGATGAGCTGGCGAAACACAGCCGACCCCGTACCTGCGCCAGCGATGACGAACGTGTGCGCATCGCCGTGTGGGCGCCCAATTTCCACGCTGCCGAAGCGCTCGTTGAAGGTGCCATGTTTAAGGCCGTAGAGCTCGCCAATCGTCTCGCGCGTGAATATGTCCTCGGGTGCGCCGGCGCGGAAGACCCGGCCGTCCTTCACGCAAATCACCTTGTCGGCGCTTTTCTGCGCGAGCTCGAGTTCGTGGATGGACATGATGATAGCCACATTCCGCGATTTCGCAAGGTGGCGAAGTATTCGCAGCAGGTCGATCTGGTAGCGGATATCGAGATACGACGTGGGCTCGTCGAGCACGAGCACGCGCGGATCCTGCGCGATGGCGCGTGCGAGCATGACGCGCTGGCGTTGCCCGTCGCTTATCTGCATGAAGTCGCGCTCGGCGAGCTCTTCCACATGTGCGGTTTTCATGGCCTCGTCGACCCGACTATGGTCGTCGGGCGAGAGTGTGCCCATTCGCCCGGTGTAGGGATGCCTTCCCGCCTCTACGATATCGCGGCAGGTGAGGAGCTCGGTCCGGGGGCGATCTGTCAGCATAACGGCAAGGTTCCTTGCGAACTCCGCCGTCTTCCATCGGGAAATCTCCCGCCCGTCGAGCTCGACCGCGCCGGCAAGCGGTGCCAGATGGCGTGTGATGGTTTTCAAGATGGTCGACTTGCCAGAGCCGTTCGGCCCGATGAGCGCCACGACGTCGCCCGCGCGAACCTCCAGATCGACGCCTTCGACTACGACCTTCTTGTCGTAGCCCGCCGACAGGTCACTTATGCGGAAAAGCGGCGCTCCGTCAGCCTGCGTTTCGACCGGGGTTTCGAGGTTCGACTCCGCTCGGAGCGTTTTGGGCCGCGGCACAAATTTCCCCATCTACCTCACCCGCTTCTTCAACATGAGTGCGATAACCACCGGCGCGCCGAAGATGGCGGTGACGGCGCTGATGGAAAGCTCGACGGGGGAGAACAGCGTGCGTGCGATCAAATCGCAGCCCGCGCAGAAGATGGCGCCTCCCAAGAAGCACGCAGGAATCACGCGGATGGGCTTCGACGACTTCAGCGCCGACTTAACGAGATGCGGAACCGCGATGCCTACGAACGACACCGGACCAGCGAACGCGGTCACGCAGGCGGAGAGCATGCTTGCTAGAAGGACGAGCACCACGCGGAAGCGTGCGACGTTCACGCCGACGCTTTTTGCGTAGGCTTCTCCCAGCTGGAAGGCGGAAAGGGGCTTCGATATCGCGAATACGCATGCGCTCACGGTGATCACCACGACCGCGATGACCGCGACGTCGTCCCAGCTCGAACCCGAGAAGCTACCCAAAGACCAGTTGTGCAGGTTCACGATGGACTGGTCGTCGGCGAAGGCGATGAGGAAGTTCGTCGCCGCCGAGCAGATGTATCCCACCATGACGCCCGCCACGATGAGCATGGCCATGGAACTTATGCGCCGTGCGATGAGGAGCACGAAGCCGATGGTGATAAGCGATCCCAGAAACGCTGCGGCCACCATGGCCGGCGAGGACATGGCCTGGTTCGCGCCCAGAAGCACGATCATCGTAAGCGCGACGACGAACTTTGCGCCCGAGGAGACGCCCAAGATGAACGGGTCGGCGATGGGGTTGTTGAAAAACGTCTGCAGCAGGAACCCGGAGAGCGAAAGTGCCCCGCCGAGAAGCACGGCTGAAAGCACGCGCGGCAGGCGAATCTCCCAGATGACTTGGCTTTCCATGGAATTGGCCGCGCCGCCCGAAAGGATGCCGGGGATGTGGTCTGCGGGCACGAGCACGCTCCCGATGCACAGGTTGGCCCCGACGAGCACGATGAGGGCAACAGCGAGCAGCGCCGTCACGACGCGACACCGTGCGACGCGCCCCGATTCGTCGTATGCCATGGAAAGTCGGCTTCTCATGGTGCTAGCCAAGCTTCCTCAGATAATGGAAGTCGCTCGCGTCATCGCCGGTGAACGCCCCGTGCAGCTCGTCGATAATGTCGGCGGTAGAAGTCATCTGCTGGTACATGTCGGCGCTTGTGACCCAGACGTTGCCGTTCTTCACGGCTTTGAACTGCGACAATAGCGCGTTTTTGCTTACGAAGTCGTTTAAGGTGGCAACCGATTCGTCGATGGTGCCGTTGTAGACGATGATGTCGGCATCCTTCGCCGTCGCGTAGAAGCGCTCCATTTCGAGCGTTACTGACGAACCTGACGTCGACGCCGTCTGCGCGTCATCGAGCGCGTAGTTGCCGCCTGCAAGCTCGATCATCTGCGCCACGTAGTCGCCCGCCCGCCGCGTGACGGCGGCCCCGTTCGAGTTAATGTAGAAATACGCCACGGTTTTACCTGACGACGCAAGCCTCGACGTTTGCTCGACGCGGGCCTTCTGCTCGTTGAACAGGTGCGCGGCCTCGTCTTCCTTGTCGAACAGGACGCCGAAAAGCTTAATCCACTCGACGCGCCCGAGTGCTTCGGGCTCGCTCGACGACTGTTCGGTGAGCACGACGAGTCCGAGCTTCTGCAGCTTTTCCTTCACATCGGGCGTGTGGTTGATCATAGTGTTCTCGATGGCGAGCGTGCAGCCCGAGGCCGATATTCGCTCGTAGTCGGGCGCGCTGTACTTGCCGCCGTAGGCGATCGCCCCACTTTCGAGCGCGCTTTTGAAGCCCGCGACCGAGCAATCGTCGGCCTTCGTGCCCGACATAATGATATTGTCGTTCGCATCGAGCGCGTCGACCAGGCACATCGTCGCCGACGACACGAGGTACACCTTGTCGGCGGGGCGCCTTATGACCGCGATGTCGGAGCTCAACCCATTAGGTACCTTTGCATTTTGCGGCACCACGAGGAAGCGCTCCCCGTTCGAAATGCAGATAAGCCGCAGGCCGCCTTCGTACTCGTCGACAGTGAAGTGCTCGGCGTATTCAAGCTGAAGCGTCCCCGTCGGCTTCCAGCCGCAGCCCAAATCGGCGTTATGGAAGTCGGCCGCGGCGTTTGAAGCCGTTCCCGCAGGGGAGCCGCCGCTTGCTTCGTCGCCCGATTTCTCCTTCATGGTGGATGAATCGAAGTGGAGCGTGTAGTCGATGGTGTGCGGCGTCGACATGGCGACGGTCTCGGCCGACACGGCGATGTCCTCGTCGAGCGTGACGGGTATCTCGAACGTGGAGTTGCCGCCGTCGTTTACGGGCGCGTAGTCCACGCCGTTGACGGTCATTTTGTCGTAGTTCGAACTCGACCAGGTGATGGTCGCGGTGTAGGTGTCGCCATCCTTCACAATTGTGGTGGGTGAGGCGATGCTTGCGCGCCCTGACCCGCCGGAGAGCGAGACGCTCACAGTGTATTCCTGAGAGCCTGCCGTGCCACCGGTCGCGTTCGGGCTCGCACTGCACCCCGCGAAGGGAAGCGCGAGCAGGGCGACGAGAACGCAGGCGATCGCGCGCACCGCGATGCTGCGACGCTTCCTGCTTTCCCCCTTGGGAAGAATCGACCGCATGGCGTTACTTCAGTGCGTCGGCGCGCAGATCGACGCCGGCGGATTCGAACACGAGCGTGCGGTCGTACCACTGCTCTTTTCTAATACTCCACGCGGCGCAGGCGGTGTCCTCGTCGAGCGCTTCAACGGGCACGTCGTAGGTGTACTTGCCTTCCGCGTTTTCCACATAGGGGATGAAGTCGGCCTCGCTCGCGGCGGCAGCCTCGTCGCCCGTGCCCATGAAGAGCTTGCCGTAGCCCGTGCCGGAAAGCGTCATCACGCAGTGCATGGAGCCGTTTTCCACGATGAGCTGGGCGTCCACAATCCTGAACATGTTCGAGCTGGAATCTACGGTGATCGGATAGGTGCCGTCGGCCACCTTGTCGGCGGTGATGGGGGCAGCGCTTGCGCCCTCGGGCGCATCGGCCGCCTGTTCGGTCTTTTCCTGGGAATCGGCATCGCTTGCCTTTGCGTTGTCGATTGAATTTCCGCCGCAGCCGGCGAGCGAGAACGCGAAAAGCGCCGCTGACAGGGCGAAGGCGAGGGTTTTCTTCAACATGGAGGGGGTTCCTTTCAATCGCTTCGACCGCCCGCGCCGTGCGGTGGGCGGGCGGGATGCGAATGCAACGGGCATGCGCCGTCAGTCGGGGAAGGCGCATGCCCGTTGCACGGGGACGCGACCGGCGCCCCCGTGCGCGGCGAGTTTACAGCTTGGCGATGGCGTCGTCCACGTGCGAGACGTAGATGTCGTCGACCGCGACGTTCTGTCCCAGACCCTGGAGCAGGCACGTCACTTCGAAGCCGGCGGCCACGAACTTCGCAGCCCAGCTGTCGGGGTCGGTCTCGTCTGCCATGTCGTTGTTCGCGTGGTCGCCCGCGACCACCATGAACGGCGCGACCACGGCCTTCTTGTAGCCTGCGGCGCTCGCGGCGGCGATAACATCCTCGCAGGTCGGTTCAGCCTCGACGGTGCCGACGAAGAACTGCGTCAAGCCCTCGTTCTTAAACACTTCCTGCATCTTGGCATAGTCGGCGTTGGAATCGGCTTCGGTGCCGTGGCCCATGAGGCACAGCGCCGTCTTGCCGTCGTCGAAGGACGCCATGTTCTCCTTAATGGCTGCGGCCACCTTCTTGTAGTCGTCGTCGGAGGTGAGCAGCGGGTCGCCGAGCGAGATTTTGTCGAACTTGTCGGCGTACTTGTCGAGCTCGTCTTTCACATCGGTGTATTCCAGGCCACCCATGAGATGCGTCGGCTGCACGACGATTTCCTTCACGCCGTCTTCCACGCAGCGGTCGAGCGCCTCGGTCATGTTGTCGATTGTGATGCCGTCGCGCTTCTTCAGCTTGTCGATGATGATCTGCGCGGTGAAGGCGCGGCGGATGTCGTAGTCCTGCCAGTACTTCTCGCGGATAGCGTCTTCGATGGCGCCGATGGTGATGTGGCGCGAGTCGTTGTAGCTCGTGCCGAAGCTCGTGACGAGGATGACCGGCTTCACGGCCTTCTCCTTTTCACTCGATTTCTCGGAACTCGCGGAGGTGTTGGAGCAGCCCGCGAGCGCGACTCCGGCGAGCGCGACGGCTCCGGTTGCTGCGGCGCCCATGAAGCCGCGGCGTGACATCTGGTCGGACATGGTTTTTCCTTTCCTCGGTTTGCCGGTCCCCCGGCGACAGTTGCTTGTCGGCACAAGCGAAAGAAAAGCGCACCCCTCGGGGTTCACAAGGAGCTAACGCCACGGCGATGCCGTGAGGAAAAGGCGAAGCAGTCTGGCTTGGGGCGCGAGGCGGTTCGCCCGCGCGTCCTATACAGTAATGTCCCTTGCCCAGGATTCCCACCTGGTTCCCTCCGCAAGCCAGCGCGGGCTGTGCGGGCGCCGCGCCGGTCATTTCCTTTTATCCGATTGTCATATGCTCGTTGCCGAATCTTTTACTATGATAGTGGGCACTTGTGAACGTGTCAAAGCCAGGGCGGGCGGCATTGCGCCTCCTGCCTGCGTATTTGCGCCGATTGCCGCCGCAGGCGCCGTGTTTTGCCCGCTGCGCGAAGGGCGGCGTAAACGGTTGCGATGAGAAACGGGAAGGGAAGGCTCGGATGATTCATATCGTTGGCGCAGGCTCGGGCGCCGCCGACCTTATCACGCTGCGCGGGGCGCGCCTTCTGCGCGCGGCCGACGTGGTCGTTTGGGCGGGAAGCCTTGTGAACCCCGAGCTGCTCGCTGAGTGCAAGGAATCCTGCATCGTCTACGACAGCGCGCACATGACCTTGGAGGAAGTGCTCGACGTGATGTGCGCGGCGGATGCGCGGGGCGAGGAAGTGGTGCGCCTGCACACGGGCGACCCGTGCCTGTACGGCGCCATCCAGGAGCAGATGGACGCACTCGACGCGCGCGGCGTGGACTACGAGGTGGTGCCCGGCGTGTCGAGCTTTTGCGGTGCCGCGGCGGCGCTTCGCCAGGAATACACGCTGCCGGGAATCAGCCAGTCGGTCGTGATCACGCGGCTTTCCGGACGTACCCCCATGCCCGCGGGCGAGGGCATGCGCACCATGGCGGAAAGTGGCTCGACTATGGTCATCTTCCTGAGCTCGGGTATGCTCGCCGAGCTTTCCGCCGAGCTTTTGGCCGCGGGCCGCAGCTCCGACGAGCCGGCTGCGCTCGTGTACAAGGCGACCTGGCCTGAGGAGCGCGTGGTGCGATGCACAGTGGGCACGCTCGCCGATGCGGGCGCGCGAGAGGGCATCGACCGCACGGCGCTCGTGGTGGTGGGCCGCGTGCTCGGAGCTCGCGGCGGGTTTTCGCACAACGGCGCGCAAGCGGAGTCGTACGAGCGCAGCAAGCTTTACGACCCTTCGTTTTCCACGGGGTATCGGAAGGCGAGCAGCTAGCGTGGCCTTCGAGCACTACATATATACCGGGACGACCCGCCTGCGCTGCGGCTACACCACGGGGAGCTGCGCCGCGCTCGCGGCGAAGGCGGCCTGCGAGATGCTCTTGTCACGAAAGCCCGTCGGCCTCGTGTCGATCGTCACCCCCGGCGGGCTGCCCGTCGAGGCGAACGTGGTCGACGCATGCATCGGCGAGGGGTGCGTCCAGTGCGCCGTGCGAAAGGACGCAGGCGACGATGCCGATGTGACTGACGGCGTACTCGTGTACGCGCACGTGGAACATGCGGGGTCGGGCACGGGTGCTGCGGGCAGCAAGGACGTGCCCGCGCGCGAATCGGAAGTTTCCGTCGATGGCGGCGTGGGCGTGGGGCGCGTGACATTGCCCGGGCTCGAGCAGCCGGTGGGGGCGGCCGCCATCAACGCGACGCCGCGCGCGATGATCACTTCGGCGGTGCGCGAGGTGTGCGCCGCGCACGGCTTTTCTGGAAATATTGCTGTGACGATTTCGGTACCCGAGGGTGTTGCCCTTGCCAAAAAGACCTTCAACCCGCATCTGGGGATAGAGGGCGGCATCTCCATCCTGGGCACGACGGGCATCGTCGAGCCGCGCAGCCTCGCTGCCTTGCGCGACAGCATCGTGCTCGAGATCCGGCAGCATGCGGCTATGGGGCGGCGCGGAGTCGTGCTCACGCCCGGCAACTACGGCGGGCAGTTCATCTCGGGGCATTTCCACCTAAACGGTGCGCCGGTGGTCTTCATCTCCAACTTTGTGGGCGATGCGATTGACTGCTGCGTTCGCGAGGGATTTACCAATGTCCTTCTTGTGGGACACATCGGCAAGTTGGTGAAGGTCGCGGGCGGCATCATGGACACCCATTCGCGTACCGCCGACTGCCGCGCGGAGATTCTGGCCGCCCACGCGGCCATGGCCGGCGCGGGCGCGAAGACCGTGCGCGAGATCATGTCGTCCGTCACGACCACGGCGGCGCTCGAGGTAATCGAGGCCGCCGGCGTTGGGGACGCTGCGCGCGCCTCGCTCGCTGCGGCAATTGAGGACAGGTTGCGCCGCCGCGCGGCGGGCGCATGCGACATCGCCGCGGTCGTGTTCGACGCCGAGCGCCGCGAGCTTTTCCGCACGTCGGGCGCCGATGCAGTTATCGGGAAATTGGGGGCGACGTATGAGTAAAGGCGTTCTGTACGGGGTGCGCCGTGCAATCGGCTGGCCGGGGACGAAGGTGGTCATGAAGGCGCGCCGCTCGCTTGCGGACACGAAGCGCTTCCTTTGCGAGGAGGGTGCCTTCGACGGTGCCGAGCTTGTAGAGGACTGTGGGCTTCCGGGCGAGCGCGTGTACCGCTCGCTCGACGATGTGCCCGATCGGGGCAGCTACTTCTCGACGATGGTGGTGCGCTAGATGAGGGTTTCCTGCATAGCGTTCACTGAGAGGGGGTATGCGTTGGCGGTGCGCACCGCACACGCGCTTTCCGATTGCGCGCAGACAGGTGAAGACGACCCTGGCTGGGACGTTTCCGTTTCGCGCGGGTTCGGCGAGGGGAAGGCCGACCTGCGCGCATGGACGGCGCTCGCGTGGGAAGCGTCGGACGCGCTTCTGTTCGTGGGCGCGGCGGGCATCGCCGTGCGGGCGATCGCGCCGCATGTCGCCTCGAAGGCAAACGATCCCGCGGTTGTGGCGATCGACGAGGCGGGGCGCTTTGCCGTCCCGCTTTTGTCGGGGCATTTGGGCGGTGCGAACGAGCTTGCGCAAACTGTGGCACGCGCGGCAGGGGCCATCCCCGTCATCACCACGGCGACCGACGTCCGCGGCGTGTGGGCGGTGGATACGTGGGCGCGCTGTGCGGGGCTCGCCGTTTCGAATCCCGAGGCCATCAAGCGAGTGTCGGCGCGGCTGCTTTCGGGCGGGCGCGTGGCGCTCTATTCCGACATGCCGATTTCGGGACAGCCGCCTGAGGGGGTTGACATTGCGTCCGACCGCGCTCGGGCCGATATCGTCGTGTCGCCGTTCGCTGGCGCGAATGCAGGTGCGTCCGTTTGTGCGGCGGAGACAACGGGCGAGGTCGTGCCCGCCGGTGTGACGGGGAAGCCGGCGGGCGTGCGGGCGCAGGCGCCTGCGCCCGAGCCGCTTCGCCTTGTCGTGCCCTGCATCGTTGCGGGCATAGGATGCCGTCGCGGTGCGTGCGCCGAAGCGATCGAGGAGGCGTTTCTTCTCGCGTGCGGGCAGGTGGGTATCTCGCCTTCGGCCGTGCGCGAGGCGGCGACGATCGACGTGAAGGCGCACGAGGAGGGTCTGCTCGCCTTCTGCTGCGCGCGCAATATCCCGCTTGCGACGTATTCCGCAGAGGAGTTGTCGCAGGTCGAAGGCAGCGTTTCGCCATCTGATTTCGTGCGCGCGACGGTGGGGGTCGACAACGTGTGCGAGCGGGCAGCGCTCGCGGAGGGGGGCAAACTTATCTTCCCGAAGCTCGCTCACGGCGGCGTGACCGTCGCGTTTTCCAAGGTAACTATTAAACTTTCGTTTAAGGAGCGGTGATGGGAAAGCTCTTCGTGGTGGGAATCGGCCCGGGCGGCCCCGACGGCATGACGATTGCGGCTCGGCGTGCGCTCGAGGCGTCCGACGTCGTTGTGGGTTACACGAAATACGTGGAGCTCGCGCTCGCCGCCGTGCCCGACGCGGCGCATCTCGCGACGCCGATGATGCACGAGGTCGAACGGTGCCGCCTTGCGCTTTCGCGCGCGCAGAGTGGAGAAGCCGTGGCGCTCGTGTGCAGCGGCGACGCGGGCGTGTACGGCATGGCGAGCCCCGTGCTGGAGCTTGCGGAGGACTACCCCGATGTAGACGTGGAAGTTATCGCCGGGGCCACCGCGGCTCAGAGCGGGTCGGCGGTGCTCGGCGCCCCGCTTGCCCACGACTTCGCGGTCGTGTCGCTCTCCGACCTGCTCACGCCATGGGAGGTCATCGAGCGCAGGCTCGCCGCCGTGGCGAGCGCCGACTTCTGCATCTGTTTGTACAACCCGCGCAGCAGAAAGCGCGCCGACAGGCTCTCACGCGCGGCGAAGATTATGCTCGAATGGAAGGCCCCCGACACGCTCTGCGGCTGGGTACGTAACATCGGGCGCGAGGGGCAGCAGTCGGGCATGTGCAGGCTCTCCGAGCTGGGGGAGATCGACGCCGACATGTTCACCACCGTGTTCGTCGGCAACGCGGACACGAAGCTCGTAGGCGGCCGTATGGTCACGCCGCGCGGGTATCGGGAGATTCCATGCGAAAGGTAACGATCATCGGGGCGGGGCCCGGAAACCCCGACTTGCTCTCGCGCGCGGCGCTCGACGCGATCGACATCGCCGACGTGGTCATCGGCGCTCATCGCGCGCTTGCCGGCATCGACGTGCCGCCCGACGTGGTGAGATGCGAGCTCGTGAAGACGGCGGACATCGTCGCCGCGCTCACCGATGCGGCGTCGTGGCAGCGCGCCGTGGTCGTGATGACGGGCGATGTGGGGCTGTTCAGCGGCGCGCGCCGCCTGGTGGAGGCGCTCTCCGGCGACGCGCAGGTGGACGTGCGCATCATTCCCGGCATAAGCTCAGCGTCGTATCTCGCCGCGCGCCTCGCGCGTCCATGGCAGGATTGGCGCTTCGCGAGCGCTCACGGCGTGGCGTGCGACATCGTGGCCGAGGCCGAGCGCTCAGGCGAGCTCTTCCTCGCCACGTCGGGCGGGGACAACCCCTCGCGGCTTTCGGGCGAGCTTGTGCAGGCGGGCTTCGGGGACGCGCGCGTGACGGTGGCCGAGCGCCTGTCGTACCCCAACGAGCGCATCACCTGCGCGACCGCAAGTGAAATCGCAGGTCAGACGTTCGACGACTTGAACGTGATGCTTATCGAGTTCGCAGGCGGCGCCGGGTCGCCTGTGGGCTCTAGCGCAGCCTCCGAGGCGCCGGCCGGCGCGTCCGCGCCCGCGGCAGCTTCTTCCGCGGCGGACTTTGCGGGCGCATCCCGCGCCGCGAGCTCCCGCTGGCCGTACGCTTCCTCGGGCATTCCCGACGAGCTTTTCATCCGCGGCGACGTTCCCATGACCAAGCAGGAGGTGCGCGCCGTCGCGCTCGCGAAGCTGCGCCTTACCGCGACCGACACCGTGTGGGACGTCGGCGCCGGCACGGGGAGCGTGTCGATTGAGGCGGCGCTCGTCGCGCGAACGGGGTCGGTATGGGCGGTCGAGCGCAACGCGGCCGGCGTGCGGCTCATCCGAGAGAACGCGGATGCATTCGGGTGCGGCAACGTGCATGCGATCCCCGGTGTCGCCCCCGAAGCGCTCGCGAAACTGCCCGTCCCCGACGCCGTGTTCGTCGGCGGGAGCGCGGGCGAGCTTCCCTCCATCGTGGAGGCGGCGCTCGAGAAGAACTCGCAGGTTCGCCTGTGCGTGCCATGCGTCACCGTTGAGACGCTCACCGAGGCGTGCGCGCTCCTCTCGGGTTCGCGCTTTAAGGGGTTCGAGGCGTGCCAGGTGTCGGCCGCCCGCGCCGAGGCTGTAGGCTCGCACCATCTTATGAAGGCGCAAAACCCCGTGTTCCTCGTCAGCGCGCGTGGTGCAGGTGGGGAAGGCGGCGCCCGGTGAGCACGACCATCCCTCGCTTCATGGTCGCTGCGCCCTCGAGCGGGAGCGGCAAGACGGTCGTTACGTGCGCGCTCCTGCGCGCGCTTGCGCGCCGCGGCCTCGCATGCGCGGCCTTCAAATGCGGCCCCGACTACATTGACCCGCTCTTTCATCGCCGCGTCGTGGGTGCGCGCTCGGGCAACTTAGACGGCTTCTTCACCGACGCCCCGACGCTGCGCGCCCTGCTCGCACGCGGCGCTGCGGGCGCGGATGTCGCGGTGCTCGAGGGGGCCATGGGCTTCTACGACGGCATGGCGCCCGGCGTGGCCGATGCGAGCAGCTACCAGGTTGCGTGCGACACGGAAACGCCGGTCGTTTTAGTGGTGAACGGGCGCGGGGCGTCTTTATCGCTCGCCGCCGTAATCCGCGGCATCGCCGAGTTCCTGCCTTGTGCGAACGTGCGCGGCGTCGTGCTGAACAAGACGAGCGCCGCTGCCTGCGCCTACGCGAAGCCTGCGATCGAGAAGCACACGGGTGTCGCGGTTTTGGGGAATATCCCCGCCGACGATGCGTTCTCGCTCGAAAGCCGGCATTTGGGGCTTGTGACCGCCGACGAGGTCGAGCAGCTCTCCGCGCGCATCGACAAGATGGCCGAGCTGGTGGAAAAGAGCGTCGACGTCGACCGCTTGCTCGAAATAGCGGCGACGGCACCCGATATCCGCGAGGAACCTTACCGGTTGGAGCCGATCGCGGGAGCGCGGCCCATCGTCGCCGTCGCACGTGACGAGGCGTTCTCGTTCTACTACGAGGAGAACCTGCGCGCGCTCGAGGACCTGGGTTGCGAGCTGGCCTTTTTCAGCCCCCTGTGTGATAGCGAGTTGCCCCGGGGGACAAGCGCCCTCTATCTGGGAGGCGGCTACCCGGAGCTCCATGCGCGGCAGCTCTCCGAGAACGCGCCGATGCGCGAGGCGGTGCGGCGTGCGGTGGAATCCGGCATGCCGACGGTTGCCGAATGCGGTGGGTTTCTGTACCTGCAGCGCGAAATCTCCGATAGCGAGGGGCGGCGCTGGCCTGTTGCGGGCGCCCTTGAGGGCGCAAGCGAGAACGGGGGAAGGCTGTCCCATTTCGGGTACGTGGAGCTCACTTCCCAACGCTACGGGCTCTACGGGCCGCGCGGCACACGCATCCGCGCGCACGAGTTCCACTACTGGCAGTCCACCTGCCCGGGCGGCGACTTCTGGGCGCAGAAGCCCCGGCGCGACAAGGGCTGGCCGTGCATGACGACCACCCCGGCCCTGGTTGCGGGCTTCCCGCATGTGTACTATCCTGCGAACCCCGACGTTGCGCGCGCGTTCGCGTCTGCCACAGCGTCGTTCGCAGAGAGGAGACGGCATGGCTGAAGCAACCGAAACCGCGCTTGCCTGCATCCGCGAGGAAGTCGAGCGCGCGTTCTCGTCGGCGCCGGGCGCCGTGCTCGAAGCCGCGCTCTCCCGGATCGCGCCCGCAGATGAGTGTGCCCGCGCCGCCGCGTACGCCGCGTGGGATTCCATCGCGCATCCTTTGGGGGGATTGGGCGACTTTGAAGACGCCGTCGCGCGTATCGCCGCAGCTCAGGGGAGCGCCGAGGTGGCCGAGTTTCCCCGTGCGCTCGCGGTATTCTTCTCCGACAACGGGGTCGTTGCCGAGGGCGTGTCGCAAAGCGGGCAAGACGTGACGCGAGCCGTCGCGCGCAACATGTGCGAGGGGGCCACGAGCGCCTGCCGCATGGCGGCGTTCGCGGGTGCCGAGGTCGTGCCCGTCGACGTGGGTATGGCCCGGGGCATAGAAGACGCTCGCATGGTGCGCGCGAACGTGCGGCGGGGGAGCGGCAACATCGCGCACGGCTCCGCCATGTCTCGCGATGGGGCCGTGCGCGCGATCGAGGTCGGAATCGCCGTCGCGTGCGGGCTTGCCCGCGCCGGCGTGCGCCTTCTCGCCGCGGGCGAGATGGGCATCGGCAACACGACCACCTCGGCGGCGGTGGCCGCAGTGCTCATCCGAGCGGACGCGCGGAGCCTCGTCGGGCGCGGCGCGGGGCTCTCGGACACCTCGCTCGCGCGCAAGCGCGACGTGGTCGAGCGCGCTATCGACGCGAACTCGCCCGATCCCGCCGACCCGATCGACGTGCTCTCGAAGGTGGGCGGCTTCGACATCGCGGCGATGTGTGGCTTCTACCTGGGGGCCGCGGCCTCGAAGGCGCCGGCGCTCCTCGACGGGGTCATATCCTGCACGGCGGCCCTGTGCGCGGTGCGCCTGTGCCCCAACGCCTTGGGCTACCTCGTGGGCACCCACGCATCTAGCGAACCCGCAAGCCAGGAGCTCCTTCGCGAGCTCGGCATAAAGGCACCCCTCGACGCAGGCATGCACTTGGGCGAGGGCGCGGGCGCCATGGCGTATCTGCCCCTTCTGGATTCGGCGCTGCGCGTGTACCGGGATGGGAAGACGTTCACGGCGACTGGCATGGCTGCTTACGAGCATTTTGAGGCCGGGAAATGACGGTGACGTTCGTTATCGGCGCCGCCGCGAGCGGCAAGAGCGCCTATGCCGAGTCCCTGTGCCTCGGGCACGACGGCCCCCGCGTGTACCTGGCAACGATGGAGCCCTTCGGGGAAGAGGGCACCCGCCGTATCGCGCGCCATCGGGCGATGCGCGAGGGCAAGGGGTTTTCCACCCTCGAGCGCACGCGTGACGTGGGCACCGCAGTGCCCGGGCTTCCGCGCGGCTGCACGCTTCTTTTGGAGGACGTGGGCAACCTGGTTGCGAACGAGCTCTTCGCGGAAGGCGGCTTGTCCCCACGTGACCCCGACGCTGTGGCGCGCGAGGTGCTCGGAGGCATCGAACGACTCACTCAGGCCGCTGCGTATACGGTGGTGGTCTCCGTCGACGTGTTCGCCGATGGGATGCGCTACGATGAGGGGACCGAGGGATGGAGGCGCGCGCTCGCGCGCGTGAACGCGGGCGTGGCGGCGCTGGCCGACCGCGCAGTCGAAGTGGTATGCGGGATTCCCGTGTGGATGAAAGGCGAAGGACCTACAAGGTGAAGATAGCAGAGGCAATCGGCGCGGCGTTCGGAACGTTCTCGCGCATCCCCGTCCCGAAATCGGCCTGGACCGATTTCGGATCAACCCATGCTCTTGCCGCGTTTCCCCTGGTGGGCGTTGCGGAAGGCTTCCTCATGACGGCGTGGGGGCACATGGCGAACCTGCTCGGCGCGCCCGCGACCATCGTCGCGGCCGTGCTCGTGGCGTTGCCTGTGGCGGTGACGGGAGGCATCCACCTAGACGGGCTCTGCGACACCTCCGATGCGCTTGCAAGTTGGGCCCCGCGCGAGCGAAAGCTCGAGATCATGCACGACCCGCGGGCGGGCGCCTTCGGGGTCATTGGTGTTGTCGTGTACCTTATTCTGCAGTTTTCCCTGTTCACCGCGCTGCCGCTTACGGCGGGGTCGTTCCTCGCACTTCTGTGCTCGCTCGTGTTCTCCCGCGCGCTTTCGGGGCTCGCCGTAGAATGCTGGCCTGCCGCGCGGGCGGACGGCATGGCCGCGGGGCTCTCGCCTGCGAAGAGGCGCGCGGTGATCGTCGTGCCGCTTTGCGCTTTCGCTGCGGCTTCGGCTGCAGGGATGGTCGCGTGCGATCGGGCCGTCGGCGCCCTTATGGCGGTGGCGGGGCTTTTGGCGCTCGCGTGGTACCGCCATGTTGCCCTGTCCCGCTTCGGCGGGGTGACGGGTGATTTGGCCGGATGGTTTCTGCAATGGGCCGAGCTCGCGATGCTTGCCATGCTGGTGGCGGGGGGCATGCTCCTATGATTCTCGTGGTAGGTGGCGCGCATTCGGGGAAGAGGACCTTCGTGCGCGAAAGGCTCGGGTTCGCGGCGGACGATTTCGTCGACGCGGCGCAGCTTGCGGAGGGCGGCGTGCCCGCGGCTTTTGCCGGCCGTGTCGCGTACCGTGCTGAGGAACTCGTACGCGCGCTCGACGCTGACCGGGCGCTCGAGCGGCTGATCGGCTTCGACGCAGTGATTCTGCCCTTGGTCGGCTCGGGGGTCGTCCCCATGCGTGCGGAAGACGCCCAATGGCGCGAGCGCGCGGGGCGCCTGGGATGCGCGCTCGCTGCGCGCGCCGACGTCGTCGTGCGCATGACGTGCGGGATTCCCCAGGTCATCAAAGGAAACCTTGCCGATGCGCCTCGAGGGACGCAGGGCGCGGGCGCGCCTTTGGAAGTCGTCTTCGTGCGCCATGGTGCCACGGCGGGCACGGAAGACCATCGCTACAGCGGGGCGGGCACCGACGAGCCCCTGTCGAGTGCGGGCGAGCGCGCTTTGCGCGACCTCGCGTGCGATCGTGACGTGTTCCGTGTTATCACGAGCGGCATGGCCCGCACCGACCAGACGGCGCGCATCCTCTTCCCGAACGCGGAGCTTATGGCGTGCCCCGGTCTGCGCGAGATGGATTTCGGTGACTTCGAGGGGCGAAGCGCCGCCGAGCTTAAAGAGGATGTGCGCTACCACGCCTGGGTAGACTCCTGGTGCGAGACGCGCTGCCCGCATGGCGAGGGCAAGAGCGATTTCACCCGCCGCGTCGTCGCGGCGTTTCGGGAGGCGTGCGAATCGGAGCGCGCCCAGGGGAGTGGGCGCGCCGTCTTCGTCGTTCACGCGGGTACCGTGAAAGCGCTACTCTCCGACCTAGCTGTCCCGAAAATGGGATATTTCGACGTGCATACCGAGCCGGGCGGCGCATGGGCCGCCACCTGGGATGGGCGCTGCCTTCGCGACGTTCGCCCCGCTTCGGGGGGCGATGCCCGGTGATGACGATTCTTGCCGTCGCCGCCGGGTTCGCGGCCGACCTTGCCTTCGGCGACCCGCGCTGGCTTCCCCATCCCGTCGTCGCCATGGGGCGCGCGATCACGTGGGTCGAAGGCCGCCTTCGAGGCGCATTCCCGCAAACGTCCGCGGGCACGCGCGCCGCAGGACTTGTGCTCGCCGTGGCGCTTCCGCTTGCGTGTGGGCTTTTGACCTGGGGTATCCTACATCTTTGCGGCATGGTTCACTCCGGCTTGCGCTTCGTGGCCGAGGCATGGGCGAGCTATCAGGTTCTCGCGACATGCGAGCTGCGCCGCCAGAGCCTGGCCGTGGCCCACGCGTTCTCGAAGGGCGGCCTTGTCGCGGCGCGCGAAGCCGTCGGGCTCATCGTGGGACGCGACACGTCTGTTCTCGACGAGCAGGGCGTCGCGCGCGCCGCCGTGGAAACGGTGGCGGAGAACGCGAGCGACGGCGTCATCGCGCCACTTTTCTACCTTATGATCGGGGGTGCGCCCTTGGGCATGGCGTACAAGGCGGTGAACACGCTCGACAGTATGGTGGGCTACAAAAACGAGCGCTACATCGACTTCGGTCGCGCCTCGGCGCGCCTCGACGATGCGGTGAACTGGATTCCCTCGCGCTTATCGGCCCTGTTCATGATCGCCGTGTGCCCGATCGTCGGGCTCGACGCGCGCGGGGCGGCGCGCATCTGGCGCCGCGACAGGCGTCGCCATGCGAGCCCCAACTCGGCGCAGACCGAGTCAGCGTGTGCGGGCGCGCTCGGGCTGCGCCTGGCAGGACCCGCGGTGTATTTCGGCAAGCTCGTTGAGAAACCGACGATAGGCGACGCGTCCCGTGAAATCGAGTGGGGCGACATCGCCCGGGCGACAAGGCTCATGCTCGCCGCGTCCGTATGCGCGCTCGTCGTCTTCGGCGCCGCGCGCGCGGCGGTCGTGCTCGCCTTGGGGGCGATGGCATGAGGGAAGACCACGCCGCGCTCCGGGCTGCCGGGGGAATCCTGCGCGCCCGTACGCATGGGGGCAGCGCGCAATCGCTCGGCATCGGTTGCGAAGGGGGCGCCTCCGACCTCATTGACTTCTCGGTGAACGTGAATCCGGCAGGCCCCTCGCCGCGCGCCGTCGCCGCAGCTTGCAAAGCGCTTTCTCGAATCGACGCCTACCCCGATAGGGAAAGTCTCGCCCTCGTTCGCGCCCTAGCGCGCGCCCAGGGCATTCCCGAAGATACTATCGTCTGCGGCGCGGGCGCGTCCGACATCATCTGGCGGCTCGCTGCGGCGGTGCGCCCGAAACGCATCGTCGTGTGCGCGCCGACGTTCTCTGAATATGCGGAGGCGGCATCTTACTACGGCGCATGCGTGCAGGAGTTCCCGCTCTCCGAAGCGGACGACTTCGACGTGCCTGCCTCCTTCGCCCGCGCGATCGAGGGGCCGGGAGACGTGGCGTACCTCTGCAATCCGAACAACCCGACGGGGCGCCTCGTCGACCCCCGCGTGATCGATGCCGCGGCTTGCCGCTGCGAGCAGGTGGGCGCGCTGCTCGTCGTGGACGAGTGCTTCCTCGGATTTGCGCCCGACGCCCGCGAAAGGAGCGTGGCCGCACGCGCCGCGTGTTCGCGCCATGTGGCCGTGCTCTCCGCATTCACCAAGCTCTACGGAATGGCGGGGTTGCGGTTAGGATATCTGATCAGCGGAAACGCCCAACTCCTCGAGGGGATTCGACGGGCGGGGCAGGCGTGGCCCGTCTCCTCGGTCGCCGAGGCCGCGGGTATCGCCGCCCTGGAAGACGTCGAATACGTCTCGCGCACGCGCGATGTATTGACGGGCGAGCGAGCGTGGCTTTCCCACGAGCTCTCCTCGCTCGGGCTTTCCGTCGTGCCGTCGGATGCGAACTTCCTTTTAGTCCGGACACCGGCGAAAGACATCCCCGAGCGCCTGTATAAACAGGGGGTTTTGGTCCGCACGTGCGACTCGTTTTCGGTACTGTCCCGTTTCTGGTGCCGCGTCGCGGTGCGCACGCGCAAGGAGAATGCCCGGCTTGCGATGGCGTTCGGCCGCGCGCTTCGGGCGGAAGGCGCATCGGGCGAAGGCGAACCCGACGAACGGGGCGGCGCTTCTTGCAGCGACGCTATGGCGGGCGCGGATGGCCGAGGCTCGGCGAAGGAGGTCGATACCCGTGGGTAGGGCGAAGCCCATCATGATCCAGGGCACCATGTCGAACGCGGGGAAGAGCCTGCTTGCGGCGGGGCTGTGCCGTGTGCTTTCGCAGGACGGCCTGCGCGTGGCTCCCTTCAAGAGCCAGAACATGGCGCTCAACAGCGGTGTCACGGCCGATGGGCTCGAGATGGGGCGCGCCCAGATCATGCAGGCCGAGGCGTGCGGCATCGCGCCCGACGTGCGCATGAACCCCATCCTGCTCAAGCCCGAAAGCGACCACCGAAGCCAGCTCATCGTGGCCGGCAAGGCGCAGGGAGCCTTCGCTGCGAGGGACTACTTCGCGCGAAAGAAGGCGTTCATGCCGCAGATTTTGGAGGCGTTCGATTCGCTCGCGGAGGAAAACGACGTCATCGTCATCGAGGGCGCCGGCAGCCCCGTCGAAATCAACCTTGCCGAAAACGACATCGTCAACATGGGGCTCGCGCGCGCCGTGTCCTCCCCCGTGCTGCTCGCGGGCGACATCGACCCAGGCGGGGTGTTTGCCCAGCTCTACGGCACGGTCGCGCTCTTTGCGCCCGAGGATCGCGCTCTTTTGCGGGGGCTTGTGGTGAACAAGTTCCGCGGCGATGTGGAAATCCTGCGCCCGGGTTTGGCCCCGCTCGAGAAGATGTGCGGGGTTCCCGTCGTGGGGGTCGTGCCGTATCTTACGCTCGACCTGGACGACGAGGACTCGCTCGCGCCGCGCCTATCTGCCCGCGAGGCGCGCGGCGTCATCGACGTCGCCGTCGTGCGCCTTCCACATCTGTCGAACTTCACCGACTTCGACCCGCTTTCGCGCGTGCCCGGCGTGGGCGTGCGCTACGTTTCCTCGACGACCGATCTGGGCCGACCCGACCTGGTGGTGCTCCCCGGCTCGAAGACCACGCTCGACGACGCGCGCTGGCTTGCGGCTAGCGGCATCGGAGCCTGTGTACGCGCGCTTTCGGGTGCGGGCACGCCGGTGCTCGGCATATGCGGAGGCTACCAGCTTTTGGGTGACGAGCTTTCCGACCCGCACGGCAGGGAAGGCGCTGGCACCGCGCGCGGGCTCGGGCTCATCCCTGCAAGTACGGTGTTCAGGGAGGAAAAGCGCCTCGCCCAGTCGGAGCTGCGCATCACAGGCGCCCAAGGTGCGTTCTCGGTGTGGAACGGCATGACGGCTCGCGGGTACGAGATCCACGACGGCGAAACGATCGTCTCCTGCGCCCCTGCGGGCACGATTGGCGACAAACCAGAAGGCGCGGCCTGCGGAAACGTGTTCGGAACCTATCTCCACGGCCTGTTCGACGAACCGGGGGTGGCGCTCGCCCTCGCGCGCTCGCTCGCGCGCATGCGTGGCCTGCCCGAGAGCGTCGTGGGTGCTGCGGGCGCGGCGTCCGCGGCCGATCACCGTGCGCGCGAGTTCGACCGCCTGGCCGACTCCGTGCGCGTGGCGCTCGACATGGAGTATGTCTACCGCATTATCGAGGAGGGCGTATGATCCACGTGTATCATGGCGACGGCAAAGGCAAGACCACGGCGGCGATGGGCCTCGCCCTTCGCATGCTCGCCGCAGGCCGCCGCGTCGTCGTCGTGCAGTTCCTGAAAGACGGCGAAAGCGGGGAGGTGCGCCTGCTCGCCGAGCATTTCGGCGTGCCCGTGTTCGCGGGGAAGGCGTCGGACAAGTTTACCTGGTCCATGACGTCGGAAGAACTTGCCGCGACGCGCGAGCTGCACGATGGGAACCTCGCTTCCGCGCTCGCCGAGCTCGAGGGCGCGCAGGAGGGGCTGCTCGTGCTCGACGAGGCGCTCGACGCGCTTTCGAAGGGGCTTGTCGACGAGGCGCTCGTGGACCGCGCGCTCGATATGTCCGCGCGCGGCGTCGAAGTAGCGCTCACCGGGCGCGCGCCTTCCCGCAAGATCGTGGAGAAGGCCGACTACATAACCGAGATGCGGTGCGAGAAACACCCCTACGCTCAGGGGATAGGTGCAAGGGAAGGAGTGGAGTACTAGATGGATTCCAAGGAGATGGCGCCCGGCGACATCGAGCGGCGCAGCTTCGAGATCATCACCGAAGAGCTCGGCGGCCGCACGTTCCCGCCGCTTGAAGAGCCCGTCGTGAAGCGCGTCATCCACACCACTGCCGACTTCTCGTACGCCGATTCCCTCGTATTCACCCATGACGCCGCGCACTGTGCTCTCGACGCACTGCGCGCAGGGGCCACGGTGCTCACCGACACGAACATGGCGCTCGCAGGCATAAGCAAGCCCGCGCTCGCAAAGCTCGGCTGCAAGGCCGTGTGCTACATGGCCGACCCTAATGTCGCCGCGGCTGCGCGCGCCGCGGGCACGACTCGCGCCGTTGCGAGCATGGACAAAGCTTGCGGCATCGAGGGTCCGCTCATCGTGGCCGTCGGCAACGCTCCCACAGCACTTCTGCGCCTCGCCGAGCTTATGGACGCGGGGAAGATCGCGCCCGCGCTCGTCGTTGGGGTGCCGGTCGGGTTTGTGAACGTTGTCGAGGCGAAAGAGGAGCTACTCGCGCGACGCGTGCCGGCCATCGTCGCGAGGGGTCGCAAGGGCGGCTCGACCGTGGCGGCTGCCATTATGAACGCGCTGCTCTACCAGATCACGCGCCCAGGGGGCCCGAAGTGACGGCGCCCGCATCCGCGCCGGCGCTGCGCATCTTCGCCGGCACCACCGAGGGCCGCCTTCTGTGCGAATGGGCGAGCGGGGCGGGCATCCCCGCCCGTGCCTACGCGGCAACCGATTACGGAGGCGAGCTTTTGGGCGAGCTTCCGGGTATCGAGGTGCATGCGGGCAGGCTCGACGAGGCCGACATGGAGCGCGAGCTTTCCGGCGCGCACATCGTCGTCGACGCCACGCACCCCTACGCTACGCTCGCAAGCGGCAACATCCGGGCCGCTTCGCTCGCCGTGGGTGCACGATGCCTGCGCCTTGCGCGCCCGGCCGAGGCGCTGCCCAAAGGCGTCGTGTCGGTCGCGTCGATCGCCTGCGCGGCGCGCTTTCTCTCCGAGAACCCGGGTCGCGCGCTTCTCACGACGGGGAGCAAGGAACTTGCTCACTACACGCGCGTCGCCGATTTCGCGGAGCGCTTCTTCGTGCGTGTGCTCCCGCTTCCCGGTGCTATAACGAAGTGCATCGACGCGGGGTTTTCGCCGTCGCACGTCATCGGCATGCAGGGGCCCTTCACCCGCGAGCTCAACGAGGCGATGCTTCGGCAGGTGGGCGCCCAGTGGCTTGTGACCAAGGACTCGGGAACCGTAGGCGGCACGGCCGAGAAGATCGCCTCCGCGCGCGACGTGGGAGCGCGCTGTATCGTGGTCGCCCGTCCCGCCGAGGGAGGCGGGGCCCTTTCGCTTCGGGAAGTGGAAGACGCGCTCTTACGGGAGTTCGCGCGCTAGGCGCTCGCCGCGCCTGCGTGCCCTCCCGCCCGCGAGGAGAAGCGCCTCGAGCAAGCTCGACCCGTACAAGCCCGTCATCCGCCAATAGCTCGAGGACGACGCCCGGAACTGGCGCAAGCAGCCTTTCAATAAGTTGCGGTGAAATAGTGTCTGTTTTTGCTGCTAGATAGCATATTTAGTCCCTAATTCACCGCAACTTGTTGGCGGTGGCTTACTGGTAGCGTAGGCACTCCACCGGGTCGAGCTTTGCCGCGCGGCGAGCGGGGTAGAAGCCAAAGATTACGCCGATGCCGACGGAGACGGCGAAGGCCAGCAATACCGTGGCGATTGAAAAGCTCGGTGTGATTTGCCCGCTGGCACCGAGCTCGCCAAGAATCCCGGATCCGGAGGCAAACATCGCAAGAGCCCAGGCCAGCAGATAGCCAATCAGGACACCCAACAGTCCGCCGGTGACGCACAGCGCCGAAGACTCGGCCAAAAACTGCGCGGTGATATCGCGACGACTGGCGCCCAGAGCGCGGCGGATGCCGATCTCGCGAATGCGCTCCGTTACGTTGGTAAGCATCATATTCATAATGCCGATACCGCCGACAAGCAGCGAGATGCTGGCGACAGCACCCATGATGAGCGAGAACGCGCCCATAAAGGAGTTGAGTGCATCGATGGCGCTTTTCATGGATGTCGCCGATACACTGTCGTACTCATCCTCCTCCTCGATGCCCTTCATCGCGCGCACCTTGGACTCGATGGTCTTACAAAGCTCATCCATGTCCGTGCCCTCGGCGGCAAGTGCCATCACGCTGGGGAATGAGGGATTCTCGTCGCCAAACAGACCTGAGATGGTTTCGCGTGGCATATACAGCGTGAGAGAGCCCATGGAGTCGCTGCCGCCATCAATCACGCCTACAATCTGCACCTCGCCGTTGGACACCTTGATGGTTTTCCCCAGCGCATCCTGTTCGTTGCCGTACAGCTGATCGGCGCCGCCGCGGCTGATGAGCGCCACGCGCGAGCCTGATTGAGACTCGGCCTGGGAATAGGTACGCCCCGCAACGAGCTTGCTGGCCCCCACGGCGTCAAGCATGTCACTATCGACACCCTGTGCCATGACGGTATAGCTTTTATTGCCGGTCTTGTACTCGGTATACGCGCTGTCGACAATGCCGATCTGCTCTATCTGCGGCACCAGTTTTTGAAGCTTCTCGATGTCCGACTCGGTGAGTTCTTGCGACGAATAGATTTGCACCATGCGTGCCGCATTGAGGCCCAGGCTGTTGACCAAGCTGTTTTGGATGCCGCCGATGAGCGAAGTCATGGCGATAACCGAGGCGATGCCGATGACAATGCCCAGGATGGTGAGCAGGCTGCGCCCCTTGTTGGCCTCGAGCGAGTGAAGGGCTTCCTGGATAAGATCGCGGGCGCTCATGCCATCTCTCCTTTCGGCGGGTTGGCGGAGGCGGAAATCATGGGCAGGCTATCTACGGCGCTGCGTAGGGTCCGCGGTGCATGTGGAATATACGCGCCGTCGTGAATGCGACCGTCGCGGATGGTCACGGCACGGTCGGCCTCGGCGGCGATGCCGGGGTCGTGTGTGATAAGCACGATGGTTTTGCCGCGCTTCTGGAGCTTATGGAAGGTCTCCATCACAAGCGCTCCGGTAGCGGAGTCCAGGTTTCCCGTCGGCTCATCGGCCAGGATGATGGGCGGGTCATTAACGAGGGCGCGTGCGATGGCGACACGCTGCATCTGGCCGCCCGAGAGCTCGGATATGCGGTGGTCCCAGTGGTCGACCGGTAGCGTGACGGCCTGCAGCGCGTGCACGGCGCGCATTTCGCGCTGGCTACGGGGCACATTGGTGTAGGCCAGCGGCAGCATGACGTTTTCGATAACCGACAGGCGCGGCAGCAGGTTGAAGCTCTGAAAGACAAAGCCAATGCTCAGGGCGCGAACTTCGGTGAGCTCGTCATCATCGAGCTCGGCCACGTTGAGCCCTTGCAGGTAGTAGTCGCCCGCCGTCGGCTTATCCAGGCAGCCTAGGATGTTCATGAGCGTTGATTTGCCCGAGCCCGAGGGGCCAGTGATAGCGACGAATTCGCCGGGATTTACCGCCAGGCTCACGTTGTGCAGGATGTGGGCGCACCCCGCCTCGCTCTCAAAGATGCGGTGCACGTTGCGGATGTCGATAACGGGACGCATTACATGCCCTCGTCGGCAGACATACTGCCCGAATCCGCGCCGTAGCCGCCGTCAGCCGCTGCGTCCGCTCCGGTGTCCATGACGAGGGTGTCGCCATCGCGCAGCTTGGTAACCGGCACGTTGGGGTTGATCTCGTTGCCCTGGTCGTCGCGCTTGACCTGTGTCTTGCCGACTACGGCTTCGTTGTCGTTTTGCGTCACGACGGTCACCTTCACGCGACGGGTTTGCTTGCCCTCGTCATCAGTCGCCACGTTGACGTAATAGTGTTCGCCGTCTTCGGTCATGAGCGCCATCGTCGGCACCATCACCACGTCGTCGAGCTGCTCGGTCACCACTGATACCTCGGCTGTCATGCCCGGCTTCAGGCGCGCGTCGGGCGCCTCTATGAGAATGTCGACGTTAAAGGTTACGCTGCCGCCGCCACCGTTGGCGGCGTCAGAGTTTGCCACCGACGCGATAGCCGTGACGGTGCCCTGGCTCACGATATCGGGAAACGCGGGATACGTGACGTTGGCGCTCTGCCCAACGGCGATCTTGGCGATGTCCTTTTCGCCCACCTGCACGGTCACCTTCATCTTGGATAGGTCGGCGATCTGCATGCACTGCTTGCCGCCGCTCGTATCGCTTTCGCCCATGATCATGCCGCCTGTAACCGTGGCGCCCACTTTGGCATTGAGCTCCACGATGCTACCCGAGCTCGGGGCCGTGACCGTGCGACTGGAGGCCTTGGCGTTCGCCTGGTCGAGGTTTGCCTGGGCCGAAGCGAGGCTGCGCTGCGCGGCCGATACGGCGTTCGTGTCCGCTGATGCGGCGGAGACGCCAGCCGCTGCGGAAGCTCCCTCGACGTCCATCGTTGGGGTGGCCTGCGCGGCAGCTGCGGCTTTCTGCGCGTTGGCGAGGTCTTCCTGAGCGGCGGCAACTGCACGCTGCGCCTCGGCAACGTTGCGATCGAGCTCGTCGTTTTTAATGGTCATAAGCACGTCGCCCTCGTTGACGGATTGGCCTGCCTGCACGTTGATCGAATCGACCGTGCCGTCGACAGAAGGGGAGACCACTGAGGACGAAATGGGTTTGAGCTGGCCTTTCGCCTCGACCGTTGTGCTAAACGTGCCCTCGGTCACCATGTCGGTCACAGGCCCGCTAGCTCCCTGTGGCTGCGCATTGAGAACCAGGGTAGCGACAATGGCAATGAGCGCGATGGCACCTATGACGCCGGCGGCAATACCGCGTCGAATCAGCTTTTTGCGTCGACGTTCGGCACGCTTTGCTTTGAGCTTGGCGTAGGCCTCTTCGTCAGAAATCTCGGTTGTATCGCTTGTGCTGCCATTTTGCTGTGTGGCGTGCACGTCTGTTATGAGGGGAATCGTTTCGGTGGCACCCTCGGGCGATCGCTCGGTATCATTTGGTCCCGAGCTGATGGTGGGGACATTCGACATGGCGTCTCCTTTATAGAAAGTTCCTCAATTAGTATATGCGCCCGTCGCGTGAGGCGGGCGCATATGGCGGATTCTTTCGGAACTGTTAGATTGGAGCGTCAGTTTCCCGTTGTGTGAAGGCGTGTTTTCCTACGAGTGGACAACCACGCACAGGCCGACTTTGATGCAATCGTGTAGTGCCTTTGCATCGGCCAGGCGCAGGTTGATGCAACCGTGGCTGCCGCACCACTTGTACGACTCGGCATTATCGAAGCTCTTGTCGTTTTGCCAGGTGGCGTCGTGGAAGCCGATCATATTGCCCTCGAACGGCATCCAGTAGCTCACCGGGCTCTCGTATTTGGGCTTACCGGTCTCGGGGTCCTTGGCTCCGATCAGCGTGCTGCCGCCGTCGTTGCTGTTGATCTGCCACACGCCCTCGGGGGTGGCGTCTTCGCCCGGTTTCCCGGAAATAAAGTTGGCCTCCCAAACGATATTGCCGTTCTCGTCGTAGTAGCGCGCGTGCTGCTCGGACAGATCGACATCGATGTATGCCTTCCAGTCGGGCTCTCCCTTTGCGGTAAAGGTGTCGGCCCTCTGGGAGTACTTGATCTCGATTTCGCCGGTCTGTTTGTTGTTAATGGCGTCCTCGACCTGCTTGGCGAGCGAGCTACTGTCGATGGACCAACCAAAGTCACCGCCTTCGACGGCGCACTGCTTGCCATCGGCGCGCGTCCACCAGCGAGTGGAGCCCACGGTATTAAAGCCGTTGGCGAGCTCGGCTGCCCAGCTGCTGATCTGCGACGTATCGAGCGTGGGGTTGGCCGGATCGGCAAAGCTGATCCACTGCAACACGGAGCTGCCGTCGACCTTGCCGGCATCCTCGCCGTTGAGTTTGAGGGTCACATTGACGCCCAGGAAGTTGTTGGCGGCATCGCATGCGGCCTGAATCTGATCATCAGTCAGCGTTCCATTGAGCGGCTCATAGGCATCGTTGCCGAGCTTGGAAAAATCTACGGTCTCAGCCAGCGAGGCAAGCTCGAGCTCGGCATACTTAATGACATGCTCGCGGTTGAGTTTTTCGTTGGAGCGCGCCTTCTCGACGGTAAACTTGCTCGCTTGCTCGTCATAGGAGCTATTGGCCTCGAACGTGCCCGAACGACCCTCGTTAAATTCGTCGATGGCGGCGCCCAGATCCTTCTCAAACTTCTTTTGGTCAAAGGTGTCGGGGAGCATGGACAGGTCGACGTTTTGATCAAGATCGACTTCGTTGGAGGTAGCGGTTGTTTTGGTTTTGCCGCTTAAGGATTCCACAAGGCGGACCGGCCATACAAAGGCTTCGTTGTGGCTGATGATCTCTTTTGCGGCTGCCTCTCCGTCGACGATGGGTTCATCGGACTCGGGCTGATAGGTCCAATTAAAGTCATCGCCTGTCACGGTGAGCTTATAGTGCTTCCATGCCGAGTTGACCTTGGTGGCGGCAGACGAAGCGTTGGAAAACGAGACATCGACCCCGGCAATGGTGGTGTTGGGGTAGGCTACCTGCGAAAACGCTACGACGCCGACGATATAGACAATGACGATAAGACCCAGGACGACAAAGAGCGTTGTCTTTTTGCCCGACTTATTGTTCTCGGCGGGCTTGCGCGCGGGGCCGCGATCGCCTCGAGCGTGCGTGGGGGGCTGCTTGGGCGCATTGCCGTTTGCCTGGCGCTGTTGACGTTGCTGACGCTGCTGTCGCTGTTGGTTCGGGCGTTGGGGCGCGTTTGCTGCACCACGCTGCTGACCGTGGCTCGGCGCGATAGGACGCGGCGACTGGACGCCGCCGGTGTGCCTGCTCGGCTGCTGCGGATCGGGAATCAGTTGAGTTCGATCGTTTTGCGACATCGTATGCATATCCTTCGATTTTCGCCTTGCGGTTCATCGTGTTTTTACTGGGCTTGCATTATAGCGATTGCCCTGCTGTTTGTGGTACGGAAACGGTGGCATTCAAAAGAGGTGGGACATTTGTCCCACCTTTGAGTCGTTCTTTGCCGCTATCCGCACACACCGCATTTTGCACAGGCCGAAAGTGCGGCCGGAGCCTGCGCGATGCCGCCCTTTGCCGTCTCGCGCAGCGTGACCGGCAACGCATGACCCACCGAGAGCATGACATGTGCCATCTGGTCAAACGGCACCAAGCTCTTAATGCCTGCGAGGGCGAGTTGTGCCGAGCTAAAGGCCGCTGCCACGCCGATGGCGTTGCGGTTTTGGCAGGGCACCTCCACGAGGCCACCGACGGGGTCACAAACGAGGCCCAGCAGGTTGCTCAGCGCGATGGAACTGGCGTCGAGCGCCTGCTCGGGCGTGCCGCCGAGCATCTGCACCAGCGCGGCGGCTGCCATGGCGGCGGCGCTTCCCACCTCGGCTTGGCAGCCGCCCTCGGCGCCGGCGACGCAGGCGCTCGTGGTGAGGTTGAGGCCGATGGCGGCTGCGCAGTAGAGCGCGTCCATGACCTGCTCGTCGTTGAGCTGCAGGCGATCGGCGAGCGCCAGCACGCAGCCGGGCACGACACCCGCGGATCCTGCTGTCGGAGCTGCGACAATCACACCCATCGTGGCGGAGCGCTCGAGCACGGCCATCGCGCGGGCCACGGCGTCGGTCTGGACGGCGCCCATCAGGCTTGCACTCAAATCGTTGCGGCCGGTGGCTTCGACGAGTTTGGCCTCGCCGCCGATTAGCCCACCGAGCGATCGCTGCGGATTGGCGATGGGGGCCGTGGTCTCCTCGCGCATGACGTCGAGCACGCGGCGCATGGTGGCGACGGCGTGGGCCTCGCCGGTCAGACGCGCCTCGCGCACGGCCATGACGGCTCCGATACTGAGTCCAAGTTCCTCGCACGCCTCGAGCAGCTGCTCACCGTCGTCGAAGATTTCCTTGGCCGAGACGCCGGGGGAGAGCGACGAGGCAGAACCGGGGAGCTCGATAAACGTTGCGTAATCGACATTGTCGAGCTTGCGCAGCATGGGGACGACGGTGTCGTCGGGCGCGCCGTCGGTCTCAAAGACGGAGTAGGCCTGGCCGCCCACTTCGGTGCGGTAGGTGCGGCAGAAGGCGATGTTTACGTGGGCGTAGGCGAGCAGGTTGGTGAGCGCGGCGAGCACGCCGGGGACGTCCTTGTGCGCCACGAAGAGCGTGGAATACATGCCCGAGATGTCGACGCCGACGCCGTTAATGCGGCTGATGCGCATCTTGCCGCCGCCAAGGCTTTCACCGCGGACCTGTGCCGTGGCGCCCGTGTCATCGACCATGTCGATGTCGACGGTATTGGGGTGGATGGAGGCGTCGTCGCCCTTGATGTCAAAGTGATATTCGAGGCCCTGCTCGCGTGCGAGGTCGAAGGCCTGCTTGATGTTCTCGTCATCGGTGTCGAGACCCAGAATGCCCGCGACGAGCGCACGGTCGGTGCCGTGGCCGCGGTAGGTGTGGGCGAAGGAGTTCCACAGGCCAAAGGTGACTTTGGTGATGCGGCCTTCCAGCAGGCTGGCGGCAACTTGGGCGCAGCGTAGGGCGCCGGCGGTGTGCGATGAGCTGGGGCCGACCATGACGGGGCCCAAGATCTCGAATGCCGAGGTCGTAGCTAGTGTTTGCGGCTTGCCTGCCATGGATGCTCCTTTACGTGGCTCGTCGTCCCGAGGGGCGGGGCATACTCTGTCCCGCCGTTCCGAGGGCTTTGGTATTTGGTCGCCTGCTCTACAGTCCTGGCTCGCACGGAGAGCACATTAAGTGCTCTCCGGCTCGTGCGGAACTCGCGATCGACCAAATACCAAAGCCCTCGGAACTAAGGATACATGGTAGAGGCGCGTGTGCTGCAAAATTCATTAGCTGGTGACGCAGCGTAGGCTCATATCGAAGCATCTTCACCACCGGATTAATAAAAAAGAAGCACCGCTTGGGGGCGGTACTTCTTTTGAAAGCGCATGCGTTTTGTGACCTTAGCGGCTCTTAATTACAGGCCGCAGGCTGCTTTGAGTTCTTCGACTCGGTCGGTTTTCTCCCAGGTGAAGTCGGCGTCTTCGCGGCCGAAGTGACCGTAGGCTGCCGTCTTTTCGTAGATGGGGCGACGCAGGTCCAGGTCGCGGATGATGGCGCCCGGGCGCAGGTCGAAGGTCTTCTCCACGGCTTCAACGATTTTGTCCTCGGCAACATGTGCGGTGCCGAAGGTGTCGACCATGATTGAAAGGGGCTTGGAAACGCCGATGGCGTAGGCGAGCTCGACTTCGCAGCGGTCAGCTAGGCCGGCGGCGACCACGTTCTTGGCAACCCAGCGCGCGGCATACGCGGCGGAGCGGTCGACCTTGGTACAGTCCTTGCCGCTAAAGGCACCACCACCGTGACGGCCGTAGCCGCCGTAGGTGTCGACAATGATCTTGCGGCCGGTGAGGCCCGTGTCGCCCATGGGGCCGCCCACGACAAAGCGACCGGTGGGGTTCACGTAGATGTCCGCGTTGTCCCACGGCATGTTCTCGGCGGCCATGACCGGGGTGATGACGTGCTCGATGAGGTCGGCCTTGATCTTGCCCATGTCCTCGATCTCGGCGGCGTGCTGCGTGGAGATGACGATGGTCGTGACCTCGACGGGCTTGCCTTCCTCGTAGCGCACGGTGACCTGGGTCTTGCCGTCGGGACGCAGATAGGCGAGGGTACCGTCGTGACGCACGGCGGCCAGGCGCTCGGCTAGGCGGCTTGCCAGGTAGTGCGGCATGGGCATGAGGGTCTTGGTCTCGTTGGAGGCATATCCGAACATCATGCCCTGGTCGCCGGCACCGATCAGGTCGATCGGGTCGGTGGTAGCGCCGGTCTGGGTCTCGAAGGACTCGTCAACGCCTTGGGCGATATCGGGCGACTGCTCGTGGATGAGGCTCATGACGCCGCAGGTGTCGCAGTCAAAACCGAACTTGGCACGGTTGTAGCCAATGCGGCGGATAACGCCACGGGCGATTTCCTGAACGTCTACGTAGGCCTGGGTGCGAATCTCGCCGGCGACGATGACGGTGCCGGTGGTCACGAGGGTCTCGCAGGCGCAGCGGACGTTCTCCACGTTGGCAGGCACGCCGTTGGGGGCGATGTAGCCCTGCTCCTGGAGCTCTATTTCTTTGGCGAGGATTGCGTCGAGGACGGCGTCGCTGATCTGGTCAGCGATCTTATCGGGATGACCTTCGGTCACCGACTCCGACGTAAAAACAAAGGACCCGTGTTGGGGCGGGATGGAACGAAGTTCTTCTGACATGATTGTCCTTTCAAAAACGTGTCCCGGCGACCGTTACCATTCCGCCGGGCTCTCTATGCAAGGGCACATCATAGCGCGTAAATCAAACATTCACACCCTTTCCGCACCTACTCATTGGGGACAGACATAAATGACCAGCCTTAAACTAAGAACGTCTCCAACGACTGGCCATTTAAGTCTGTCCCCAATGAGTAGGTCGGTGCCCTTTGTGCGGAGGTTGCTTTGATGCTTTATACTGGTGCGGTTAGACATCCATCCTGCAATCGAGGAGATATCCATGGCATCAGACGTTCGCGTCCGCTTTGCACCCTCACCGACGGGCAAGCTGCACATCGGCGGCGCTCGCACCGCTATCTATAACTGGGCTTTCGCCCGCGCAAACGGCGGCACGTTCATCCTGCGCATCGACGACACCGACCCCACCCGCTCCACCGATGAGAACACGCAGATCATCCTGCGCGCCATGCGTTGGCTTGGCCTGGACTGGGATGAGGGCCCCGAGGTAGGCGGCGACTTTGGCCCCTACGCCCAGACTGAGCGCTTGGACCTGTACAAGCAGGCCGCCCAGAAGCTTTGGGACGAGGGCAAGGCCTATCCCTGCTTCTGCACCAAGGAGCAGCTCGACGCCGACCGCAAGGCCGCGCAGGAGCGCAAGGACCCCTTCCAGGGCTATCAGCGCCGTTGCCGCGATCTTGATCCCGAGGAGGCCCGCCGTCGCATCGAGGCCGGCGAGTCCTACGTCCTGCGTATTAAGGTGCCCGAGGACCGCGGCGACGTCGTCATCCACGACGCCGTCCACGGCGAGGTGACCTTCGACGCCAAGGAGCTCGACGACTTTGTCATCTTCCGCTCCGATGGCACGCCCACGTATAACTTCGCGACCGTCGTCGACGACGCCATGATGAAGATCACCCATGTCATCCGCGGCGACGACCACCTGTCCAACACCCCGCGTCAGGTCATGGTCTACGAGGCCCTCGGCGCTCCCGTGCCCACGTTCGCTCACATCTCCATGATCCTGGGCGCCGACGGCAAGAAGCTCTCCAAGCGCCACGGCGCCACCTCGGTGGAGGAGTACCGCGACGCCGGTTACCTGTCCGACGCCTTCGTCAACTACCTGGCGCTGCTCGGCTGGTCGCTCGACGGCGAGACCACGATCATCCCGCGCGATGTCCTGGCCAACAAGTTCTCACTCGACCGCATCTCCAAGAACCCGGCGACCTTCGATCCCAAGAAGCTCGATTGGGTCAATGCCGAGTACATCAACGGCATGTCCGATGCTCAGTTTGCCGACGAGATCATGGTCCCCGAGCTGCACGAGGCGGGTCTCATCGAGGGCAATGTCGAGTACGGCGAGGATTGGATCGACGCGCTTGCCGCCATCGTCAAGCCGCGCACCAAGATGCCGGCCGACGCCGTGACCGTCGCCGCTCCCATCTTCGCTACGGCCGAGACGCTCGAGTATGACGAGAAGTCCGTCAACAAGGGCCTGGCCAAGGAGGGCATGGGTGCCATTCTGGATGCCGCCAAGGCCGCTCTCGAGGGCGTGAACGAGTGGACGGCTGCCAACATCGACGCCGCGCTTGAGCCGGTGCCCGAGCAGATGGACCTTAAGAAGCGCGTGGTGTTCCAGGCCGTGCGCGTCGCCGTCTGCGGCAACATGGTGAGCCCCCCGCTGGGCGAGACCATGGCGCTCGTCGGCCGCGACGACTGCCTGGCGCGTATCGACCGCGCCCGCACGATGGCGCTGTAGCAGCCGCGTAAACGCATGTATCCGAGCCCCGTTCACCCGAGCGGGGCTCTTGTTTCTGAAGACGCATGGGATGGGAGGTATAGGGGCCATGGCCGAGCAACTGTCGCTGTTTGGTTCGCCGGAACCGGAGGAGACTCCGGCCAAGCCTGAGTTCGCGCCTGAACCCGTCGCCGCCTATGCGAGCGTAGTCCTCGACATTCCCACCCGTGCGCTGTACGAGCCGTTTGCTTATGGCATTCCCCGGTCCCTTGCCAACGAGGCGCAAATCGGATCCAAGGTCCTGGTCCACTTTGGTAACCGTGCCGCCGCGGGCTATATCGTCGACATTGCGCTTGAGCTGGGTGACCTGCAAGGCATCAACGCCCTCGACCCAGCCCGCATTAAAGCCATCGAGGCTATCCTCAGCAAACCGCTCTTTACCGCCGAGGCTGCCCGTATCGCACGCTGGATGAGCCGCGAGTACGTCGCAACGCTTTCCGAGTGCCTGCGTTTGTTCTTGCCCCCGGGTGGAAGCCCGCGCGTGGTCAAAGGTGACGACGGCGTGTGGGCCGTTGAGCGCCCCGCCGTCAAACCCATCCAAAACCGCTGGGTCATGCTCACGCCCGAGGGCTTCGACTATACGCCGCCCAAGACCGCGGTCCGCCAGCGTCAGCTCATCGAGGCGCTCCAGTGCGGCCCGGTCACGACGCGCGACCTCAACCTTCTCTATAACAGCATGTCGGCGACCATCAAGGCGCTCGAAAAACGCGGCGTCGTCGTGGTGGAGGAGCGTCGTGCGTGGCGTGGCTGCAGCGAGCAGACCACGCTGTCCTCGGCAAGCGGCAAGGCGCCGGTCTCCCTTACCAACGGCCAGAAGCAGGCACTCGCGCAGATTGAGCGCGCCCGTCTGGACGCTCATGGCGACGTGGTGCTGGTCGACGGCGTCACCGGCTCCGGCAAAACCGAGGTGTACCTCTCCGCCATCGAGCGCGTGCTGGCGGCCGGCCGTTCGGCTTGCGTGCTGGTGCCCGAGATCTCGCTGACGGCCCAGACCGTCGGCCGCTTCCGTTCGCGCTTTGGCGAGACGGTCGCCGTGTTCCATTCGCGCCTTTCGGCCGGCGAGCGCCTGGACCAGTGGGATATGGTCGCCAGCGGTGCGGCCCGCGTGGTCGTCGGCGCCCGCTCGGCGCTCTTTTGCCCGCTCAGCGACCTTGGTCTCATCATCATCGACGAGGAGCACGAGACTAGCTATAAGCAGGGCTCCAGTCCGCGCTACCACGTGCGCGAGGTGGCAGCCGAGATGGCGCGGCGCTACCGCTGCCCGCTCGTGTTGGGCTCCGCCACGCCATCTGCCGAGTCCCTCGACCGCTGCCGCCGTGGCACGTATAACGGTGCCACCTGGACGCGCGTCGAGATGCCCGAGCGCCCGGGACACGCCGTGTTGCCCACGGTTCGCATTGCCGATCTGCGTCGCGAGTTCTCGCACGGTAGCCGCTCCATGTTCTCAAAACCGCTTATAGAAGGCCTTGAGCGTGTGGTCGAGCGACGCGAGAAGGCCGTACTGCTGCATAACCGCCGTGGCTTTGCGCCGTTCCTGATGTGCCGCGAGTGCGGCTGCGTGCCCACCTGCAACCACTGTTCCACCGCGCTCACGTACCACGAACGCACGCACACGCTGCAGTGTCACACATGCGGTTCGTCTTGGCGCGTGCAGCCGTATCCCGCGCCCACGAGCCACTGTCCCAAATGCGGTAGCCGCTATCTGGCAAAAATGGGTCTGGGCACTCAGCAGATCGAGGACGCACTGCACCAGATGCTTCCCGAGGACGTCGCCATTATTCGCATGGATGCCGATTCCACGCGCGGCAAGGATGCGCACAAAAAGCTGCTCGAGCAGTTCGATGCGGCCGATTGCGCCGTGTTGCTGGGCACCCAAATGATCGCAAAGGGTCTCGACTTTCCTGAGGTCACGCTCGTGGGCGTGGTCAATGCCGACTTCGCCCTCAAGCTGCCCGACTTTCGCGCAGGGGAGCGCGCCTACGACCTGCTGGAACAGGTGGCGGGCCGTGCCGGTCGCGGCGATCGCCCCGGCGAGGTGATCATCCAGACCTACCTGCCCGAGGATCCGGTCATTCGCGCCGTCGCTGAGCATGACCGTTCGATCTTTACCGACTACGACCTGGAACAGCGCCGCGACGCGCTATACCCGCCGTTTGTTCGCCTGGTCAACATCTTGGTGTGGTCGGCGAACCGAGACGACGCGCAAGACTACATCGGGCGCATTGCAAAGCTTCTTAAGCGCCGCTGGCATGCCGCCGCGCCCGACTTTTTGCGGGCGGGGAGTGCCGTGCCGCAGGTGCTTGGCCCGGCTTCGTGTGTAATCGAGAGAGCCAAGGACCGTTACCGCTTCCATCTGCTTGTGAAGTCGCCCGTGGGGTACCATGTCTCTGACGATATCGACGCCTGCCTCAAAGAGGTGGGCTCCGTGCGTGGCGTGAGCGTGAGCGTTGACGTCGACGCCTATGATTTGATGTAACAACCCGAAAGGATGGCCATGGAAGCCAACGGAATCGTACTGTCGCCCGACCCTCGTCTGCGCCAGGAGTGCGCCGTCATCGAGGAGATCACCCCGGCGATCGAGGCGCTTGCCGAGAAGATGAAGAAGATGATGTTCGAGAACGGCGGCTGCGGCCTGGCTGCCCCGCAGATTGGCGAGCTTATTCAGCTCGTCACCATCGACTGCGACTACAGCGACAAGCGCGACTATGACCCGTACGTGCTCATCAACCCTGTCATTGTTGAGCAGAGCGACCATTTAGTGCCGTTTAGTGAAGGCTGCCTGTCTATCCCCGGCATTAGCTGCGAGATCGAGCGTCCCGACCATGTCGTGGTCGAGGCATACGACTTGGACGCCAACCTGATTCGCTATGAGGCCACGGGCGATCTGTTCTGCGTGTGCTTGCAGCACGAGATCGATCACCTGCACGGCAACACCATGTTCGAGCGATTGAAGCCGATGCAGAGGCTCAAGGCAGTCAAGGAGTACCAGGACGCCCTGGCCCGCGGCGCTCGACCGGGCGAGACCGAATAGGTTAATTGTCCGTCCCTGGGATGGGGCCCACACATATCATCCCGTGCTCAAACATTCTCGCTGCGCTGCGAAACTGCGCGCGGGACGATATGTGTGGTCCCATCCCAGGGACTACGTTGTCGCTCTTCGTTTCGCCCGGGTGCCGTCGGGCCAGGGAGGGGCGTCTTCGCTGATAGGTGCTTTGTTGGGAGGGCTGCTTTTAATGCGGCTCTTTCTTTGGTTTTGGGTATATTTGTCTTTGTTGAACTGTTCTTGCGGCTGGGTGCGCTTGTGACCTGGAACGCTTTTTTGTAGCCGTCTCGGCTCGTTATTGAGAGGAGACTAACTTTTATGCGTATTGTGTTTATGGGTACGCCTGATTTTGCTGTGCCTTCGCTGGTTTCGCTTGTTGAGGCTGGTAACGAGATTGCGCTTGTTGTTACTCGTCCTGATGCTGTTCGCGGGCGTGGTAAGAAGCTGGAGCCGTCTCCTGTTAAGGCTAAAGCGCTTGAGCTGGGGTTGCCGGTTGTTGAGGCTAATCGTATGACGCCTGAGGTCGTTGAGGCGCTTAAGGCTGCCCAGGCTGACATTTTCTGCGTGGCTGCCTATGGTTGCATTTTGCCGGATGACGTGCTGCATATGGCGCCGCTTGGTATTGTGAATGTTCATGCGTCCTTGCTGCCTCGTTGGCGTGGGGCTGCTCCCATTCAGCGTGCGATTCTCGCTGGTGATGAGGTTGCCGGCGTTTCCATTATGCGTATTGGGCATGGCGTGGATACCGGCGCTTATTGTGCGCAGGCCTCGACCTCGGTTGCCGGTAAGCATGCCGAGGCACTGACGATGGAGCTTGGCGAGCTGGGCGGTAAGCTGCTGGCCGATACGCTGCCCTCGCTTGCCGATGACTCAGCGGTGTGGACCGAGCAGGATGAGTCGCTCGTCACGCATGCTGCCAAGATTTCCAAGCAGGAGATGCGTCTGGATCCGCAGATGGGGGCGCTCGATTGTGTGCGTCACGTGCTGGCTTCGTCCGACACCGCACCCGCTCGCTGCGTGATTGCCGGCAAGACCGTGCGTGTGCTCGATGCTGCGCCGGCTGATGTGTCGCTTGGCGAGGGCGCTGTTGCCGTTCAGGCCAAGCGCGTCTACTTGGGCCTGTCCGATGGCTCGGTCGAGCTGCTTGAGGTTAAGCCCGATGGCAAGCGTGCCATGGCTGCTTCTGCCTGGGCTGCCGGCCTGCAGGGTGCCGATCTGACGTGGGGTGTTTTGTCATGAGCAAGCTTTCTCCCGCGCGCAAGCTTGCGCTCGATGTGCTGATGGAGGCCGACCGTCGCGGTATATACGCACGCGACGTGTTGTCTTCCCGTGCTTCCGCCAAGGCCATTGACCAGCGCGATTCCGCTTTTGCCGCGCGTTTGGCGCTCGGTGTTGCCGCCACGCAGGGAATTTTGGATGAGCTGCTCGATCAGTTTCTCGATAAGCCCAAAAAGGTCGCGCCGCGCGTTCGCATGGCGCTTCGAATCTCGGCCTTCGAGATGCTCTACCTGCATACCCCAGGTCGCGTTGCCGTGAGTCAGGGTGTTGAGCTGGTTCGTAGCGGCGCTAAGTCGGCCGCCGGTCTGGCGAACGCCGTGCTGCATAAGGTCGCGGACAACGTTGAGGACTTTGCCGCCGCCGCGGGTGCCGATGAGTCCGAGCGCCGTTTGGTTCGCCTGTCTCGTCTGATGGGTATGCCGCGCTGGCTGTGTGCTCGCATTATGGCCTCGTTTGATACGCCCGAGGGCGCGCTCAACTTTGCCGGAAATCTGGCGCCCGCGCCGCTCGCTTTGCACGAGAATGCCTTTGCAACTAAGCCTGATCCGTACCTATCGCAGCTTGTGGCGCCGGTATTCCCGGGCTGCCATGCGCCGGTCGATGCGCAGGCCACCGTTGCGTCGGGTGTGTTTGAACGCGCGGCGGCCGTGGCCTCGGACCTTAACGCCCAGCTTATCGCTACTGCCGCGACACGTCCCGGTCGCTGCCTGGAGATTGGCGCCGGTCGCGGCACCAAGACCTATGTGATGATGTGCCAGGCCAAGCGTGCCGGCTACGAGCGTCAGCATACCGCGCTCGATTTGCACGATCGCAAGTGCGATCAGAATCTCGCGCGCCTGCACAAGGCGGGTATCTCGGGTGTTCGTACGGTGTCGGGCGATGCCTGCGAGCTCAATGAGGTGCTCACGACCTTTGATGCCATGCTCGGCGAGCCTGCCCTGTTCGACACGGTGTTTATCGATGCCCCGTGCTCGGGTACCGGCACCATGCGCCGTCATCCTGAGATTCCGTGGCGCTTGACCGAAAAGGACGTGACGGTTGAGCTTCCTAAACTGCAGCTGACGATGCTCAAGGAAGCCGCCGCGCGCGTGGCTGCCGGCGGTGAGCTTATCTATGCGACGTGCTCCGTCTTCGACGAGGAGAACACGCAGGTGGTGGACGCGTTCCTTGCTTCTCCCGAGGGTGCCGGCTTTAGCGTGGCACCGCTTTCCGAGGCACAGATTCTGCAACTCCCCGAGTTCGATCAGGCCAAGAAGCTCGTATACGTACGCCAGAACGATCGAGGCCTCTTCCAAAGCGTGCCGGTAAACGCCGACTCCTACGACGGCCACTTCTGCGCCAGACTGGTCCACAAGTAACGACTAAGTTGCGGTGAAATAGGGAATGAAAAGCCGCTTCTGCCCGCCAAACAGTCCTTATTTCACCGCAACTCACAAGGAAACCTGGGTAGCTTAATTAACTACCCATAGAGCAAAGAAATAGCCCCGCGATCGGTTTTGGTCGCGGGGCTGTTTGGTTCCTAGTGGTTATGCGGGCAGTTGGCGCAGCAGCCGCTGGTGGCGTTGGTGCTGGAGCCGCCGCTTCGCTGGTCGGTGTTGTAGAAACCGCTGCCCTCAAATTTAATGCCGCTGGCCGAGAACGTCTTGGCCGCCGGGGCACCGCAGCTGGGGCACACGACCTCGGGAGTCTCGGACATGGGATGCTCAACCTCAAACACGTTGCCGCAGCTCGAGCACTTGTAATCGTAGCGCGCCATAATACTTCCTTTTCAGCACAAAGCGGGCAGATTGCTCTGCCCGCAAAAATTCAAACGTCTGTAACTGTACCCTATATCGGGGGTTTTATCACGCTTCGCCCCAGAATCTATGGTTGTTGCGCAGGAGCTGTGCGGTTTTGTCCTCAGCGGCTGCGATGTCCGCCTCGTCAGCCTGCCATGTCCAGTTGCCCGTGGCCACGCCCGGAACGTTCATGCGCGCGTCGTCGCCAAGCCCCAGGATATCCTGCAGCGGCATCATCACCAGGGGAGCGTCGCTTGCCAGCGAGTCGCTCATCAGCTTGGCCGCCAGCTCAACACCGCTCGGGTCGTCGCCGCCGGCAAAGGAACGCGTACACCAGCCTGCGAGCGTCGACGTGTCGTGCGTCGAGGTGTACAGAATTTTGCCGGGCGTGGGATGCACACCGCAACGAACGTCGTAGTCGCTAAACTCCAGCACGTCCATGCCGGGGAAGCCGCAGGTCGAAGCCATGGCGCGAACACCGGGCGTCAAATAGCCCAGGTCCTCAGCGATAAAGTTGAGCGGACCCAGCTCGTCATAGGCGGTCTGGAACAGGTCTTTGCCCGGTCCTGCCAGCCAGCGGCCGTCGGCGCAAGCCTTGCCCGCGGGAATACTAAAGTAGCTGTGGAAGCCCAGGAAGTGATCCAGACGCACGCGGTCGTAGAGCGAGAACGCACGACGCAGGCGATCCATCCACCATCTATAGCCGTTCTGCTTCATGTAGTCCCAGCGGAACGTCGGGTTGCCCCACACCTGGCCCTTGGGTGCAAAGTTGTCGGGCGGCGCACCGGAAATCTCAATCGCCTTTCCGGTATCGGACAGCCAGAAGTTCTCGGGCTCGCTCCACGCGTCTGCCGAATCGTCGGACACGTACATAGGAATATCGCCGATAACCTCGATGCCCTTCTTGTGCGCATAGTTCATGAGCTCGCACCAAGCGAGGTCAAAGCGGTACTGCATGTACGCCTGAAGCTCGGCCTCGTTGTGGAAACGCTTGTCGTCAATCAGATGCTCGTTGTAGCGCGCGACATCTGCCGGCCAATCATGGCGCGACTCGCCCTCAAAGTACTTCTTAACGGCCATGTAGACGCAGTATTTCTCGAGCCAATCGGCATTGCGATGTTTAAACGCGGTGTACAGCGGATCGGCATCCTCGCCGCCGCGGGCCTTCCAGGTCTCAAAGTCGGCTGCCAGCTCTTCGTGGCTCTCGGGTAGCAGGTCGATATTGCCTGCAAAGGCCGAAGGACCAGCGTAAGGGGAGCGGAAGAAGTCCGTGGGATTGACGGGCAAAACCTGCCAGTAGCGCATGCCCATGGCGGCCAGATGGTCGATAAAGCGACGCGTGGGCGCGCCGATCGTACCGGGCTTGCCGTCATCGGTCGGCACCGATGTGATATGGCACACAACACCCGCACCGTGATCGAGCGGCTCCTGCAGGCGCTGCTCGGCGTGGTGATAGATGATCGACGAACCCAGCGGATACAGATCGAGCGTGACCGTGCCGTTGTGGATCTCGCACTCGTGACCGCTGATCACATCGCTCGCGCATTCGCCGAGTGCCGGAATGGTCACACGATGCGAGTTGCGCAGGCTGCGGTTGATGATGACGGTTGCCGACTCGCCGTCCTTGCCCGTACGGTTGTAGGCCAACACCTCATCATTGAGTGCAAAGGCCTTGATCTCGCCATCGATCATAAACGGCAGCGCGCGGCGCACAGCAGATGCGTTCTTGACGATCGCAAACGTATCGAAGTCGTGCAGGTTTTCCTTGGTCGGCATGGTGCGACGATTGCCCGGATCGGTGAGACCCTCCAAGCCGTACTCGTCACCGTAATAGATTGAGGGAACGCCCGGGAACGTCATCTGCATGAGCGTCGCGAGCCAAAAACGGCTCTTGGCAAGGCCCATCGAGTTCTCGTCCAGACGCCATTTGCTGCGCTCGCACTCGGGCAGCTTCGACTCGTCGGGGCCGCCGCCGAGTACCGAGATAATGCGCGGACGGTCGTGGCTCGAAAGCAGATTGAGTGCGCAAGACAGGGCCTCACGCGGATAGTTCTCGCGCAGGGTCTCGATATCCTCGGCAGCTTGGTAGGCGTTTTTGTAGCCCATCAAAAAGCCGATGACCATGTCGCGGAAGGGGTAATCCATGGCCGAGTCGAGCTCGGAGCCTTGCAGATAGCGACGCAGATGGCCGTAGCTGATCTTGTTGGAGGCATCTTCCCAGACCTCGCCGAGCAGCAGCGCGTCGGGCTTCTCGGCGAGCACGGCCTTCTTGATCTCGGCCAGGAAATCGTCGGAAAGCTCGTCGGCCACATCCAGGCGCCAACCGTGGGCACCGGCGCGCAGCCACTTACGAATCACGCCGTCCTTGCCCAGAAGCCGCTCGCGTACCAGCTCGGAGCTCTCATTGATGGCGGGCATGTTGCCCACGCCCCACCAACAGTCGTACGATCCGTCCTCGTGGAAATAAAACGCATCGCGCCACGGAGAATCCTCGCTCTGCCACGCGCCCACGCCGGGGTAGTTGCCGTAGCGGTTAAAGTAGATCGAATCGTCGCCCGTGTGGTTGAACACACCGTCCAGAATGATGGAAATGCCCAGCTTCTCGGCCGCCTCGCACAGCTCAGTAAAGTCCTGCTCGGTGCCCAGAATCGGATCGATCTTGGTGTAATCGGCGGTGTCGTAGCGGTGGTTGCTCGCGGCTTCAAAAATGGGGTTGAGGTAGATGGCTGTAAAGCCCAGCTCGGCGATGCGAGGCAGGTCTTCCTGGATACCCTTGAGCGATCCGCCGTAAAAGTCCCAGGTCTTGATGGAGCCGTCCTCGGCGCGCTCGTACACAGGCGGCTCGTTCCAGTCCTCGACCATGCGGCGCTGAATGCCCTTACGCGGTTTTTCGACCTCGGCCAGCGTGCGCTCGCGCCAGTGCTCGTCGCGGGCATAGCGATCGGGGAAGATCTGGTAGACCATACCGCGCTCGTACCAGGTGGGACGGTTCTCACGGTGTTTGTAGACGGTGACCTGGAATGACGGCACCTCAGCGTAGTCGTAGGTTACGCCTTCGCCGCCGGTGCGGCCCTGTGGTGCGCCCAGGCGAACCTCGGGCTGGCCCTCGATATTGCAGATGAAGCTGTACCAGATAAGACAGGGCTCGGTGCACTCAAGCTCTACGGTAAATATGCCGTCGCCCTCGTGCGTCATAGGATACCGAGACTCACCAATCTCATCGACCCAGGTGCGCAGCGTAAGCGTTGCCTGCGCGGGATCGGTATCCTCCAGAATCACGGAGAGCGAAAGGGTAGTTCCTGTGGTCACAGCGCCAAACGGAGTGCGAAACTGCAGCAGACGGCTGTTGTGTATCAATCTCATAGTACGGTCCAGTTCAATTGAATCATGGCCTGCTGGCCATGGGCTTTACGCACAGGATATAAGTATATCTGTTGTACACAGGCTGTATAAACAACATCCGTTTACCATCGGCGAACGGTTGTCCTAGAAAATCGTTTTACCAACTATCTACAGAGAAGGGGCGCCCGGTTGGAGCGCCCCTTACATAAGGTTTGATTAGGTTTTGGATCGTCTGTGGGCTAGCGGCGTTTGCGGGTGGCCGTTGCCTTGCGGACGGATGTCTTCTTGGTCGGAGCCTTTTCCTCGGCCGGAGCGGCGGGGGAGACCGGAGTCTCCTTGGTGTGTTCTGGCTTGGCCTCTGTCTTCGGGGCAGCCTTGACCTCAGCGGCCTTCGGCCCCGGCTTGGCTTTTACCTCGGCCTTGGGCTCCTCTTTGGCAGCAGCGGGCTTAGTCTCTGCCTTGGGAGTTGTGGCCTTTGCCGTGGTCTTCTTGGCCGTCGTTGTAGTGCGCTTGCGTGTGGTGGTCTTGGCGGCCGGCTTGGCCTCGGCGGGCGTCTCCTCGGCTTTGGCGGCCGGCTTTGCGGTGGCCTTGGTAGCCGTCGTCTTCGTAGCTGTAGCCTTCTTGGCGGCCGTGGCCTTCTTGACGGTCGCGGCCGTCTTCTTGGTAGCGGTCTTGGCCGGAGCCTTGCCGGCCGGCTTGGCCTCAGCGACCTCGGCCTTTACCTCGGGAGCAGTCTCGGCTTCGGCGGCTTTCTTGGCAGTGGCGGTCGTGCGTTTGCGTGTGGTCGTCGCCTTGGCAGCAGTCGTCTTTGCTGCGGCAGCCTTGGTTGTCGTGGCCTTCTTGGCCGTCGTCTTGCGGGTCGTGGTCTTCTTAGCTGCGGGCTTTGCAGCGGGCTTGACCTCGGCCTCTGCCTCAGGAGCAACCTCATGCTCGGCCTTTGCGGGCTCAGCCTCAACCGGTTTCTTCTCGACCTTGGGCTCCTCTGCGGCCACCGGCTCAGCAACAGCCTCAGGCTCTTCGACAACTGCCGCCGGCCTCTCAATCTCCGGGTGCATAAAGAAGTACAGGTCCAGATACTTATCGGCCGAGCGCGTCCAGCTAAAGTCCTGGCTCATGGCCTGTGTGACCAGCTGGTTCCAGGCATCGCGGTTGTCCCAGAACAGACGTGCCGCGCGGAAGACGGCATCGCCCATCTCGTCGCCGTTAAAGTTGCTAAACGAGAAGCCCGTGCCCTCGCCAGTAAACTCGTTGTACGGCTGCACGGTGTCCTTCAGGCCGCCGGTCTCGCGCACGATGGGCAGGGTGCCGTAGCGCATGGCGATGATCTGCGATAGGCCGCAGGGCTCAAACTTCGAAGGCATCAGGAACATGTCGGCGGCGGCATACATGCGCTGCGACAGCGCCGGGTCAAACTCGATGCGCGCGGCCATGGTGCCGGGGTACTTGTCCTGGAAGTAGCGCAGGCCGTCCTCGTAGTCGCGGTCGCCGGTGCCCAGCACCGCCACCTGCACGCCGCCGGCCAGAATGCGGTCGAGCGCGTACATGACCAGGTCCATGCCCTTCTGGCGCGTCAGACGCGTGACCATGACCATAAGCGGACGGTCGTCGCGAACCTCGAGCCCCAGCTCTTCCTGCAGCTTGGCCTTGCACACGGCCTTGCCAGAACGGTCCTCGACGGTGTAGTTGGCGGCAATGCGCTTGTCGGTCGCCGGGTCAAAGCCCGCGACGTCGATGCCATTCAAAATGCCCTGCAGCGCGTATGAACGCTCGCGCAGCACACCGTCCAGGCCCTCGCCAAACTCGGGCGTCTGGATCTCGTTGGCATAGGTGGGGCTCACCGTAGTGATGGCGTCGGCATAACGTAGGGCGCCCAGCATGTAGTTGATGCTGCAGGCGTCGCAACGCAGCTGCGAAGCGGCCGCCGGAATATGCGCCACGCCCAGGATGTCCTCCATCACGGTGTCGCTAAATTGGCCCTGGAACGCCACGTTGTGGATCGAGAACACGGTCTTGACGCGGTCATACAGCGGCAGGCCCTGGTAGAACTCGCGCAAAAACACGGGCGCCAGCGCCGTCTGCCAGTCGTTGCAGTGCAGGATGTCGCACTCAAAGCCGGCTGGCAGGTGCTGAAGGCTCTCGGTGATGGCCTTGGAGAAGAACGCAAAGCGCTCGCCGTCGTCAAAGAATCCGTACGGATAGTCGCGCGCAAAGTAGCGCTCGTTGTCGATGAACATATAGGTGACGCCGTCGTGCTCGAGCTTCTCGAGCCCGCAGTACTCATTACGCCAGCCCAGGCTCACGTAAAAGTCGGAGAAGTGCTCCATCTGCGCCTTGTACTCGTCTTTGATGGTGGCGTACTTGGGCACCATCACGATAACCTCGGCGCCGGCGCGCACAAGCGCTGCAGGCAGCGAGCCCGCTACGTCACCCAGGCCACCGGTCTTCACAAACGGCGCGCACTCGGCCGAGGCAAACACGATCTGCATCTTTTTGCTGGAATCAGCCATATTGTCTCCCATGTTGCAATTCGAGAATAGCCGCCTGGCGCTAACCGGGCGGCTATTCTACATGTTACGAGCGATGTTGCGGTACCAACGTTAACGTACGATGGTGGTGTCGGAAGTTAACGGAGCCTTGCCCAGCACCAGGATGTTCTCGGGCGTGCCGCGAAGCTCGGTGTTGGTGGGAACCACATTGTTCTTGTCCAGGATGGCGTTCTCAACACGGGCGCCGCTCTTGATGATGCAGCTCTGGTTGATGATCGAGTTGGTCACCGAGGCGCCCTCCTCGACCACGACGCCGCGCGACAGGATCGAGTTGCGCACGGTTCCCTTGATGATGCAGCCGGCCGAGATGATCGAGTTACAGGCGTGGCTGCCGGTCGCATAGCGCGAAGGCGGCACGTCGTGGGCCTTGGTCAGGATCGGGCGCTCGGGATCGAAGAGCTGGTCGGCTACGGTCTGGTCGAGCAGGTCCATGCTGCGGCGATACAGCGACTTCTCGCTAAACACGCCCACGACCTCGCCCTTGTACTCGTAGCTGCACACGTCGATGTTTCCAAAGTCGCCCTGGAGTGCCTCGAGCAGGTCCAGATAGTCGGCGGCCTGGTAGCGGTCGATGATCTCGAGCAGCGTCTCGCGGTTGACGATGCAGCAGTCCATAGAGGCGTTGTCGCCGTACACGACGCCGGCGCTCACGCCCGTCAGGCGGCCGTTCTCGTTGATCTGCAGCTTGGTCTCGTCATCGACGTTGCGCGTGGCCTTGCAGTACACCACGGTCATCTGGGCGCCGGAGTTCTCGTGCGCCTCGATAATGGTGTTGAGGTCCATGTTGAAGATGATGTTGGTGCCCATCATCACAACATAGGGCTTGTCCGAGCGCTGGAACAGCGTCTTGTTAGAGATGATGTCGCGCAGCAGGAAGCGCATGCCGCCCTTGGTGGTGCCATACGCGTTGCCGGGGACCATGAACAGGCCGCCCTTCTTGCGGTCCAGGCCCCAGTCCTTGCCCGAGCCCACGTGGTCGATCAGCGAGCGGTAGTTACCCGGCATGACGACGCCGACGGTCTTGATGCCGGCATTCATCATGTTGGACAGCGGAAAGTCGATCAGGCGGTAGCGGCCCAAAAACGGAACGGACGCAATGGGGCGGTCCTTGAGCAGCACGCTGCCGTAGGTCGAAGAGTAATTAGCGGTGATATAACCGATGGCCTTGCGATTGATCATCGGATCATTCCCCCTTCCCGATAACGACGTCATTTCCAACGACGGCCGTATCCTTGGTGGTATCGACAGAGCCGAGCTTCACGCCCTCTTCGACCGTGGAGTTCTCGCCCAAAATAGCGCGGCAGATGTGCGCGCCGCTTTTAACGTGCGCACCCGGCAGCAGCACGGAGTCCTCGACCACGGCGCGCTCCTCGATGATGACGTCGGTCGAAAGAATCGAGTGGCGAGCGGTGCCGTAGATCTTGCAGCCGTTGGAGACCAGGCAGTCGTCCAGGCGGCCGTCCGGGCCAATGTAGTGCGGCGGACGCGTGGTGATGTTGGACATGATGGGGAAGTTCTTGTCAAACAGATCGAACTCGGGGTTGTTGCCCAGCAGGTCCATCGAGGTCTCGTGGAAGCTGGCGATGGTGCCGACGTCCTTCCAAAAGCCGTGGAACTCGTAGCTGTACAGGCGCTTGCCCTCGCCGAGCAGCTTGGGGATGATGTCTTTGCCAAAGTCGTGGCTCGAGCGCTGGTCCAGAGCGTCCTGCTCGAGCGCCTCGATCAGGACGTCGGCCGAGAAGATGTAGATGCCCATGGACGCGAGATTCGAATCGGGCTTCTCGGGCTTCTCGGTGAACTTGGTGATGCGGCCGTCCTCGGGGTCGGTGGTCAGGATGCCAAAGCGGCTGGCCTCCTCCCATGGCACGGGCATAACGCTTACCGTGAGGTCGGCGTTGTTCTCAATATGCGTCTTGAGCATCTTGCGGTAGTCCATGCGATACAGGTGATCGCCCGAAAGAATCAGAACGTACTTGGGGTCGTTGGCCTTGATGTAGTCCAGGTTCTGCGTAATGGCGTCGGCCGTGCCTGCATACCAGGCGCCACCGGTCTGCGTCTCGTACGGCGGCAGAATCGATACGCCGCCGTCGCGGCTGTCCAGATCCCATGCCTCGCCGGAGCCCACATAGGCATGCAGCAGGTAGGGACGGTACTGCGTCAGAACGCCCACCGTGTCGATGCCCGAGTTGGAGCAGTTGGACAGCGAAAAGTCGATAATGCGGAACTTGCCACCAAAGCTAACCGCCGGCTTAGCGATCTTTTGGGTGAGTGCCCCCAATCGGCTGCCCTGTCCTCCTGCGAGGAGCATCGCGATGCATTCTTTCTTACTCATCGATTTCTCCTTCTGTCATCGATGTTCTTAAACCCATTAGCGACGGGCGCGGCGCTCGGTCGCGCCCGTCGAGTAATGCCGTGCTGGCATAAGGGAGCTCGCGCGCCTTTACGCGTGCCAGATCTCGTCGCGGTACTCGCGAATGGTGCGGTCGCTCGAGAACCAGCCGGAGGAGGCGGTGTTGAGCAGCGCCTTGCGGTTCCAGGTCTCCTGGTCGCCGTAGCTGCCGGTGAGCTTCTCCCACGCATCCACGTAGCTGCGGAAATCGGCCATGACCAGGTCGGGGTCGTTGTTGTTCATGAGCTCGTTGTAGATGCTCTCGAAGTTGCCCGAAAGGCCCGCAAAGGTGTTGTCCTTGAGCTCGTCCATCACGCGGCCCAGACGCTCGCGATCGTTGTTGAGCGTATCCCACGCAAAGTAGCTATTGGATGCCCAGAGCTTCTCGACCTCGGGGGCGGTCAGGCCAAAGATGGCCTCGTTCTCGCGGCCAGCCAGGTCGGCGATCTCGATGTTGGCGCCGTCGAGGGTACCCAGCGTAATGGCGCCGTTCATCATGAGCTTCATGTTGGACGTGCCCGAGGCCTCCTTGCCGGCCGTGGAGATCTGCTCCGAGATCTCGGCGGCAGGGTAAATGAGCTGGGCGTTGCTCACGCGGAAGTTGGGGATAAAGCAGACCTTCATGACCTCGTTGACGCGGGCATCGTTGTTGATGACGTCGGCCACCGAGTTGATCAGACGGATGGTCTCCTTGGCAAAGGTGTAGCTCGAGGCAGCCTTGCCGCTAAAGATGAAGGTCGTCGGCGTTACGTGGAAGTTGGGATCGGCGATGCGACGGTTGTAGATGTCCATCACCTTCATGATGTTCATGAGCTGGCGCTTGTAGGCGTGGAAACGCTTTACCTGAACATCGAAGACGGTGTTGGGGTCAATGACCAGACCGGTCTCGGCCTTAACGTAGGCGGCCAGGCGCTCCTTGTTGGCGCGCTTGGAGGCACCCACGGCCTTCAGGAACTCGGTGTCGTTCTGGAACTCTTTGAGCTTTTCCAGCTCAAAGGCGTCCTTGAGCCAGCCATCGCCAATGGCATCGGTGACGAGCTTGGCGTAGGTGGGGTTGGCCTCGGCAAAGAAGCGACGGTGCGAGATACCGTTGGTCTTGTTGTTGAACTTCTCGGGCGTCAGGGCATAGAAGTCCTTGAGCACGATGTTCTTGATGATGTCGGAGTGGATCTTGGCCACGCCGTTGACGCTATGGCTGCAGATCACGGACAGGTTGGCCATGCGAATCTCGCCGTCCCACAGGATGGCGGTCTGGCGCAGACGCTCCTGCCAGCCCTCCTGCGTGGTGTCGAACGACTCGTGCCAACGACGGCTGATCTCGTCGATGATCTGGTACACGCGGGGGAGGAGCTTGGAGAACGTACCGATGGGCCACTTCTCCAGAGCCTCGGGCAGGATGGTGTGGTTGGTGTAGCTCACGACCTGCGTCACGATGTTCCAGGCGTCATCCCACTCGAGCTTCTTCTCGTCGATCAGGATGCGCATGAGCTCGGGGCCGCACATGGCGGGGTGCGTGTCGTTGGTGTGGATGGCCACAAACTGCGGCAGCAGCTCCCAGTTCTCGCCGTGCTCCTTCTCAAAGGTGTCGAGCAGGCTGTAGATGCCGGCCGAGACAAACAGGTACTCCTGCTTCAGGCGCAGCAGACGGCCGTGCTCGCCGGCGTCGTTGGGGTAGAGGATGGCGCTGATGGCCTCGGCCTCGGCGCGCTCGGCATCGGCCAGGGCGTAGTCGCCGCGGTTGAAGGCCTCAAGGTCAAAGTGCTCCTCGACCGGCTCGGCAGCCCAGACGCGCAACTTGTTGACGGTCTCGCCGGCATAGCCCACCACGGGGATGTCATAAGGGACGGCCAGGATATCCTGCGTGTCCACCGTGCGGTAGAACGTGCGGCCGTTCTCTTCAAAGCCCTCAACATGACCACCAAACTTAATGGTCACGGCCTTGTCCTGACGACGGACCTCCCAGGGATAGCCGTGGGTGAGCCACTCGTCGGTGGCCTCGACCTGGCTGCCGTTAACGATTTCCTGCTTAAACAGGCCATAGCGGTAGCGCATACCGTTGCCGTAGCCGGCAATGCCCTCGGCTGCCATGGAATCCAGGAAGCACGCTGCCAGACGGCCCAGGCCACCGTTGCCCAGAGCCGGATCGGGCTCCTGGTTCTCGATGACGGACAGGTCGAAGCCCATGTCGTCGAGCGCCTCGGCAACCATGTCGCGCACGCCAAAGTTGAGCAGGTAGTTGTCGAGCAGGCGGCCGATCAAAAACTCGATCGAGAAGTAGTACACGCGCTTTTTGCCCTCGGCGGTGGCACGGGCGTCGCTCTTGGTGGCAACGGTGCGGGCCTTCTCGGCCACGAGCTTGGCCAGGGCGTTAAAGCGGTCGAGGCCGCTGGCGGCCTCGACGCTCTTGCCGCTGATGCTCATGACGGCATCGCGATAGAGCTCGGTAAACTCCTGCTTGTTGTCGAAGATCTTATTCATACGTTCCTTTCCCCGGGGATGTTTCTCCCGGAACGGTTATGTCTTGTATCCTACGCCTCGGCGAGGCGGGTAATTACAGCTGTAACGGCTTTGTTACGCATCCTTGGCAGACGGCTTAACAGAAGCAGACTTGGCCTTGGTAGCGGCCTTTTTGGCTGCCGGCTTCTTGGTCGCGGTAGCCTTGGCAGCAGGCTTTGCGGCGGTCTTGGCCTTTGCCTTGGCCGGAGCCTTCTTAGCAGCTGCGGTCTTGGGCTTCACCGAGGACGAGCGCTTACGCGTCGCCTTTTTAGGCTCCTCGACCACCGGCGGCTTGTAGCTGCTGGGACCGCGGCGCTTAAGCACCACGCCAGCCAGGCCGGGCACCTTGATCTCAATGGAGTCCATCTGCCCGTTCCAGGGATAGGGCTCGCTCGAGCAGGTGTAGGGCTCCTCGCCGGCATATCCGCTGCCGCCAAACTCGGGACGGTCGGAGTCAAAGATGACCTCCCAGTCGCCCTCGCGCGGCACGCCCACACGGAAGCTCTCGTAGCTCGCCGGGTCAAAGTTGATCAGGATCACCAGGTCGTCATCGACGTCCTCGCCCTGACGTACAAAGCTCACGATGGACTGCTTGGAGTTGTCCGCATCGATCCAGGTAAATCCGTCGTCGGTGTAGCCGCGCTCGTACAGGGCGGGCTCGGCGGTGTACAGGTGGTTGAGCGCCTTGATAAACGCCTGATGATGCTTGTGGGTTTCGTACTCCTCGGTCAGGAACCACTGGATGGACTCGTAGTAGCGCCACTCAATAAACTGGCCGATCTCGTTGCCCATAAAGTTGAGCTTGGCGCCGGGATGCGTCATCTGATAGAAGGCCAGTGTGCGCAGGCCGGCAAACTGGCGCCACCAGTCGCCCGGCATGCGGCCGATGAGCGAGCACTTGCCGTGCACGACCTCGTCGTGGCTCAGCGGGCAGATAAAGTTCTCGGTAAAGGCGTACATGATGGAGAACGTGAGCAGCCCGTGGTTGCCGGGGCGCCACGGATAATCGGTCTGCATGTAGTGCAGGGTGTCGTTCATCCAGCCCATGTCCCACTTGTAGTGGAAGCCCAGGCCGCCGTCCTGCGGCGGATAGGTCACGAGCGGCCACGCGGTGGACTCCTCGGCCATCATCATCACGTCGGGGTAGTGCGCCTCCACGGCGCAGTTGACCTGACGGATAAACGCGCTGGCGTCCAGGTCTTCCTCGGTACCGTACTTGTTGAACTTCTTTTGGCCCGGATCGTCTATGCCAAAGTTGAGGTACAACATGCTGGACACGCCGTCCATGCGAATGCCGTCCACGTGGAAGTTCTCGAGCCAGTACAGCACGTTGGAGACCAGGAAGGAGCGGACCTCGCCGCGGGCGAAGTCAAACTTGTGCGTGCCCCAGTTGGGGTGAATCTCGTGCTCAAACAGCATGTGGCCGTTAAAGGTGGCAAGGCCGTGGGAGTCGGCGCAAAAACCGCCGGGCACCCAGTCCATGATCACGCCGATACCTGCCTCGTGGCACGCATCGATAAAGTGCATGAGTTGCTGCGGGTTGCCGTAGCGCGACGTGGCGGCGTAGTAGCCGGTCGTCTGGTAACCCCATGAGCCATCGAAAGGATGCTCCATAAGCGGCATGACCTCGATATGCGTATAGCCCATGTCGCGCACGTAGTCCACGAGCTCCACCGACAGATCGTCGTAGGTGTAGAACTCGCCGCGCTGCGCGGGGAAGGGATCCATGGGGCCGGGGTAGTTGCCGTACTCGTCGGGCTCGCCCTGCGGCGCGTCGCCGTGGCGCTTCCACGAGCCAATATGCACCTCGTAGATGTTAAGGGGCTGCGACATGTGGTTATGGCCTGCGCGGCGCTTGAGCCACGCGGCGTCGTTCCACTGGTACCCATCGAGGGTCCACAGCACGCTGGCGGTACCCGGAGGGCACTCGGCCTTAAAGGCATACGGATCGGCCTTGTAGAGCTTTTCGCCCTCGTTGGTCTCGATAAGGTACTTATAGAGCTGACCCTGCTCGGCGCCAGGAATAAAGCCTTCCCAAATAGCGCTCGTATGCATGGGCACCAGCGGGTTGGCTTCCTCATCCCAGTCGTTAAATTCGCCAATGACATGGACGCTTTTTACATCGGGCGCCCAAACGCAAAAGCGCCAGCCGCGCGTACGGTTCTGCGTGTCGGGGTGAGCGCCCATCTTTTCCCAGCTGCGCTCCCACATGCCAATGCCAAACAGGTAGACATCGTCCTTGGAGAGCTCCGGTGCGTGCGGGGCGGCTTTGCGGGTAGCAGGCTTTTTGGTTGCTGGCTTTAGCTTTGTATCGCTCACGTTTGATCCCATCATGACGCGGCAGCGTGTTGCCTTGGTGACTAGATGCGAAAGGTCCAAGGCTGCACGAATCGAAGGGACGGCGATAGTTCTATGATTCGTTCCACCTCGCGTGCTCGGTGGAACTTTCGGCAGAAACTACGATAACACCTGTACGTTAGTTTTATGGACAAAAGCGGATTTGCGAGGGCGTTTAATCGGTAAGCGACATGTTTATACCACTGGCAGAATTGCCGTGGTAAAACCCTTGACAGTTTTACCAATTAGGGTTTCAAAACTGATAGGCTTACGTTTGGTAAAACGTTTTTAGCAGGTTGTTTACCATTTGACATCGAAAGGTTCGTATATGTCCCATACCGCCGCTCCCAAGGTTGCTTTTATTTTCGATTGCGATGGCACGTTGGTTAACAGCACCCCCGTCTGGGGCTATGCGCAGCTCGAGTTATTGCGCCGTCATGGCATTGATGGAACGGTCGACGATTTTGCCCAGTTTGAACATCTTTCGCTGGAGGACGAGTGCCAGGCCTACCACGACACGTGGGGCATTGGCACGAATGGCGAGGAAGTTTATCGCGAGCTGGGCGAGATTTTGATTGATAGGTACTCCAAGGTGCCGCCGCGCGAGGGGCTCCTGGCATTTTTGGAGCAGGCGAAGGCGGCGGACATCGCCATGTGCGTTGCCACGTCCACGCCGGTCGAGCTGGTGCAGCCCGCGCTCGCCGGTGCCGGGCTCGACGCGTACATGGAGTTTGTTACCACGACGGACGAGGCGGGACGCTCCAAGCAGTTCCCCGATGTGTACGAGCTGGCGTTGCGTCGCCTGGAAGAACGCCACGGGCACAAGTTTAATCGCAGCTGGGTGTTTGAGGATGCCGTCTTTGGACTTAAGAGCTCTGGCACTGCAGGCTTTAAACGCGTGGGCATCTATGATCCGCACGGCCGTATGGAGCGGGACGAGGTTTGCGATAACTGCGATATCTTTATCGACAGCTATGAGGACCTGGACCTGGCCCGTGTGCTTTCGTTTGAGGGCTAGGCGAGGGCCGTGGCTTGTAAAGTATTAGTGGTTTGCGGCTCGCCGGTGGTGGCGAGCGCCGAGTTGCTTTGCCACCTGGCAGGGGAGTGCGACCACATTGTAGCCGTAGACCGCGGTCTGGACGCTCTGTTGGGCGCTGGCCTGAGCTGCGACGTCTACGTGGGCGACGCCGACACCGTTAGTGATGAGGGGCGCGCTCTGGTCGATGCCGCTTCCGATTTTGAAGTGGAGCGCCACGATCCCTACAAGGACTATACCGATCTGGCACTGGCGCTCGATTCGGTCCGCCGTCGGTGGCCGGGTGCCGAAGTGGTAGCAACCTGTGCCACCGGCGGCCGCCCGGACATGGCCCTGTCTGTGCTAGGGCTCCTGGCAAGCTATGCGGACGCCCCCGTCTGGATCGAAGAAGACGAAGTAACGGCCAGAATCTTGCACCAGGACGAGACATGGACCATCGAGGGCGCCGAGAGCAAAAACTTCTCCATCATCGCCATCGCTCCCAACACCAAGGTAAGCGAACACGGTCTAGAGTGGGAGCTAGATCACAGCCCCCTAGGCCTCTTGGCCGATACGGGCATCTCTAATGTCGTCCGGAAAACGGCCAAGATCCAAGTCCACCAAGGCGTCGCGATCGCCTACCTCTACAAGTAAGGCATCGCCGCGTGAGGGTTTTATCGGGACGGGGCTGAATTGACTGATTTTGCCGAAGTCAAAATCAGTCAATTCAGCCCCGTCCCAGGAAAACCCGTAAGTGTGAGAATCAACCCAAAAAACTTCTTGCATCCCCGAAGATCTTCCCTTATAGTATCTCCTCGTCACGGGGGCGTAGCTCAGCTGGGAGAGCGCTTGACTGGCAGTCAAGAGGTCAGGGGTTCGATCCCCCTCGTCTCCACCATCGTGAATGCAAGGCCACTCAATCGAGTGGCCTTTTTTATTTGCATGCGATATTAAGTGGCTGAACTGCATTTTTGCAAAATATGCAAAGTGCTTTCCTGTTCAAGTTCGCCGTCACAGTAGTTGTCGCAAAATTTGCGACAACTACACCCCAAAAAGTTGCGCAATTACCTTCCCGGTTTTGTACAAAGTTTGTTAGCCAAACTTAATAGTTTGAGCAATTCACGCCGCCAGCAATACAACTCAGGCAGTGATCGCCAACCTACACACCCCCATAAACCTGCGGCAATGCGTGCGAGGCGGCGCGATTTCCCCCATAACCACGGCAAATAAACAATATGTTGCTCAACACACCCCAAAACGTATGGGCCACCTGCTGTGCTAGGATACTTAAGTCACATGGGTTCAACTGTGCTCACGGCTCCAGCAAGCCGCAAAGCACGGGGTCGATCAGCATCCGGCCGTAACGGCGGTGCCAGAAAAACCACGAGCTCCAATAGCGTCGTCATGCGTATCGCATCGAATGACTTTGCTCTTGTCTATGTGCAAGCTGTTCATCCTATTCGATATTTCATGACAAAGCGCAGCAGTCCTTCAGCTGTTTGCGTGCGGTCCAGTTTTGTACCCGCTTGACTGGGCTGCACGCAGCCAGCTGGGGGCGCGGTCATTTTGCGATACACGTCCGCGCCTCTAGCGACTGCGCTTTTAAATACCGTTCACGGTGGGGCAGAGCCATGCGCTTGTCTAACTGGGCTCAGGGTTTGAATATGGAGCGCCTTCGCGCACAAGCGCCCTGGCGAAGCCATACCTAAACCCTGTGAGCCACACGTAAGACAGCAAGGGGGTGGTGCTCGTGTGGTATGTGATCCAGGTCATTAATGGTCGCGAAGAAGTAATGCGCGAGCGCATTGAGCGTATAGTGCCGGTTGGTGCCATGCAGGAGCTCTTTTATCCTCAATTTCAAACCGAGATTAAGGTACACGGCGAATGAGTCAATACGACCAAGTCGCTCTTTCCCGGTTATCTTATCTGCGACACGGCAGATCCCCGCACCGTACAACAGTATTTGCTGCGCATGGACGATTTTGCTCGGGTGCTTTCCCAGGACGGTCGGTTTGTGCCGCTGGCAAAAGAAGAGGTCCAGCTTATTGGTGGCTTTACGCATAAGGGAGACCGCGTAGTTCCTATGAGCGAGGCCTTAAAGGATGGCGACCAGGTCGTAGTGACGGCAGGTCCGCTGCTGGGCCACGAAGGCCTTATCAAAACCATTAACAGACGCAAGAGCACTGCTTATTTGGAGCTCAACCTGTGCGGTCGACGCGTAACTACGCGCGTTGGCCTCGCTGTGCTTTCAGCCGAGCAGCGCGTCATGCGAAACCTTAAAAAGGCTATCGCCTAAGTGCGGGCGACTGTTTAAAGGGACAGGGAGGATCCCCGGGGGCGGGGACGTAGGTTTGAAGGAAATAGTGCAAGATAATCAAATTGGAGATGCAACAGCTGTTGCCGTAGCGCAAGAGGATAGGCGCAGGGCCGCCAAGCTCCAAAATATCGGAAAACACGAGCCGAAGTTGAGCGAGAACGGTATTCCGGCGGATGTGCTGGAGAAGCTGCTACCCGGTCATGACATTGTTGAATTGGAAAAGCCCGTCGTTAATGGTGGGCTTTTCTATCGCTTTATTAAGCGATTCTTTGACGTTGTGTCTTGTGGTTGTGCTTTGATTCTGCTCGCAATTCCGATGGCCTTTATCGCCGTAAAAATCAAGAGCGAGTCCGAAGGCCCCGTTATTTACGCTCAACGCCGCGTTGGCAAAGACGGCAGAGTCTTTAATATCTACAAGTTTCGCAGCATGTATACCGATGCAGAGTCTCGGGGCGCTCAGTGGGCACAGGACGAAGATCCGCGTGTCACGCCTTTCGGCAAAATTATGCGTAAGACGCGTCTAGACGAGATTCCGCAGTTCTGGAATGTATTCAAGGGCGATATGAGCCTAATCGGCCCTCGCCCCGAGCGTCCCGCGTTTTGCGAAGAGTTCGAGAAGCGTATTCATGGCTGGCATTACCGCACCATGGTGCGCCCGGGCATTTCTGGCCTTGCCCAGGTTACCGGCGGCTACGATCTGCTTCCCAGTGAGAAGGTCATGTTTGACCTCCAGTACATCAAAACTAGAAACATCAAGATGGATATTCTGATCATGCTTAAGACACTTGGTGTTGTGAGTACTGGCGACGGTGCGCGTTAATGAAGATACTTGTTATTTGTCAGCACTATTGGCCGGAGCCATTTAACACTTCGGATGTATGCGAGGAGCTTGTTGATAGAGGGCATAGCGTCTCTGTTATCACCGGTCTGCCGAACACCGGAATGCCCAACTCTGACATTCCAGAAGAGTATAAAAATAGGCAAAAGCAGATTGAGCATCATAATGGCGTGACTGTGTATCGCGCCAACTTATACCCTAGAAAAACTGGCGCGCTCAATCGCGTAAAGAACTATATCTCTTTCTGGCATAACGCGAATCAGCTTGCTCGAACGCTAAATGAAGAATTTGATGTTGTCCTTGGGTATCAGTTTTCACCCGTTATGCAGGTGGATTCCGGTCTTGTTTATGCTCGCAAGCATCAAAAAAAGATGCTGTTGTATTGCTTTGATTTGTGGCCAGTGAGTCTTACAGCCGGTGGATTTTCAGAATCCTCGTTGCCTTACAAATGGATGAAAGCTGTCTCGAAAAGGATTTATAGGCAGGCTGATCGTATCGCCGTTACTTCACCTTTGTTTGACGAATACTTTTCAAACAGTCTTGGAATTAACCGTGAGCCCTCGGCATACCTACCTCAATACGCTGACGACGCCTTTTCCGGCTGTGCTAAGTGCTCCTGCGAAGGCTATGACTCATCGAAAATCAATCTAACGTTTGCCGAAAATGTGGGACAAGCACAGTCCGTTATCACCATTGTTGAAGCCGCTTGCATTGCTCAGAAAGACAGGAACCTCGTGTTTCATATTGTTGGTTCAGGGTCGCGTTTGGAGCAATGTAGATCGAGGGCTGTGGAGCTAGGCCTGAATAACATTGTGTTTCACGGCCGCAAGCCAATTGTGGATATGCCCAAGTACTACGGTGCTTCTGACGCAATGATTGTCACGTTTGAAGACAGCCCCATGGCCACGTACACCCTTCCTCGAAAAGTAACAACTTATATGGCCGCTGGAAAACCGATTTTGGCAGCGCTTTCAGGTGAAACCAAACGAGTAATCAATGATGCCAAATGCGGTTTCTGCTGCGATATCGAAGATGCCGAAGGCCTTGCACGAATTGCCTCGCAATTTGCTGGACTTTCCGACACAGAACAGCTTGGCAATAACGCAAAAGCTTATTACGAGCGCTATTTCACGAAGAAGCTGTTCTTCGACAAGCTCGAAAAATTACTTACTCAACTAGTGGAGGATTAATTTATGACAGGCACTTCCGCATTCAAAGACAAGACCCTCATGATCACGGGCGGCACCGGCTCGTTCGGCAACACGGTGCTCAAGCACTTCATGGACACCGACCTGGCCGAGATCCGCATCTTCTCGCGCGACGAGAAGAAGCAGGACGACATGCGCCACCGCCTTCAGGAGAAGTCCCCCGAGCTCGCCTCCAAGGTCCGCTTCTTCATCGGCGACGTCCGCAACGCCCAGAGCGTGCGCGACGCCATGCACGGGGTGGACTACATCTTCCACGCCGCCGCCCTGAAGCAGGTGCCCTCCTGCGAGTTCTTCCCCATGGAGGCCGTGCGCACCAACGTCATCGGCACTGACAACGTCCTGCACGCCGCCATCGAGGAGGGCGTGGACCGCGTCGTGTGCCTTTCCACCGACAAGGCGGCCTACCCCATCAACGCCATGGGCAAGTCCAAGGCCATGATGGAGTCCATCATCTACGCCAACGCCCGCAACGGCGCCGGCCGCACCACCATCTGCTGCACCCGCTACGGCAACGTCATGTGCTCGCGCGGCAGCGTCATCCCGCTGTTCATCGACCGCATCCGAAAAGGGGAGCCGCTTACCGTCACCGACCCCAACATGACCCGCTTCCTCATGAACCTGGACGAGGCGGTCGACCTGGTGCAGTTCGCCTTCGAGCACGCCAACCCCGGCGACCTGTTCATCCAGAAGGCCCCCGCCTCCACGATCGGCGACCTCGCCGAGGCCGTCCAGGAGGTCTTCGGCCGCGTGGGCACCCAGGTGATCGGCACCCGCCACGGCGAGAAGCTCTTCGAGACCCTCATGACCCGCGAGGAGCGACTGAGGGCCGAGGACATGGGCGGCTACTACCGCGTGGCCTGCGACTCGCGCGACCTGAACTACGACAAGTTCGTCGTCGACGGCGAGGTGGAGACCCAGGCAGACGAGTCCTACACCTCCCACAACACCGAGAGGCTCGACGTGGAGGGCACCATCGCCAAGATCAAGACCGCCGAGTACGTGCAGCTTGCCCTCGAGGGCCGCGAGCACGAGGCGGTGCAGTAGGGTGCGCGTCCTCGTCACCGGCGCCAGGGGCTTCGTCGGGAGGAACCTCTGCTGCGCGCTGAAGAACATAAGCGACGGCAAGGACCGTAGGGCCAAGTACCAACCCCTCCTGCCGCTCGAGGTCATGGAGTACGACGTCGACTCGACCCCGGAAGAGCTGGAGGACTACTGCTCCCGCGCCGACTTCGTCTTCAACCTGGCCGGCGTCAACCGACCCAAGGACCAGTCCGAGTTCATGGAGGGCAACTTCGGGTTCGCCTCCACGCTGCTGGACACCCTCGAGCGCCACGGCAACAGGTGCCCCGTCATGCTGTCCAGTTCCGCGCAGGCGAGCCTGTCCGGCCGCTTCGAGGGATCGGTCTACGGCGAGTCGAAGCTCGCGGGGGAGGGCCTGTTCCGCGAGTACTCGGAGCGCACGGGGGCGCCGGTGCTCATCTACCGCTTCCCCAACCTCTACGGCAAGTGGTGCCGTCCGCGCTACAACTCCGCCGTGGCCACCTTCTGCGACGCCGTCGCCAACGGCCGCCCCTACACCGTCAACGACCCCTCCGTGGAGCTGGAGCTCCTCTACATCGACGACCTGGTCGGCGAGATGCTGGGCGCCCTGCTGGGGGAGGAGCACCGCTGCGGCTACGTGGGCCTCGAGAGGGTAGAGGGCGACGAGTTCTGCTGCGTCCCGGAAACTGATGTAAGGTCGCTCGGCGAGATTGTCTACCTGCTCGACTGCTTCCGCGATAGCCGCGAGACGCTCTCGGTGCCCGACCTTTCCGAGGGCTCCTTCTCCAAAAAGTTGTGGAGCACGTTCCTGTCGTACTACGAGCCGGGACACTTCGCCTATAGTCTCAAGCCCAACGTGGACGACCGCGGCTCGTTCACGGAGTTCCTGCGCACGCCCGAGCGCGGCCAGGTCTCGATCAACGTGTCCAGGCCCGGCATCACCAAGGGCAACCACTGGCACATGAGCAAGTGGGAGAGGTTCCTGGTGGTCTCCGGCACCGCGAGCATCAAGCTGAGGAAGGTGGGGGAGGACTCCTATGGAAACCTATTCCCCGTCGACGAGTACGTCGTTTCCGGCTCGGACATGCGCGCGGTGGAGATGATCCCCGGCTACACGCACTCCATCACCAACCTGTCAGACACCGAGGACCTCGTGACGGTCATGTGGGCCAACGAACCCTTCGACCCCGAGAATCCAGATACTTTTTTCGAAGTTGTTTAAAATGAACTTTGCTAGGCGGTTCTTATCGGTTAGGCTGGATTGGTTGTTAATTGGGACTTTCGTCGGATTCTCAATTTGCCTCAATAGCTGCAGCGCCGTTTCAACATTGATAGGCTTTTCGTCGCTATGCCTACCGTTTGCTCTGCTATCGTGTTTTCTTCTGCTGACGCTTTCTGACGCGGATAAGAACAATACGGCGTTAACGATCGGTGCGCTTGTCTTTACGATTCCTATCTTGCTTTCTGCTATCGGCAATTTAAGTAGTTCAAATGCCATGAATTCCTTGACATTAATGGTTTGTATTCTTTTAGCCTACCTTTGTGTCAGGAAGGTGGGGCCTCTTCAACTCTGTCATATTTTTGTCTGGCTTATGTGCGCCACCTCTTGTGTGTCTCTATTGGTTTGGATCGCAACAAATTGGTTGGGGATAAACTTACCGTTCCCCGTGTTTGAAAATATCAACGGTGTTCATTACAAAACCATCTTCATTGTCTCTCAGTTTGCTGAGGCGTATATCGACGCAAGCAAGAGTATGGGTTTTTTCTGGGAAAGCGGTATTTTTGCTTCTTATCTACTCCTTGCGATTTCCGTTGAGTTCATTGTTAATAAAAAAGCATCAAAAGTTAGATTGGCCTTGTTGGTCGTAACGTTGTTCACAACAGGATCTACAGCTGGCTATCTTCTTCTTCCACTTGCCCTTGCCGTTGGATTACTGAAAAACGGGGGTCGAGGTCGTGTGGCAATCGCGATTGGAATTGGCATCCTCGTTTTATGGGCTTTTACGAATTACTCTACAATTCTTAACGCGCTTATGCAGATTGACCCTTCATTATTTTGGAAGCTGGGGGATGCTGACGCCGTCACAAAGCTCACGAGGCTTCAGTCTCCTGGTGTGTGCTGGAGCCTATTTTCCGCAAGCCCCGTTTTGGGATTAGGTTACGGAGATGCTCTGGAGGCCTATTCTGCCATTGCAGCGGGCTCCCCAACCATTGATTCTTTGACGACAACGAGCTTCTTTCAACTTGCCGCGTTTGGTATCTCTGGTTTCGCGATGTGGGGGGTTACGTTATACGCTCTTATCGGAACTCAGCGTCTTCCGCTATCCGCAGGCATCATGCTCGCTCTGCTTTTCGCTTTATTAATCAACAAAGAACCGCATACTGCTTCGGCCATGAATTATATATTGGTATTTTCCTTCCTCTCCCTCTCTGACGAGAGTTCGGAACGCTCTTCCGTTAAATGCTATGGGGGCGCACATGAAGAATAATCTTAAACTAAGCGTCGCGGCAAACGCGTGCATCAAAGTTCTTGCCTTAATCGTATCTTTAATTTCGACGCCCATTATGATGTCGTTCTTCTCGAACGATGCAGTTCTTGGCGCTTGGTTTACCGTTCTCTCCGTGTTGAACTGGATTTCCTTTTTTGATTTCGGAATTGGCAACGGACTTCGCAACGATTTGACTTACGCGTTGAGTAAAGGTGACTCCGAAAGGGGCCGCGTTGTAATTTCATCGTCGGTTATTTTCCTTGGCGCGATCGTGATCGCGCTGATTCCCCTTGGCGTGGCGGTCTCTGCCTTCGTTCCCTGGAACTCAGTCTTCTCAGTTGGGGATAGTGAAATCTGCAGAAGTGATCTTACCGCATGTATGATTGTCGTCATCGCAGGCACTTTGCTGCAGCTCGTTCTTAAGCTCGTGAACTCTCTGTATTACGCTGTCCAACGCAACGCTGCCCCGGCGCTTCTCCTCCTTATCTCCAACTGTCTAATCCTTGTCGCCATAGCTTTCCCGCCTCCCCTGGCGGGGGCTGGTGAGCGGTTCATGTACATGTGTATAGTAGAGATAATTGCACTATCGCTTCCGCTGGTCGCCGCTGGTTTTGTAATTTTCGCCACCGAACTCAAGGGCTATACACCGAGATTAAAAGACGTAAGGACAGATTACTTCCGTTCGCTTGGCTCGCTCGGCATACAATTCTTCGTTATTCAGATCGCTTTGCTCTTCGTATCGTCGACCAACGAACTCTTCATCGGTTCGCTCTGCGGCTCCGATAGCGTCGTTCCTTACTCTGTGGCTTATAGGGTTTTCAATCTCATTCTTGTCTTTTTCGGAGTCATGGCTCAGCCTATCTGGTCCGATATGGCGAGTTCCTTTGCATCGGGCAACAGGGGTAGGCTCCTTTCCGTACATAGAAAGTATTTGGGGCTCTCGGCGATCGCATCCGCAGGAACGGTCGCTATCGGCCTGCTTATCAATTCCATACTTAGCATATGGCTAAAAGAACAGGCGCCGACTCTCACGCTTTATGAGTCCGTTTCACTCATCTTTCTCGTCATCGTGACTGTGTTAACCAATTCTGAGACATGCCTCGGTAACGCCACGAATCGCTTGAGACCCCAAGTTTTTTTCTATTGCCTCGGTGCCATCGCAAAATATCCAGTCTCAGCGTTCCTGTCCATGTACATGACCAGTTGGGCCTCGGTTGTATACGCCAACGGTCTTGTGCTCGTTCCTGTCCTGATTGCTCAACATATTGCAAACCGCTGGCTTACCGTGGGCAGTGAGGAGAGTCCCGTTGAAGAAAAGTAAGAATTTAGAAACGTTATACTTTATCGGCGGATTATTTCCGCGCGAGCGTGAAGATGAAATCAGACGGCTTACGAAGTCTGGCCTTCAAAGCGCCGCGAATAATCTTCAGTGGAAGTTTGTTAAAGGTTACGATTCTTGCCTTGGCACTGAAAACGTCCACCTTATAAACTCGGAATACGTCGGTTCCTTCCCTAAGAGGTACTCGCGCATTTTCGTTCCACGATATAGCTTCCGGCATTCCGAAATTTCTGGTGAAGATGTTGGGCCTGGTTTCGTTAACCTACCGGTCTTAAAAGAGTTCTCGCGTGCTGTTAGGCTTTGCTCTGAGATTGATAAGGTTAACTCCAGAAACTGTGAACAACTTTACTTCGTTGGCTATGCCGCCACTTATCCCATTGTGACTGCGCTGCATCACGCAAAAAAGAAATATCCCAATAGCATTGTCGCCCTTATCGTTCCTGATTTACCTCAATACATGGAGCTGGGTAGCCGTGGAACGGGATTCTTGCACAGGCTTAAGAACCATTTTGTTTCAAAAGGCATGAAGGGCATGGATTGCTACGTCCCCTTGACAGCTGCAATGGCTCCTTACCTTGGAGTTGACTTGACGAAGTGTGCCGTTGTCGAGGGCATTGCTGACGAACATGACGCTTCTGAGCCTGAAGCCATCGTACGGGATCTGCCCGAGCGGTATATCTTGTACACAGGGACGCTCCAATACCGCTATGGGTTAGGCGAGTTAATTTCTGCATTTAAGGGGCTTGACGATACAGGAATCGGTCTTGTTGTTTGCGGTGACGGCGAGGCGGCAAATGAGATGACGGCTCTGCAGTCTGAGAATCCTATGGTGCGATACCTGGGCGTACTGCCGTCCCAAGAGATTGAAGGCCTGCGCAATGGCGCCACCATTCTCGTTAACCCGCGCAAGAACGAAGGGGATTATACGAAGTTTAGTTTTCCCTCGAAGATGATGGAGTACCTTGCATCGGGTGTGCCAACCGTTGCTTACAGGCTGGATGGAATGCCTGAAGACTATGAAGGTCTTTTCATCGATGCAACGGATGGAGGCCTTAAGGCGGCTTTAAATCGAGCTCTCGCGATGGATCCTGAAGAGCTGCACCAACTTTCCTTGCGTGCGAAAACTTATGTCATCGACCACAAGGGCTCTAAGGACCAATGCGCACGCACTCTTGAGCTATTCAGAAAGGAGTCTACGTACATTGAGCGATGACAAGACGTTCGACATTCCCGTCGCAGTATTCATTTTCAAACGTCTCGATACTCTTGAGAGGATTTTCGATAGACTTGCTGAGGTTCGGCCTAGTAAGCTCTATCTCATTGCTGACCAGGGGAGAGATGAGGCAGAAGGCCTCGCTGTCGACAAAGTGAGGCGTGGCGTCGACTCTCTTATTACTTGGGACTGTGAGGTTGTGCGAGACTACGCAAAGGAGAATAGGGGGGTATACGGAAACATCGCACTTGGCGCGAAGCGAGTATTCGAGCGGGAGCCTGTTGCCATTTTCTTGGAGGACGACAATCTACCTTCTTTGTCATTCTTCCCGTTCTGTGCAGAAATGCTAGCGCGCTATCGTGACAATGATAAGATTCTCTGGATCTGCGGGACTAACTATCTATCGCAATACGAAGCGCCACATAATGCTTCATACATATTTACGCGACAACTTATGCCATGTGGATGGGCATCATGGGGAGACAAGTTTCTATCTTCCTACGACTTTGACCTGAACAAGACAACTCCCGAGGACATGAGGCGCGCTCGTAACACGTATTCGGTGAGGCGGCTCTATCTCCAACAGCTGTTCAACGTGGAGTACGAGAAAGCACACAAGGGCCGTACTGGGCGTTACTATTCTTGGGATTACCATATGGCATGGACCCTCAGGACGGGCGGATTTTTTGGCATCGCCCCATCAGTGAACCTTATAGAGAATATTGGTGTTGACGACTGTTCGGAGCACGGTGGCAATGATCTCTCGCTAGATATGACGAACCGGTTCTGTTCAATGGATGGTTGCGAACTCCCGTTTCCGCTCAGACACCCTGAGACCGTTGAACTCGATATGACGTATGAGCGGCTAATCGAGCGTAAGCTGCTGTACCCCGCCAAGGATTACATCGGTGTACTCGTGAAGCTGGTTGCGAAGCGCCTGCTTAACTTTCCGCCGGACCTCTCACTTAGACAAACAATTAAGAAAGGTTAAAAATGACAAATATGGTAGAAGATAAAACGGTTCGATTTAAAGATGACGGTCGTCTTAAGCTCCTGATCATCGTGGGCACACGCCCCGAGGTCATCCGCCTGTCCGAGGTCATCAAGAAGTGCCGCCGACACTTCGACTGCCTGCTGGCGCACACCGGGCAGAACTACGACTACACCTTGAACGGCATCTTCTTCCGCGACCTGTCTCTGGACGACCCGGACGTCTACCTGGACGCCGTGGGCGCCGACCTGGGCGAGACGGTGGGCAACATCATCGCCGCGAGCTACAAGCTGATGGTCGAGGTGCAGCCTGACGCCCTCCTGATCCTGGGCGACACCAACAGCTGCCTGTCGGCCATCGCGGCCAAGCGCCTGCACATCCCCATCTTCCACATGGAGGCCGGCAACCGCTACAAGGACGAGTGCCTGCCCGAGGAGACCAACCGCCGCATCGTCGACGTGATCTCCGACGTCAACCTGGCCTACTCCGAGCACGCCCGCCGCTACCTCAAGGACACCGGCTGCGCCCCGGAGCGCACCTACGTCACGGGCTCTCCCATGGCGGAGGTCCTGCGCGCCAACCTCGAGAAGATCGAGGCCTCAAAAGTGCTCTCCGAGCTCGGCCTGGAGCCCAAGCGCTACATGCTGCTCTCCGCCCACCGCGAGGAGAACATCGACACCGAGGCCAACTTCACGAGCCTGTTCACCGCCATCAACGCGCTCGCGGAGAAGTACGACATGCCGATCCTGTACTCCTGCCACCCGCGCTCCCGCAAGCGCCTGGAGGCCACCGGCTTTAAGCTCGACCCGCGCGTGCGCATGCACGAGCCCATGGGCTTCCACGACTACAACTGCCTGCAGATGAACGCCTTCGCGGTGGTGTCCGACTCCGGCACGCTGCCCGAGGAGTCCAGCTTCTTCGCGAGCGTCGGCCGCCCGTTCCCGGCGGTGTGCACCCGCACCTCCACCGAGCGCCCCGAGGCCCTGGACAAGGCCTGCTTCACGCTGGCCGGTATCTCTGAGAAGGGTCTGCTGCAGGCCGTCCGCACCGCCGTCGAGCTCGACGCCGAGGGCTCGCTTCCCGAGGCGCCCGTTCCCGACTACGCCGACGAGACCGTCTCCACCAAGGTGGTCAAGATCATCCAGAGCTACACCGGCGTCGTGGACAAGATGGTGTGGAGGAAGAGCCTGTAATGATCGTGGGTGACGTTACGACGACCGACGCTCTCGTGGACGAAGCACTAGAGTTGGCGGAGGGCCTGAATAGGCCCCTTTGTTACGTCCAGCTCAAGGGCTTCTACAACGACTCGACCGGCTCCATTTTGCGCGGCTTGCACGTGCGGCTCGCGGCCCGAGGGGTCGACTCCTATTGTTTCTGGGGGCGTCGCCACGAGTCGATCGATAGCCACATGCAGTGCTGCGCGAGCAAGCCTGAGGACGCCTCGATGCAGACGCTCTCGACGGCATACCTCCTCGGTGCCGAGGTCATCGAGAAGCACTTCACGCTGGACAAGTCGCTTCCTGGAAACGATCGCTACCACTCCGGCGACGTCGAGGACTTCAAACGCGCCATTGAGAACTTCCGATTCATGACAGGATCCTGGGCTCCTCGGAGAAGACGGTCCTCGCTTGCGAGGAGACGCCCCGCCGTGAGGCGAGGCGCTCGCTTGTGCTGACGCGTGGCATGAAGGCCGGCGAGGTGATCGCCAAGGAGGACCTGATGCCCAAGCGCCCCGGCACGGGAATCGCTCCGACTTATGCCGATGTGGTTATTGGCCGCGCGGTAAAGGACGATCTTGCTGAAGACACTATCTTGACTTGGGAAATGATTTAGTTTTGACCCCGCAGCCTTAATGGATTGCGGGGTCTTTTTTGAGAGGCCGATTCTATGTCCAAGAAGACCGACTCGCGTTCTTCCAACGCACTTGCTTCCCTTGCTTTTCTTGAGGCGGCAATTGACTCTGGAACGGATGCAAACAAAACCGACCGATTGGGTCTTTTCATGCCATTTGTAGAAGACTCTGTTCTCCAACTCTACGGTATGAAATTCAAAATTACCGATGTGGTCGATAAGATAGTCAGTCGATGCGGTATCGGTTTACCTTCTCCTGTTGTCGAGGGCCTTCTCCGTCGGTTGGCTAAAAGTGGCTATATCAAAAGAGCTAATGGATTTTATGAGCACACATCCAAACCTATGGAAACCGCTGATGTCAGTGCTGCGTTACATAAAATTAATGGCGATCTGACCAAGCTTATCAATGACATGGGCCGATATGCACGTAAACAAGAAAAGAAGAAGTATTCCAACAGTAAGTGCAGGAAAGACCTAATCGCTTATTTTGAGGACCATCTGGACTCCCTCTCGACAAGGGAGCTCGTGGTTAATGAAGCCGAGTGTAAAGCAACAAAATGGGTGGGAAGGTATTTATTGTGGGCAAAGCAAAATAACGAAACTAGTTTTAACGCCGCCGTTAAACTCGTTCAAGGGCATATTGTCTATGAGGCGGCGTTTCTTCCTGGTTTTG